>JAJDCA010000036.1 GCA_029261055.1 Candidatus Omnitrophota bacterium | reverse complement strand
CTTAAATGTCTTGACGAAATCTGGAATAAATTGGGCTGATTTAAATGTGATGAGTGATGCGGGCGTGAATTGGGCAGATTTGGGTGATTTGACAAAAGCAGGGATTAACTGGTCCGACTTGGATGTAATGAGTGATACGGGCATTAATTGGACAGATTTAAATGTGTTAACGAAAGCAGGCATCAATTGGGCTGATTTGAATGTGATGAGTGACGCGGGAGTGAACTGGACAGACTTAAATGTCTTGACGAAAGCAGGCATCAATTGGGCTGATTTAAATGTAATGGGTGATGCCGGCGTTAATTGGGCAAATATTGGGGATCTATCAACTGCAGGAGTAAATTGGGAAGATATTAATGTAATGAGTGATGCCGGCGTTAATTGGGCAAATATTGGGGATCTATCCAGTGCAGGAGTAAATTGGGAAGATCTCAATGCATTAAGTGATGCCGGTATTAATTGGAGCAATATTGGGGATATGTCCAGTGCAGGAATAAATTGGTCAGATATAGATGTGATGAGTGATGCGGGCGTGAATTGGACAAATATTGGAGATTTATCCAGTGCAGGGATTAATTGGGCTGATTTAAATGTGATGAGTGATGCGGGCGTTAATTGGGCCAATATCGGGGATCTATCCAGTGCGGGTATCAATTGGACGGATATAAATGCGATGAGTGATGCGGGTGTGAATTGGGCTAATATAGGTGATTTATCGAGTTCAGGCATTAATTGGGCCGATATAAATGTGATGAGTGATGCCGGTGTGAATTGGGCCAATATCAAAGACATTTCTTCATCTGGTATTAATTGGAGCAATATTGGGGATATGTCCAGTGCAGGAATAAATTGGTCAGATATAGATGTGATGAGTGATGCGGGCGTTAATTGGGCCAATATCGGAGATTTATCCAGTGCGGGTATCAATTGGACGGATATAAATTCAATGAGTGATGCAGGCGTGAATTGGGCAAATATCGGAGATTTATCAAGTGCAGGAGTGAATTGGGAAGATATAAATGTTCTAAGTGATTCAGGGATAAATTGGGCAAATATAGGTGATTTATCGAGTTCCGGGATTAATTGGTCAGATATAGATGTGATGAGTGATGCGGGTGTGAATTGGGCCAATATTGGAGATCTATCCAGTGCAGGAGTAAATTGGGAAGACATCAATGCATTAAGTGATGCAGGGATAAATTGGACTGATTTGAATGTTATGAGTACGGCAGGAGTAAATTGGGAAGACATCAATGCATTAAGTGATGCGGGTGTGAATTGGGCCAATATTGGAGATCTATCCAGTGCGGGTATCAATTGGGCCGATATAAATGTGATGAGTGATGCGAGCGTGAACTGGGCCAATATCGGAGATCTATCCAGTGCGGGTATCAATTGGATGGATATAGATATGATGAGTGATGCGGGTGTGAATTGGGCCAATATCGGAGATTTATCCAGTGCAGGTATTAATTGGACGGATATAGATGTGATGAGTGATGCGGGCGTGAATTGGGCCAATATTGGAGATTTATCCAGTGCAGGAGTGAATTGGGAAGGTATCAATGAGTTAAGTGATGCTGGGATAAATTGGGAAGACATCAATGTGTTAAGTGGTGCAGGGATAAATTGGGAAAATATTGGAGACCTTTCAAGCGCAGGAGTGAATTGGGAAGATATCAATGTGTTAAGTGATGCGGGCGTGAACTGGGCCAATATCGGAGATCTATCCAGTACGGGTATCAATTGGTCAGATATAGATGTGATGAGTGATGCGGGCGTTAATTGGGCCAATATCGGAGATCTATCCAGTGCGGGTATCAATTGGACGGATATAAATTCAATGAGTGATGCGGGCGTGAATTGGGCGAATATAGGTGATTTATCGAGTCAGGGTGTGAATTGGGTTGGAATTGACGAATTAAGTCGGGCTGGTGTGAATTGGGCCAATATCGGAGATTTATCAGCTACGGGCATTAATTGGTCGGATATTGATGTTATGGCAAGTGCTGGTGTGAATTGGGCAGGACTTAAGACTATGTCAGAAGGTGGGGTTAATTGGGAAGATATCGAGGTTATGAGCGAGTCAGGCATAAATTGGGTGAATTTTACAGGCTTATCCTCGACGAGTGTTAATTGGGATAATATTCAGGAAATGAGTTCTGCAGGGATTAATTGGAATGACTTACAATCTATGAGTGAATCAGGTGTTAATTGGGCTGATTTTAATCAATTATCTACAGCCGGCATCAATTGGTCCGATCTGGATGTGATGAGTGACGCGGGTATTAATTGGGAAGGGATTAATGATTTATCAAAGGCCGGCGTGAATTGGGAAAATATCGGAGATATGAGTGCTAAAGGGATAAATTGGGAAGACATTAATTCGTTAAGTGATGCTGGTATCAATTGGACGGGTATCACGGATATGTCGTCGCAAGGTATCAATTGGGCAAATATTAACGATCTTAGTGACGCTGGGGTCAATTGGACAAATCTCCAAACGATGACAACGGCGGGTATTAATTGGGATGATATTGACGTTTTAAGTGATGCTGGAGTAAATTGGGACAATATTGGTGACATGAGTCAAAATGTCAATTGGGCCAATATAGGAGATTTAAGCCAGGCGGGTATTAACTGGACGGACATTCAATCTTTGAGTGTCAACGGTATCAATTGGGCGGATATCGGTGATATGTCATCCAATGGTGTCAATTGGGCCAATATCGGAGATTTAAGCCAGGCTGGTGTTAATTGGACAGATATTCAATCTTTGAGTGATGCAGGAATCAATTGGACAGGTATCACCGATTTAAGTGATGCTGGTGTGAATTGGACGAATGTAGGAGATTTAAGTCAGGCTGGTGTAAATTGGACAGAAATTAAAGTGTTGGGTGAAGCAGGTGTCAACTGGGATGATATTGGTCAGATGGCCACGGCAGGGATTGATTGGAGTAATATTATGAGTATGTCCACAGCCGGGGTCAATTGGTCGGGTATTGATGATTTGAGTCGAGCTGGGGTGAATTGGAGTGGTATAAGCAGTCTTGCAGGTAATGGTGTTAATTGGGCCAGTGTTGGTGATATGACCAGTGCAGGCATCAATTGGAGTGATATGGCTTCTATGACAACATCCAGTATTAATTGGTCGGATATGGCATTTATGTCGGGCACAGGCATTAACTGGAATGACATGGGTATCTCCAGCACGGCTGGGATTAATTGGAATGATTTTGCTGAGATGACTAACAAGGGCATTAATTGGGATGGTCTGAATTTCTTGGCGGATAACGCAGATGCTTTGGTGACGAATGTAACTAATATTCTGGCATTTGTGGATAGTTTAGAAGGTTTGGTTGGGACAGCATCGGATGCTGAAACTGTAGATTCTTTGTTTGGAAAGCTTGCAGAAATAAATAGTGCAGTAGGCAGCGTTGCTTCCTCAGGGGATGTTACTACCATCAATACAAATTTAACGACAGTATTAAGTCGTTTAGGTACGCCAACGGATGCCGGTAGCGTAAGTTCTGTTTTTGGAGACTTAAAAGAAACCCAAGATTTGTTGGGAACAGTTTCTGATTCAGAGACCACCGAGTCTATGTTCGGTAAGATTAATGATATTAAGGATAATGCCAACGGGGCTAATCAAAGTGCGAGTGCTGTTTTAAGTATTGCAACCGAAATCAAAGAAGATCTTGCCATTAACGGACAGACTCCAGGGCTTTACGATAAAATTGAAGATTTAGAATCCGCCATTCTTGAATTAGAATCTCTTGCTTCAGAGATATCTGATGGACAAGGCGATGCCGAAGGTCTTGCAGTGGAAATGCTTGATACATTAGGAGAGATTGTAAATCAAAGTGCTGAGACTTTGGGCTTGGAAATTGAAGTTAAAGATCTTCTTCAAAGTGAAATTGACGATAAAGAAAAAGTGAATGATAAACTGCATGAAATTGATGCCAAACTTACAGCAATTAAGGAATCAATCCAAGCTGATGACATCGTTATCAAAAGTTATTTTGAAACACAATAAGAGACTGCGCATAATATTTGCGTGCAGCTCATAAGAGATTGTCCAAAAATAATTTGGACAATTTTGGACAACGCCTAAGAGATTTTAAATGAGGTTATGTTGGTATAAATTTTGGATTTGTTGTGCGGTATTCTTTTTAGGATTGACTGTGCCTATTTGGGCAGCTGAATTGACAATTAATATTCTGGCTGTTAACGGTACGGATAAGACCAAAGAAAAGGAAATTAATTTTCCTTTGCCTGCAGAACTCAGTATTGATGATGTTTTGGATTCAGCAGGACTTAAACTAGATTATAATGTTAATGAAGGGTCATATTTTGTTAAAGGACATGTTGAGCTTACGCCTAAAGAAACCAAGACATTTAAGATTAGAATTAATGATATTTGGCAAATTGATAATCAGAAAATAGAAGAGATTAAAACGCAGATTGATCTGAGTCTTGCACGAATAAAAGATACGGAATATTATGATACAGGCGTGGTTAGAAAAGATAGTCTTCTACAAAGAATTGATTATATTATTGAAGAACAAGAACGGTATGCAGATGATGTTGAAAAACGAATTGATCGCTTTAGGGTCTATGCTGGTGAATTAGATGAAATACGTAAAAATTCTTTATCAGTAAAATATTGGCGTAGTAGACCACCTTCTGTCGAAGATGGAAATGTTATTACCCTTGTACTTGAGGTTGAAAATTCTTCGGAAACAAAAACTCAGACAGTCAAAAAGAAACATTATTTGCCTACAGAGGTTAAGCCGGAACATTTAGTTGGTGTCGAAGGATTCGAGGTTAAGTATGATGCTATTGAAGGTAAGTCTTATCTTATTCGTGAAGAAGAATTAAAACCGAAAGAAGTTAAGAAATATAAGATTGGGATTATTGATATATGGAATATTCCGCAAGTTGATATCGAGAATTTAAAGGATCGTACGCGCAAAGTTTACAAGCTTCTTGAAAAAACAAAATATGTTGATAGTGCTGGATATCTTGTTGGAAATATTAAAAAGAATTTAGAGAAAATTGAGAGTTCTCAATCACAAGAGAAAGAGATTAAGGAGCATATTAGTTCTTTTCGGCTTAATACCAAACGTTTTAATTTAGCTAAGAATGATGTTGAGGCGTTAGAAGATCTTTTAGACGCCGTCAAAGAAGATCTTGAACGTAGTAAGTTAAAAAATGTCTTGAAACGTGTTCGCTCATTAAGAGATATTATTGATATTGCTAAAAGTATATTCAAGAAACCTGAATTGAATACAGCTTGGAAAATTATTCTTGGTATAATGGTTTTTGTTGGGCTCTTTACAGCTATTCATTTTACTATTTGGGGACGAAGGTCAAAAGATGTTGTGATTGAAGATGAAAACTCAGAAGAAGAAAATCAAGGGAATGAACAGGAAGATAAAAAAGAATAGTGGAAATTTTAAACGGGAGAAATTGAATTGACGGAATTACAGTATACAGAGGTTGGACAAGTTAAAAGTATTCGAGGGTGCATTGTTATTGTTGTTGGTTTTAAATCGTGCATTAATGGTCAGTTGGTTAATTTTGGATATGGTACGATGGGTATGATTATGGGGTTCAGTGAGGATGAGGCGCATGTTTTACTTGTTAAAGAATCAATGAAAATAAAAACCGGTGATGAAGTCAGGGCTTCTCTTGAACCGTTTAATGTGCCTGTTGGAAAGAATTTTGTTGGTCGGGTGGTTACCCCTCTTTGTGAGCCGTTCGATAGTCTTGGACCAATTGAAGAAGATGCGTATTTCCCGATTTTTCCACCAGCCCCCCCCATTTTAGAACGACAGCCTCTTTGGAAGACTCTTGAAACAGGTACAAAAGTTTTGGATTCGATGATTCCCATTGGTTTTGGGCAGAGACAATTGATATTAGGAAATAAATCGACAGGAAAAACAACTATTGTTACGGATACCATTTTAAATCAAAAAAATAATGATGTTATATGTATTTATTGTGCCATTGGTAAGGCCAGGTCGCAGGTAGCAAGGGTTGTGCAGTTATTTCAGGATCATGATGCATTTAAGTATAGTATTATTGTGGCAGCTCCATCATCCAGCCCTCCGGGTCAACAGTATTTAGCTCCGTATATTGCCTGTACGTTAGGGGAGTATTTTATGAAGAAGGGGGGGGTTGTTTTTATTGGATTTGATGACTTTACTAAACATGCCTGGACGTATCGGGAAATTTCTCTATTAATGGGGCGTGCACCGGGGCGTGATTCTTATCCCGGGGATATTTTTTATTTGCATTCAAAAATGATTGAACGGGCTTGTCATTACGATAAAGATCGTGGAGAAGGTGCCATGACATTTCTTCCTATTGTAGAAATTTTAGAAGGAGATCTTACGGCTTTTGTTCCATCTAATCTTGTTTCGATGACAGATGGACAAGTTATGTTGGATGCTGCCCTTTTTGGTGAAGGTCAGAAACCAGCTTTAGATTTAGGTTTATCTGTTTCGCGTGTAGGGACGAAAGTGCAGTGGCCAATTGTTAAAGATTTAGCTGGGCCATTACGTTTGGAATTTTTACAGTTTAGGGAAGCGCAACGCGCTTCTAAAATGCGTTCAGGCACTCAGCCTTCGGAAGAGGAATTGAATAGGATAAAACGAGGTGAAATTTTGACGCAGTTACTCCGGCAAGATAAAGACAGTCCGGTTGTTATGGAAGCTTTAGTATTGATTTTATATGCATTTACTAAGGAATATTTGCATAAATTGTCGATGCCGGAAATTGAGACATTTCAATCGGAAATTTTAGGGTTTTCTCAGGAGCATAATTCAGATTTTCTAAAAGCTTTGCGTGAAAATCGAAAAATGGATGATGAGGCTGAAAATGCTATGAATGATATTTTAGAGAGTTATATTAAAAAAGTTGAAGAGGAACGTTCGAAAACGCCTGCAGCAACAGGTGGTAAAGAAGAAGATATGATGTCTAATATTGGCCGTGATATTTTAGATGAAGCTACGAGTAAAAAATAATGCAAAATAAGGGAAATTTTAAATGTGTGATTATGAGTCCGAATCGGGTTGTGTATCAAAAGGACATTCAAAGTATTTTTTTAACAGGCGATCAAGGGGAATATGAAATTTGGGCCTATCACTATCCTTTGTTGGGTGTTTTAAAAAAGAGTGAGGTGATTATTAATTGGAATGAGAAAATTCCAATCAATGGCGGTGTGATGCGGTTTTTTGCCAATGAATGTACGATTTTAATTGAAGAGGAAATGAAGAAGTAATTTTAAAATATGTTAGCAGAAACTTTTATTATTCTTGGAGTTATGTTTGTAGCCGTTATGGGGCCGTCAGTCGTTATTGCAATGTTAGGACGGGCCGTAATTAAGGCTCTGGCACGAAATCCATCCGCTGCTTCTAAAATATTCATGGGTATGATCGTAATGCTTGTTTTTGTCGAAGCGATTGCGATTGTATCTATATTGATTATTTTTCAATTATTCTCGAAGTGAGAGACTGCGCATAAATAAAAAATCTATTTGAGCGCAGCTCCTAGATAAAAATAGAGTAGAAAAATGGTCGAATTTAATTTATGGAAAGAAGCTTTTATTTTTGCAACATTGTACTCTTTTGGTATTATTGTCGCTTGTTTTTTTGTGACAAAATTAGGGTGCAAAATGATTGAACAATTAGGTGTATATCCTTCAAAAACACCGATTATTCAAATGAGTATTTTTTTAAAGCTTGTCGTTCTTGAAATATTAACATTTATTTATTTGATCGTTTTTTTTCAGATTTATTCTGTAAAATTGTAATGATTTGATAAAAAGGAGCAAAATTCTATGGAAATTAAATTAGTATTAAGTTTTTTGGCATTAATGTTTATTGTCTGTGGGATTATATTTTTTTGGTTGAAATTTACTTTGATTTCGAGCACAGAAGGAGCTGTTAAACGCCTGAATGATGAAATTGCAACGGCAAATGCTAAGCAGGCTGAATTGGGTCGTAAACTTAAGGAAGCTGACGAAGATTTAGCCAAAAGGCGCAAGGAAGCTAAAGAGCTTGCTAATAAAATGCAGAATGATGCTGAGGAGGCTTCCAAGGCTGAAAGAGAAAAAATGATTAATGATGCCAGAAAAGACGGCGAGGAAATTATTGCCAAGGCTAAGGGTGCTACAGAAAAATTGCGTAAAGAATTAGAGAAAGAAATTAATATCAAAAGTCTTAATTTTGGCATGACGATTCTAAATGATATTTTGAGTGATGTGGCCAAAGGAACATTAAATTCTGTGCTTGTGACAGAATTTCTTAAAAGATTGAAAGACGTTGATATGAGTCGTATTAGCCCGGATGTTAAAGAGGTGGAGCTTGCTACATTAAGTTCTTTGGATGATTCTATAAAAAGTCAATTTTCTGAAATCATCAAATCCAAATTAAATCGAGATTTAGCCGTTAAAGTCAGTATAGATGATCAATTGGGTGGTGGCGTGATTTTGAAATTTGGGACAATGGCTTTAGATGGGAGTGTACGTAATTTAATTAGAGAAGCTGGAACAGTGCTGCAAGCACAAGTAGAGGAAGAATAATTGGGTAAAGCGCAAAAAGTTAAAAAAGAGCTTCGCGGTGCTGTTGAAATGGTCGATCTTTTACAAACGTTAAAAGATATCGCGGATAATAAATTTTATACTTTGATAAATCAAAAAGATAAGTTTAGACGTTTTGGAGAGTCGTTTGCTGAGTTTTTTCGTATGATTAGTTTGACTGAAGTGGAACATCCATTGATTGCTAATAAAAATCCTAAAACTGGCATACTAGTTGTAACTATTGAAGGTAGTTTTTTAGGGGCTTTCAATAGTAAGATTATCCGAAAAGCTTTAGAAGAAAAAGAAAAGCATGATGATATAAAATTTATCGGGATAGGAGAGAAGGCTCTTGAGCCTCTTCGTAAGGAAGATCCCGATATGAAAGTTTTTGAGAATATGGAAGGGGTTGGGATATATAAAACGGCGGTGATGGTGAAGGATTATTTAGTGGATGAAGTTATGAATGGCAGATTGGGGAAGGTTGTAGTGTGTTATGCCTGGCCGAAGACGCTTGAAATTCAGCAAACGCGGGCACTTAAATTATTACCTTGTGAAGATTTAATTTCAAAGCAAGCTCAACTTGTTGATGTTTATGAAAAAGCTATTGAAGAATCGCAGCCAAGGGAAGTCATCGGATTTTTAACCAATTTATGGATCACAACGCGATTATATGAAATTTTTATGGATTGCATTCTTGCTTCTGCTGCGGCTTTAGCTAAGTTTTTAGAAGACAGTGTGGATAAAATGAAAAAGGAACGTCTTAAAGTGAAAGTTAAATATCGTAAGGCTAAAAAGAGTGATATTGACAAAAGTCTTCGGGAAACTTTTTCCGCAAGAATGATGTCTGAGGCATAAAGGAGATAGATTTGGAAAGTGATACGCAAAATCAAAAAGAAGCACGTCGTGGGCGAGGGCGGGTATCCTCTGTTCAGGGGCCAGTAGTTGATTGTTGCTTTGATAATTTTGAAGATATGCCTGCTTTGTACGATTGTATTGAAGCTGAAACGGTGGATGGGAGAACAGTTGTTCTGCAAACGTACGAACATCTTTCACGAACTCTCGTCAGGACGGTAGCCTTGATGGATACTTTAAATCTTCAGTTGAATTCTGCTTGTTATAATACATTCCAGCCTATTACTATTCCGATAGGGGACGGTTGTTTCGGACGGGTTATGGATGCTACAGGCCGACCACTTGATAATGCCGGTCCTTTTGACTGTCCGGGGCGTACGCCAATTCGGAGTTTGCAGAAACCTATCGGTTTTAATTTAAACAATAAAAAAGGCGAAAAACCGGAAGTCCTCGAGACAGGGATTAAATATTTTGATCTTTTATTCCCCTTGGTTAAAGGAAGTAAGACTGGAATTATGGGAGGGGCCGGTTGTGGTAAGACGGTTGTTATTTTGGAGTTGATTAATAACATTGTTAAGGCTCATGGCGGGGCGTGTGTTTTTGCTGGTATCGGTGAACGTATTCGAGAAGGAAATGAACTATATTACGAATTGAAAGAAAGTAACCTTCTTAAAAATGTTATGCTTGCTTATGGGCAGATGGATCAGCCGCCCGGGGCACGTGCTGAAGTGGTTAATACGGGATTGTGTTTAGCAGAATATTTACAAGCTAAGAATAAAGATATTCTTTTATTTATGGATAATGTTTATCGTTACATCCAGGGTGGGCAAGAGGTCTCTACGTTATTGGGGCGGGTTCCGGCCGAAACTGGATATCAACCTACTTTAGCATCAGAAATTAGTGCTGTTCAGGAGCGTATCCGCTCAGTTGAAGGGGGTGGTTCTATCACTGCTTTTCAAGCTGTTTATGTACCTGCGGATGATATGACAGACCCTGCGGTTGTGGCTATTTTTGCTTATTTAGACGGGAGTATAGTTCTTTCGCGTGACTTAGTTCAGCTCGGTATGTATCCAGCCATTGACCCTTTGCAGAGTAGTTCTACTAATCTTGACCCCGTGGTGACGGGACGCCGGCATTATGATATTGCTCAGCAGGTTTTGGTGCATTTTAACAAACATGAAGGTTTAAAACGTATTGTTGCTGTTATCGGCGTTGAAGAGTTAAATAAAGAAGATCAAAAAATTTATACACGAGCAGAAAAGTTGTACAATTTTATGACCCAACCATTTCATGTAAGTGAAGTCTTTACCGGTAAAAAAGGTGAGTATGTCAGTATTGCGGAAAATATCGAAGGGTGTGAGCGTATTGTTAATGGTGATTTTGATGATTTGAAGAAAGAAGACTTTTACATGATTGGAAAAGTTCCAAGAATATGAAACAATTTAACAAAATCCTCCAAGAGGCCTTAGTTAATCATAATCTCCTTTCCGACGATGAGGCTAAACAAGCTCAAGCCAGAGCACAAACATCTGATTTATCTTTAAAAGATTTTCTTATTCAAAAAGAAATTATAACGAGTAGGCAGGTTATGATAGCTCTTTCTCAAAGTTTAAATTTGGAAACGATTAATTTTGATGGGATTGATATTAATCAGGAAATTATTGATAGGGTTCCTGTAAAATTTGTTTGGTATTACAAATTTATGCCGATTAAAATAGAGGGCAATATTTTAACGATTGCTTCGAGCCAGCCTTTTGATGTTAAAACTCAAGATGAAATTCGAATGCATGTGGGGATGGAAATTGAAGTTGTGCTCGCCGATGAGCATGATTTAATCGAGGCACTTAAGCGGCATTATGGATTTGCCTCGGACACGATTGATCGTATCATCACGCGTGAACCACAATCTGTTTCGACTTCAACTCAAGATAATGGGCAGTGGATTGAGGACCTTGAGCGGCAAACAGAAGATCCGACGGTTTCGCATCTTGTTAATCAAATTATCCTTGAAGCATATAAAAAAAGAGCTACAGATATTCATATTGAGCCTTATCGTAATCGTGTACGGTTTCGGTATCGTATTGACGGTATCCTGATGGATGCTAATTTGCCGGATGACGTTAAACATTTTTTGCCTCAAATTTTATCACGTATTAAAATTTTAGCTAACTTAAGCATTACAGAAAAGCGGCTTCCACAGGACGGAAGTGCTGTTGTAAAAACTAAAGAGCAGCATTTGGATTTACGTATTTCTACGATTCCTACACCACGGGGGGAAAGTTTAGTTATTCGTATTTTACCATCACGCGTAACGCTTTTGAGTCTTGAGAAATTGGGGTTTAACCCCGAGAGTGTGGGCCTTTTTCGTAATTTAATTAAAAATCCACATGGTATTATCTTTTTGACAGGCCCCACAGGAAGCGGAAAAACTACGACGCTGTATGCCTGTTTAAATGAAATCAATTCTTCAGAACGAAAAGTTATTACGCTCGAAGACCCTGTGGAATATGAAATGGACGGCATAACTCAGGTACAAGTTAATCCTAAGCTCAATTTTACTTTTTCGACGGGGCTGCGCAGTCTTTTGCGGCATGATCCGGATATTATTATGATCGGGGAGGTTCGTGATTTAGAGACGGCGGAGATGGCGATTCGTACGGCTTTAACAGGACATCTTGTTTTTTCTACCTTGCATACCAATGATGCCCCCAGTGGAATTACACGTTTGATTGATATGGGTGTCGAGCCTTATCTCGTGGCTTCAAGTGTTGAGGCTTTTGTGGCGCAGCGCTTGGTACGTCTTATTTGTCCGAAATGTAAGGAAAAAAATCTAACCCCAACAGAATCTTTTAAATCAGAAATTAGAGAATCCTTAAATTTAAACTCTTCGGATGAGATTACTATTTATCAGGGGCGTGGATGCGATCATTGTAATCATACCGGTTATTACGGACGGATGGCTATTTACGGTATTCTGATTATTAACGATAGAATTCGTACGGCCATATTAGAAAAATCAGGTTCTGATTATATTAAAATGATTGCGATGCAGGAGGGATTGGTTACGTTAAGGCAAAATGGATGGAAGGCTGTACTAGAGGGACAAACGACCGTTAGCGAAGTGATGAATGTGACGGTAAAAGATGAGTATCCAGGTGAAATTAAGGACAAGCCTGCCTGCAAGCCGACAGAGAACAAAGGCAATGGTCATATGGAAAAAATATCGCAATAAATAATGGCTACTTTCGTTTACACTGCTAAAAAAAAGACAAGTGAGACTGTGACAGGGCAAATCACAGCTCATACGCATGAAGAAGCTATCGATTTAATTAATCAGCTTGGTTTACTCCCCGTATCAGTAGAAGCCCCGTCAACAGAGGTTCTTTCAATTCAGCAAAGCGGATCAAAAAAAATTAAGACAAAAGAGTTGTATGTTTTTAGTCGTCAATTAGCTAATTTATTGAAATCTGGTGAAGTTCTTTTAAGGGCTTTGGTTATTATAGGGGAGCAAACTAATAATCGATATTTTCAAAGTGTTATATCCCGGATTGCTTTGGATGTGAAGAATGGGAATTCTTTTTCTACAAGTCTAGCAGTCTTTCCTCATATTTTTTCTTCTTTATATATCACGATGGTGCATGCCGGCGAAGAGAGTGGGCATTTAGAAACAATGCTTTTAAACGTGTCACTTTATCAACGTAAACAGGAGCAGATTACATCGAAAGTTAAGACAGCTATGGCGTATCCTCTTTTTATGGCTGGAGCTGGGGTGGCTACGGTTTATTTTATTATGACGTTTATTCTTCCTAAAATGGCAGGTTTATTTGGGCAGATGGGAAGTGCCCTGCCAAAGCCGACGGTGATCTTGCTTGCGATAAGTCATGGATTGAATGTAACAGGTTTGTGGGGTTTAGGGGCAATTTTAGCGTGTTGTATATTTATTTATCAATGGGGACGTTCTGCGCACGGACAATCTTTTTTGAGTCCTTTATTATTGCATATTCCTCTTTTTGGAGAAGTTTTACTCAAAACAGATTTAGCACGTTTTTGTCAAACCATTGTTTTGTTACACAGAGGAGGGGTGTCGACTATTCAGGCCCTTCAAATAGCGATTCCAATTTTAAAAAATACGTTGATTCAAGAGCATCTAACAAAATGTAAGGAGGCCCTGACAGCTGGTGGGTCATTTGGAGAAAATTTGAAGAAATATAAAGAGATTCCGCCTTTAATGGGGCATCTTGTTTCTGTTGGGGAAGAATCAGGAAACCTTAATGAAGTTTTGGCAGAGATTGCAATGACTTATGAGGAAGAGAATGATGAAAAAATTAAAATTATGACGACACTTTTAGAGCCTGTGATGATTTTAGGGATAGGTCTTATCATAGGGTTTATTATTTTTGCCATGCTTTTACCAATTTTTCAAATGGATGTGTTGGTGTGACAGTTCGATATTTGGTCTTTCTTATTTTGTTTTGTTTTTTAAATCCTACGCAGGTGCAAAGTGAATCCTGGTCAGAGGAAAAAGGAAAACATTTCATTGTTCAGTATTTAGATGCTGAGGATTATGTGTGGGTACGTAAGGTGTTACGTCATGCCGAGGATTATTATGATAAACTCGCTCATCAAATCGGGTATGCGCGGTATCAAAATTTCTGGACATGGGACGAACGAGTAAAAATTATTATTTATCCGGACAAAGAAAGATTTACGAATGAAACTGGACAGCCTGCTTGGGCGGTAGCCGGTGCTGCGCGGGATAATAGCTCCGGACAGCTCAGAGCTATTGTAACATTTAAACAGGAGGCTGGATTTTTAGATGGCATCCTTCCTCACGAAATTAGTCATCTTGTCTTAAGAGATTTTGTAGGGTTCGAGAAAACAATTCCTTTGTGGTTTAATGAAGGAGTGGCCCAATTGCAAGAAAAAGGTAAAAAGGATATGGCCCATGTTATTATGCGCAATATGGTGCGTAAAAAGGAACATATTCCTTTGCATACATTGAATACGCTTAGTATCGCGCAGGAAGAAGATTCTTTTAAGGTGGCTATATTTTATGCCGAAAGTGTTTCTGTGGTTAACTATTTAATTAAGACTTATGGGAGTAGCAAATTTGGGCAGTTATGTAGTTATTTACGGGATGGAAATAGTATTTCTCAGGCCTTACGAAAGACTTATTCCTCGACGGTAAAATCGTTAGAGGCTTTAGAGGAAAGATGGACAAAATATATGGTGTATTAATAATAGGAGGAGCAAATGAAATTAAATCATAATTATTTTCAAAGTTCAAAAAAATCGCTACGCAATAACTTACGATTTTTAAGCAGCCGGGAAAGTTTTAGACTTTTCTATGCTGTAAAAAAAGGTTTTACGCTGGTAGAAATACTCCTTGTAGTTCTCATCATCGCAGCGCTTTCGGCGATGGTTGTGCCGCGGTTTGTCGGTAAATCGGAGCGTGCTAAGGTAAGCATTGCAGGAGCGGATGTTGCGCAAATAGCGACGGCACTTAAGCTTTATGAAATGGAAAATGGGCATTTTCCTGCAACAAGTCAGGGGTTAAAAGCTTTATATATTAAGCCAACATCAGGCTCGGAAACCAGGACGTGGGATGGTCCTTATATTGAAAAAGAAGCGGTTGATCCATGGGGAGAGCCTTACGTTTATATTTCTCCCGGAAAGCATAAATCAGACTATGATCTTTATTCCATAGGCAAAGATCCGGACTCGAACGAAGATGATATTACGAACTGGGACTAGGGCGGGTAGGAAAGGGTTTACTTTCATAGAGGTTATGGTTACGTTGACTGTGCTCTCGCTGGGCTTTGTTATGATTTTTAAGGCGTATGTGGTTGCCATGGACCAAATGACGTATTTAACTAATCGCCTTTATGCCGCCACATTTTTAGATAATCATATTGTTCGCATGGAACGCGCATTGCGGGCGTACAATACGATTTCTTATGATGCTGGTGAACCAAAAAAGGTTAAGGTTGGGAGTAAAAATATTTATTTAAAACCATCCATTAGTGTCGCTGCCCTTAAGAATTTAGATAATTTATTTTATATTGATTTGACGATGAGATGGACTGAAGGGAAGTATGACCGCAAGATAGCGCAATCAGCTTATATATCAAATTTTCGAATCTTAGATGAATAATAAATTAATATTTAAAAGTGACGCGTCACTCGTGACGCGAGACAAGCAACGAGCGACGAGTGGGATAACCTTGATTGAAGTTCTCATCGCTGTTGTTTTGATGGGGGTGATTGGAGGGGTTCTTCATCATTCGTTGTCTACGGGTATAAAAGTTTGGCAGAATACACAACGGATGGTTATTGAAGAAGATATTTCAATTTTCTTTGATAAAATTAGTAGAGATCTTAAAAATAGTTTTTTTTATTCTAAAATATTTCTGGAAGGCGATACGCAACGGTTTGCCTTTCCAACGATTGTTTTAACGCCAGCCGATAAAAAAAGTCTTCAGAAAAATGGGCAATATATTCATCAAGTTGGTCGTGCAGAATATGGTTTAGATGTTGGAAATCACCAGATTTATCGACGACAGGCAAATTATAGTCAAGCTGTTAACAATACATTCAGTGCGCCTCAGGTATTAGTTCATTCTATTGATCGGTTATTATTTCGATATGTGTATTTGACGGATAACGGGGAAGTTCTGAGCGAAAAACTTTTTGAAACTATTCCAGCTGGTTTAGAAATTGAAGTGGAGTTCTCTGACAATCGTGGTTCCAGGGTTATGAGGAAACTTATTGATATTCCCGTTGGAAGTTAATAGCAAAGCAATGAAAAATGAAAAAGCTTCAATACTTATTTTAACATTATGGACACTGGCCTTTTTGAGTATTTTTGCCGTTTTAATTGGGTTTCACGTACGGCAGCGGATTGATTTATTGATTCGACTGGAAGATCGTAGTCGGTTACGTTTTGTTGTTGAAGCTGGTGTCAAGAAAGCGATTGTTGCGTTAAAGAAAGATTTGCAAATTAACGGTGCTAAATATTCTACCTATGGCAAAATTTCTCGGCATAACAATAACGAGCTATTCCGTCACATACGTATTGGTCAGGAAATGTGCAATGTGAGTTATCCTTTTTATGAAGGTAATCCCACGACTTCTGTAACGCGATATGGCTTTATTGATGAAGAAAGTAAAATCAATATTAATACAGCAAATAGAATTGTTTTAGAGCGGTTGTTTCAACATGTTTTATCTACACAAAAAGATGAGGCGCGGGATATGGCGGATGCGATTATTGAGTGGAGAGAATTTGGTAAGACGCAATTAGAAGGATTTTACAGCAGTGATTATTATGCTAATTTACAGTATCCTTATGAAGCTAAAAGTGCTGTGTTTGAAATTATTGATGAATTAGCTCTTGTTAAGGGCTTTAATAATGATCTTTCAAATCGTCTCAAGCCGTTTATCACAATTTATGGCGACGGTAAAATTAATATCAATACAGCTACAAAGACGGTGCTGATAGCTCTTGGGCTTGAAGGATATGTAGCCGATAAAGTTTTACTCGTCCGACGAGGTTATGATGGTATAGAGGCTACGGTTGATGATTACATATTTCGGAAAATATTTGATATTACGAGCGAAGTGAAAAGTTTTATTGAACTCAAAGAAGAAGAGATGAGGCAGATTGATCAGCTTAATACTTCCGGGCAGATTAAGGCGAATTCTTTTTATTATGGGATTCAAAGTCATGCGCAGCTAGAGGGAAAAAATAATCGTCTTTCTGCCGTATGTATTTATAATACAAAAGAAAATCGAATTGAATATTGGCAGGAAAAATAATTGTTTTTTATTGATACATTATTAATTATTAAGATATAATTAAGCAACATTAAGCAACCTTGGAGATAAAAATTTATTATGGGAAAAAGTAATACTTACAACAGCATTTCTTTAAACAATGGCCTTTTAAGAGTTGCACAATTAAAAGGCACTGAGGACGACCTCAAGCTATCTGTCGTTTTTAAAAAAGATGTTTCAGATGTGCCTGAGGCGAATTTACCCAAAACGGTCCAGGCTGCTTTACGTAAATTTGGGCCTAAGAAGGCCGTCAATTTTTTGATTCTTCCCTCCAGTATGACCACCACAAAAAATATTGAAGTTCCTTCTATTAATGAAGAGGAAATTAAATCTATTGTCAACCTTCAAGCAGGGCGACATACTCCTTTGTCTCGAGAGGAAATTCAGGTCGACTTTGTTAATGTTGGCGTACACAAAGAAAAATATTCCAAAGTTCTTCTTGTTATTGCAAACAAGAAAGAAATTAAAACACAGTTAGATCTTTTCGAAAAAGCGGGTATAAAAATTACAAAGGTGTTATTTGCGCCAGAAGGTATAGCCGGGCTTTATGCTCAAGCTCTTGGACTAAAAGATGAACCGACACCTAGTGGCGTTATTGACATTGGAGGAGATTCAACGGATTTTGTCATCACGTTTCGTGGCATAGCTATGGCTTCGCGATGCATTCCCATTGGGCAAAAACAATTGATGGAAGAAGGGGCCGGAGCTCAAGAAAAACTTGTTGAGGAATTAGCCAAAACGATGGAGTCTTATCAGAGTGAGGATGTTGGTGATGCACCGGCTAATTATCTCATGACGAGTGATAATACACATATGCAAGCGATACAAGCACTGCTTACTGATAAATTGAAGTGGAACGTCGAGATGATTCCTTATGTGGATAATATTAATGCTCCTAAAGGAATTCTCAAGCAGCTTACGGGGAATTTTGCAGATGTTTCTTTTATTGATGTGATTTCTCCAGCTCAATTAATTAAAGATATGCAGGTGAATCTTATCCCTGAAGAAATTCGGTTGCAAAAATCTATTGAAGCGGAAGGTCATGAAGTTTTTAAGACAGCTATTTTAGGAATGATTGTTTTTGTTTTGCTGATAGGATTGTTGAGCATCAAATTATATTTTAGGGGCGCCTATTTGAACAAATTGAAAGAGGATTATAAACAAAAACGTGAGGAAGTGATAAAGCTTCAGGATGTTACATCACGGCAGGACATTATTCAGAAATTTCTTGAAAGCCGTATGATGAGTTTGGATACTATTTATGAACTCTACCGTAATATTCCAGATGAAATGTATTTGACGAATATTGTCATGGAGGAAGAGGGTCTTATCAATATTCAGGGGGTTAGTGAAACGGCTTCTTTGATACCCAATTTGGTTACTATTTTAAAAGATGCGGTATTATTTAAAAGCGTAAATATTAAATCTCAATCTTCCAAAAAAGATCGAGGAAAAGATGCCCATGCTTTTGAAATTACCTTGAAATTACAGTCGGCGGTTGATGATGAAAAAGAAGAACAATCCGTCGAAAAGGAGGGGAAATAAGGTGGCTGATACAGCTGATTCCAAAGTTAAATCATTATCCAACACAGTGACGCAATACTTTGCGAAGCTGTCTTTTAAACAAAAAATTTTCCATGCGGCAACGGTTGTCCTTGTTATTTTGGCTTTATTTGACAGGATTTTTTTAGGCCCTGTGCTGAGCAAACTTAAAGCCGTGGGCAAAGAAGTCGATACACAAGAATTTAGCATTGATCGAGATGCTAAGTTTCTTTTGTTTAAGGATAAAATTCTTAAAGATAACAAAATTTATGGAGAATATTTTGTTGACAAGGTTCCGGAGCAGGATGTTGTTAATACGGAATTTTTTAGAATTTTGGAGCATTTGGCAAGACGTTCACAGGTCAATTTAACTAAAACTAGCCCAGATGAACCGCGGACAAATAAAAAAACTATTGAATATTTTGCCAGCATTGATTGTGTAGGAAAACTTGAAGATATTATTGCGTTTATGCATGAAATTAATTCTACTGAAAAAGAATTGATGAAAATTGTTAAATTTAATATGACTTCAAAGCGCGGCACCTCCAGTGAAGTCAATGCCTCAATGAAAATCGTCAAGGTCGTTATGACGCCAGATATGTCAAATTGAGAAATTTTATTTCTAAGTTTTTAATTTTTACTTTTGCAGTTATCCTCCTTGCGCCTCCTTTAGGTTATTCAGCCGATAATCCCGTCCAAGTCATGTTTAAACAAGCCACAGAAGCTTACTCTAAAGGGGAGTATGATAAGGCTATTAATGGTTATGAAAAGATTTTGGAAATTGTTCCGGAATTTGGCGCAGTTTACAATTATTTAGCTTTAGCGCATAAAGAGAAGGGAACGGATATTGATGAGGTTATATGGCTTTTTAAAAAGGCTATTCAATTCAAGCCGGATTTTTCTCAGCCGTATGATCATTTAGCCAAAATTTATTACAGTATGGCCGAATATGATTTGGCAGAAAAATATGGGGCTAAGGCCGTTGAAATAAAACCGGATCTCGTGACAGCACGGTTAACATTGGCTTGGACGTATCTTTTGGGAAAAAAACAGGCTAGCGATGCTATTCCTCACTTTGAACATGTTCTTAAAAAAAATGATTTTACTTATGCCCAATATGGGTTGGGTATGGCTTATTCTATGTCGCAGGAAAGTTTTAGAGTTTTGGAAATGATCACAGCTTTACGTGATAAAGGAGAAGAAAATTTGGCTACGCAACTTGAAAGTATGATCCGTGGCGGTTCGTATTCCCATCCTCCTGAAATCAAAAAGGCTCCCGTCCCTAGGTCTAAAAGGGTAAGGGGCCAATTAGTAGAGAATGAACTCCCTTCTTATGCATCCGAGTCACAAAATGTTCCTGTACGGGTTAAGGATAAATCGCCTAAACCTTCTTCATCAAGCTCTTTGAACGATCAATGGGGTAAAGTTTTTTCAACCCCTGCGCAGACGTCAAAACCTTCACCCCCACCAGAAGCCCCACCTCCCCCGAAAAAGAAATCCAAGCCTAAAGGATCTGGATTTTGGTGATTTATTTTTAATGATGAGTTTCCTGCTACGGCCGATACTGTCGATGATATTCTGGCCCGTGATCCAATGGACATTAAAACATAACTTCATACACATCAATTTGCGTGCGGCCGGTGAGGTCGATTTCTTTGGAGAAGGGTTTGAAGTGTTTGAGTCCTTGGCCGTTGAAGTAATACAATCGCATTAATAGGGATTGGGCCAGCGAACGGTCCATAAGTACACTGATGTAACGACCTTTTTCTTTGGCGAGGATTAGCGAATAGGGAAGGTTCCCGTCTTTAAATTTCTTTTCTACGACTTTATTTCCATTGGAATAAAAAATACTTTGAGGAATGCCTTGGCCGTATTTAGCGGAATTAATCCGACAGGCCTTTGTCTTGAGATCAATCATTACATTCTCGGCAAAAATAACGGTGTCATCGGATTGGCCTAACTGTGCCAACGGGCCACTGTATTTGGTTGGGCCGCCGGCAAGCTGCCAGAGAAATTGGACATAAGCAGGGGAATTACGTTTTGGGATTTTTTTGAAGAGTTCAGTGTCAGCATTGATCGCAGCAATTTGTTTAAAATTCCATTTTCCGATAAAGGCGAGTTGTAAGTTGTTTTCAACAAATTCATTGTAGATCATGAAATACGACGGTGGCGGTGATGTGTGCGTAAGTTTGAGCAGGTGGTCAATATTCTTTGTGTCGGGGATAACCTTGGTCAAGAGTGCCCTGGCTTTGGATGAATCTATTTTGGTGATTTCTTTGAGCATGAAAATAGTTTCAGGGAGTCCGAAACCAAGAGATTGCAAATATTCTGCGGCCCCATTGCCACTATTGTTCAGCATACGCAAAAGGCCTAAGGCTTCTTCTTCCGATTGGCTCAAAAAAACATTGGCCATCCAATAAGCCTGCGGCACATTGATCGTGGCCCCGTCAAAGGTGACGCGGCGTTGGGCCATAGATTTAATAAAATGTCCCGGCGGCCACCATGTATTGATCACACTGTTTTCCGGAGTTTCTTTATTAATTTTGACTAAAGTCTTTTCCCATGTTTCATTAAAGATCGGGTTCAAGAGCGAACGAACCGTGCCGTGGATGTGGCGGATGGGGAGAAGGCAGAGGCAAACAAGAAAAAAGGTGACAGCCACTTTTTTTATCTTATTGTCCTCAAAAAAAGTGGCTGTCACCTTTTTTAGTCCCAAAGGAAATGCCAAGCTTAATGGTACAAGGCACAGCATGGCAAAGCGTTGTGCGCCAAAGGAAATTAAGATGGAGGTCACTAAAAAGACGGTAATTGTGATCACTTTAAACGGAGATTCTTTGCGGCTGCGCCATCCTTCAGCAGTTAATCCTAGCAAGGCGACCGTAAAAAATAACCAACCACCAGTTAGTTCAATGATTTCTTTGAGTGATGATTTTTTTAATTCACTCACGCTGATGTAAAGGTCTGGCCAGGGAGATAATTGCGGGGCTAAGAAATTCTTTAAGGCCTTCCATCCTTCGGCAAATAAGACAAAAAATTCCTGAATACCAAAGACAAAGCTTACAGCTAAAAAACTCCCGACAGCCACTACACTAAAATAAGTGATGAGTGATTTTGTGGTGGATTTTTGTCTAAGGACAAAATGATTGTAAAGTAACATCGTAATACCTGAAATCAAAACAATAGCAAATAGAAAAACCCAGCCTTGCCAGAATAGGGCATAGCCCAAAATGCTCAAGGAGGTCAGGAATCCATAGACATAACGCATTTTTCCGGATGATTTCATGCCGGCAAAGAGAAAGGCCAGGATCGTCAAAGGGAATAATATGTTGTAGGGGTCATTGTCGTACCATGCAAATGTGCTACGTTTGATAAAAATAGGGGCGAGCAAAAAGAAAACCGCACCGGTAAATGTTACGATGGGTCGTAAAGCAAAAAAATAGCAGATAAACACAAAAGGGATAAGCGCCAAGGCCGTAATCAGAAGCGGTGTGAAGCTAACGGCATACATTAGCGAAATATCAGGGTTAAAGAATTTTAGAATGGCGTAAATGCCATAGCCGACATAAGGATGCAGCGTAAACGGTTCCCAATGGCCGACCGGAGTAAGCATTTTAGAGTTAAGATATTTGCTGCCCTTAACAGGTCCACCGAGATGGCCTTGTTGGTCAATGTTTTTCGTTAGTCCGTAATAGTAATACGAATCCGAAGCCAGCAAGTAAGGGGGACGTTTAGATGTTGGCGAAGCCTGTTGAATATTTTGGGAGGCCTTGTCGATGGTCTTACGGACATTGTCTCTTTCATCGTGGAGTAATTTATCAAACTCTTTTTTAATCAGAATATTTTTTTCTTTAGCGGGAAGATTGGGGTGGGTCGCATTGACGTTGTGTACGACTGTAGCCTTCAGCTTGGATAAAACAAGAACCGTAGCCTTTTCCGAAGAATCGCCTGGCACGTGGGACAATAATGGGTAAAGCCGAAAGTAAAGCCCAATCGTAAGGGCAAAAATAGCCACAATAAAATAAGGAAGAAAAATATGTTTTTTGTTCAGCATAGGAAAAATTATACATTGATTTGCAAAAACCGCCAGAGATTGTTGTTATTGTTCATTGACGACAGTTCTTTTAAATGATATCTTCATAAAAGATCTAACTTCTTATTTATTAATGCTTTAGTAACGAACATTATTATTGTTCTAATTAAGGTAAATTTTTAGTTAACCCGTCTATTGGAGTTCCTGTTAAAGCCTTTCGGCTCAGAGGACGTAGTATTTTTGTCGCGTCCAATGGTTCGACAAGCTCACCACTATTTGTGCTTGTCGAATTGTTCGCCTACAGGCTTTAACAGGAACTCTTGTTAAGACGAGTTAACTAAAAATTTACAGATTAAGAAGTTGTAGGTATTAAGCAAATTATTGCTACTTAATTCGTAATCGCGTAAAGCAAAGATTAATGCATGAAGCGAATTGGAGGCCGACCAGAAGGAGGTCTCCTCTGAGCTGAATGCGTTGATCTTTGCTCAGAAGCGATTTCGTGTCTCAAATGAAAATAAAACACAAAATTCCGTTATTAACGATTTTCCTTTTAGCTGCTTTGGGGGCTAATACTTTTGTGGGGCTTTCTCAGTTGAAGAAAGTGGGCCATGAATTAAGGGGAATGGCGAATAATAATAATCGTTTGATACTCATCAGTTCCGGTATTAAGCAGCATCAATTGGAAAAGGCTATTTTGTTTGAGCGGTTGATGCGTATTGGAGAAGAATTGGGGTTTGAAAATATTTCAGCCGGCCGGAAGCAATACTTGATTGATTATGCGCAGGTGATTAAGAATGGGTTCAATCGTTTAAGTAAGCTTGGTACAGAAAATATTCATAAAGGACGAAGCGTTGTGGAGGATGGTGTAAGGCAATCGCGCTCTTCGACAGCCAAAATAGAATTAATGCAAGCGGGGGCTTTATTAGAAGAAATGGCCAATGCACAGCAGCAGTATGATGCTATTGTTTTGGAAATATTGTCGCATGTAGCCTCGGGAGGGTATCAGCTTACTTTTGAAGATATTCAGAAAATTCAAAAAAAAGAACGTAATATGAGTGCTCGTTTTAAACTCGTTCTTGCGAATATTGAGGAGTTGACGCAGCGTTCTCTGGCTACTGCCGATCGTGCTGAAGACGTGGCCGGTAGGATGTTGTGGACAAGTCTTTTGGTCAGTATTTTATTGAGTGGTATTCTTGCCTTTGTGATTATTCGGAGTATTGTGTTCGCTTTAAGGAAATTAGAAGCAGCGGCCCGCAAAATCAGTAATGAGGATTTTACGATTCAATTGGATGAATCTTTAAAAGATGAAACAGGGGCTGTTAGCCGGGCTTTTAATGTCATGACGCAGAAATTATCTGAAGCGCAATCAAAATTGAGAAATAAAAATGAGGAGCTTTTAGAAAATTTAAAGCTGACCGATCAGCAAAAGAGAGATTTAGAAAAAGTGAATAAGGAATTAGATAATTTTGCCCATACGATCAGCCACGATATTAAGTCACCCATGATGGGCGTGATGGGGTACAGTTCGGTGCTTGATAAAAATTATCGGAAAAATTTGGATGAGCGCGGGAAGCGATGTTTGACCGGGATTTGTGTCGGGATTGAGCGAATGAATATGATGGTCGATGATTTGTTAGCGCTTTGCCGGATCACGCGGGTTAGAAATCCGTATGAAGAGGTGGATATGAGTCGTTTGGTTCCGTCCATTTGTGATCGGTTGGAATTTAGAATTCAAGAATCACAGACACACATGGAGATTCAAAAGGATTTGCCGTCGATTATTTGTGATCGGATTAAGATAGGGGAAGTTTTTTTAAATTTAATTAATAATGCGATTAAGTTTTCATCAAAGGACAATAAAGAAAATCCTAAAATTCAGATTGGGTATGTCGACATTGGAGAGTTTCATGAATTTTATGTGCGGGATAATGGTATTGGGATCGATCCGAAATATCATGCGGAAGTCTTTGGAATTTTTAAACGGCTGAATGACGCCACCGAATACATGGGGACAGGGACGGGGTTAAGTATTGTCAAAGGCGCTGTGGATGATCATGGGGGAGAGATATGGATTGAATCTCAATTAGGTCATGGCGCTACTTTTTATTTTACGATCCCTAAGAGTTTAAAATTGAAAAAAGATATGTGATGGCCGGGTGCGGTATGGTATGATACTTTGTTTGTTAAAATTTCAATCTTACGAGGAGAAATCATGAGAAAATATATTTTTGTTGTTCTTTCGTTGTTTGTTTTTTCAGGCTGTTCGGCCATGGACACCATTAAACAGGATTATTTAAAGGCAGATGAGTTTGACGATCATTCTATGCGTGAAGCTATGAAGACTTTAAAAACAGATTATCTCGGTGGTAAGGAAAACAACCGGGTGGAAAGGGAAAGACTTGAGTTGTTAGCCTACGACGAAATTATGAAATCCCCTTACAAAAATGATTACCAGGTTCTTTTTCCAAAAATTGATGATCAGTTAAGAGCTCCAAATAGCCATCCGTATTATTTTGTTCATTTCCCACCCAATGTTGGTCGTTCCGATATTGCCGGTACCACGTTTCTTGTTGTCATCAATCGTGTGCGGGAGCGAGCTGAATATGCTGATGTTTTTATCCTGCCAGGCGGTGATCCTTACTACAAATATTCCCAGGTGTTGAGAGGTTTAGGAAAGTAAATTAAAATCCTGATATCGCATCCACAAATCCTGCGAAGGTATTGCGGTAAAGAAACATCATTCCTACAAATACATTTACAATCATGAGAATCAGAGGGATTTTAGATTCTTTGGAAAAAATCTTGAGGGTAAAGTGTGTGTAATTGATGGCGATGAGGGTGATGATTTGGGTAATGACAATCGCATTGAGGATCCCGGTAAAAGGGTTGAGGATAAAGGTGAAGATGACAACGCCAAAAAAAGCGCCGAAGTAATCGCTGACTAATACGCTGATGATGGGTTGTGATGTCGGCCAGTTTTCTTTTTCAATCAATTTTGAAAAGATGGGTAATTCAGCCCCTGAAACAATGCCGATTAAAATGGAAAGTATTATTCCCAATGGAAATAGGATGGTGCCCAGATCTAATTGGTAGGTTCTGAGCAGATAGCTCAGGAATTCATTGAAGACAATCACCCCAGTAATGCCCGGGCTGGCTAAAAGAACGCCCAGGATGCTATTGACAATAACGAATTTAATGAGCCAGTCCGTCGGAACATCAAATTTCTCCACAAGTAATGCCCCGATGCCCATCGACATTAAATACAATCCTGTAAAAAATGAAAAAATGAAAATTGAATTGCTGAAGATGTAACTCAAGGCCATGGATAAGGCTAGCTGGGCAATCATGCAGTGTCCGGACGTAAAGCAGTTCAGAATAATCAATTTTGTAAAACGTTTATCCATGCCAAAAATCCTCTATTAAAAGGCGTAATTTTTTCTTAAAGGGCAGTTTAGACACAAGCGGGTCATAAAAAGAAATCCAGGCATCGGCCTCTTCGATGTTTTCGTAAATTATGTATCCAAATTTTTCTCGTGTTTCTTTAAATTCATCGTCTAATAAGTATTGTCCACCATATTTCCGGTGATATTGGGCGCGAGCTCTTTGGGATTTAAAAAGAACAAGTTGTTCGACGGATGTCCATGTGTGGGAGCTTTCTTTAAATCCAAAAAGGGGATAAAGCCCAGCCTCTGTTGCGGTTCTTGCAAAGAGTTGTAGTTGCAGGGGCAGCGAACGTCCATTGCTGTGGTTAACAATGACGCCATCATCGTTGAGAGCGCGTTTGAGATCTCGGAAAAATTGTACGCTGGTGGTGCGAATGTCGGCCAGGCTTCCGGATTCGGCTGGAAAATCTACAATGACAAGGTCAAAAGTTTTTCGGGTGCGTAGAAGCCATTTAAAGGCGTCGGTAAAATGAATCTTTACCCGTGGATCGTCCATGGCGGAGCGGTTTTTAAGGCGCATAAAAGGATTTGTTTTGGCAAATGTAACCCATTCTTGGTCCAGGTCGATCATGGTAATATTTTTAATCTGAGGATATTGAACGGCTTGTCTAGCCGGTAAACCGTCACCGCCACCAAGAATGAGTACATTGTCTGACCGGGGCATCATATGAACATAGGGATCAAATAAAAAGGTGTGGTCTGGGTCAGCCGCATATTCAAAGGGTTCAAAGAATTGTAAAGAGCCGTTTAACGTAACGAAGAAATAATAATCTTCCGGATGGGCCAGGACTTCTTCTTGTGTGCGTTGAATGGGTTTTTCGTCTTTGCGCATTAAAAATAAAAGTACTTGTTGGTAACGGGTATTAATTTTGTGGAGGAGGACGGTATTTTTGTCTGTGATTAAGGATCGGTGCACGATGTAATTTTCCCAGGCATCAATGTGTCTAGCCGTGAAGGCGTAAAAGACAAGAGCTACGACGATGCTTACATAAGTAAAACGAGGGATGCGTACATGGTTTTTAAGGTAAACAATCAGGATGAGCAAGATCACCATAAAGTTTAAGTAGGATATCAGGATTGAGGTTTTAAAAAATCCAATGCTGGAAAAAAAGACGAGTGTACACATGGCTGAGGCAAAAAAACTGGCACAGTAGTCAAAGAAAATAATGCGCCGGACTTGTTTTTGTTTGAGATCCAACTGATGGCACAAGTGAAACAATAGAGGCAGTTCCATGCCGCTTAGAAATCCAATGAGGGCCGCCATGACAAGGCCGATGATGACCGCATTGAGATTGATGGTGTACAAAGAATTGCGTAAGGATAGGTTGATCAAAAGTAGGCTGAGGTATCCGCAGAAGGTTAAGAGGCATTCTATTTTTAAGAGCATGGGGAGGGTCTTAAATTTTATGTCCTGTAAACGATGGTACCAAAAGGCTCCGCCGATTCCCATGAAAAGAATAAAGATTCCGATGCATCCCGGATAAATAAACATGCCTTCCCCAAAAATACGCGACAGTCTGGCGCCAATGAGGAGTTCATAGGAAACCGAGCAAAATGCCATTAAAAAGGCGATGAAATTAAGAAGTGGTTGGCTTTTGTTTTGCGACATGGCCTAATTGTATCTTGTCGACAGAGGTACTGCAAGCCGCGATTTGCTATTTTAAGTGAAATATTGCATACTTTTAATAAATACTAACTAATTAATATTACTAATTTAATGAATATTTATTTATTAAAACGACACATTTTATTTCGCATGGCGGCGGTTGTTGTGCTGTTAGCCTTTGGGGGAACGGTGTTGGTTCCGGTGCCGATGGCGTCTGCGCAGACAGCAGCGGTTACTTCGGGCCTATCTCTGCCTGCGGTGGGCGCGAGTGTGCCATTGAGTGAGGCGTTTGTGCCGCTTTTGATGAAGGGGATTAAAGTGTTTCCGGACAATCCCTTACGGTTTGATTTTATTGTGGATACGGGGGATTCGGGGTTAAATGGAGATCCTTTAACGGAGAAATCCAACCGGCTTATCAAATATTTCTTGGCAGCGTTGACTGTGCCGGAAGAGGATTTTTGGGTTAATCTTTCGCCGTATGAGGCGGATCGTATTATTCCGGAAGAATTTGGAATCACGGAGATGGGTCGGGATCTTTTGGCGCAGGATTACATTTTAAAACAAGTGACCGCATCGTTAATGTATCCTGAGGATGAATTAGGTGAAGAATTTTGGGCACGTGTGCATGAAGAGGCGTATGAAAAGTACGGCACGACCGATATTCCCGTGGATACGTTTAATAAGGTGTGGATCGTTCCGGAAAAAGCTGTCGTTTACCAGAATGCAGAAACACATACCGCGTTTGTGGTGGAGAGTCGATTGAAGGTGATGTTGGAGGAGGATTATGTTGCGATGGAGTATTCGAATCGTAGGGGTTTGATTCATCAAACCCAAGACAAGGGCATGATCAATCATGCCCCTACGAAAATAATTCGTGAGATCCTCCTCCCCGCAATAGAACAAGAAGTCAACGAAGGCACCAACTTCGCCCCGCTTCGCCAGATCTACCATTCCCTCATCCTGGCCACGTGGTACAAACAAAATTTACGCGAATCCATTTTAGGCAAACTTTACATCGGCAAAAATAAAGTAGGCGGTGTAGATATTGACGACAAACAAACCAAAGAAAAAATCTACACCCAATACCTCGCCGCGTTTAAACAAGGCGTCCACGATTACATCAAAGAAGACTACGACCCCATTACCGAACAAATCATTCCCCGGAAATATTTTTCGGGGGGAGCAACGTTTATTAAAAAATTAATAAATGTGGCCATGGTGGTTGTCGATGAAATTGATGCTCAGGGGATTTTATCAGACAAAGCTATGAATGTGTCAGTAGTTTTGGATTGGAATCGTGCAGGAAGTTCGGTAAAAATAGGTGGCTTTGAACTGTACCGAGAAGGTATTAATGCTATTTTTCACGCTAAGAAACTTCTGTATGATTCTTTGGGGAACGCTACTCCTGCCAGATCAGAAGAGGTTTTAAAACAAAAATTGGTTATTGGCGGAATAAATAACATTGTTCTTGGGGATGAAAATGTTATTTCTTTGCCTCAACGAACATATCGCGATAAAGATTCATATTTTAAAATAGATGCTAGTGATTACCTGGGTTTAAAGAATTTAATTTATTTTCCAAATGAAAATATTTATGTAATGGATAATGACGTGCCGTTTTACATGTGGAATGAAGCTGCGGAAATGGGTAAAATTAAAAAAGAAGGAAATATTTTGATTTTCATAGATCAACATACAGATCGGGGCAGTCCAAATAAATTGTTGGAATCAAATAAAAACTTTAATTTAGAAGTTGCAAATGAATATTCCACGAATCAGTTAGGGATTACGACAAGTATGCATGCAGCAATACAAAGTGGGTTAGTTAAAGAAATATTTTTCATATCGAAACGATCCTATGGAGATCTTGAAATAACAGTTAATGATAAAGTAATTCCTATTAATACTTTTTCAAATTTTAAGGATTTACCATTAAGAATTAAATATTCGGATCCTCGTCAAATGATTTTACATACGGATTTGGACTATTTTAACAAAGGTAGCTTAAATAAGTCTATTGACTACGAAGAAATTGACGTTTTTGTTCGTAGTATTTTTCAACAGGGCATTACAGCAGGAGTTTACACTTTAGCGACTTCACCAGGATATGTGCGTGAAGAAAATATGGTTCCAGGTGCGCGGATTTATGTCAAAGCCTTATTGGACAATATTAAAGATTTTAAAAAGAAAAATAACGACACAAAGTTGAATGGTTGCGGAGTTTTTCAGCGAGTTTGACCTCAAGCCGGTTGCATAGTTACTTCTGATGGCTCTCTGTGAGAACCATGCTGACTTGTCTGCCATGCAGTATAACGCAGCAGACGAGCCATTTCAAGATTGCGTTTTCTCTGATT
>JAJDCA010000035.1 GCA_029261055.1 Candidatus Omnitrophota bacterium | reverse complement strand
CTGAAATTGTTTTAGTGCTTGTTTTACAGCATTATCCTTAAAATAGTCCTTTTCATATTCTCCAAGTTGGGTGTAATAGACACCACCTAATAACATTCCTGTATTTAGTTGTATTAATGCCTGATCCAATGGCGGTAATAGATCCAACCAACTTTTTTCTGGATCTTTGGTTGGTTCAGGTGAATAGCCAGCAAGTGGCATTGCAGGTGCAAATCCCATGATGCTGCTTTGAGGATAGTTTACAGCAGCGTGTCCGGCGCTTGCAGTAAATATTACCATTGTTAATACGTCTTCAAGATATACTAAAGTTCTAATTTTACCATTCTGGCCTATGTTTTTCATCCTGCCACCCTGGTGTGATGTTAATTCTGCTAACCACTCTTGTAAATACTTATCTTCTTCTATTTCTATGTCTGATGCATAATAGGTAGCTAAATATTTTCCAACCCATTCTTTAATTGCACCCCAAATCATTAGCGATTGATCACGGAATGGATAATATGGCAATTCGTTCTTGTTATCTACTTTTCGAGCAGCTAGTGTCTCGGGTAAAAATGAGTTATTGAAATCTTGTTGAAAGCTTTGTGCTCCGATCACTGCCAATACTCTTGAATTGTCAATAGAAGCGCCCATGATTTTGTCAATAATTCCCTGAGGGGCAATTAATGAAGTGGCAGCGCTATTATTTATAAAACAGGTACCTTCGAAATGAGGTTCAAGAATTTTTCGGACGGGATGGTTATCCTTAAGTTGGTTTTGAGTGGCAAGGACAAAAGGTTGAACCAATAAATGGGTTCTTCCAAGATGACTAACTGCTTCATGGAAGTTCCCATCAGCAATTTGAACAACTGTTTTAGCCCTTGCCCAATTATTTTTCTCTTCTTCATCATTTGAATCTTTACTGTGTGGATAAAAGATGGGATTGTCTAACCCGGGTATTTGTCCGCATTGGATGGCAACCGGTTTCAAGTTTTTATCTGATATGTTACCTTCAGGTAATGCAAACATCGCAATAGGCGCTAGCAAGTATTTTTGATAATCAAGGTAACTACCTTGAACAGCCCCGGATAAGATTTCATAATCAACAATATAAACTCTTTTTTCAAATAAAGCTTTTTTTAATGAATCTTCCGCTCCCATAACAGTTTTGAAAATATCCTCCGTAACGGGAAATTTAGGAATAATTTCTGTCATCTGTTCTATTACAAGAGGATTTGCTCCCGCCACCCGCATATTTGCAAATTCATCATCATTCTGAAATGTTTTACTGATTTCAGGTAAATCTATGGTTTTAAAAAGTTTGTTATAATCTTCAATCTTTTCCGGTCGACCTTTGGGCAGATCTGGATCATTCACGTCTGCAACATATGCAAAGATAAGGTTGCTCATCCTGACAGCAGCCGAAGCGTCACCTCCAACAAGATATCTTCTGGCTTCCTCCAAAGCTTCTTTTATGTCAGTAGCTTCACCGTGAAGATCAGCAACATCCTTTAAAACATCAAATACTTTAATTATAGCCCTGATTTCTTCCCCTTCATCTGCTAATTTAATAGCATCATGCATACCGTCTTTAAATCCTTGTAAATCTTTATTAACGGCCAATGCTATTTTATTGATAACAATCTCTAAACTTTTGATTGAAACTTTAAATCCCCATGCTAAAGAAGGCCTAACACTTTTATCAGCTAATGCAAGCGGTGGTAGATAGTCATAATTATATTCTAATTTGTCATCACCATCTAGTTTGTCAATAAGCTTCTCTGCAAAGGAAAAAAGACTCATTCCATCCTCCTGTCTATAAAAAAAGAAAATATCATAAATTGTTTACAATAAAGCAATATAGCTGTACGCGTCATACTAATTAATAATTTAATTCTCCGTAAATGCAGCATTGGGGTGGGAAACATAGTTTATTAGCAATAGTGATATAGAATACAGTAAAATTACTTATTCAGTAATTCAATACAGAGATCATACTTACTTTTCAATTCCTTATCAACCTGTAATCTTTCCCTCAAATCTTCTTTTCGTCTGGCCCATATTTAGTCAATAAAGTACGTTTGCCCTAAACTAAACTAAACTAAACTAAACTAAACTAAACTAAATTAAAATAAATTTAATACGAAAATTTAGAAAACAAATAATATCGCCCGAACCTTGAGGGTAGGCTTGAGCTGATTGTTGGAAACGCGATACTCAAGGAACATTGACGATTAGAGAAAACTATGCTTTTGCATTTCAATCGACAAAATCATATTTGTTATTCATTTTCTTTTTTTTTACATATAGTACATTAAGATGTAAGGTGATTATTTTCAATTTGTTGCTTTATGATTTCAACATTGTTTATCTTCTTGCTATTACATTAACGAAAAAAAATAGCTGTCACGCTTTTTGTGGTCAGCTGTTTTTTTCTTCTAAGATTTTTTTATAGTAACCGTAATCAAACAAACTAATATTTCATTTATTCTTGATTATATTCGATCTTTCCAATAATCTGGTTTCCTATGTAAATTAGCAATTGCAACAACTAAGATTTCGTCTCCTCTATCCTGGTAAATAACACCATAAGGAAATCTACGTG
>JAJDCA010000034.1 GCA_029261055.1 Candidatus Omnitrophota bacterium | reverse complement strand
TATTCAAGCACATAGAAATAATTACTAAAAACAAACTTCCTGTAGATACAAGGCGTGTGACCGAGAGAGCCTGAGACGTACTGTATGTACGTTGTAGGCGACCGACCGAACACAACGCAGTAGATGCAGGTAGGCTTGTTTCGACTTTAAACAGATTATTTACAATATAAACCTTAGATGGGCCAGCTGGACAATCCCCCGATTCCCCTCCCTCATTTGCCAGCCCACCAAGTCTATCAATTTATCACCCCCATCTTATTTATTCATTTTGACAATCATTTTCTTAACACCATCCATATCAAACATGGTTGTTTTGTATATATTGCTTAGATAATCAACGTAAATAATCAGCTTTGCAAGATTAGCTTCATTTTTAACTATGCTTTTGATTATCCTTGACACTTCTTTTTTATAATCGGCACTTTGCATTTCTGATGTTTTAAAAGGAACGTCAAACGCCTTTAAAATAAACTTGCAATTGTCCATACAGATTTGATGGCTGAATCTCTCAATCAATAAGTGAATGTCCGCTATTTTTGGTTTTTTTGTTAAAAATTGTTTAGTGGAATCTTGAAACGTAGTGAGCGTTTTATCATATTTCGTTTTAGCCGTTTTTCTTTCCTTGGCGCGCTGCTCTTTCGTTTCTGCTTTATTTTTTTGCTCGGCTTCGTATTCTTTTTCTTTTCTCTGTTGAGCCTTTTTTTGCTGAATCGCATAGGTCTTTTTCTCTCTTTCTTCGTACTCCTTATTTTTTGTGTCGTAGTATTTTTTGTCGTAAGTAAAAACCCTTTCCCCGTCTATATCATTAATAACAATACCAACCATGTTATCCTGTTTTGCCTGCTCAAAGGTAAAGGTATCATCGAAGGGAAGTTCAAAAGCTATTTCTTCTAATGCTTCCAATAATTCAAAATGCTGATGGCGTGCCAAACATTGCGCGATTTTGATTTGTATATCCTCTCGCTTGACTTCGGCAATATCTAAAGCCCTATGAATGTCAATTTGACCATCATCAATAAGTTTCAATACTTCAGGATGAAGGGTTGCGAGTATCAATAGCCTTTTCACATCTTTAACCTTCCATCCGTACCGTTTAGCGAGAGTTTGTTCTGTAACTTTTCTCTCTTTATTAATGAGATTGGCCACACCGACCGCTTTCTCGGAAATTTTTAACTTATCCTTAAAATAATCTGTGGCAATCGGCACTTCTTTTTGTTGCTGTTCATCAAGATTTCTTTCAATGATAGGGATTTCTTTAAGTCCTAATTTCTGACAAGCCATGAATCGACGTTGACCATCGAGCAGAACAAATTTACCATTGCCATTTTTTGATACAGCTAAAGGCTGTAAAATTCCTAATTCATTAATACTTTTGGCTAAATCATCAATGCCGTCAAACTGCGTGCGTGGATTGTACTTGATTTCAATGTCGGTTAATTGAATATTCATTTTTCCTTCTCCTTTTTTTAAAGAGGGCTTCTCCTCCCTCTTGATTAAATAAATCCCTCATCCGAAAAACTGTAATAGCTGTCATTAGAAAATATTATGTGGTCCAATAACGTCACCTCTAATATTTTCCCTGCTTCAATAACTTTCTGTGTGAATGTTTTATCCTCTCGACTTGGAGAAGTGTCTCCGGAAGGGTGATTATGTGTCAGTATAATATTCTTACTATTTCGAATTAATGCTAATCGAAAACATTCCCGAATCACCGGAGCAGCATAATTAATGGTGCCGATAGAAACTAAATCAATGAATTGAATTCTATTTTTAACATCCATCCCTAAAACATAGGCCATTTCTTTATGCTGATCTTCTTCATTGCGGTTGGCATAAATAGATTTTAATAACGCATGGACTTCTTTAGATTCTGTTACCTGAGTTAATGTGTTCTCTTGAATAATCATCCTTCGTTCCTTTCGCTTAAAATCGTAATTTTTCGAATGTTTTTTGATGATCTTCACTTAATTCTTCAAAGTTACGATCAACAAACCGATCTAATGAATCTGTAGATAAAAGTTTCAATCCTTTTGCTTGAAGGAAATAAACCATATTGATTAATTGTCTTTCTTTATAATCCTCGAAGGTAGACCCTTCAAAATTACGAATACTGCATTCTTGACGAGTTAAATATTGAGATTCGCGTGGTGCAGAATGTCGGGAAAAACAACCATCTGCGGTTAGACAGCTCGAATTGTGTGCGCCCCCTTCGGCAAATTTCTCACTGAACCTGGAGGTTGAAGGCTTATCGGTCTTTTTCTTGAGATTGACTTTGACAATGATTTTTTGAGATTGAGTGGTTTGATTTGAATTTTTAGTCATTTTGGATTCTCCTGTTGATTAATTTTGATAAAAAACTGGCCGTGAAAATATCCTGTGTCAAGGATGGCGCTTTTTGCCACCTCTGGACTGCCTTGACACAGGATATTTTTATGGCATAATCTCGAATCAATAAATCAATAGGAGAATCCGTTTTAAATGACTGCTTTAAAATTCAGAGCAAGCCACCTACAAATAGTTGTTAATGACAATAAAGATAATAAAAAAGACCGATAGAAGCCGACGGGTATATACGTCTTGGATCGAGGCAAGAAACAGCATCTATTTCGTTAAAAATTGTTTAAGCAAATATTGAGGCGGGTGTGCTACGGGAGAATGTTCGCCAAAGCATTAGAATTGAACATTGATTTTACAATATTTCTATCTTTTGGCATTTTTTAAGATTTTGAGGACCATTTATTCTTGTTTTGTATTTCTCAAGGATAACTTTGTATACTTCGCTCATCGGATCAAATAACTCACAAGACCTATCCAAAATGTATGTGTAAACATTTTTATTTTTGATTTCTTTACTTGCTGTCTTAAAATCCCTCATAATATATTGTTTAACCTCCGTGAGAATTTCGTTGGTTGACATTTCTTCCAACAGTTTTTTACCTTGCCGGATGCGGAGGAATTTCTCAAATGTTGTCGATATCCTCTTGGTACTTTTTGGTTTCTTGCGCCTTGGAATCAAATATTTTTTTGTGTCTGGATTTCTTAACTGAGAAGCCGTCCGGATAGTCCGCCTCCCATTGAAATCTTCTGTCAAAAGCCATTCAGGAGCCTCCGGCTTTTCTTTATTGGCCGTTTTATAAGGCTCAAATCTGTCAACCGGGCCCAAGATGATTAATTTCTCGTCGCCCCCTGCAATCGCCTCAAAAGGATACATCCTTTTTGATAATTTATTTTTTGCGCTATCGAATATTCCTTTATATTCCGCTTTTTCTTCTTGGGAATATTCGGGAATCGTGTGAACATGGATATACTTCGTAAGAATCCTTTCCACATCATGATTCGTCAAAAGAATGTCCTTTTGTGTGAATAAACTAAGATATCGCATCGTTGTCTCTCCTTTCGTTAAAAAAATTAATAATTATTTAACATTCTAATAATTTTATATGTTTAAATTGTTTGTTATTCCCATAATGCTTGGTTATATCCTTTTTTGATAGATCAGTTTCTTCGACTAGATCATCAGGAAACTTAACCCAGCCATTTATCCTCGATGCTTCGATATTAAATGCCTTCATAAATTCCTGATTAAGTTTTAAATGCACGTTACCGTTTTTATATGCTCGTGCTTTCATAAAAATTTCATGTTTCCCATTGTATAAACAATGAAAAGACTTTTCTTGCCCTGGGGACCATTCAAAAGAGTAGGAAGATTCATTAACGCTAAAAGCCAAATTTTTTCCAATAACGCAAATGTCATTAATAAAATCATGGACTGATTTAGCCAGCCCATTGGGATGCTCGTAAGACCTATACCCTGAATTATCAAAACAATTATATTGTCTGGTTACGATTCTATAATCCAATGTGTAATGCGTTACATCCCCTTGGCAGTACCGCCAAGTGTCCTTTATTATATTTTTATTTGATTTGTAATTTCTAACCGCGTCCGGCTCTGATAATTTCCGGTATATTTCAGCTAATTGAGAATTAAGATATTTATTAGCATTTTTAATAGCCCACAAAACAACCGCATAAGCATTATTACTTGAATAATCAATGTGCGTATGTTCGTTGAGAGTTTCTAACAGCTTTTTTCTGCTTGCGCTTGTTAAGCGATCCGTCAAACTCTCAAGGTTGTCAAAGAGCTCATGCCAATAAAGGTTTTTTAATCCTTCAATTTTCATTTTTAATGCTTCCTTGACACTCTCTAAATTAACCTCCAACTCTTTTAATAATTGGTAATCAAGCCCCTCAAGGCTTTTATATGTTTTAAATAGATTATTCATGTCTTCCAGGTATAGTTCCTCAAGGCGTTCCATTAAATTCTGCCCTTGAACTAAATTTTTCAGGTCTTCTTTTTTGGTTCTGTTTACTTCAAATTCACTCTCATATTTACTTTTGTCTGCTTGAATTTTAAAATTTTCATCAAACCAAATATCAAATGGATCAGTTTTAAGGCTTCTGCTATACCGCCCTGCATCAAGTTTTATTTTTATGATCTCAACTTTTGCCCTTGCCTGCCGGAACTCTGAATCATTAAAATCAAATTGTCCCAATATTTTAAAACCGTCTTCTTTTTCTGTTCGTTCTTTAATAACTTTTATGATAGACGCAACCTCCTTCCATCGTTGTGGAACAACCAAATATATATACTTACTGTTTGCCTCTTTGATAATTTTTTCCATCCAGAAGATATACTCTTTGTATGGCGGGTTACAAAATATCACATCAACTTTCTTATCAATCAATGTCTGATGTGTAAAATCAGAGCCAACAATAAAAATATCCTCCGGCATGTTATCAATTAATATTTTACTCTTCTCAATAGCGTATTTTTTTATTGAATGACTGTCCCTCCCCTCATCATCAATTTTATTAATAAAATCGTGTATGATGGTAAATGTTTGCCCGTTGCCGGCTCCAATATCTAATAAAGAAAAATGATCGTCCCCTATCATTTTTATATCAAAGGCTACTTTCTTCAAAATCTCTTTAGTTGTCGGATACCATTCAAAGTCTTGATCGTTCTGTTTTAATTGACATACTAAAGCAGATGTTGTTTTAAATTTTTGATCTGACTGTGATTTTTCTGTTAGCAGTGGCATATATAATCCTTTCTTTTTTATTAAATGAAAAAGCGGCTGATCTAATGAAAGATCAACCGCTTTATTAACTATTAAAACCTTTAATTATTTTTGTATGCTTCAATAATTGCTTTACTTATCTCTTCGCGCGCCTCCTTACTTGGCCAGCTAACAATATCGTAATATTTGTTATCTGATCCTCTGTTTTGCGGCATTGAGACGAATAACGATTTGTCCTCTTTTTTCTCAACGATGCGTACATTACGAATAAGAAAACCGTCTGTTGTTTTGATGTCAACAAACGCACGCGTCTTTTTTTCTTCATTTTCTAACTTGTGGATTCTTTCGATTCCGATTTCCATTGCTTCTCCTCCTTGTGTTGGTTTATTGGTCTTTTTATTTGAACTACTTTTACTTGTTTTAGATTGAGTGGATTGATTTGAATTTTTAGTCATTTTGGATTCTCCTATTGATTGATTTTGATTAATAACGGCCATGAAAATATCCTGTGTCAAGGATGGCGCTTTTTGCCACCTTTGGACTGCCTTGACACAGGATATTTTTGTGGCATAATCCAAAATCTTTCAATCAATAGGAAAATCCGTTTTAAATGACTGCTTAAAAATTCAGAGCAAGCCACCTACAAACAATTATCAATAGTGAAAATTATTAGAGAAGACCAATAGAAACCAACTGGAATAAACATATCGGATCGAGGCAAAAAACAGTAGTTACGTCGCTAAAAATTATTTAAGCAAATATTGAGGCGGGTGTGATACAAGAAAATGATGGCTAAAAATTTCTTAGATAGGCGTGATAAAAAATACGCGGGGCATTATTAATAATGGTATATTTCTTCTGAGGAAATAAACTGCGTTGGATTTCTTAATACATCCCTCACCGCTATTAATATTTCCCTTGCCTTAAACGGTTTAACAATATGATACGCTGAGCCGGCAAGAAAACAATCAACGAAACTCCTTTTCCCCTTCTGTGTCACAAAGATGACAGGGATATTCTTTGTCGCTTCATTATCTTTCAACTGTTTGCAGACCTCCTCGCCTTGCATCCGCGGCAAGATACAATCAAGGATAATAAGATCGGGCTTCTCTTTCCTGGCAATCTCCAAACCGGATTCCCCGTCTTTTGCTATCAAGAAATTAGAATACCTTCTCGACAAGTCCTTTTTAATAAGTTCAATCTGCGTCTTTTCATCTTCGACAATTAAAATAACAATGTTACGTGAGAAATATTTTATAAGCTTCTGGAACATTTATATTCTATCTCAGGGGAAACCCGCCTTATTAGGCAGGATCACCCGATCCGTGGCGGTTTTTTCCTAAACTCTTCTCTCCATCCCATCCTGCCAGTTTGTTTAATTGTTTTACAACATGTTTAATTTCTTTAAGGGCATCTGCTATGCAATAACGCGAAACCCTGTTTTTGGAAGAATCCTCTGCTGACATTATTTCCAGAATGGTATGGGGGTATTGAAGAGCATTTTTAATTTCGGCAATCATAATATTCTTTGTATTCATAGCGCTCATTATATGCATACCTCATAGATATGTAAAGAATAAATGCATACCTATGCCTGAGTGTACCTGTAAGGTATTTATGGCATAATATTTAGTATGAAAATTGATCCTAAACAAATTAAACGTATCCTTTCCGGAAACATAAAAAAATACCGCGGAAAAGCCAAACTAACTCAAGAAAAAGCTGCAGAAAAAACAGATATCACAGTGAAATATTGGCAAAGATTGGAAATGATCTCACAAGTAGACCTCCCCTCTCTGCAGGTGATTTTTAAAATTGCTAAAACCCTCAAAGTACCCCCATCCAAATTATTAGATTACTGAAATCATCAAACCTGCCAAATCTCTACAAAAAATCTTTTATATCTAAAATCCTGATAATGCTGGCACAGATTTGAAGGGACAATCTCTCAAATCAAGCAATAAAAATAATTTCGAATATTGCTAATATTGCGTTTATTTCGATTATATGTTATATTTAAAATGTAAAGAAAGGAGGCAATAACTATGACACCAACTACATTACATAATCCAAAATTACCAACAGAGCAAGATATTCGCATTGCCACGGAAACCAGTCGTAAACTGGCAAAAATGATATCAAAAGGTCCATCCATATTACGTTTAAAAATGGCTGTTAAGAATGGTGAAACTCTTGAAATTCCTACTTCTATGGCCCATATGATCCTCGATATGCTGGAACAGACAGCCAATGGCAAGGCAGTTACAATTATTCCATTCAACACCGAAATGACAACGCAACAAGCTGCAGACTTTCTCAATGTCTCCCGCCCATTCTTTATACAGCTGCTTGAAAAAAACCAAATCCCTTTTTATAAAGTGGGCACGCATCGTCGTATACATTTCAAAGATGTATTAAATTACAAGACGACTATTGATAATAAACGCCGCGAGACGTTAAACGCGCTGGCGAAACAAGCTCAAGAGCTTGATATGGGATATTAAATGATTCCAACAGTCTTGTATGACGCAAATGTCCTCTACCCTGCTCCATTGCGTGACTTTTTAATGCACCTTGCCTTAACTGGATTATTTAAAGCAAAATGGTCGGATATGATTCATGAAGAATGGATTGGGGCTTTATTAAAAGAACGTCCTGATCTCAAACGTTCTCAACTCGAGCGAACCAAAAACTTGATGAACCAACACACCAACGACTCTGTTGTCACTAATTTTGAGCATTTAGTTGAAGAGCTAAACCTGCCTGACCAAAATGATCGGCACGTACTTGCCGCAGCTATTCATTCTAATACGAATATAATCATAACAAATAATATAAAAGATTTTCCTAGAAAATACTTAGCAACGTTTAACATCGAAGTCCTACACCCCGACGAATTTATTTATCAGTTATTTAATTTATCAACACCCGTCATTATTCAATCAGCGAGGAACCACAGAAACAGCCTAAAAAATCCGCCCAAAACCGCAATCGATTATCTACAAACACTTGAAAATCAGGGACTCACAAAAACTGTTGGGGAATTAAAAAGCTATATCGAATTGATTTAATCTCAAATTTAAGAAAAAAATAATTGTTAAAATACCTTTTTTATTAAAGAAGTTTTTCCAAATCTTCGTTGCGAGAAAATAATGATATTCTAACCATCAATAATATCTCGCCATATCTCTTTAATTTCTTCTTTTCTATTCCAAAAATTATTCAAAAGAATGCCTAACCCAAATGGAATCCCACAACCTAAAACATAAATAGGATTTCTTGAAAAAGCATATGGTCCATAATCAATAATTTTATGTATCGAACTCCAAGGTTTAATTCCTGTGTTTTCTTTTTTAAAAACTCCTGTTATATATCCAACCAAAATAACACTAAAAATTACAACGCCTAAACCGACATATCTAAAAATTACCGAAATACCAATATCCGCAGGAAATGCTTTATTTGCCCCCCACCCCAAAATCACCATGCCAAAATAAACAATTGGTGGTGGAACTTTAACGCCAGCATGATCGTCATCAATATCGATTTTCATTATTCCCACATTTTCATTTATTCAAGAACTTTCCAATATCCTCCCTTGGCAGAACCAATACATTTAATCTTCCCTTCTTTTTTTAAATTAGAAAGGTCTGCTTCTCAATCACAAAAAGCGTTCACTAAAATCAAGTGGCTATCAAATTGCAACATCAATGATAAAAAGCAGTTACAATAATTTATTAAAATTTAACCTCTAAAAATCAAGTTAAACTACGCCCAAAATGAGGCATATTTAACCAATTTAGCACTAATTGTATCAGAAATTACTCTGGACACAGAAGATGCACTCTTTTCTGGAATACTAAAACGCTCCCGCAATGATGCATTTGTCAATTTTTTCATTTGAAACGTACTTCAAACAACAATGTTGCTAACATGACCTTCCCCATCTTTTTAAAAATTTTAGGTCTAATAAACTCCGAGATCAGTAGCGATCTGCCCTCCCCTGTCCGTTGTCAGTGATGTCTTCTTTTTTTTCTTTTTTGGGTTTTTAGGGTGGTTCTTTTGTTTTTTATTTACTTA
>JAJDCA010000033.1 GCA_029261055.1 Candidatus Omnitrophota bacterium | reverse complement strand
TAATCAGAGAAAACGCAATCTTGAAATGGCTCGTCTGCTGCGTTATACTGCATGGCAGACAAGTCAGCATGGTTCTCACAGAGAGCCATCAGAAGTAACTATGCAACCGGCTTGAGGTCAAACTCGCTGAAAAACTCCGCCAATATGCCAAACTACTAAAATTTGATGTCTCTTTAGCAATAAACTACCTTGGAGCAAGCCTGCGAGGTATTGACCTAAACTTTTAAAAACGAGGCAAGCCTCGAGGAATTAAACCCGCTTTGGAGATTGGCTGAATAATTTCTTTGGCCAATCCCTTAAATAAACATACAAATTCTAATTTTATAAAAGTATTTTGCAAAGAAACTTAAAATCATGTATAGTTCTATCAAATCGTAAATTTCTATGAATAATTTTTTTAATATGCTTATCTCCGCACGTCTATCCATAATTTTATTCTTCATTTTTTGCACAAACCCTTTTGTGCATGCTACCTCTATCGACAAATACGGCGGGCAAATAGTGCTTTCAACCAGTTCCGATCCTAAATCATTTAATGCGATCCTGGCTAAAGAGACATCTACCACTTTAGTAACGAATATGATTTTTGAAGGACTCACCACCACTAATGCCGTCACAGCTCAAGTGGAACCCCACCTTGCGGAAACTTGGGAAGTCAGCCCGGACGGGCTTATTTGGACCTTTCATCTGCGTCGCAATGTTAAATGGCATGACGGCGTGCCGTTTACAGCTGATGACGTGACTTTTACTTTTAATGATCTCGTTTATAATCCTGATATCCCCAGCTCCGCCCGAGATATTTTTACCATTGATGGACAGCCCTTCAAGGTTGAAAAAATGGGTGATTTCACAGTACAATTTACATTGCCTACTAAATTTGCGCCCTTCTTGCGTGGGTTAAGCCAGGAAATTCTTCCCAAACATAAACTCAAACACGTCGTTGATGAAGGCAAATTCAATCCTATGTGGGGTATTGATACCGACCCCAAAGAAATCGTAGGGACCGGCCCGTTCAAATTAACGAAATACCTACCGGCGCAGCGGTTGATTTTTACCAGAAATCCAAACTATTGGAAAAAATCGGACGATGGCAATCCACTCCCTTACTTAGACAAAATTATTTATTTAATCGTACAAAATGCCGATGTGCAACTTCTTAAATTTATGGAAGGCGCCTTAGATTATTACGGCATGCGGGGCATGGATTATCCTTATTTAAAACCTCTCGAAACCAAACGTAATTTTACTATCCATGATCTTGGCCCAGCCACAGGGAGCAATTTCATTACATTTAATCTTAATTCCAGTAAAAATCCCGAAAACAATAAACCCTACGTTGACCCTGTAAAACTTTTATGGTTTTCCAATAGAAATTTTCGTAGGGCTGTGGCGCATGCTATTGATAAAGAAAAAATCATCGAGATCGTCTTAAACGGACTTGGATATCCTCAACATTCCCCCATCGGTCCAGGTGCAGGATTTTTTCATAATCCCGATGTCCCTCAATATAATTATGATTTAGAAAAAGCCCGAAAAATTCTATCTAGAGAAGGCTTCAAAGATCGCGACAAGGATGGTATTTTGGAGGATAAAGATGGTAATCATATTGAATTTAATTTGTACACAAACTCAGGCAGCACGGAACGTGTTGATATCGCCGGTATTATCCGTCAAGATTTAGAACAACTGGGCATGAAAGTTAATTTCATGGCCCTTGAGTTCAATTCCCTGGTAAGCAAATTAACATCCACCTTTGAATGGCATGCGATTGTTTTAGGATTAACCGGTGGCATTGAACCTCATTTCGGTAAAAACGTTTGGGATTCAAGCGGAGGCCTTCACCTCTGGCATCCTCAACAAAAAATACCATCTACACCCTGGGAAAAACGTATCAATGAATTATTTCTCAAAGGTGTACAAGAATTAGATGAAGCAAGGCGTAAAGTGTATTACGATGACTTTCAAATAATTGTAGCCAAAAACTTACCTGTTATTTACACATCATTAAATGCAAAAATATCAGCCCTGCGAAACAAATTTGGCAACATAAACCCCACCAATTACGGTGGAGTTTTACATAATTTAGAAGAAATTTTCGTTTGGAGAAAATACCTAATAGAATAGGCCTCGCTTACGCTCGGCTATTCTTAGTGGCTCGTGACGCGTCGCTCGTGGCTCGTAAAAAACGAGTCACGCGTCACGAGCGACGCGTCACTTTACAATAATTTAAATATGTTCAAATTCATCATCAAACGTTTCCTCATAGCCATTCCCATGCTCCTGGGAATCGCCTTTATCACCTTTTGGTTGATGGACGGCACGCCGGGCAGTTATTTAGATTCCATGCGTTTGGACCCACAATTCTCACCGGAAACTATTGAACATTACGAACGCATGTATGGCCTCGACAAACCTTGGTGGGCACAATTTGGCTTTTGGATTAAAAACCTCGTTAAAGGAGAGCTTGGCTTTTCATTTCATTTTAATATTCCCGTCACACGCATCATTACTTCCCGTTTATGGAACACCTTTATCCTTTCGTTTGCCAGCTTTCTTCTCACATGGTGTGTGGCCATTCCCCTCGGCATATGGGCGGCCGTCCACCGTAATCAATTTATTGACCGCATTATCCAAGGTTTTTCGTATGTCTTTTTATCTATGCCCAGTTTTTTCTTAGTTATGATCTTTCTCTTTTTGGCAAGCCAATATGGCGCACTTCCCCTCGGAGGGATGCACAGTCCAAATTTTGAAGACATGAACTTCTTCCATAAAACAATTGATCTATTAAAACATCTTATTATTCCAACAATAGCATTATCTCTTGGCTCTATTGCCGGATTACAACGCATCATGCGCGGCAATATGCTCGAAGTCTTAGGACAAAAATATATTCTAACGGCGCGTGCCAAAGGCCTACCGGAAAATCGTGTCGTTTATGGCCATGCCTTGCGCAATGCCCTAAACCCCTTGATTACTTTATTGGGATACGAATTTTCTAATCTCTTAAGCGGAGCAGCCTTGGCGGAAATTATTTGTAATTGGCCTGGATTGGGATCCTTAATGCTAACAGCCGTACGATCTAAGGATGTGTATTTAGTCATGGCCAGCATGTTAATGGGGGGCGTCTTATTTATTACTGGCAATTTATTAGCCGACATTGCCTTAGCCAAAGTCGACCCAAGGATACGACATGAGTAAAACTAAGAATCTAAAATACTTAAGTGAATGGCAAATAGCGCTTAAGCGTTTTCAGCAAAGCAGAACCGCTATCCTGTGTGTTGGCATCCTTTGCCTCCTTTATGGAGGGGCCATTTTTGCTGATTTCCTTTCCCCCTATTCATACAAAAATGAAGACCGTAACTATTCTTATGCGCCTCCTACACCTGTTCAAATCGTCCGTGCAGGTTACCTAACTCGACCATACATTTATGGCCTAACACAATCATATGACCAACATCATCGGCGTATCTACACCATAGATGAATCGGAACAATACCCCATTCAATTCTTTACAAAAGGTGACACCTACAGACTGCTCGGACTCTTCCCCTTTGATTATCACCTTTTTGGTGTAGATAATTCCACACGACTGTATTTATTTGGAGCTGATTCCCGCGGACGAGATTTATTTTCCCGTATTCTGTATGGTGCACGTATTTCTTTATCTATCGGACTCATCGGCGTTGCTATTTCTTTTTCAATTGGACTTTTAATTGGTGGGATTGCGGGTTATTACGGCGGTTGGATCGATAATATGCTCATGCGTCTTTGCGAAATGTTTATGATGGTACCGGGGTTTTATTTATTGTTGGCCTTACGCGCGGCTGTGCCTGATAACTTCACATCTGTGCAGGTATATTTTGCCATTATTATTATTCTCTCCTTTATCGGCTGGGCCGGATTAGCACGTATTATCCGCGGCATGTGCCTCTCCCTGCGAGAGCGTGACTATGTGATGGCCGCTAAAAGCCTTGGCGTATCTAATTTTAAAATTATCCTCAAACATATTTTGCCTCACACTCTCTCCTACTCCATTTTTGCTGTTGTCCTTTCGATTCCCGGCTACATTTTGGCAGAATCTGCACTAAGCTTAATTGGATTAGGCATTCAAGATCCTTTTGCCAGCTGGGGAAACTTATTATCTGATGCAATGAGTATTGTACGGATCCAATTTTATCCATGGATTCTTTTGCCGGCATTTTTTATTTTTCTGACAGTGATTTGTTTTAATGTAATCGGCGACCAACTCAGGAATTGTTTGGATCCATTGATGAAGGGAAAAAATTAATGGCAACACTATTATCTCTAAAGAATCTGACGGTCACACTGACTACAGGCAAAAAGAAAAAGAAACTCATTAATGGCATTGACCTTGATATTCCTAAATTAAGTATTGTCGGCCTTGTCGGTGGTTCAGGGAGTGGTAAAACAACGACCGGACTTTCTATTTTAAGACTCCTCGCGCCCGGGCTGCAAGTGCAACACGGACGAATACTTTTTGAGCGAAAAAACATCCTCAGATTTTCCCAACAAGAAATGTGTCGCATTCGTGGTAACGTGATTAGCATGATCTTTCAGGAACCCTTACAATCTTTTAATCCCGTTTTTACCCTTGGCTATCAAATTGAAGAAGTTCTCGAGCACCATACTGACTTAAATAAACAACAACGCAAAGAACGCGTCTTGGACCTCTTAAACCAAGTCGAGCTACCTGACCCGAAACGAATTGTATCCAACTATCCACATGAACTTTCCGGTGGGATGCGACAGAGAGCCATGATTGCCCAAGCGATTGCCGCCAAGCCAAAACTTATTATTGCCGATGAACCGACAAGTAATCTGGATGTAACCTTACAGGCTAAAATTATTGAACTATTTGAAAAACTCAAAAAAGAACTTCAACTTTCTATTTTACTCATTACCCATGATTTAGGTATGGTTAAACATTTATCTGATCATGTGGCGGTGATGAACGAAGGAAAAATTGTCGAGCAGGGACCAACACAAGACGTCTTGCAAAAACCGAAACATGAATACACACAACAATTGAAACGAGCGTTACTTTAATGTTATTAGAACTTAAAAATATTGCCAAACACTTCCCCACCCAAAAAAATTTTCTTGGAAAATCCTCCGGATTAATTCGGGCCGTGGATGACGTTTCCCTTGTCATTCAAAAAGGAGAAAGCCTGGCGCTTGTGGGAGAATCCGGTTGCGGCAAAACAACATTGGCACGCATTATTTGCAAACTCATCCCTCTCAATTCAGGAACAATGCTTTTTGAACGTGAAGAAATTACGCGTCTCTCAAATAAAGACTTCAGAAAATTTCGTAGAAACATCCAAATAGTTTTTCAAGATCCGCACAGCAGTTTGGATCCCCGTTTTACGATCCGTAACATCCTAAAAGAAGCCATGACGCTCGTCAAACTACGCTACAAAACAGTACAAAGCCAAGAAATCCGTATCCAACAGCTTTTGACGGCTGTCGGATTAGAAAGCGAAATGCTTAACCGCTACCCTCACGAATTCAGCGGTGGAGAACGCCAACGCATTGCCATTGCCCGGGCCTTAGTCATGAATCCAAAATTACTCATCCTTGATGAGGCTGTCTCTTCCCTTGATGTCCTTATTCAAGAGCAAATCATTCAACTCCTCGCCGGCTTAAAATCACAATTTGACCTCACCTATCTGTTTATTTCCCACAATCTACGCGTCGTCAGAAAAATCTGCCAAAAAATTGCTGTCATGTACAAAGGAAAAATTGTCGAACTAGGAACCACCGATCAAATCTTTAACAACCCCCTACACCCCTACACCAAAGAATTACTAACCGCCGCCATAGAATACAAAGCCGTCACACGAACAGAAGACATTATCATTGACCCTACCGTTAGCCTTACGGATCAGGGTGATGGGCATTTTTTGATGTGTTAATCAAATTATTGAAACAACACTTCCAGCTTCAATTGTCCGGAAACAATCTCTTCATAATATTGATTCTCTTTTACCCCATAAGTTGTCATCATAACGAGAAATAATGTTTTATTCGTCCTTGCTTTATTTTTAAAAATTCTCATTTTATTTTTCAAATCTTGATAATATTTTTTATTAATAACAAACTCAAAATCGAAATGTTTCATTTCACAAACTGTAATACAATTATCGCTTCTGTCTATGAGTAAGTCGATTTGAGCGCCTTCTTCATTTTTTTTCTTTGGTCTAGAATACCAGGTGGATTCCATCGTATTAATACCGCTAATACCCAAACCCATCTTAATCTGATAGGCATGCTTATGACAAACACCTTCAAACGCATACCCTGCCCAAGATCGCCATGAAGAACCTGATCTTTTCTGAAGCCAATAGTCATGTTTTGTGCTGCTGAGAACATTTTTCGGCGCATTTGCAATCCATATTAAATAAAAAAGAGAATATTCGTCAGTCAATTTATAAATGGCCGCATTAGCCTTTTTACCAAACGGAATAATTTTTGAAATAAATCCTGATTCTTCCAATCCTAACAATATTTTTGATATTCCCCCTCCTGATTTCATTTTTGTTTCTACAAGTAATTTGTCTCTGGCTAAACCCATTCGTTTTTTAGCTAAAGCTTTTATGACATTAATATAATTTTCCGAATGCTCAAATAACGACTGATAAAGCTTATTAAACTCATCCACTAAAATTCCATCTTTTGTAAAACAAATTTTATTAATATTCTGTACAGAAGACTGTCCTCTCTCAATTTGCTTCAAATAATGAGGTATTCCTCCCATAGCCAAATAAATTTCTAAAACCTGTTTTTGATCTAAATTAATTTTTCGACTCTTTAAATAATCACGTGTCTCTTTAAGTGTAAAAGGCAGCAACCTGATTCTTTTGGTAATTCGATTATGCAGACCGCCTTTATTATGAACAATATTCTCCAGCATCCAAGAAGCTGCCGATCCACAAACAACAACAATGACATTCTTTTTTTTAGAGGCCCATGCGTTCCAAAAATATTCTAAAGCTTGCAAAAATTGTGATTTTCTATGGGCAAGCCAGGGAAGTTCGTCAAAAAATAGCACTACCTTCCCTTTAATCTTTTTTTTGTCAATCTCAGTAATGAGCATTTTTAACGCCTCATTCCAAGTCTCAGGAGAAGGCGCATTGGTTTTCTTTGAAAATTGTCTAAGAAAATTACTCATAAAATTCCCTAATTGATTATGAAGCAAGCCAGATTGCAGCCCTGTTATTTCGAAATACAATTCTGCCTCTTGGAAAAACTCTCTTATGAGAAATGTTTTACCAACTCGCCTTCGGCCATAAATGGCTAAAAATTCCGGCTCGTTGGAATTTGTCAGCTGTTTTAAAATTTGCCTTTCGGCTTCTCGACCAATAATTTTGTTCATATTCTTCTTTATCCTATTATACAAAACAATATACCTCGCCAGAACATACTTGTAAAGTTATATTTTGGCTAGATATAGATACAATCAACTGTGGGCATGACCAACAAAGAAGGGACACCTTCCGCGCTTTTAAAAACGCTGCAAGTGCCCCTATGTTGAGCTTGTAGGAACGAAATGTAAATTGTAAAAAACTAACCACAAATTGTCAGGCTGACTTTGTTATGTCAATGTAAAAATTTCTTAAAAAATTATTTATGATACTTCCTCTTGCCATCCTTCATCCTCTTGTTGTGTATAAAGAAAATAATTACGGTATTTATCATCGAAAGTCAAATCTTGCGTTTCATCATCCTGTGCAGAATTGAAAGGTTCTTGCTTATCAGAAATACCCAATAGCAAGAGGGGATTCGTGACGGGTGTAATTTGAAAAATAACCGGCACAAGCCCGTTAATATTCAATTGCTCCAATTCTATTTTGCTACACTCAGCGTTATCATCTTCCAGACATGGGGCTAAGATGTTGGCAAAATTAAATGCTTCCCCGTCACCTCGCGTTTGAAGGTCTAAATTAGCAGGATCAAAATCAATACCACCTTTTTCTAATTCTGCCGCCATAGAATAATCCTTAGGCAATAATTCAAAGTCTTTACTTGCCAACAAAATTTTGTCATCATCAAGTATGCTCTCGTTAATAAACAACTCCGTTGTCCCATCTTTCAATTTTCTTTTATGCTGAATCTTATCCTCTCCCCGTGCAAGTAGTCCCACAATATAAGACACAAGCTCTTCTGCCTTTTCTTCATCCTTTCCCTCATAACGAGCATATTCTTCATATTGAGTAATCTTTTGAAAAAAATCACCATGACGTTGCTTTAAGGCTGAAAGGATTTCCGTCCTTCTTTCTTCTGTTAATATTTGCCATTTTTTCTGAAAACGGTCATGCGTTTCCTCATGAACCATCAATTCAATATCATCATCTGAAATTTCAAACTTATTATTATCTACCCATTTTTCCGATATTAAACCTGTTGTATGATCAAAACGACCTAACGTACGCTTTGATATGCGCTCTTCAACCAAACTTACTATATCATTACTCAATATTGACATTTCAGAATCTTTATTAGAAAAAATATGATTAAAAATCCTATTATTTGCTTGAAATAAACGTTCAATCTTTTCTTGATTAGAACCTAAAGTACGAAACAAGTTGTATGATTTCTTTTTAAATTGCTTCATCCCCAATTTCTCAACTGTTTTCTGCATATCTTCCATAGCCTTTCGACTCCCCTGCACTGTTCGTGAAGAAAAATGCTCTCTAAATGCTAACATTTTGTCATTATTTGTTTTTTCATCGATTCTAATATAATGAGACGTTTTTGGAATCTGCACATATACATCTTTTAACTCTCCATTCTTAAATACAATCAACGTTTTAATGGCCGTTATTTCAGATACTGATGGGTACGGCAATAATACTGTAAATGCAGCCTCACCAAATTTTTCGGGAATTTTGATTTCCTCTAATGTCTCATACAACATTTCAGAAGATCGAAATTCATACCCATTCTCATTTGATTTAAAAAAATAAGGGAATTTTCGCGTAATTTCTTGAAATTTATCAGCCACAAACTGTTTTCCCCTATCGTAACCAATTTCAATTTGCTGTTGGGATGTCTTGCTGATCATTGAATGGTCAAATTCTCTTTTAAATTCTACTCCCTGATGAATCATCGGAATATTTCTTTCCTGCATGCTCTTAAAAAGCATCTCTGTTATCACATACACACTCTTTTTGGTATTAGACCCTTTTTGAATTTCTCTCACATGCCGGCCTCTTAATTCAATATTGACAGCGTCTTCATTCATTACAATCGAACGCCTATGACCCTGCACACCTATATCCTCACTTTTAACCTCAGAATACTTTGGTATGGAAGAAAAACCTATATTTGTAAATTCCTTATTGACGTTTAAAAGAAGGGTGGTTTGAAAATCATTTTGATTAAAAAAAGTAGTTGTTACAACATCTACATCATTATGCTGCTCCATAAAGCCGGCTGCCTTTTGTTGGGAAATTATCTTCCTTTTCTCTAGATCTATGCTCTCCAATTCCCTCTCAATTCGGCTTTTTTTTATGTCAAAATCTTCGTATATTACTTGTATATCCTCCTTAACCTGACTGTCCATATTATTTATTTCTTTCTCCATATATCTTTTAGTGTACTCTATAATCTCTCTTAGCTTTATTTCCATATCCGCACTTTCCTGTATTATTTTAGGATTCATTGATATATTTCTATTCAAAATATTAATATTTTCATTAAACCGTTCTCTGACAACTTGCACATACATTTTTGCATTTTCTCCTGCATCCTTATATTTCTTGTTTTTTATTTCAATCAACTTTATAAATTTGTCTAATTGTTGTTCTAAATCAACTATTTCTTTTTCTATTTTTATTTTAAATTTCTCAATTTCAACTGATGATTCCTTAAACTCTATCATTTCATCAATAATTTCTGCTAAATAAGGGAATTGCTCCTTTGCAACTTTATCGACCTCTCCAGGCGATAATTTCTCTAAGGATTGTGTATAATCTAATGAAACTTTATCTGTGATCGATAACTCAAAAAAGAATTTATTCTCGGATTTTTTACCAGAACGAATAAACGGTAAGGAAAAAACTTTTTTCTCCACCTGACCAGGTAATTTTAACGATGTGAATAATTGATTGGCAAAATTAATAAATTCTTCAGAGTCTCCAGGCACCAAACTTTTTATAATGTGTGCAATTGATTGAGGTTTATCCTCCTTCAGAAATTCCTTCCTAAGTGACTTAGAATCAAAAATTATCAAAATTGCTTTTATTGCTTTAAGGTACTCCTCAAATTTGTAATTCATACCCTCCTTCAAATCTTCTTCTAATCCTCTTCTCGACTCGCTTAAAAATGTATCTGCATCCATACCACTCTCTTGCTTTATAAATTCATCAAACCCCTGTTCCTTTACCTCTTCAAGGCTATCTATTAAACCAGTGGCTGTTTTTTTTATTTCCAAATTTTCTAAAGGCTTTTTTAATTCCTTTGACAATTGAAATAATCTCTCATTCTCAACCTTTTCTAGAGAGGCTATGACCCCTATTCTGAGATATTGATCATCTATGTTTTCAACAAGGGCCACTAATTCCTTTGTCCTCTTATGAAGAGTATAAATACTTTTTTCGCCCTCTAACTCCCGAATAATTTCATCCAAATGATTGATAACATCTTCCGCCTTTTTTACATCCGTCGCCATCGCTTGATCCGTTCCATTTTCCTGATCCCCCACTGTCTCTGCATATTTTCTATACTTATCATAGGCCCCTTCAACTCTTTTAAGACTCCCGCGAGATAACTGTGGGACGGTACGGGACATCCATTCCGCTTGAGGGAATCGATCCAAATTGATTTCTTTAATTTTCTTTGTACTAATAGCCCCATTCATCACCCCACCCGAGAAATATTTTCGTGGCACAATTTCCTGTGTTGCAGGATCATAGTCTTCCTTAATATAATCATAAACTCCCTTTTTAAAGGACTCTACATACTGATCGTATATTTTCTGCTTGGTCTGTCTATCCGCTATGTCTACGCCATTTGTCTTATTTTGATCCATGTATACCTTTCCTAATAAACTTTCCTTGAGGTTTTTCTTGTACCACGTGGCTAGAATCATGGAATTAAAAATTTGACGTAAATTGGCAAAATGTTTCCCCTTATTAACTTCTTTCTCAATCTCTGGAATCAAAACCTCTCGCACTACCTCAGAAGAAATACCGCTAACAATTTCTGCTGAATTTTTACTGACATTATTTGATTCATATTTCTCATGATTTAAATTTTCTTGTAACGCCAAATAATCTTCTTCAAGCATTACCTTTAAATGCCTCTCTCCTACAAATACACTTTGTTGATGTGTATACACCACCGCTTTATCCGGCACAATCCAAACTTTGTTAAACGTGTTAATCGGAATATTTGTTGAGCCGTATTCCTCAAATGCTCGTTCGTGTACCCGATCCCAAAATTCTTCACCAAGCTCCTCTTCGGGATACATCAAAGACGAAGTTAATTGCTTCAGCAAATAATCTTGGGCGAGCATATCCCTGCCCATTTCTGTCACACCTAGTCCTTCAGGAATAATGCGATCTTTTTCATATGGCGAAAGATTAACCCACAGTTCTTTCTCAGGGACGGTCAACGAGGCTAGAAAATATTTGATTAATTTACTTGATTCAGTCTTAAAAGATTCCCCCTTAAGGTCATCATCTCCCGTATCAATGATAAAATCAAAATTTAATGGATTTTCTGGGTTGATGGTAAGCCCTCGAATAATCGAGGGAAAAAATGTATCAGTTGTCGACACCATGGTTCCCGGTATTGGAAGATTTAAGACAGTATTCATACTGACTACCTGCGCGTGAACTCTAACTGGGGGCATAATAGTGATGACCGTAAAGGCCAGACAAATAAACGCTGATAACAGTCGGTAGGTTAAACGTGTGCGTCGTTTTTCAATGTACGTAATCATGATTTTTCCTTTAAGATGTTTGATTTGAGCTTTATCATAGGTTTATCTAATTTTTTAGTTTTTTCATTGATTACAGTAAGTATGCAATATTTTTTCAAGTATTGCCAATTTATTTTCCCCTCCCATTTTTTCCCATTATTCTTTGCGACCCCACAGAAGAATATGTTATCCTTTAAGAGATTGTAACTAAGAAAGTATTTCTCTATGTCCGAATGGTTTTGGAAAAAATTGAATAGTTTTGCTGGATTGGCCGCTAGCATGGTTTTATTCGGCCTTATTGTCTTCGCGGCTAACATTGAAATCAAAGATATGGATCTCTGGTTGCACCTGGCGGCCGGCCGACATATCCTCACAAATTTTTCTATTCCTCAAGTCGATATTTTTTCCAACACGATGGCCGGTACGCCGTGGATTAATCATGAATGGTTGTTTCAAGTCATTGTGCATTCCGCTTACCAATGGGGTGGCCCGGATGGACTCATCACCCTCCGCGTCATTGTTGTAGGACTCACCTTTGCTCTGCTCCTCCTCTGGGGATGGTCTCATCACCGCCAATTAGTCCCCACTTTTGTTTTACTGCTCATGCTCCTGGTTTATCAAATGCGCCTCACGCTACGTCCAGATGTCTTCAGCCTATTATTTTTTTCTTTGTATGTCATTATTTTAACCTCTTCGATAAATAAAAAACGCGGTCTGATATGCCTATTCTTCATTCAAATCCTATGGTGCAATATGCACGGTTTTTTCATTTTAGGTCCTCTATTAATTTTGGTGGGATGGATCGGAGAAAGTATCAAAAGACATATCCCCCTTCCCTATGAATGGAATCACATTGGACGGCTCAATGATGAAGAATACCGGTATATTAAAAAATCCTTGGCCGTAGTGCTTTTTGCCTGCCTGTTTAACCCAAATTTTGTACATGGATTATTGTATCCATTCAGTGTGCTCATATCTCTTCCGGGAGAATCCCACATATTTTTCGAACACATTCAAGAGCTTCACAAACCGATCACATGGGGAACATGGCTTTCGATGAAGCACTTCCCTCTAAAACTTCTTATTGTCTTTTCTTTCTCAAGCTTTCTTTTTAATCGTAAAAAAATGGACATCAGCACATTAATTTTTTGGGCTATCTTTCTTTTTCTGGCATTAAATGCTGTACGAAACATTGTCTTTTTTGCTGTGGCTGCTTATTTGGTTATTGTAAGCAACACACAACTTCCTCGGTTCATTAAAAAATGGTCACCCCAATGCCAATATTTCATATCGATAGCCCTTAAAGCATGCCTCATCATCTGGATGATTCACCATATAGGCAACATAACACCTCGAGGTTATTTTGATTTCACAAAATTTGAACGCAAAAGTGAATTTGGAGGCATCTCCTTACGAAACTTTCCAACCAAGGCCGTTGACTTCTTAGTAGACAATAATATTAAAGGAAATTTCCTTAATAATTTTAACTCTGGCGCTTATCTTCTCGGACGTACTTCTCCGCATATTAAAGTCTACATTGATGGCCGAACTGAATTGTATGGCTCTGATTTTTTTAAACATTATGGTAAAGTTTGGGGTGGCGATACAGAACTATTAGAGAACGATATCAAAAAATATCATCTAACCGGAGCCCTTCTTAGTTCTGTCTTTAACCCTGTCCCTTCTAAAACTATCCGATATTTTTATGAACACCCAGATTGGATACTAGTGTATTTTGACTATGATGCCGCCATATTCTTAAAAAATACCCCAGAAAACCAGCCATGGACCCAGAAATACGCTCTGAACCTATCACAATGGGCAACGCCAAAATTGGATTTATTAAAACTAGGACCACGCAACATTCCGTCCTATCAGTACATCAAACGCGCCGAAGCATTCTTTAATTTAAAATTTTTTGATAAAGCCGAAACAGAAGGCCTGGAAGCCCTCAGGATTGAACCGTACAATACAGCAAGTCATAAAATTCTCGGAAAAATTTACCTGAAAACTAAAAAATATGTCCAGGCTTATGAAAATCTACGTACAGCCAAACTTTTAGCACCCCATAAAATGGAAACACGTTACCATCTAGCCAGAGCGCTGTTTCAACTGAATCAATTCGATAAAGCCGAAGAACAATGTCAGAAAGTATTGATCCATAATCCAAGAAACACAAAAGGATTATTTCTTTTATCTCTAATTTATGCTAAACAACACAAGTATGCTATCGCCACAACAACCTTAGAAAGAATTCATACGCTCAACCCCGAAAAAAATTTATCTGAAATGATCCAAGAAGTGGCCCCTGAAAGTAGTACTCTTTTGGAAGAATTACAACAAAGACAATGAAAATAAAAATCTGGAAAAAAATTAATCAATTCATCGGACTCTTGCCCATTAGCGCCGTCTTTGTGCTCGTGGTCTTTTCTGCAAATATTGAAATTAAAGATTTAGACTTATGGTTACACCTGGCCATGGGAAAGTTTATTACACTCCACCATTCAATTCCAAAAATAGATATCCTCTCTTGCACAATCGGCGGCCAGCCCTGGATTAACCATGAATGGTTTTTTCAGGTCATTGTGCACAATATTTTCACCCAATGGGGCCCAGACGGTCTTTTAAAAATGCAAATCGTGGTTGTGGTTGTGACTATGCTGATCCTTTTGTTTTTAGGATACAATAAAGAACGACAATTTTTAATAGCCTTTCTTCTATTACTCGTCTGTCTAAATTATCAACAACGCTTTACCATCCGCCCTGATATTTTCAGCTTATTCTTTTTTTCTTTGTACATCTTTATCCTATCATGGCACATCGACAAAAAATGGGTACCTGTGGCATTATTTTTTGTTCAAATACTGTGGACTAATATGCATGGATTTTTCTTTTTCGGCCCGCTCTTTGCTCTCATCGGCCTCACTTCCGAATTGATCAAACGCCATGTGAAACTCCCCTATGAATGGAACACCTCCGGACGCTTAACTGATTCTGAATACAAACGCCTGAAAATAACCTGCATTGTGGTCACCTTAGCCTGTCTGATTAACCCTCATTTTGTTAAGGGGGCCTGGTATCCTTTAAGCACATTTCTTTCTCTCTCTGGAGAAAATAAAATATTCTTTCAATACATTGATGAACTACAGAAGCCAATCATCATGGAAACACTATTTGATATTGGCAGATACACCCATTACAAAATCCTCATTGTCTTTTCTGCTCTTTCCTTTTTCTTTAACCGTCGACGCATTGATATCAGCGCCTTATTTTTCTGGATTATTTTTCTTATTTTTTCCTTAAAAGCATCCCGCAATGTTGTCTTTTTTGCATTTGCCGCTTACCTTATCATCATCACTAACATTGCAAACATATCTTTTAAAGATATCGTTCCCGTAAGATTCACAGCAAAAAAGTTCCAATATCTAACATCCATAATGGGTAAACTTCTTTTAATGATTTGGATTCTTCAATTTTGTCAAGGTATTACCCTACGAGGATATTATGATTTTGATAAATACGAACGTAAAAGTGAATTTGGAGGGATTTCTCAACGCAGCTATCCAACTAAAGCGGCTGACTTTTTGGTTGAAAATGAAATCAAAGGTAATTTCTTTAATGACTTTAATTCCGGGGCTTATCTGATCGGCCGCACATCCCCTAACATTAAGGTTTTTATTGATGGACGTACCGAAGCCTACGGTGGAGAATTTTTTAATAAATACAGGGCTATCCTGGATAAGGGAGATACGGAAACATTTAACCAACTTGTTGAAAAACACAACCTCGTCGGTGCTTTCTTAAATTCAACCAAACAACACATACCGGAGGCTATTCTCAAATATCTTTATGAAAGCCCTCAATGGCATATGGTTTATTTTAATTATGATGCTGTCATTTTCTTGCGTGATATGGCTGAAAATAAAAATCTCATTCAAAAATTTTCTATCGACTTAACACAATGGAAAACAAAAAAACTCGACCTGGTTAAACTTGGCCCAACTAGAGTTGTGCCGTACCAAAACTATTACCGTGCCTTCACACTTGAATCTTTGGATTTAGATGACCAGGCCCTTGCCGAGGCAGAAGCCGCTATTCAAACTCTCCCGGGATACGACAAACCGTATGAAATCGTCGGAAAAATTTATGCCAAACGAAAAAAGTATGCGAAAGCCTTCCCTTATTTTCGTGCCGCTGCTTTCGGTTCGCCGAACAATAAAAGTGCCCGGTATAATTTTGCTATGTGTTATCTGGATATGGAAGAATACAACGGGGCGGTTAAAGAATACGAAACGATCACTCAACTCTGGCCAAAAAGCCCTAAAGGATTTTTCTTATTAGCCAAGGCCTACGCTGGGGATAAGCAATACGCTAAAGTCTTACCAACACTTGAACAAGCCCATCAACGCGCGCCCAATGATGCGATTGATATTTTAAAAATTGGAGATTTTCTTTATGAACAGAAAAACTATCTTTTGGCTGTGGACATTTATTCCCTTGCCCTATCTGTCGACAAAGAACAAACCAAAACTCACCACAAACTCGGACTCACCTACAAAGCCCTCGGTGAAATAGACAAAGCCCACCAAGAACTCCAAAAAGCGCTCATGATTGACCCTGAAAATAAAGAAATCCAAAAAGAATTAAAATCTGAAAAATAAAACTGGTAAGACAAGAAAATAAATTTTGCGGATAACTCTTAATCTTTAGAGCATTTGCTCCACGACCCATTCTTTTGACAAGTCATAATCCCTTTACCCTTCTTGCATGAAATAGTAGCCCCTGGAATACATTGGCATTGACCCCACCCACTCCCACAATTATTACATACTTTGACGCCAGCTTTTCCCTTAACCTTACATGATTGTGTGCTTCCGGGAGTACATTGAGGCTGTGTTTTTTCACATGAACTCATATTATTCTTAACACAAGTACGAACACCAGGGCAGCCATCGGAAGTTTTACATGAAACCTGTTCCCCAGTATCACACGAACAGGAACTCCATCCAGTCCCACATTGATTACAAGTTTGAACATTTCCATCTTTACATTTTTTAGTACGATTAGGCTTACAGACATCTCCGGATACTTTACAAGACTTCCAGCTCCCTTTCTTACATTTTTGAGTCCCCTGACATCCGCTCACTGTACAATTTCTTTCCTCCCCTGATACGCAAGAAAAACAGGAGGAATTATCCACACAGCGGGATTTATCCGAACATCCTGATGTGCTGGCCTTTCTAACCTGATTCATTTGGTTACTTTTGCATCCACCAATAGCACACCCAACATTGTCCCAAGATTTTGACCATGTACAGCAAGTTGAAGTATTTTTGACGCATTGCGTTAAATCAGGACAACTCCCATCTTTTGATTCTTTTTCCTTTAAAAGCTGTCCTGACGTACACGGGCTTTTGCCACACCCTTTGTTTTTCCAGCTTTTATAGTCACAACAAAAAGATGTATTTTTTACACACCGATCTTTAACAGGACAATCCGAATTAGCCGGGGTGCTGACTTGGTATACCTCATTTGATTTACACGTTCCCGTACCACAACCTTGAGAAACATAACCGGAATATTGACAACAATCATTATGAAAATCAACACATTGAAACTGTTCGGCACATCCATTTTGCCCAGAAGTACGTGTTCGAAGTAATTGAGTTGAACTGCATGAACCTAAACCACATCCTTGCTTCTTCCAAAATCTATATTTACAACACGCCGCATAATCATCCGTACATTGATAGAGCGCAGGACAAGCTGAATTTTTTGGGTCAGTTCTTCTCTCCAACATTTGTATAGATTTACAATCTTGTTTGCCACAACCAATATCTTTCCATGGGTCATAAGTACACAAACAATCTGCCGGACAGCTTATGTCTGTTTCCGAGTCATTGCAGGTACCATCACCGCAGCAGCTTGTATTATCTAGCACATCACGTAATTCAATGATATGAGTCTTGCTAATAGGTGTAACACCGGCTTCAATACTTGGATCGGTAAATACAGGAACGGCTGTACTACCCTGAGTGGTGTATACTTCTAAAATAGCAGCTCTCATTTCATCAAGATGAACTTTTCGGATAGGTGTTACGCCGGGGATAAGACTGGGATCAATCCATTCATATTCATTAAGGCCACATAAAACACGTTTGCTATCAATAGCATTTCTTATTTCATGAAAATGAATAGACCGAATAGTTGTTTCACCTTCGGTAATATCTTCTAACCACGCATAAGATAATTTGCTACCGGATAGAAAGAAACTGAGAATAAATAAAACACTAACAATTTTCCAAATTTTAAAATATTTCATAAGGCTCGTTATATTTATGGCGCATATGTCGCGTAATAACCTGGTTTTGCCCCGGGGACATATTCAACTTTCACATCGCCTTCATCTATTGTATTAGCTCTAATCTTAAGCATCCCCCCTATGGTTACATTTCCATCAGGGCTAAGGGTAAATTGATCTGTTTCGCCAATGTCACTCCCAAAATTAATTTTAAAATTTCCGCCATCCGTTTGATCAATACCCATGGAGTACCAACCATCATCCGGATCGTGGAACCGTAATTTGCTGTCTGCATCATCGGATACAATTTCAATATCTCCGTTAACTTCCAGCTGATTATCTAAATCCGTGGTGCGGCCTATGCCTACCATACCATTATTTTGTACAATCATGATATCCCCTTCTCGGTCATCATTGCTACTTAACATCAAAAGATCGTTATTAATTCCTGAGGCACTAATTTCTAACATGGCATCCGGTTCATTATCTCCAATACCAACAAATGTATCTGGATCACTGCCCTTTAAAAAAACAATAGGTTTACTCAACGCATCCAAACCTAATGTCCATGGACCTGCGGAACCCCATTTACCGACGCCACTAACTTCCTCACAATATTGAAATGTATTATTTCTTCCTTTACTTACATAAAAAGTTCCAATATCACACGGCTCTGACAATTCATCGCGAGGCACAAGGATCAAACGGTCATAGGCGCCAAAAGGGGCGGGATAATAGGTAAGCAAATTTAAAGTCTCTGTGTAGCCAGGGGTACTTAGAAAAGCAAAAGATAATAGACTGAAAATAAAAATTTTATTTTTCATGATTTTCTCCATAAATTATTTGATGTTATTCTGCTCCTTATTCCTCTATTTTAAAAGCAATTTATTCAATTTCTTTACACAAAAAAAACCTATCCTTATAAACAACTTAAGAATAGGTTACAAAACTAAAATTCTATTACGGCAACTGGCTACCCCGTACTCACTCAACGTGCTACAGGGTCCTTTAGTTTTGTCAGCGAACATCATTAAGAGTTGTGTGTATTACGCAATTCTTTAGTTCACTGCCTTTCGTCTCATGTTACATGACGAATAGGGCCCCATTCTTACGAATGGTTTACCTTGATCGCAACTTATTTTTCTACTACAAGGATAACATATATTTTACAAAAAACCCAATTACACCAAATCCAATAAATAATTAGAAAAATTATTTATTGGGTTTGGTATTGGTATTAGATAATTTCCTCATCCTTCCCTGACATATTAAGGAATTGTTTGATACGGCGGGAACGTGTAGGATGGCGAAGTTTACGAAGTGCCTTAGATTCAATTTGACGAACACGCTCACGGGTGACACTAAATTCAGACCCTACCTCTTCCAAAGTACGCGTAGTGCCATCATTGATCCCAAATCGTAATTCCAAGATCTTACGTTCACGATCTTCCAAAGTATCTAAAACACTTGTAATCTCATCTTTCAACATAGAACTTAATGTTGCATTAGCTGGTGAAATAGCCTTTTTATCTTCAATAAAATCACCAAAATGAGTATCTCCTTCATCACCAATCGGTGTCTGCAAAGAAATAGGTACCTGAGAAATTTTAAGAATTTCTTTAACTTTAATCACAGGCATTTTCATTTGATTAGCGATTTCTTTAGCCGTAGGCTCCCGACCATACTCTTGAACAAATAACCGCGAAATACGTACAATCTTGTTGATCGTCTCTGTCATATGCACAGGGATACGAATCGTTCTAGCCTGATCAGCAATGGATCGTGTAATCGCCTGGCGTATCCACCATGTGGCGTAAGTTGAAAACTTATACCCACGCGTGTATTCAAATTTCTCAACCGCACGGATCAGCCCCATGTTCCCTTCCTGAATTAAATCCAGAAATGAAAGACCACGGTTAATATATTTCTTAGCAATACTCACAACCAAACGCAAGTTAGCCTCAACAAGAAGCTTCTTGGCTTTGTTAAACTTTGACTGACGAATTTTAATAATACGCAATTGATCTTTTATGATATTAACAGGCTGACCTAATTCTTTTCCCAATTGCTTTTTAGTTTCCTGCAATTGTTTTATTTCAGCCGGCTTTTTCTTTCCCTTTAAAGCACGTTCAGTTTTTTCAAGGCGATCAATAAGCTTACGTACTCTTTCAACAACCTTTTCATTAAACGCAGCCGTTAATTTAAATTGGGCTAATGTGATGGCTGATTTATCACTACCAACCTTTGTCCGACTCACATCCTGCTTAATTCTAATCAACTCATGCATTAATTTTGGGCGACGCTCCAGCTCATCCTTGACGACATCTTCAACATTAATTTCCTCCCCAAGAACTTTGTTAATAACCTTTAATGCTTCTTTACGAGCATAAGCAATTTTATATAAAGCCTCAGCAAATTTTGTTTCCGCTTCTTCAATACGCTTCGCTAAATTAATTTCTTTTTCACGGGAAAGCAAAGGAATGGAACCCATTTGTTTAAGATACATTTTAACGGGATCGTCCAACGGGATAAATTTATCTGAATAAACTTCATCCTCTTTGCTTTCTTCTCTTGCACGTCTAACTTCCTGCTCCCGAGACTCCTGATCTATCTTAACTTGAGTTTCTCCATCGTCATCTTCGGTCTCAACAATTTTAATATCTTTTCCATCTAAAATATCAAAAACTTTATCTATCTCTTCGGAAGACTCCACAGAATCAGACAGCGCCCGATTAACTTCATCATATGTAAGAAAGCCCTTCCTCTTCCCTAATAAAACCAATTTCTCGATATCTTGTTTGAGATCTGATTTTTTCGAATCTTGTTTTTTGCTGGACTGTTTCATTTACGCTCCTTCACCAATTGGTGTAACTCTACCATCAATTCATTCAATTTATTTTGGTCACCGGCATGTTCAGCTTTTCTAATTTCTTGCCGAATTATTTCGGTGCGTGATTTCAAGCGATCACTTTTGAGCCGACCAATGCAGTCACGGTGTATCTTTTTTTTATTGCTCGACATAATTTCGTCTTGAGCCATTAATTCCGTGATCATTTGTTGCATTGATTCATCATCAAAACTGTTCAGCAAATTTAAACTATTGACTACTTGCCCCTTCTCAAACAATTCATAAATCTTAGCAATCCCCTGTCGAATTTGTGTGTCCTGAAAATCATTTAATTGGACCTCTTTTTTTGTGACCGGGATTAACTCTTCTTCCTCAAGCAATAATTTTAAAATATTTTGTTCTACGTTGCGTCTTTGCGTTACCGCATATTTCTTTTGATTCTGCTCCTTCTGAAAATGTTTTCGAACGCCTTCCTTTGGCCCCTTTTTCCATTCCTGACGTAACGCGTCCTCATCAATTCCTAATAATTGCGCCAACTGACGAAGATAATCAACAATAATAATTTCATTCGGAAAACGACTGATGGTTGTCAGCATTTCTTCAGATATCCGTGCTTTTCCCTCAATTGTTTTGCTGTCAAACCGTCGTGTCAGTATGTCATATTTGTAATCAAAAATACTCCGCGCTTTAGTAATTCGATTTTCAAAATCTTCAACTCCAAACTTACAGATAAAAGAATCCGGATCCTCACCATTGTCTAAACTTGCTATTTTCGTATTCATACCCTCTTCAATCAAAACATCTAAACTACGTATCATGGCAGATTCTCCCGCCGCATCCATATCAAATAGCATCACAACATTTTTTGTGTATCGACGTAATAACCTGATCTGCTCAATTGTTAAAGCCGTTCCTAAAGAGGCAACAATATTTGTCACACCGGATTGATACGGCATCAAACAATCCAGGTATCCTTCTACAATAATCACACAATCTTTTTGAAGGATTGATTGTTTGGCCAAGTGAAAACCATAAAGATGATGCCCTTTGGTGTAAACAGACGTTTCTGGAGAATTAATATATTTAGCCGTTATTTTTTCGGCAGGAGACGACGCTACATCCTCTAATGAACGCGCCCCAAAAGCACGACAATTTCCTCGCGTGTCAAATATTGGAAAAATAATTCGATTTCGAAATCGATCGTAATGGCCATCTCGCTTTTCTCGCGAAATAATCAAACCGGCTTTTTCCATCAAATCTGAACTAACCTTACGACTTCTAAGATACGTCAATAACCCTTCCCATGCATCCGCAGCTAAACCCAATTGAAACTTCTTAACCATTTCAAAATGGATGCCTCTTCCCTTTAAATAGGTGCGAGCCTTTTGTGACGTACTATTTTTATCAGAGAGCAAAATATTATGAAAATACTCGACGGCTAACTGCGTTACATCAAAAATTTTCTGCCGTGCATTTGTAAAATTCGTATTTGACGCAGAATCTTCCGGAATCAGAATGTTCAGCTTTTGCGCAAGCATACGAACGGCTTCTGGAAATTCGATACGCTCCTGCTTCATAACGAAGCTTACCGCGTTACCACCAACGCCGCATCCAAAACAATGAAAAATTTGCTTATCCGGATTAACAACAAAAGACGGTGTTTTTTCATCATGAAAAGGACAATTTGCTTTAAAATTTCGTCCGGCCTGCTTTAATGGTATGTAAGAGGCTATGGTTTCGACAATGTCGCAACGGTCGATAATCTGGGTAATAATTTCTTGAGGAATAAATGCCATTAATGTAACTTATTGCAACATATTATTTTAAAATAATGTGTCCCTTTATTCTCCGAAAATCTACCAGTCCATGCCCAAATTAACAAAAATAATCCTCATGATGGCCAAAGTATAACATATGGATGTACCACTGTCAAGAAAGCGCTCCCCATATCAATAAAAAAATTAAGCGCATAACTTTTTATATTACAATATGTTACATACTATTCACATGCCGTTGATTTTATTTAATTACCTTTTTTTTAAAATCAAGCGCATCACCACTGAACACAAGTAAACAGCCTATTTTTAAAGGGAAATTTGATACTGCGAGAACTTTTTAAACTAAATTATGTCACACACCAACAGGGACTTCTTCTTGAGCTTCCTGATTTTTCTTAGGAAATTTTACAGAAACAACGCGGGAAACACCTGTCTCAGGCATAGTAATTCCATACATAACATCGCAATGAGCCATCGTCTTTTTATTGTGCGTAATAACAATAAACTGAGCAATTTTTGCAAAATCTTTCAATAAATAACTGTATCGCCCAACATTAGCTTCGTCCAAAGCCGCATCAATTTCATCTAAAATACAGAAGGGACTAGGATTCACCTTAAAAACACCGAAAATGAGGGCAATAGCTGTTAAAGTTTTTTCACCACCTGAAAGAAGACTGATACTTTGAAGCTTTTTTCCCGGAGGACGTGCTACAATTTCAACGCCTGATTCCAAAACATTTTCCGGATCTAAAAGCACTAATTCTGCCTCACCTCCACCAAAAAGCATACGGAAATAAATACGAAACTCTTCGCTAACCTTCGTAAAAGTATCCATAAACATTTGCCGTGTGGAACGGTTAATTTTATTAATTGTACTCATCAATTGCGATTTGGCTTCAAGAAGATCCGCCTGTTGTTTGGTCAAAAATTCAAATCGATCTCTTAACTCATCGAATTCTTCAATAGCCATTAAGTTAACACTACCAAAAGAATTACAACGTTTTTGCAGACGTGCAATTTCAGTTTGTAAAGACTCTGTATCCCAATCAACACAAACATTCTTTTCTATTTTCTTTTTTATTTCTTGCTTCTCCGCCTCTTGCCCTTCAACCTTACGATCCTCGGCCTCTTGATTTTCTACCACTTGCACCTCTACCCCAACGTTTTGGTCGGGACTCTGATCGAGCAAATCGAGTGCCGGAGCTTCTTGTAGCTCAACCTCTTTCCTCTCCGCGATAACCGTATCAAAATCAATTTGATACGTCTGAACCAAACGATCCTTAACACCCTTTTCACCAAATTCTATTTTCTGACTTTTGAGCTCAAAATCATGCAGCTTTTGTTTTGTCTTCTCAATTTGCTCTTCCAAAGATGTCATTTCTGCACGTAAACTATTAACTTTTTGAGCCACTTCGATTTTCTGGGCATTCTGCTCATCTAAAGCCCCTTGAAGAGACTGTTTATCTTGTTTTAATTTCTCAATCTTTTCTCTTAATACTTCCGTTTCTTGCGCATATTGCTCTTTCTTTAATACTTGCGCCGCCACCTCGTCATCAATCTCTTTAATTTCACCTAACCAACGATCCAGATCTTGAGAAAACATAACCTGGTTATCCCGCTGACTTTCCACCTTATCTTTATCTGCTTTAATTTCCGTTTCAATCTGCGCAATCAAAACAGTATTCTCTTCCTTCTCTTGTAATTTTGTAGCAATCCAATCCTGCTTCGCCTTAATATCATTTTGAGCCCACACAATATCTTTAGTCACTGTATCTAATTTGTAATTTAATTCTTCTTCTTTTTTATGTGTCGTTGAAATAACTTCGTTTACTTCAGACAATTCCAAATCAACCAATTCCAGTTCACCGGATAATTTTCGAACCTCTTCCAAAATATCTTTCTTTTGCGACTCTAAAATAGAATAAAATTTTTCTTTATTCTGAATGTCCAATTTTACTTCTTCTAAAACTTCTTCTTGCGTTTGAATTTTCTGAACAAGCTCATCCTTTTGCAGAATTAAAGCATTAATTTCTCCGTCAATTTCATTAATTTTTGAAGAAATTTGCTGAGGATCTAATTCAATAAATTTTGTTTCACAAACTATTTCAAATTCCCCTTCTCCTTCATGAGAATGAACCTCTTTCACCTTCCCTATGATGCCTGTATGATGATCCAGCGGCGGCGTTTCCGTTAATAAGCGTCCAAGAACAACCGGATCAGGAATATCCTGATATTGCGTATGCAACTTCTCGATAAACTCTTTTTGAGATTTTAAAAATAGCTTCTGTTTTTCCAAATCATCAATATTTTTTTCCAACTGCAATAATTCTTGTTTCTCACGCCCCAAAACTTGATCTTTCTCTTCTTTCGATAAATACAATTCATTAATTGTTCCCTGAATAGTACCTATTTGATATTTCACATTCTGTAACTTCTGATCTACCTCTTGGCTTTCCGACGAAACCTTTGTATTTTCCATATCTAAACGACGCTTTCGAGCCATAGCCTGTTGAGCTTCCTTCATAATATCCGTCAACTCATTACGCAAATTTACTTGCTGAGATGTTAACGCCAAAATGTTTTCCTCATGATCACGAATTTTCTCTTTTGATTCTTTGATCAATGACTCAAGTTCCTTCAAACTTTGACGCTTCTCGTCCAATACTTGCTCATTGTATTGCGCCGTCTCCTCAAGGACAGCAATATCCTGCTCCAAAGTCTGAATTTTTTCCTGCTGCACACGACAACGTTCAATCAATTGCTTTTTTTGATCACGTAACTTTTGATCATTTTGTGTAAAATTTTCAATACGCTCTTGATTAAACCCAATCTGACGATTATCTAGATCAATCTGACCGTCTAGTTTAATTTCTTCAGAACGAATTTCATTAATTTTTTGTTCCAGTTCACCTAAATAATTAATTTCATTCGTCAACCGCTCTGTTAACTGCTCCAATTCCTGGGATAAGGAACTTTCACGCTGTTGCAATTCTGCTAATTGCGTCGTAATACGTTCTTTATCCTCAACAAACACCTGAATTTGTCGTCCGGCTAATTCAAATTCAAAATCCTTAAGCTTCACATATTCTTCTTTGTATTTTCGGGCCTTATTAGCCTGACGTTCACTTGAAGCAATCTGACGTTTAACCTCAACTGTAATATCATTAACACGTAAAAGATTATTTTCTGTATCCCTTAACCGATTAAGCGCCTCACGTTTTTTTGATTTGTATCTTGTAATACCCGAAGCCTCGTCTAAAATTATTCGACGTTCTTCCGGCTTAGCGCTGACAATCAAATCTACCTTACCCTGTTGAACCATCGAATAAGCTTCAGCTCCAATCCCCGTCCCCATCAACATCTCCTGAATATCTTTAAGACGAACCACTGTTTTATTTAAAAGATATTCACTCTCGCCGGAACGAAATAATCGTCGAGAAACAGTCACTTCATCATACTCAACAGGAAGCATACGCGATTCATTGGAAAAAGTAAGACTAACTTCGGCAAATCCAAGGGCAGGTTTGTTCTGTGTACCATTAAAAATAACATCTTCTTTAGATGAACCACGCAATTCTTTAATACTTTGTTCTCCAAGCACCCAACGAATAGAATCAAAGAAATTACTCTTACCGCAACCGTTTGGCCCGACAATAGCTGTAATCCCAGGCTCAAAATTAAGCACAGTTTTATCTGCAAAGGATTTAAACCCGAAAATTTCTAATTTCTTAAAATACATAGGAACTCCTCATTGGGGATTGAATCATTGAACTATTTTTTACTTTATTACGTCGTCCACATATTGTCAAGACTTCGTCGATGTTTTTTTAAATACAAATCCCCTAACATCCTGTGTTTGTACATCTTTTACCTTGGAAGTCATTTTTGCTTTTTCTTCATCAGAGCACTCACTTTCACTCCTGACGACCAACTTCCAAGTCGGTTTACTCCGGTTATGCACCTTAGCTACTGGCTCCTGACCTAAAAAACAGCCCTTAGTAAACGAAACAAAATCTGTTTGATTAACATTTAATACAAATTCGTCCGTGTAATCTACGCCATGTAACGAAATGTGATTTTTTAGCCGAAATAGCGTGAAATTTTCTTCTGATACATTGGATTCCAATTCATGCAAACTAATAACTATTTGCCCTTGTGCCTGCGGAATAATCACGTTTTTAGAATCATTTAAGGAGCCATCCTGGTCCATATCAAAATAAACCTGTTGTTCCGATTGAACAATGCTCACTTTACTTAAAGCGGCGTACATATTCAGATATTCTAAAATCATATCCACATAATGAGCGTTAAGCACAATCCATATCTCATCCTGACTGATTTGAACTTGATCAAACGTCGCCATAATACGGCCGTGAATATTCAAGAAGGCATTTTGAGGTGCATCCAATGCATTAGAGGTTAATCCATTAAGAAACGTGGCAGGGTCATTCTTAAAACTAATAACGCACTTATTTAACTTGTACAATTGCATAATTTAAGCCTCGCTATCGTTCGGCAACTTTAAAGTAACCACTGACCACTGTTAAATTTACCATTCAAATTCTTTTCGGTCGCGAAAAAATTTACCGCTCGGACCGTTTTCGAAAAGCGTGGCCAGCCATACAGCCGTATCAGCGCCTTCCGGCAATTCACGATTGGCCCCATGGCCTCCCATATCTGTTTTAACCCATCCGGGACACATGCTATTAACCAAAATATTGTATTCCTTGAGTTCCTCGGCAAGAATCCGTGTAAGCGCATTAATGGACGTTTTAGAAATTCGATAAGCCGGGCAATGCCCATTCATATGTGTCAACTGCCCCATACCGCTGGAAAAATTCACAATGCGCCCATAATCCTGTTTAATCATCAATGGTACCAGCCTCTGACATAATAACATCGGCCCGTACACATTAGTCGTCATAGCATCACGTAACGTATCAATGTGCGCATCCAATACACTTGGCCAATCGCCGGCGCTCGCATTTTTACTATCCGGAAAAATACCGGCATTATTGACAAGTATGTCGCACCGCCCAAATTCCTTCTCAATAAACTCACCGAAAGACGCAACACTTGCAGCATGATCAACATCTAAGGGGTGATACCTCACGGGCAATTCATCCTTTTCAAGTTTTTCACATGCCGCTAAACCTTTTTGTTCATCACGACTCGTCAGGACAACCTGAATATCCTCATACCGCGCCAATTGACGACAAACCTCTAACCCAATCCCACGATTCGCCCCAGTAACAACAGCAATCTTTAAAGAAGATGACATATTTTTCTCCCATGATTAAATGTTTTTAAAAAAGAAACCTCACAATATATATTGTAAGGCTTCTTTTTAATGAATCATAATACCATATTACAATGTAAGAAATTGGAAAAAAACTACTGTTTTTTACCAACTAAATAGTAAAGTACTAATCCAACAAGGGGTAACACAAGAATTAAAACGACCCAAAGAATTTTTCGACCTGTATCCTTATTACTTTTCACACAATCCAAAATCGCAATAATATCTGCAATTACAATAATAATTCCCAATAATCGTCCCATATTAACCTCCTTTTTCTATTCAACTTTATTGGCCAAAACTTCCTAATTTCCCCTTAACATCTCCCAATTTTTTCTTTGCCTCTTCCTTTAATTCTTCTGCCTTTTGCTCTGCCATTTTTTTGAGTTTTTCTTTGGCTTTCTGAATAACACTCTTTGCCTCTTCCGAATTTTTATCTAATTCACTCAAAATGTATTTTCCTACTGCAATGCCTTCATCAAATTCTTCGCTATTCACAAACCCATTGGCTTGACCCACTAAATAATCTACCTGAGCCTCAACCGTAGGTTTGGCCTTGGATTGTTCAATAGCATCCTGTGAATTAGCCGCTCTTTGGCCACACCCTGTAACAAACACCCCCAACATCAAACATAACATCACCATTACTAATGCTTTGATTTTCATTTTCTCTCCTTTCCTTAGCTGTGCAAAATATTTTTTAACTTAATTAAAATCAAATACTTTAATCCCTAGTGATACCAATTCCATTAAATAATGACCACAATTCATTTGGCTTTTCTCGAACGCTTCTACGAGAATAGCCGCTACCAAAAGAGGAATTATTTATTGGATTTGGTAGGAATGATTATATAATTTAAGATAAAAAAAGTAAATGTGAAAAAACACCCTGGTGACTACGTAAAAATACGTAAGAATACGTAAATTTCAAAAACTACAAACTCTCCATGTTCTTCTGATTCCACAGCTAAACCCTACTTTACTATTTTACTTTTTTTATTTTTAAACGGAAAAAATATTGAATTAAAGTTGAGTTATGGCATACTGAATTTATGTCAACATCCAAAAGTTTTTTCGAGCAAGTTAATCAACATTTCAATAAAGCAGCTCAATACACCTCCCATGATCCAGGCCTCCTCGCTCAAATCAAAAGATGCAACAGTGTTTACTACTTTAGTTTTCCTTTAAAAAAAGATGACGGCTCAATTGAAGTTATTGAAGGATGGCGCGCCGAACACAGCCATCATCGCCTCCCTTGCAAAGGAGGCATCCGCTACGCCATGCAAGTCGCCGAAGATGAAGTCACGGCCTTGGCCGCATTGATGACTTACAAAAATGCGATTGTGGATGTCCCATTTGGTGGGGCTAAAGGTGGTATTCGTTTGGATAAATCAAAATATTCTGCGGATGAAATTGAACGCATTACACGACGATACGCTAGCGAACTGGTCCGAAAAAATTTTATTGGACCAGGAAAAGATGTGCCTGCTCCGGATTATGGTACCGGTGCCAAAGAAATGTCTTTTATTGCCGACACCTACAAGGCCCTTACATCGGCCCCTCTTGATTCCTTAGCTTGTGTAACAGGAAAGCCTGTTTCTTACGGTGGCATTCGAGGACGTGTTGAAGCGACGGGAAAAGGTGTTTATTTTGGCATTCGTGAAGCCTGCCAAAATACAGACGACATGAAAAAACTTGGACTAACAACTGGATTAGCTGGTAAAACGGCCATTATTCAAGGATTTGGTAATGTTGGTTACCACGCGGCTAAATTTTTACACGAAGATGGCGTTAAAATTATTTGCATCGCCGAATACAATGGGGCCATTTACAACCCACAAGGTATTGACATCCCAGCTCTGCGCACACATTTTAAAGAAACCGGCAGCATCCTTAACTTTCCCAGCAGCGAAAAAACACCCGATTCAACTAAAGCCTTAGAAATCGAATGCGACATCCTCGTCCCTGCCGCTTTAGAAAATCAAATTACCATAGATAATGCGAAAAACATTAAAGCAAAAATTATTGCTGAGGCAGCTAATGGACCTGTAACTTCAGATGCCAATGAAGAATTGCACAAACGCGGCGTGTTTATCATTCCGGATGTTTATTTAAATGCGGGTGGGGTTACTGTTTCGTATTTTGAATGGCTTAAAAACCTTTCCCATGTCCGTTTCGGACGCATGAGTAAACGATTTGAAGAAAAATCACAAACAAAAATGATTACCGCCATTGAAAAACTTACCGATAAAAAACTTTCTCCTGAAGAAATGCCCAACCTTATCTCTGGAGCTTCAGAAGAAGACCTTGTCAATTCAGGGCTCGAGGAAACTATGGTCAACGCTTACCAAGAAATCCGCGATATCCAACACCAACACAACGATCAATTCGACCTAAGAACCGCCGCCTTCATCTGCGCCATCAACAAAATCGTCACCTCCTACAAACACGCCGGAATATTCCCTTAATCCTTTTTGTCATGACACGGACTGTCGCCTGGGGATTTGCTGCCGAAATATTCTTTAGCTTTCAGAAATTCTTGTTCAAAACCCCAAGACTTTACTAAACGATTCGCTTCGCGTTCTAATGCACAGGAGAAATGATCAGCTTTAAGATGTTCGAGAATGCGGTGGGCAATTTCATGAAGGATGACGCCCTCGATAGCAATGGGATCTTCCACAGAATCTAAGGCATCACCGAGTTGAATCAAATAGAACCCATCCTGAAAGGCTGGCTGATCGCCTTCACGAAAAACAAACTCCGTTGAACCGGCAAAACGAGCGATCCCCGATGTGTAATAATCCACAAAAATCACCGGACGCTTGCGGTCCGTCACCGCTTGAAAAACATGGTCCGGCACTTTACGCAAAACATTGTGCAAAGCAACATCCACACTAGAAAAAGCATGTTGAATATTTCCACTGACAAATTCGGCTAAATATTGCTTAATCGCTTGATCTCTGTTTTTGTCCGGATTTTCTTGCGCAAAAATATTTGAACAAATGAGTAAAAGAAAAACCACCACCAAACTATTTTTCAAAACCTACTCCTTCTTTAATAAGAATAAATACACCGCCGAAGCGATACCGTTTGCCCCAAGAAGCATACACATGACCATTATTTGGTAACGGACAGCTAATAACGGAGAAATACCGGATAAAATTTGACCGGTCATCATGCCCGGAATAGAAACTAAACCAACAGCAAAAAAAGAATTTAACAAGGGAAGAAGCGCAGCCTGGTAAGCGACGTTTCTAGCTTGGACGTATGCCTGTCCCCTTTCCTGCTCTGCGTGAAACCGTTCGGCACACAAACTCACACTATTCATCGCATTGGCAAAAATCATACCAGCGAGCGGGATCAAATATCGTGGTATGTACCAGGGATCCGAACGAAGAACCCCACCCATCACCAAAGCCAACACAGGTACCCCGCCACAAAAAATCGCTACCAAAGCTTTGCGATAAAGTTGCCGACGTAAAACTTTAATTGGCCGAAGCGCAATCCAACTGGCCACCAACATCATCATCAAAAGAACACCACACGAAACAAACACATCACTTTGCCCAAACAAAAAAATCAGCGCATACCCCATCAAAACCAACTGCACCACCATCCGCCCCGCCGCATAAAAAACCGTCCCGCTCTTAAGCGACCACTTGATGTAAATGGCAATGACAATAGCAACAGGGATAAAGGCCAAAAGAAGCTGACTGATGGCAATAGGATTAGCTGAGTTAGTCATGAATATTTATGTTTTTAGGAATGACTTTTCTTGTCTTTTTTTCTTCTATCACGAAGAGAAAAATACAAAAGAAACATAGTAAATATCGGAGATAGTTCACGAACCATATGGCCCCTTGGTAATACAAAGAATAAAATTAAAAATATGCCCGCCGCAATTAATGTAATTTTCTCTAAAGAGGTAGATTTTTTCATGTTACATTTCCATTTCACGCATAAACTAATCGTCCCTTTGGTTTAGGAACGGGACGGCCTAGATCTTTACATGTTTCAATCCACTCCTTGGCTACAACCTGAACATTTTTAATAGCAGCCTGATATGTTGAGCCATCTGCCATACACCCTGGTAATTCAGGCACCTCGGCAATAAATGACTTATCTTCTTTACTCCAATAAATAATAATTTCATATTTAAGCATCAAAATACCCTCCTAGCTTGTATTTAATAATAATATTCCGTACTTGTTTCACTTGATACGGCTTAGCTTTTGAACTTTTTGGTTGTAAATTTAATATTTCCACTACACTATCTTTATTAAAAATATGATGATCTCCTCGAACTCTTTTATTAAAGCCTAATTTTTCTAACAAATGACCCATTTGCTTAAATGAAACGTTTGCATCAGAATCGCCTCGTAATATATTTTCAAGAATCTTTTTAAGTTTACTCATAACACCTATCTTCTCATTCCTTTAAAAGGATACCATATTTTTTCCATCTATTCCAACTCCACCAAAGTGCGTGCTGTATAGGATTGGCCATTTTGGTCGAGGGCTTTAATTTGGACGATCCATTCTTGGCTACCGCGTAAATGCTCGTCTTTGGTGAGGTGGGCGACCCAGGATCCGGAAGCTTGTTTAATAAAAGGGCCAGCAACAGATTTGAATTTGTCGGCACGTTTGCCTTTGCCAAGGCCAACGGTGAATTCTTGAAACTCACCACGGACTGTACCAAAAATGTCGAGGGATTCGACGCGTTTTTTCTTGTCGTAATTAATGCGCGTTTCTGTAATTTTAACGGTAAGACGATCTGAAACATCATCCCGTAAGGCGGCCGTGGCATTTAATAAACCGGCGCCCGACTTGCCGTCCCAGCCTTCATCATACATTTCAACGGCACTGCGGTGAAGAATGTCTTCGATGTCTTCCGGTGTCAGGTGTGGATTCTGCACGAGCAATAAAGATGCGGTGGCCGCCACCATCGGTGTAGAAAATGATGTGCCCGACTGTGTGTAATACCCGCGCTTCTGCACGGACTTACCTAAACTACGCCCCGTCCCTGTGGCCACAAGGGACATAATATCATCTCCCGGTGCCAACACGCCATTATTCGGGCCCCAGTTGGAAATCGTTGAGCGAGTCCCTTCTTGATCAATAGAACCCACAGCAAAAGTACTCTGAATAGCCGCTGGGCCATGCCCCAAAATACTTTCCCCAACATTCCCACTCGCTACCACTACAAACACACCACGTGCCCGTGCATAATTCAACGCCGTACGTTCCATTTCCGAAATACCGCGCGAACCTAAACTCACATTAATCACCTGCGCGCCATTGTCGACGGCATAATTGATCGCCCGAAAAATATTAAAACTATTTGTCTCGCCTTCTTTATCCGCCACCTTAAGTGGCATGATCACCGCCCCTGGATTAATTCCGGCAATACCCGCCCCATTATTCCACTTTGCGGCAATAATCCCGGCGACAAAAGAACCGTGTCCTTTTTCATCTGTCAGGTCATTTGTATTATTAAGGAAATTCCACCCACGATCATCATCGACATAACCGTTATTGTCATCATCCATGCCATTGTTTGGAATTTCATCTTCATTCGTCCACGTGTATTGCGCGCCATCTACATGATCAAAATCAAAACCAGAATCAATCACAGCCACGACAACATTTTTGTTTTGAAAATCCACCAAATGCCATGCAGAATCCGGATCTGAAAGCGGCGTGTACCCAATTCTGTGCAGCCCCCACTGATCCTTCACCAACACTTTTTTCTTTCCGCCAGAACCAGCCCCAAGTGCAGTACTTCCCATTCGAATATTACTTCCAATCACGATTTTTGCTTTCTTACTGCTTCCCAAAATACCTAAAAATTTCTTCTTCTTTTTCTTAGCTGGCTCTTTGTAAAATGGATCATTCGGAATAACTTTTTCTTTATTCTCAGATTTTGACATGATTTTCTGACCGACTTTTTTCGTCATCCTTTTAGCCATTTTCTCAACAAAACCCATCACTTTTTGTTTTAAAAACCCTTCAATACCTTGCTGCCTGATCTGCATAATTGTTTGGTTCAACGATTCAGCCTTTTGTAAAGCCTCCATAACGGCATTCGGATTTCTCTTTAAAGCTTCCTTTGTAATCATCTCTACAGGTTTTCCGGCGGCGTCAAACACAGCTAACGCCTTTTCCCCGTCGACTTGCCCACAAGCCACCACAGGCCCTCCCGTGGTCATATTACGTCTCGTATCCTCGCCGAATTCTCCTGATGGTGCCGTCGCAACAACTTCTTCTTTATTTTTCTTGGACTTCTTCTTTTTCTTCTTCTTTGTATTTTTGTCAGAGTCAGTACTGGCAGGCGGAGTTTCCGGTAAAGGATCTTCCTGAAAATCCTTAGAAAAACAATCATCCGAATATTTACGCCCTTTGTCTAAACCCTGACTTAATAAATTTCCCAAACTCCTTAAATCTGTTCCGGCAGACATCAGCATACCCAAGCCTCCACCCCCAAGCATTCCGGACAATGAAGAAATCGCGTCCCCACCTGACTTCACCTGCGCCAAAGCCATCACCTGCGACGCGTTGAATCCTGCAAACCCCGACCCTTCATCTAAAACATACCGTGCATGCGGTGTTTCAATGATGATGATGACATACGTCACCTCAATACTCTTAACGTTCATACACCGTTTACATTGAAACTCTCCCGACATCGGGGGCCCCGCGACAATCGTTCGCCCTGGAATACACAATTGACCCGGCCGGCACATCGAACATGTCGACGCTTCACCATACTTTTCACAACTCTCAGGATAATCACACTGATAACATTGCGGTACATTACCAACGGACGAAGCCACCGTCATCATTGGCCAACATTTTCCGCCACCTTCAACACAAGAGGCACAACCCGCCGAATTAAAATAAGGCGCATCACATTGTTTCTCCCGACAAATATGACACGGGCCTGACCTGGAAAAACATTCCTGACTTCCTCCGTAACATGGATTTGGTTCACAACCTCCACCACTGTAACCGTCATCACATTGATTTTGAATTTCTGTTTTATTACGGCACACATAACACTCCAAAGGACTGTCCCGATAAACACTGCTTGTCCCCGTTTGACCCGATGCAGGAGCAAATGCACCGCCTCCGCCTAAAACACATTCTTGATTAGAATCACATGTTCCACTACAGCTTGAATCGCGAAATGTTCCATTAGGACATTGCTCCGGCGGTTTAGCCTGACAATAATGACAAGATTTTCCACTCACCGTTTTTGATTGGCAGGTAGCTTCTGGTTCGCAAGGGTCTGGAGAAGGACAAGAACCTGACTGGTACTGACTGTAATAACAGGCATCTTTCACACAAGAATAACAAACCGGATCCTGGCTTGTCACTTCACAACTCTCATGTAAATCGCATATTCCGCCACAAGATGAATCAGCGGATGCCCCCTCCGCGCATTCCTTTTCCTCCACAATCGGTTTATTTTTACACTTATGACATTTACCATCAGCGACGCATTCTTGATTACTCTGACAAGCATATTCGTTACATTCACCATATTCAAAACCATCTTTACATTTTGGTATTTCCTTAAGACACACATGACAATAATCACCAACTGTTTTACATTTCTCATCATCTTTACAGTCATGCCCCTGACATACACCATCAAGAAGCCCATCCGTACACTTTGGTTCTTCCTCTATATCAGAACCACATTCATAACACACTAAATCTGAGCGCAACGCAGAAGTTAAACGGCGATTACCTGTATTGCGGTCAATATGAACAGTCTGACAACTGTCAATAGGCCGACATTCAGAATTACAACTTGCCTGAGAATACAAATCATATTGAGCACACGGATCAATAAAATCAGTATCATACTCACATTGATGACAATCATAGTCCACACCATCATGAACTTCAGGCATATAGTGACAAATTTCTGCAATTGAACAGGACCCACCATTCGTACAATCTCCCGACCATCCATAATGGCATTCATTAAGCTTCTTCTGAGCTGGACAACACTGCCAACATGAACGTTTAAATCCTTTATCAGGCTTCCCATCTTGATCTTTATCCCAATCAGCTATTGGAGGAACATTACCTGGAGAACCCGGTTCATTTTTTCTTTCCTCTTTTCTTTTATCATTCCATGCTTCCCGTTCTTCATCCGAAACTTTTTTATCACCATCTGTATCCATTTCTTTTTCAGCTTCTTTAATTTCCTTTAAACTCGCATTACCGTCGCCATCGCGATCCATATTTTCAACTTGCTCTTTACTATCATGAACACGTTGCTCTTCGTCCGAAACCTCTCCATCGCCATCTGTATCCCGATCATACCAATCACGAGGTTTAACACCTGTAACATTGCCTTTCCCATCTGTTTCAATAATCCTGTCAGACCAATCTTGTGGTCCTGGATCTTTTGGATCACCCTGAAAACCTTTTGGTGCATTTTGCTTTTGCTTCGCAGCAAAATCCTCCATTATTTTCTTTTGCATACCCTTTGATAATTTTTTCTTGCCATCTGGCGTTAGACCTTTATCTAAATTTCTCCACATTGCCTTATCTGCTTCACTACCTTTAAATACATCCGCAATGACCCCATATTTATAATTGCCCCCTTGTTGTTTAGCATCAAAAAACTTTTGGGCAAAGGCTGTCTGTGCCGCCTGACCAGGGAACTTTACATCGCCAGCACACACACTCTGTGCGCAAAAAATTGATGTAATTAATGTTGTTAGTACAAGTATTCGTTTCATAATGAGTCGTTAAAAAGTTGTCCAACACGTTGTTGGCCAATATTACCGCTTGGATTAAATTTGACATCTTCAGCTGATTTAACGCCTAATGTTTTCAAATCAATATCTTTACCGTGAATATTAATAATATTTTGCCATTCTTCTCCCGCAACTAAATCTTTAAATTGTGGATTGCCTACACTGTTATAACCTTCAACAAACGCTTTATCCGGTGCTTGAATACGATGCTGCATTTTTCGTGCAGCCCCCGGGCTTTTCATTGGAACAATGCCACCCGGATCAACAACAACCACGCGAATATCATCTGTACCTGGAATTTTTTCAAATCCATAATTATCAGGTTTTGCATCGAGCCACGCATAGCCACGGTCATTTAAATCTTTAACAGCTTTATTTAAAGCTTGAGCTTGTTTCTCTGTTAACTTGCCACCTTGTTTAGCAATCGCAGCCTTCGCTGTTCCATTTTCCGCTTTCTCAACTATTTCAACCACATGATTGTTCAGATGTGAACCCGGTTGATTTTGAACAATCTTACGATCAACTTGTCTTACAATACGAATACTGTCCGTTTCTTTAGCAACTTTTTCAATGACCCCACGACCAAATTCATCCAGTCGCGCGGCTTCTTTCACATCGCCCATTGTATTGGTCACTCGAATAACTTGCTGCGGATTAGCTTTATCGACATAAACTGAACTTGTTGAACCTGATCCCAAGTGCTCTCCTGTTTTTAGTTGGACTTGATTACCCGCCTTATCAACAAAATTTAAATCAGCATTTGACGTAGCATGCGTCGATACTTTAGGCGACCCTTGTACCGACTTTGCCGGAATCTTAACGCCGTTAAAATCGGGCAGCGTCGCTGCCGCTGGTGTTGGCGGGGCATTAATCGAACCTGTTCCACTGCTTAAACCTTTTTTCGGTGGATCTGGATAATCAAATTTAATCCCCATTTCGCCCTCATAGAACTTCTTCATGTCATCGTAATTCTTGAGTTCTATCGGTGGTCTTCCATCCGGGAAAAAGACAGTTGCTGGTGGATCCGGAGGTTTGATTGGTACATATTTTGGATCCGGAATCCAATCATCCTGTCCACCATGTTGGACATAATCTTTCTTCCCGTCTATTCCTTTATTAAGCTGTCCACGCAGTTTAGCTCCATCGGCCATAGTTTCGCCTGCACCATAAGAAACGCGTCCAGCTGCTTTTCCGTCAGGACCAGCCTTGTAAACACCATGTAGATCGTAATCACCATGTATCCCCTTAAAAGTCTTTCCTGTTTTTGGATCTTTAAATCCAATTACTCCATCACTCTGGACGAAATAACCTTCTTTCTTCATTTTCGCGCCATAATCATTCCACGAATCAATCGCCTTTCGTCGGTTTTCTTTCAGCCATTTTAATTTCTTGGTATCCCCTGCATTCGCCGCATCTGCAATCGCATTATCCCAATAAGTTGCTTGCGTTGGATGAGTTGGATCAACAACTAATCCTCTGTTTTCTACTGGACCAACTTTAGCGGTCTTCGCTTTTGATGTAACTGGTTTAGGCATGAAATCTGGATTATCCATGTGACGAACACTGTCCGGATTTCCATTACGCATGATGACAAATGCATCATGCTCCTGGGCAAATTTGTGCAAATTTTCAGCATGTTCTTTTTTGAATCCACTTTCTGTTTCAAGTTTGCTAGCAGTTTCTGAATCAAGTTTCTTCTTGGCAGGTCCACGACGATCTAACGGTTTGGTGTTATCTAAAGCTTTGGCGGCCGGTGGTGGTGCCCGCGGTTCTTTTGGTTTAGCTGCAGGATCATCTATCTTTGCCGCATCATCCGTCTTTCCTGCCTTTCCTGCATCATCAGATTTCGCCGCATCATCCGCTTTCCCTGCCTTTCCTGCATCATCTGTTTTACTTCCTGCTTTGGCCGCATCATCCGCTTTTCCTGCTTTTCCTGCATCATCAACTTTTGCAGCACCATCCGCTTTACCTGCTTTACCTGCATCATCTGCTTTTGCGGCACCATCTGCTTTACCTACTTTTCCTGCATCATCAGCTTTACTTCCCGCTTTGGCTGCACCATCTCCTTTGCCAGCAACCTTACCGCCAGTCTTTGCACCTTTACCGGCACCAGCAAGTTCATCAGCCTTGGCGACGAGGCCATCAACCTTAGGTGTTTTAGGTGTTTTACCGCCGCCTTTAAGAACTTTGACCCTACCGCCTTTACCAAACGCTGAAACACCTTTCCCGGCAGATCTTAACTTGCTTGCTCCTTGTAAAGTTTTTGCAAGAAGCGCATCACCGACGACCAATTCCCCTGCCACTTTACCACCAGCACGCGAAACAGTTTTATCCATATCCGTTCCGAGTAGTTTTTTCTCATATTTAAGAAGCATATTTTGAATACCCTGGGCAAGCTTCTCAATACCATCTAAATTAAAATTACCATCGGTTGCCGAGAAGAATTTTTGCAAGGTTTCAGAGGCGTCCCGACCAAATAATCTTTCATCACCGCTATTAAACCATCCTTCAATTGTCTCAGCCGTAAGATCAAGTACGCCTATACCCATCTCGACCAATCCTTTAATCGCACCACCAACACCCTCAACAACACCGACGGTATACCAAAATGCTTTCTTGAATGCAACGCCTGGATCAGTAAGGGTGCGTTCAGCTTCTTCAGCTAAAGTTTCAGGGAAAAAATCCCATCGACTTTTAACCCCACCCATTTTCTTTGAACCATTCGCGACCTGACTTGCACTCGACTTAATTTCTGCTTTATCTTGCTCCGACATTGGAAAACCTTTATCAACTTCATGATAACGATTCTCCATATTTTTTATCATGATCTCGAGATCTTTTAATTTCTTACCGATCTCTTTGGAAACTTTATCTGCACCTTTTGGCGGGCAATTATTCTTAGCCGCCTTATCCATCAATCTTTTAAATTTCTTAAGTTTATTGACTTGCTTGTTAATTTCAATGGCGGCTTGACCGACATGATCACGTAAAGTTTTTAAATTAAATGGTCCAGCGCCAATAGCTCCGTTTTCTTTTTGCATACGGTTAATATCTTTAGCCAGAAAACGTTGTCGACGATCGTAAACCGCGTTCACTTCCTTTTGTCCACGTTTTAAATTCTTGAGTTCCGTTCTATATTTTGATGCGTTCTTACCGCCTTCACTAATTTTGCTCTTCAATTCAGCTGCTTTTTCATTAAAAACATTATTGCTAATTTCTTTCATTTGGCCATTACGTTCATGATCGCGATAGGCTTCATAATAACTATCTGTGCGTGATATACTCTCGGCGAGTTGAGCGGAAGGATCAGCTTGAAATAACGCACGCTGCGCTTGGAATTTCAACCTATTAACACCTTTATTCATACTGGCTTGTCGGCGCTTTAAACTTTTACGTGATGCTGTTAATGCATTGGCTACATTGTTATAATTTCTTTGAGCCGTTTTCAGTTCTCTTAATCGCGCCGTACCATAACCACCTAATTTGTCTGCCCCACGAGCGGCAGCTTTAGCCGCCTTAAGATCAGCCTGCACTTGCGGGAGCCTACTTTCTAAGTTCTTAATACTTTTACGATGAGGAGAAAGAGCCGTGTTAACATTTTCCGCTCTGGCTTTAAGCTTTTTAACTGCCTTTTGGAAACGCTTCATCCATTTTTGACGTCGTTTAATTTCAGAAGGTGGTGGGGTCTCATTTATACCTGGATTTCTAAGCCCGGCAGAAACTTCATCACATGGTGACTTTTTCTTTACATCCTCGGGCGTTTCACCTCCAAATGGTTTGTTGGGATCATTAATATCTCCTCCACCGCCACCACCAGGCTTTTTACCACCGCCACCTTTATTGCCGCCACCACCTCTAGTGCGCGTTCCCTTTTTATCATCTTCCTTCTCACCTTTCTTAATACTCGTATCTACTGGCTGACAGGCTTTAGGATTTTTCTTACCAATTTCAAATTCAAATTCCTCACAATAGCCCGGAGCCGCACACATATTTAAGCAATCCGATTCCCAATCTGTTCCCCATTTGAGGTCCTCACACGTTGGCGGTGGTGGTGGCGTGATACATTCATAACAATGTAGAAACTCATCACTGCCATCCCATTCTTTCTCCTTATACTTTCCTCTGTATGCACACGTCCCATTCCAACAACCCAAACGACAATTAGTTAAAGAGTTTGTTCCATCTTTTACTTTTTGCCAACACATGTCTGGTCGCTTTTTACAACTTGTACAAATAACTTTCGAACGTTTCGGAGTCGTTGCAGGGGTAGGCGCTGTACAATATAATTCAGGATTGTCATAACAAAACCCACCTGGCTTACACCATTGGTGTGGAAAATCTAATAATCCAATATCTTTACAAGTTTCATCACCACCTTGCTGGCAAGAGAAGCAGGCGACACCATCGACTGATGTTTTGTAGGAACAGACCGTTTTACAATCAAGCGAACACTTTTGATAATCCCGTGTCATGCCCTTTGGTTCACCCGATTCACATGGATCAGGCCCTTCATCGCTTGTCTTTTTTAATAAACCTCCGCTAAAAACATCTGAATCACCCGAAACACTTTTTAAAGAAGGATCTCTTACAGCCTCTCCAGCATTAATTTTCTTTGAAAATCCGTCTTGGCGAGGAGAAATACCCTTACCACCTTTTAAAATTGGGTTTTTCTCATCCCCCCCTATTTCCTTAGCTTTTCTTTCTAAATCTCCATATTGATTTACGGATGCATCACCACCCTTTTTCGTGAATGAATTCGTTTTTCTTAATGGCGCATCGTAGGCATCTGTTGCCTTAAGATTTTCTTTGGTTTTAAAGTCTATATTGGTGGGATTGGTGAAATCTATCGATTTTATCTTGTCTTGAGCAAAAACACCTGTAGATAAACCTGCAGAGAAAATGGCTAATGCCGTTAATAAAAATATTTTTTTAAACTTCTTCATTTGTATCAATTACACCTTACGGGCACAGTGTGCTGTACCCCTATTTTACTGCGCCAATATCAAAAATAAGATTCAAATTGTCGCCTAAAAGATTCTTTCCATTTTCATCCTGCACATTATGTGTCACACCCAAAACATTTCGACTAACATCCCCCGTTAAAACAATAACAACCTTTCTTTTCGCCGTCTTGCCATCATTATTAAAACCTAAAAAATGATACTCAAATTCTACACTTTGCTTTTTGCCTTTCGCATCTATCTCAAACTGTATCTTATCTTTAGCAATTTTCTTAGAATTCAAAACAATCTTCGGATAACTTTGCACATTAAAAAAATCCTCAGACTTAAGAAGCCTATCGCGATCTTCATTAAATGTATCCACACTATTCATATCCAATTCCAACACAATACTTTTAATCACATCCTGCTTTTCATCAACATCCACTGTCCCTGAATAATCACGAACAAAACCAGAACTAAACCCCACCACATGATCCAGCTTAAAAGAAATTTCGGATACCGCAGAATTAATACGATACACTTCGGCATGCGCAATATGGATATGAGCACCGAAAAGAAAAATAAAAATTATTAAATTAATTTTTTTCATAATATGAACAAAAAAAGCGGTGGCCACATTTTTTCTTTTAAAAAATGCCGCTACCGCTTTTTGAATAAACGAGGAAATCGCACGCGAATAAATTAAAACAAACCGCTCGCCTTGTCAATGACAATTTACGTAAATGCTTTAATAGGAAAAGGATTTGCCTCTAAATATCAACTGTACGTCAAATATTTTTTAATCTAGCAAACATTTCTGCTAATTTGATATTCATCTTGCTAAAAGCAAACCATTTTTTCCCCAAATCTTTTAATGATGCCCCAAAATGATACACATCTTTATCATCTATTATTAAAAACCTGTCATGAGCATCTTTAAACTCTTTAATAATCACTTCAGAATACTGGGCATTATGTTTTGTTAAATCTAGAGCTAATTGTTTCGAAATTTTTTTAGTAAAAATTGTTACCAATACATTCTTTTTCCTTTTTGTCAACATATCTAAAACTGAATCATCAACATAATTATCAACAATCACAATTGTCTTCCCCGCCAGCCTAACAAGATCTGAAACAAACTTGTATGCATCAAAAATTTGCCCATTAAAAAATACCCCCTGTTTCGGAGTTATCTCTCGACTTTCTATGGCATTAAATATCTGTTCAAATTTTTGATCTGTTTCTACCTTGTATCCTAATTGTTTTCGTTCAACCGTTTCGAGTCTTTGAAAAATACCCATATTAGAAGCCATAAAACGACGCATAGCGACAAATGCTCGCATGATTGCAATATTTATTTCAATCGCCCTATCACTTGTGAGTACAGCAGAAATTGCGGCAACGCCCTGTTCTGTAAAAACATAGGGCAAATATCCCCCCAAATGTTTCTTAGAAGGTATCGCATTTTGCGATACCATGCTGTCTACCTCCTCTCCTGTTAATTGAAACATAAAATCAGAAGGGAATCGCTTCTTATTCCTTTTCACCTGCTCCCTCAAACGAATAGATTTAACTTGATAAAATTCAGCCAAATCTCTGTCTAATATCACGTGTAAACCACGAATAGTCTGAATTCGACCTTGAATGAGTTCCGTTTTAACTGTTGTCGTTATTTTAGCTCTTCCCATCAATTTTCACTTTTTTAATCATTCTTTTTCAAATATTCCCGAATAATTTCCTTGTGATCAAACGCGTAATCAAACATAAGAAGATCTTCATGTTTCACAATTTTAAAATTCTGAGCATCATCACCAGCCTGCGGAATGCCTTTACCTTTAGCTGTATAAACGGTGGTGATGGTTTGAAAACGGGGATCGCGCCCCATTTTAGAATAGGTGTGAAATTGCTTGAGATCGACTAAGTCAAGATTGGTTTCTTCTTTTGCTTCACGAACAACGGCTTCTTCTAAACTCTCTCCATAATCTAAAAACCCTCCAGGCAACGCCCAACCATAAGGAGGATTGGAACGTTCAATCACAACAACACCTTCCGGCACTTCAATAATCACATCTGTCGTCACATACGGACCTGGGCCGAGTTTTTCTTGCATGTAAGTCAAATACCCAATAACAATGTCGTTAAATATGTCAAAAGTCGGTTGATCATACAGACAGAAAATAATTTCTTTCAAAGAAACTTCAGGTTGACGTAAATAACTTGAAACTTCTTGTGCCATGATTTTAGCAGTCCCTTTTTTAGGAAAACCGCCCACGCCACATCCCAAAGCTGGAAAAGCAATCGAACTAAGCTTTAATTCCTCCGCACAGACAAACGCACTAGCGGCTGCGGCCCGAACTTTATTTTGATCTGTTTTAAAATCCATGCCCATAGTCGCTGCATGAATGACATGTTTTGCGGGAAGCTTGCCAGCGCTTGTTACCACTGATCCACCGATATCAATCGGCCCCTTCTTAACAGCCTCGGCTTCAATCTCTTGCCCACCTTTATTCCGAATAATTCCGGCGACGCCGCCGCCCATCACAAGCTCATTGTTCGCCGCATTGACAATCGCATCCACCTTAAGAGATGTCAAATCTCCCTGAATAACTTTCAATTCTGTATTCTTAATTTTCATAATTCTCCCACTTTAGCGACTGAGCATTAATGATCACAAATTTTACTTGGATCTGTAGTAAAACCTTGTTCGGCATCTTCTCCAGCATCAACAAATTTTTCACGTGCCTCCAAAAATTCAATAAGCTCATCTGCTGTCATATTTTCCGCTGAACATGTGTGGAACCTGGCTGCTTCACCAAATTTCTGATAAATTGCTTTTTTTAAGGATGACTTCGTAAAGCCCTTCTCCGAAGCCATCATCATTTCCATGACTTCATGACCGTGAATGGATTCTGCCATCGTGATTACTCCTTTTGTCTCATTATTTTTTTCGTGTGATAATTTTTTCTACTCTGCGGATGGCCTTGACCATGCGATCGTAAGCTTCTTCTTTGGTATCGCCTTCCGTGAGGCATTCATTACAAATAGCTGCATACCCTCGTCGATTTCTTACTTTAAAAACTTTAACTTCACGCTCTTCGATTTTCATGTTGTCCCCCCTGTAATGGGTTAAATACTAAAATCGTTGACCCCTTCCACCTCTTGCTCTTGTGATTCCTTTGAAGATTCTAAAACACCTCCAGTACTAATAGAATAGGCCTCTTCCCCGGTTTCACCTACTGCCTCCGGTTCGCTTGTAATCAAATAACCGTCCTCAGAAAAATCACATGAATAATAATACCCACTTTTAGTCATGTCACAATATTCTTCATTCAAATAGGGAGGTTCTGCTAACGTCAAATCATAAATGTCTTCCGGATATTTACCATTATTGGCCGTTGCATAGGACTCGGACGCTGTTGACAAAGCCATTAATGTCGACTGAGCCAAAGCCTCATTAGAACTAAGTCTCGCTCGCATCAAGTTAGGTATTGCAACCGCTGCCACCATGGCCACAATCGCAATAATAACCAAAACTCCACTAATCAAGAAATAGGCCAACACAGCCTTACCCGTCGTAAATTTATGCACATACTTGTAGCCAATGATCGTTAAAATCACGCCCCAAATCCCACCAACAAGACCACCGACAAAAGGAATCAATCCAAAAATACTCGTAACATAAGCATAGGCCAACACCGTAAAAGTCCCCACAAAACCACCCTTACCACCACACATCAAAACACCCAAATGCATGAGGCCTGCCTGAATAAAAATACCAATAACGGTAAAGACCAAACCTAAAAGCATAAAAACAGGCATGGCTACTTCAAATTCCCCCATCCCTAAATTAGGAGCCTTCCCTATGGCCATCGTCAAACCGAAAGTAACTAATAAAAGAGGCAAGGCAATTGCCAGATAAAATAAAAAAGGGGACTTAATCGTTTCTACTGGCCCCAATCCTTTAAAGAAATCCGTTGGACGTGTAAACAAAAGTTTAATCGTTTCCCCAAGAGCTGGAAAAAACCCAACTTCCTCTCTTTGATCCCAGGGATTAACAAACGCTTCCTCACCTTCCGTATTATTCGTAAAATTATTCCCCATATTATCATCCATCTTCATCTCCTTTTTAAGTTTTAAAATAACACACTTAATAAAACAGCAAATAATAAAATAAAACAGGCCGCAGTGAAAAAAGACACAACATTAGCTAATATTATTTTTACAATACCAAAATCATGAATATGCATTAACCCCTTAACAATCAAAATTAAAAGCCATGCCCCCGAGATAAATTTCCCAACAAACGGAATGTATTCAAAAATAAGAATCCATGAAGAGTAAGCCAGTACAGCAAAAGTTCCTGAAAAGCCCCCTTCCCCCCGTAAAATGAATACTCCCAAATGGGTAAATGCTACACTAATAAATACCCCTATGATCAACCAAAGAAATCCTAATCCCCAGAGTAGATAAAGCGGTAATTCTAAAGGACCTATTCCTAATTCATGTAAATTTATCAATGCTACTAACGATTGACCTTCTAAAACAGCTCCAATCATTCCTAATAGAATAACAATGGCAGCATTAATAACATAAAACAAATACGCATCTTTTAAAGAACTTTCGTATCTCAAACAAAGAAAAAAGTCCTTTGGATGAATTACGAGGCATTTGATCGTCCCCCAAAACGCTTGAAAAAACCCAAGCTTTCTTCTTTGCAACCAGGGAATTGTTGCCTCCTCCGAAACTTTAGGACCGTTTTCCATAGAACCATCCATTTAAATTTCCTTTTTCTAAATGACATCACTTAACCATTACAATACATAATCTACCATCTTACTGTCAAGAAGTGCTTGGTTTAAAAACTGTCCTTTTGCAGCAACCACCTCTGCATCCGCCTCTCCTGGCAAATAAAACACATCCGCCAAATACCGACCGTAGATGTCAATGCCGTATGTTTTTAAAATAACAAAATCGACTTCCGAAAGGATCTCTTGCAAAAAACGTTTGGTTTTTTGGCCTGCAACAGTATTGCGTTCCGGCGCATTAATAAAACGCAGGCGCAGACGTTCTCGATGCCACGTGTCAAAGCCACAATCAATACTGCACACAAGTGGTCGAGTAGCGCAGAGGAATTTCACCTCCACGCCCTCACAGAACCGTACGTGAGCCTCTCGACTCATACGGCTCTTATCGTCTAGCCCTTACCGGTTTAACCCCCATCTGCCAATGAGCAAATAGTTGAGGATTTTGTTCCGCAATTTCTCCCAACCAATACCCCGCTCTCCTTTGATGATTTTTAAACCTCTTGTATTTCCGCATCGCCCATCTTATTAAGATACGATTCAGATGATGGAATGTCGGATAAAGCCCCGTTTTATAGTACTTACCGTAGTAGTTGACCCATCCTCGGATAACTGGATTGCATACCCGGGATAAATCCTGTAGTTCTTTGTCTGCACGTCGATGCATTTTCCATTTCCGCATCGTCTGGCGCATGGCTTTGGCTGCTTCATTGCTCACAGCTGGATTAAATCCGACAAATAATTTACCCGAACGATCCACTGCTCCCCTAGGACGAAATGTATATCCCAGAAAATTAAATTTCTCATTCGGATAGCTTCTTCGTCTGCGATCATCCTTACAATAGACAATCTTCGTCTTCTTAGGATGTAACTCCAGCCCACACTCTACAAGCCGTTTCCCAATTGCCATCTTCAGCGTCTTCGCTTCCTGCTCCGACCTACAGTGATACACCGCATCATCTGCATAACGCTCGTATTTGATACCCGGATAACTTCTCTTCATCCATTTCTCCAAAGCGTAATGCAGGAAGAGATTCGCCAAAAGCGGACTAATCACTCCACCCTGCGGTGTTCCTTTCTCCCGAACCTCAAGCTTCCCATCTTCTAGTTGAACACTGGCCTTAAGCCATCGCTCAATATAAAGAACGATCCACTTGCAATCCGTGTGCTTCCTGACCGCTCGCATTAAAAGCTCATGATTTAAATTGTCGAAGAATCCGATTATATCAAGATCTACCACCCAGTCATAACGCCAGCATCTTTCCCGCGTTACACCAAGCGCCTCAATCGCTGACTTTCTCGGCCTGTAGCCATAGGAATCTTCATGAAAATAAGGCTCCAACTTCGGCTCCAAATACATCTTTACAATCATCTGGGCAATTCGATCTCTAACCGTTGGTATTCCTAACGGTCGTTTGCCCCCACTTGCTTTTGGTATTTCTACCCTACGTACGGCCGGAGGAAAATAACTACCTGAGGACATCCGATTCCAAACACTATAAAGATTATCTTTCAACTTCATCTCAAAGTCTTGGATAGATTCCTTATCCACACCGTAAGTTCCTCGGTTTGCTTTTACCCGTTTGTATGCTTCCCACACCACTTCCCTGGAAATATCAAACGACTTTGCTTGACTCACTGATTCCTCCCATTGCTGGTTGACCAATTAGTCTCACCAGACGATCTGACTCCTTCGCTCCATCTCCATTACAGAAATTTCATCACTACTATGAGTCAGTCCGCCACTGTGCTTCGCTTCGGTACTCTCACTCTCACAGTGATTCTGCTTGAGCTTCTCCCTTTTCATCAAAACACAGTTTCCCACGTTCCACACACGAGCCTGAATCAAATTCACGCCACCTCTCTGCCGGAGGCCTCCCAAGCAGTAAACAGGCTCCTCTTGGGCTCATCTTCTTTCTTCCTGGATTAGAGACACGACCCAGTTTTGACCTCATCTCATAGATTTCGACACGTCTTCAGTGGTTCGCTTGCGCTCGTCTCCTTGATTCTCAGCTTATCCCTTTAAAGGGCCTTTTCCTTAACGCTCACGACAATAGATTTTGGCCATTGCCGCTTAAGGCGCTTTGAAGCCTAC
>JAJDCA010000032.1 GCA_029261055.1 Candidatus Omnitrophota bacterium | reverse complement strand
TAATTCAATTGACGCTCCCGGGCAAATAACAACAAAACTAAAGAACCTCTTTTCAGATGTAGTTCACGGCAAGGTCAAAAAATACGAGAAATTGCTTACGTATTGTTAAAATTTTCACTCTTAAGGTTATGAATCGGTTTTGAGAGATGGAATTGCCAATCTTTTACACATCGTAGGTTCTGAACCCTGTAGACTCAATATGGGGTTTTGTGTGAAACGCCTCCAAAAGGACCAATAGTAATTCAATTGTTTTACTTTGGGTATTTTGCACAACCCCCGAAATATGATGTTAAGGAGTTTCGCTGCTGTTTTCGCCATAGTTAGGGTATTTTTGTACAACGCCCCGAAAAGGTAAAGTAAGAGACCGTATGGAAAAAGTTGAATTGCAAACTTGGGTATAATTCACATTTGGGTGAAATCCTTCATGGATTTTCATTGACCTCGATTTTTAGTTTCCTAATTTTAAGGGTATCTTTTGCTTCTTCATCCACTTATAAAAATTAGGTAGTGAAGTTTTGTATCTTTTGGCAATAAATGTCTTCGAACTACCGTTTTTTAATAAAGCATCTATTTCTGGCTTAAATTGATCAAGCTTTGATTTCCCTGCTCCCTTTGGCCTTCCCAACAACTTACCTTTTTTTCTTGCAGCCATCAATCCCTGCTTGGTTCGCTCTGAAATTAGATCACGTTCAATTTCTGCAAACAAACTAAACATAGTAATCATGGTTTTGGTTTGAATATTCTGTTTGCCGTTGATCTTAATTGATTCCTTAACGGTAACAAGTCTAACTTCTTTCTTGATGAGAGTATCCACAATTTGTATTACCTGGCCTACGCTCCTGCCCAATCGGGAAAGTTCACTTACAAGCAGCATGTCTCCTGTTTGTAAATTTTCCAGCAACTCATCAATCTTTCTGGCTTTGGAGGATTTGCGAGAAGATATCTCAACTTCGATAAATTCATTTATCTTTATGTGATTCTTACGAGCATACTCATGTAGCTCAAGCTTTTGAGCATTGATATCTTGTTCTTCGGTCGAAATGCGCAAATATGCAATAACCCGGGGAGTCGATTTTGTTACAGTTTGGCCGATGCTAACCTTACGTTTTTTTGACATTTTTTAATCAATTAAAATAAAAACCAGTAAAAGATATTTTTAGTTTACAGTTCTATTAACTATAATGCAACCGTATTAGGTTTTAATTTTTACATCTTATAAACGTCCGTTTTTACGACATAAATCAACTTGTGGAAAAGAGAAGAAAAAGATTAAGAATCCTTTCAACCGATGAAATAAAAGAGTTGTACAGTCGTCCTTGCTTCGCTAACGATGATCGGGATAAGTATTTCTCACTTACACCTGCAGAGAAAAGAGAAATGGAACATCTTCGGTTCATCTCCTCAAAGGTTCACTTCATTCTACTGCTGGGATATTTCAAAGCAAAAAAAATGTTTTTTACGTTTCGACAAGGAGAAATTCAAGAAGACGTTAGTTACATAGTTAAAACATATTTTCTGAATTTAGAACAGGCGATAAGTGTTGAGGTTAGCAAACCGACTCGGCTTATACACCAAGATATGATTCTTTGCCTTCTTGGTTATAAAATATGTACTCAAGATATTAAGTCTGAACTGAAGAATAAGGCTGATCAAATCGTCAGAATTTTTAACAGACCAATCTACATCTTTAGAGAATTAATCAACTACTTAGAAGGTCGACGTATTGTCATTCCCGGCTATACATTTCTCCAAGATTTGATTGGGGAAGCAATTTCCAACGAAAGTATTCGTCTGACATCGTTACTTGTTCAAGGTCTCCCTAACACAATTAAAGACGTCTTAAATGAACTCTTGATCTCTGATGATGGGCTTTCTAGATTAGCACAGCTACGAAAAGAGCCCAAAGATTTTAGCCATAAGGTAATTACAGAGGAAATTCAAAAACGAGAGTCTATCCGGCCACTTTACGATATAACTATAAAAACTCTGCCAACTTGTGATATATCAAATGAGAATATCCGACAATATGCAAATATGGTTGGGTATTACAGCACCACTAGATTGAGACGTATCAAACGAGACGATTCATATCTTTACCTCATTTGCTTTATCTTCCACCGATATCAAAAAATTAACGATGACCTCATCAATGCTTTTATTTATCATGTGAATAAGTATATTAATGAAGCAAAAGCATCCGCAAAAGATCAGGTATACGAGTACAAAACAGAAGCCAATCGTTATCTTAAAGACGCTGCCAGAGTTCTACAATTGTTTGTCGATGAAAATATGGCAGAGGACGTTTCGTTTAGCCGCGTTAAAGAAATGGCATTTGAAATGTTGGCTAAAGAAAAATTTCCTGTTGTTTCCCAATACATATCTAAAATGCAATTTGACGAAATTGAATATGAATGGAATCATTATGTTCGCCTTGCCAACACATTCAAAAGGAACTTGAGACAAATTTTTCTTAATATCGATTTTAGAGGTCATTCAAGCAACTATACTCTCATTCAAGCAGCTTCTTTCCTCAAGGAGGTGCTCTCAAAAAAGAACATCCTTGGCCGAATAAAGCCGGAATCATTTCCGCAAGCAATAATACCAGAAAAGCTCAAACGATATATATGTAGCGAAACAGGTATCAATGCCGACAAATATGAATTTCTTATTTATCGACATCTTCGATCTTGCCTTCAAGCTGGGGATGTATTTGTTGATGATAGTCTGAATTACAGAAGTTTTGAAGAAGAACTTATTGATCTTGAGAAGTGGAAACAGAAAGATGAACTGATTCGTCGTCTGGAATTTCCTTACTTGAGCGATCCAGTTGATTTAGTTCTCGCTTCATTTGAAGAAGAACTTGAGTACAAACTGAAAACGGTTAATGAACGCATTAAATCCAGACTTAATCCCCATATCAAGATAGGGAAAGGTAAAAATATATGGAAATTATCCCGTGAGAAAATCGAGGATGAGACCAATCATTCATTTTACGGAGAACTACCGCAGGTCAGCATCAGTGACGTTCTACATTTCACAAATGAGCACTGTCAATTTATCAACGCATTCAACCACTCTCTCGGTAAAACTTCTCGAAGTCGTGCGGAGTATAATAGTATATCAGCCAGTATTCTTGCCCAAGGTTTGAATATTGGACTAACAAAAATGGATGAGATATCGGACATTAACTATTCGGAGTTGTCGAGTGCAACGAGTAACTTCATTCGGGCGGAAACTCTCAAAAGTGCTAATGACTTAGTGAGTAACCGGATAACGTCACTCCCTATTTTTGAACATTATAATATCAAAAATGATATCATACATTCCAGTAGCGACGGCCAGAAATTTGAAACTCAGTTTAACACTATCAACTCTCGTTTTTCTCCAAAATACTTCGGTCTCAAGAAGGGGATTTCTGCCTATACCTTAGTTGCCAATCATGTTCCGATCAATGCCAAGATATTCGGAGCGAACGCACACGAAAGCCATTACGTTTTTGATATCATCTATAACAACACATCGGGTATTGATCCTGACGTCCATTCAACTGATACGCACGGAACTAATGAAGTCAACTTTGCTATATTACACATATTCGGATACTTGTTTGCTCCAAGGTATAACGATCTAGCCGGCCGCCAGAATATGATTTATGGATTCAACAACCCAAGTTTCTATGAAGATTACATCTTAAAGCCTGTCCGAAAAATTGATATTCAACTTATAAAGGACGAATGGGAAAATATTTTACGGATTATGGTTTCTCTTGGCCAGAAGTCAACAACTCAAGCCGCAATTATACGCAGACTCAGCTCATATGAACGGGTGAATAAGACAAAACGAGCATTGTGGGAGTACGACAATATTATTAAGTCAATGTATGTTCTTGATTACATTGATTCTCTGGAACTTCGACAGAATGTCCAAAAGGCTCTTAATCGTGGGGAGGCTTATCATAAATTGAGACGAGCAATTTCTTATGCTCATTTCGGTAAGTTTCGAGTTAAATCAGAGTCGGAACAACAAGTATGGAACGATTGTTCACGACTGATTGCAAACAGCATCATTTTTTACAACGCCTACATTTTATCGGAACTCCTCAAGCAAAAAGAATATTCCAAAAGCTATGATGAAGCTAATATAATCAAGAAAATATCACCAGTAGCGTGGCGACATATCAATCTTTACGGACACTATGAACTTCGTAGAGAACGAAATTCTATTAATATTGATGAAATGATAAATACGCTTGGTAAGGTACTTTAGTCAGATAAAATTAATGATTCCTTACTTTACCTTTTCGGGGCGTTGTACAAAAATACCCACATTATTACTAAACTACGATTTTTAATCGTAAGTTCAGCTTGTAGGCATATTTGTATCTCCATCTATAACTTCAACAGAAAAATCATTGCATTGAGTACCCTCATATATCAGATTAGTATCTGAATTAATCGCAATATTACTAGGATTGCCTCCTACCTGGCAGATAGTAATGGTTTTAAGAACATTATTGGTTGTACCGCCTATAGCGACCATGAGAGAACTAAGAGGGCTTGAACCTTCATATATTAAGTTAGTTATTGGATTAACTCCAATTAGCCCTGGAATAATATTTGTCTCAACAGTGTCTATAACTTGATTAGATAAGCCGTCTATTATACTTATAGCTCCGTTTATGGTTTGTTCCGCTATATGGGTTTTATTAAAAGGTAGAATTGATAAAGAGATTAAAAAAATAGAGATTAAAAAGGGGTTTTTTATTTTAAAAAAACGTTTTTTGAACATTTATCTAGCTCCTAAAGGTTCAAAAAAATTTTAATTAACTTTACACAACTTTTCATTCAATAATATTTCTTTTTCTTCTCTACCACTACTCCAATAATTTTATACTCACTTTTTTTAACTACCATATCTTCATATTTTGGATTTAAGGGGTGTAAGACCCACAGATTTTTGTATTTTTTTAGTTGTTTCAGTGTTGCTTCATATTCCTGGTTCGCGACAATAACAAAGTCGTTTATATTCGCTTTTCTGTCAGGGTCGACAACAACTATATCCCCTTCTATAAATTCAGGATCCATAGAGTCGCACTTACTTTAACTGCAAAGATATTTCTCCCTTGATAGTCAACTTCAATACACTCACCCTTACAACTCTTAACAATATCATGCCTTTCAAATATACCTGCATTTACTAATGAAACAACTGGTATTGTTCTGGTTGATAAATTATTGGACTGCATAAATTTATCTCCAATATAACCAGTTGCGCTTAAGAGTTCGTACCACTGTAAATCTAAGGCATTAATTAATTTGGAGACAACTCCGAAGGTAGGGTTTCTCTCTCTCCTTTCTATATAAAAAATATATACCGGTGACATTCCGGATTTTTTCCCGAGCTTATCCGTTGTTAATCCTTTTTCGTGTTTTTTTTTCGTATCAAAGAGTCAGTCTCAATTACCGTTACTGTAGTATATATTTATACTTATGTCAATTTTTTTCTGTTTTAATTGTTGACAATAACACTACTGATCATATAATCCAAACTATAGTATTTTTTAAATCGGTTTGCACATAAGACTGGAGGAAAGGCTTTATGGTAAGTATAAAATTCGATTCAAAACTAGTACGATACAGACGGAAAGAATTAGAAATGACACAACAACAGGTGGCAGAGAAATCAAGCATATCTACGCTGGGTTATAGGCTCATAGAGTTAGGTAAAAAAGAGCCTAAATCAAATACAATTGCCAGGATTGCTCAATCATTACATAAACCGATTGACTATTTTTTTAGTAATTAACAGAGTAATAGTAACTATTGAATTGTGAAAATTGTATTAAAGTGTGTTCTATATCACAAAATAAAAGATAATACATGACATAAATTGTTATAAAAATTTATTAAAAATAACAATTATTTATCATTTAACGGATTACGTCTCTTTTTAAATAATTTCTCTAATCAAGTACTGACATATCAGAGGTTTATATCATATACTTGTTCATAATAACTCTTTATTTAAGTTAATGTGAAGAATCCTTTATATTAGAAAATAGTTTTCTTGTTTTTGTATATTTCTTTTGATATCAGGCGTTTACTTGTTCTTTTCAACTTATCTTGAATATACTCTGGTATAGTTTTTGCTAGATCAATTGCACTCATAGTCATCTATTAATCTTGTCAGACTTTGTTGTACTTTGCCATACGTACGTTTTATTTTAAGTCTATAATTGTTTTTGTGAGTGAAATATGAATGTTTTTTAAAGTGTTCCACACCAAAAGAGTTATCATTTATTTCTTTAGTGCTACCAGCTACGATAGGCTGGCCCGGGGTAGATGTTTGAAAGAGATAAGTGATAAGCTTTCCTCGTTATAACGCTGCATTATCCATCTTTTGTAATTTACAGTAGAAATTAGTTGCTTTGAACCTTCTGATAACTATTCTGCAATAAAAGAGTGATGTTTTGCCGGCTACTAATTTACTAGAAATAGATAACGAGTTTTTTATTTCTGAGAATATCTTTATCAACTTCTGAATTTAGTTCGAAGCTACAATTTCAACAATCATACGGAAATCAAAGGGGTTATTTCATTTCCGTTAAAGGGGCGATTAAGTGAAATCAAAAATAGAGACTATTAATAGAGATTATATAGATCAAATCTATCTGAATTATCTTCCTGGGTTTAAGTTAAACGGCAAAAAAGAGGTTACCTGCAGATGTACATTTCATGAAGATAAAAAACCGAGTTTGTCCGTGAACTCTGAAAACGGGCTGTTCAATTGCTTTTCATGCGGTGAAAAGGGGAATGCTATTCAATTTGTGCAGAAAAGATTTAGTCTGAATTTGAAAGAGTCTATAAATAAAATAGAGAATGATTTCGGTCTTAACCTGGACCAGAACAGAACTGATAAGCCCGTTAATAATGTTCAGAAAAAGGCCGGGAAGCCGCTCACTTCTAATCAAGTCAAAAAAATCTATAATCAACTTGTTAATAATGACTCATACCTGAAAACTTTTCAGGACAGTTACGGGTTAAGTTTAGAGATTATTAAGGAATATTTAATAGGGTATCAAAATGAGAAATTTGTCATACCCATAGAAACCTCTAAAGGTAAATTTACTTTAAAAGAGCATAAAGGACTTCAGTTCACAGGATCTACCGCATCACTTTGGCCAAAAAACATGCTTACAAAAGAGATGCTTAATAAAAGCAGTGAAATCATTATTGTGGAAGGTGAATTTAAAGCACTTCTACTAATCCAGAAAGGCTATAACGCTGTTACAAGCACAACCGGGGCGGGTTGTTGGCAGACAAAGTGGAACGAATCATTCAGAGACAAGTCAGTTTTTCTCTGTTTTGACAATGACCAGGCGGGGCATAGAGGTGGTGATAAAGTTGGCAAAAACTTGTTACCCTTAACCAAAAGTCTAAAAATCGTTAAGTGGCCTCTATGCATGAACCAGAAAGATAACAATGATGTTACTGATTACTTTCTTAAGATGAAAAAGTCTGACGAAGAGTTTCGTAAACTTCTTGATAACTCTGAACTCTTTATTGAAGGTGTTAAAAGGCTCTTTGATGTGAGATTTAGAGAACCGGAAAATATTGAGATTGATAGTAATAACGTTATTGTTTTTAAAAAAGTCAAAGACGGCCTTATTAAAAGCCAACTCTTTCCTACCCCGGTTCTGATTTCTAAAAGGGCTGTTGACGTTGATAGCAATTCTGAAGAGATAGAACTTTTATTTAAAAGGGACGATTCCGTAAGATCTGTCTGGCTGCCGAGAAGGTCGGCACTGGATACTAAAAAAGCCGTTGAGTTTTGCGATGTGGGTCTGCCTGTCCATAGTCGAAACGCAGGGAAATTTGTTGATTATCTTTACGACTATGAGTGTAAAAACATGGACCTTATTCCTAAATCTTACATTACTAAAGAGTGTGGCTGGAAAGAAATT
>JAJDCA010000031.1 GCA_029261055.1 Candidatus Omnitrophota bacterium | reverse complement strand
GTATCCTCTTTAAATTTTATGGCAATCTAAGGATAATTTAAACACCAAAAAAGTATAGACGCACCTTACCTATTAGAATTACTCTTTTGGTATTACGATTGTAACATTATTGACGTGCGACTGTTTTTGCTTTGATTAAACTTGCCAGAGATGGCATTTTAATGTTCTTGCTTACTCGATCATAAATATATTGGTATGAACTGAGACCATGTTTCTTACAGGTTTCGACTATACTCATCATTGTATCCTTTGCCTCTGTTCCTGCATCTGTTATTGTGTGAAGACTCACATCTTCTCTTCGTTTCTGAACCCTGGCTCCATTTTCTGAGAGATTGTTATGCAAGGGTATCTCTGGATGTTTTAGCACGGTTAGTAATTCATTTGCTTTGTTTTTACTTTTTGCAATTCTTGCATCAAGTTCATCATAACCTGTCTTTGTTGAAAATAAAGTATCAAATTCATCGGTTAAAGAATTGGCGCTTTCAGAAGATGGATTCTTCTTGTACCCATGAAGTTTGTGATAGTATCCCCAGTATCGATTACAAAATGACATCAATCGCTTTTTGTGGGCTGGTACAATAGGATTTAATCGCTTATAATGCCTGTTATCATGAACCCAACAAAGACTAAGCTCGTCAGTTAAGAGTTTAAATTGAGGAGCGTCATCACATAATAAAACCTTTACAACTGCAACTCCTACCTCTTGATGATAATAAGCAATCGCACTAGCTTCAAGGATTCTCGTTCTGGAAAGTTGTCCTTTGTCAGGGTCTGGAAAATATTTTTGCAGGATCTCATGTATCTGACTCTCATCAAAGGGTTTGTTTTTCTCAATGGTATTTAATAACGTGATTATTTTTCGGGAAACCTTAAGCTGATCAAGAAGACGGAATGTTTCTTCATTAAATATGAAATGGTGCGATTCAAAATTGCGCAATACATCTAAGATCGTAAGTCGATCTTTACGCTTTGTGGTAAAAAATACTGTCGCCAATGGATTACAAACAATTTGTGTATAATAATTTTCGCCGTTAACCCGACTGGTGGTGTCGTCAATTTGTTGGTAGCTGCTGTTTTCAAGGCTTGCCTGATAAAGCTCTGATTTTTCACGATGGAAGATATCCATGTGATTAGTCAGCCTATTTGAAATATAACTACTGGAAACGAAAGTCCCTACATTTTCAAGAAACTCATGTATCTTAGGGATCGACATATTGTTTACATACTTCATAGAAACAATATATGAATTAATACCAGGTCCATAATCACCTTCGTAGCCGATGGGGATTTCGCCAAGATACGTCTTTTTCTCTGACTCTGAATAATAGAACTCACGTTTAAAACGGACATTATCTGTTTTTATGATCATATCTTGTACTACTTTGTTTTTATAACCTTTAAATCGTACGTCTTGCGGTAGCTGTGTAGTGTCAACAGCGCAAACTACCTCGCGATCAATCTCTATTAACGGCAGTTTTGGCTTACGGTTTCTTTTTTTATACCGGGCATGCTTTGCAAGCAATTCGATATATTGATTGGTTAAGACCTCTCCGATTACCGATTTTACTGCCAATATAAATTTATCTTTGTTTGAATACGTTTCCCCTCTCAAATCTTCTAGTTGTTTAAGAACTTTCACTGGTATACGGTCCTCCTTTAGTTTCTCTAAAGAAGGTCTATCTAGTTTAAAGCCTTCCTCGGTTCCATTTGCCTCTGCTCGCTCTGCTTCCACACGCTCTTGTTCGGATGAAATATTACCATCTTTGTTTCTGTTTGGTTTAATATTCGCTTTACCTTGTTCCCCTTTTAGTATATTGATTTCATCCTTAAGGGCTTGGTTTTCTTCTCTCAATTTGCTGTTTTCTGAGTTTAGATTTTCCACAAGATTTAACAATACTGACACTATTTCTTCCCGACCCTGATCTTCAAGGTTTGAGATTTTACCCTGAATACTTTCCAAAACGTTTAATATCTCTGCTTTTTTCATAGGAAACTTAAAATCTTAGAATTGTCCAATTCGGGTCCACCTTGCCAAAGGCTGAAAACGTGGAATATGTTTGTCAATTTTTATCATTAACACTCTGTATGGCTGAAAGTAGAGCTTGACGTTCAAGAACAGGCATTGATTTTAGCCTTGCTATCCATCTTTTTGACTTATTCTTTATTCGTTCTCTTTCGCGGAAGGTATTTCCTAAATAACGATAATCATGTAATTCTACAGGGGGAGCATAGTTCATCCATATCCATTCTGTAGCCATACCATGGTGCGTTTTTGATTCAAAAGAATGGGTATACCAATTTTTTAAAAACTCGGTATATAATGGGGATTCGTAGCCCGATATCATGACTCTACAAGCAATAGATTTGATAACATTCAAAAGCTCTATATGCTGTTCTTCGGTATATTCGTATTTATAGATAGGATAATGCTTCTTTCTCGTTTGACGAAGATATGGAGGATCGCAGTATATCAATTCTTTGCCTGTGTAACGATAGCTTTTGAGAAAAGTAATTGCATCTCCATGGATCAATTCTAAATCTATTTGATCTCTCTCCGTCCATACTCCTATTACAGAAGGATCTATTTTTATGCCAATGTTGCGTTTTGCTGCCCTCTTATAACGCATTATTGCTCCACCGCCTAAATGACTTTCTATGTAGACATCATGGGGTGGCATAAGATTAATATATCTTTGATATGCTCCTCCCTTGCCTCCTGGATATTTCATATCTTTATTATCCATAGAAACATGGATGTATGCAAGGGAATTGTAATTACGTCTGATACTTTTAAATGGAGTTATAATAGAGAAGGGAATTTCTTACACAGTGCTTTGTTTTTGTGTGATTATTAATCTATACTTCTTTGATATTCATCTTGGTTTGTCAGACTGCCATAAAATTTAAAGAGGATAC
>JAJDCA010000004.1 GCA_029261055.1 Candidatus Omnitrophota bacterium | reverse complement strand
TGCTAATGACTTTATATTCATATAGGTCTCCGCGTTTATCATGGCGCCTTCCTCCTTGAGGAAAGCTTACCAGTTTTTTTACTTTTTTACTGGTACACTTTTCGCGTCCCTTTTTGGTACATTTTTACATGGCCATTAACAACTCGAAGCTAATCCTATTTAGGTAAAGAAATGGGGAAGGCAGGGGTAAAACGATTTCAGGAAAAATTTAGCCTTGAAAGCATGGTCCGAGAATATGAAATGTTTTATCGAGAAGCTGTTAAATAAGTTTTTCCTCTTGAATGGCTTAATTTATTCTATATAATACTCACCAATGAGTCGAACAATACAAAATATCGCTGTGATTGGGGATGGTCAATGGGGAACAACGCTGGCTATCGGTCTTGTCAAAAATGGATACCCTGTAAAATTATGGGGGCCCTTCCCGGAATATATCCGTAAAATACAAAAGAATCGATACAATTCCAAATTTTTACCCGGTATCCGCTTGCCAGATGGTTTGCAATGCGTAGATAAGCTTGAGGAAGCTATAGACAATAGTAAATTCATTGTTTTTGCTGTCCCGTCTAAATTTACACCGGACGTTCTTATAAAAATTAAAAAACTTAAGATTAATTTATCGGATAAAATTATTCTTAGTGTTACCAAAGGCATTGATAATACAACCCTCCAACGTATGTCTGAAATTATCAAGGATCAACTTGATCATGTGACAGTTGCTGTTTTATCCGGACCAACGATTGCTATTGAGGTCGCGAAAGGCCTGGCTTCTACGGCTGTTATTGCAACGAAAGATATTAAATTAGCCAAAAAACTTCAGGCAATATTTAATTCAGAATATTTTCGTATTTATACTAATTCAGACGTGATCGGAGTTGAATTAGGGGGAAGTATTAAAAATATTATTGCCGTTGCCTGTGGCATATGTGACGGTCTTGGGTTAGGTACAAATACTAAAGCGGCTATTCTTACGCGCGGTTTGGCAGAAATGGCACGTTTGGGTAAAGCTCTTGGGGCAAAACAAAAAACATTTTCCGGTTTAAGTGGTTTGGGCGATTTGGCAACAACATGTTTTAGTCCCAAAAGCCGTAATCGTTGTGTTGGGGAAAAGATTGGGAAAGGGCAGTCGGTTAAGGCTATTCTTGGTGCTATGGATATGGTGGCTGAGGGGATAGAAACCGTTAAAGGTGCGTATAAATTAAGCCGAAAATATAAGGTTTCCATGCCGATTACCGAGGAGGTTTATAATATTGTTTATAACAAAAAGGATCCTTCTCAGGCTGTCATGGATTTAATGACACGAAAAATGAAATCAGAATGAAAGGAAGTAGGCACATGGTGAGAAAAATCAGTCTTATGGTGATGTGTATGATGTCCGTTGTTTTGTTAAGTAGTTGCGAAACAGTTAAAGGTCTTGGTCAAGATATCCAAAACACTGGAGACAATGTTTGGGAAGCGATTAATAAAAAATAAGTGCACGCTGAGTAAGGCCAAATTCAATAAATAATTTTTGGTAATGGTTTATTGGAATTGGTATAAAGAAGGATCTTTTTGGGATCCTTCTTTTTTCACACAATTAATGCACATATGTGCATAATAATAAGGCATAAATGCGACCAAAGAAAATTAGATGGGTTAAATGCGAACCAGGAGAGCGGTGTTTTCGTCCACAATCAGTGCCTGTAAAGGAGCTTGAGGGTGTAGTTTTAACGATTGATGAATTTGAAGCCATCAGGTTAGCCGATTATGAGAAATTAGCACAAATCCAAGTGGCAAAGCAAATGAAAATACATCGTTCCACAGTTTCAAGGATTATCACCAGCGCACACAAAAAAATAGCAGATGCGTTTGTTAATAAAAAAGAAATAAAAGTTGAGGGTGGGTGTTGTAAATTTAAGGGGAGGTAATATGCAAGAAAGAAATATGTCGATATTTGAAAAATATCTTACTTTTTGGGTTTTACTGTGTATTGGGGTGGGGGTTTTACTTGGCAAAGTGGCGCCGGAAATGGCGCAATATCTTGATAGTCTTTCTATCCATATTGATGGAGCTCCGGTAGTTTCAATTCCAATCGCCATATGTTTATTTTTCATGATGTATCCTATTATGGTAAAGATAGACTTTGCAGAAGTTGTTAAGGCCGGTAAATCCCCTAAACCGGTTGGATTAACGCTTTTTGTGAATTGGGCAATAAAGCCATTTACTATGTATGCGATTTCTTTTCTTTTTCTTGGGGTTTTGTTTAAAGGTTTTATTGGAACAGATACCTTTGATTTTATAAAGTTGCCTCCAGGGGCAGATTGGGCTATCAATTCAATTCATGGCGTAGGGACCGTTGTGATGCATGAAGGTATTAAAATGCTTCAAGTCCCTTTATGGAGAAGTTATTTTGCCGGGTGTATTTTGTTGGGGATTGCACCTTGTACAGCTATGGTTTTGGTTTGGGGTTTTCTTTCTAAGGGAAATGATGGACATACACTTGTTATGGTAGCAATTAATTCTTTAACGATGCTTGTGCTTTACGGTGTTTTAGGTGGCTTCCTTCTCGGCGTTGGAAAAATGCCTGTGCCATGGCAGGCGCTATTATTGTCGATTGCTATTTATGTTGCTTTGCCTTTATTGGCTGGTTATTTTTCTAGAAAATGGATTATTGCTCATAGAGGCGTAGAATGGTTTAATGAAAAATTTTTGCATGTACTGACCCCGATATCGATTATTGCACTTCTTTTTACATTAGTGCTGTTATTTTCTTTTAAGGGCGAAGTGATACTTGCGCAGCCTTTAACGATTTTATGGATTTCTATACCGCTGTTTATTCAGACCTGTTTTATATTTGGGATTACTTATTGGATGGCAAAGAAAATGAAATTGAAATATGAAGATGCAGCTCCGAGTGCATTGATTGGCGCAAGTAATCATTTTGAAGTTGCGATCGCCACGGCGACGATGTTATTTGGACTTTCATCAGGGGCAGCATTAGCGACAGTCGTTGGGGTTTTGATTGAAGTTCCTGTTATGTTGATGTTGGTTCGCATATGTCGAAATACAAGGGGGTGGTTTTATGAAAAATGAATTTGGAGAACAACCTCTCGATAAAGTTTTACAAATTTGTTTGTTAAAGAATGATCATTTAGTTGAAGCTTCTCGTGAGCAGTTAACACATAAGCAGGTACAAAAGGCACGAAAAGGACGACGGATAACATCTAACATTAAAGGGAAAATTATCCGTGCGTTAAATAGTATCATTGAAAAAAGAAAATATAAGGAGAAAGATTTGTTTAATTATTAGAAGGCAGCAATAATTGGGGGTAAGAAGAAATAAGGTGGATTTTAAAAATAAGTGCTACAAAGTCAAGCTTTCAGTTTCTGTTAACTTGTGAATATTTTTCAGCCATTTGATTGGCCCAGCTGTATCGGAATTTCTTTCTTGGATAAGAAAGTAAAATTCTCAATTGTTTTAAGTGAGTGCTTAGAGTGGGTTGTGTTAAATTTAATTGTTTGGGGCTTTAGCAATGGAGCCTTCTTGAGCAATAACGTAGAAATAATATAAATGGTGGTAGTTGAAAGGTATCATTGATTAAATAAATGTATAGTATAGTTTTAATAAGCTTTACAAATGTATACTGTTAGCTTATAATCTGCGCGTTTAAACTTTAAGCAGTCATAAATTAGGTGTTATTTATACCTATTTGAACAGAGATGTCGCAATTTTTAATATTAAATTGTGCCTGCTTAAAGTATAAATGTCAAATATAATATATTTCTTGTAAACTGTATCAACAATATTGAAGATTATGAGAATATACTTGGATTAAAAAATGAAAGGGAGAACAATGAAAGAAATTAATCTTGACGGCATAGGAATCACGCAAACAAATGAAATATTTTATAACTTATCTTATGATGAATTGTTTAAGCATGAGACAGATTCATCTTTGGAAGGTTTCGATAAAGGGCTTGTATCAGAACTTGGTGCCGTATCTGTTGATACAGGGAGATTTACAGGGAGATCACCTAAAGATAAATATATTATCGAAGATGATGTGACGAAAGATACGGTATGGTGGGCTACAGGGGAAGCATCCGGTTCTGATAATAAAAAACTCTCACCGGAAGCATGGGCGCATCTTAAGGAGATTTCTGTTAAGCAGCTTAATGGTAAAAAATTGTATGTTATGGATGGTTTTTGCGGGACAAATGCTGATACACGAATGTGTGTGCGATTGGTAACGGAAGTCGCTTGGATGGCGCATTTTTTTAAGAATATGTTTATTAGACCTACGGATGAAGAATTAGAAAATTTTAAACCGGATTGGACTATTCTTAATGCCTGTAAAACCACGTGTACTGATTTTAAAAAATATGGTATGCATTCTGAGGTATTTGGTGCTTTCAACATTAAGGAACGCATGACATGTATTGGCGGGACATGGTACGGGGGAGAAAATAAAAAAGGTATATTTTCTATTATGAATTATTTCCTTCCTTTAAAAAATATTGGAGCGTTCCATTGTTCAGCTAATCAGGGAAAAGATGGTGACACGGCGCTTTTCTTTGGTTTGTCCGGTACAGGCAAGACAAGCCTTTCTACAGACCCTAAACGCGCATTAATTGGAGATGATGAGCATGGATGGGATGATGAAGGCATTTTTAATTTTGAAGGTGGTTGTTACGCTAAGTGTATTGATTTGACAGAAGAAAAAGAGCCTGGCATTTATGCCGCAATCAAAAGAGATGCTTTGTTAGAAAATTTAGATATCGATGAGTCAGGAAAAATTGACTTTACTTCGGATAAAAAGACACAAAATACGAGAGTTTCTTATCCGATACATCATATTGATAATATTGTAAAACCTATTTCTAAAGGGGGGCATCCGAAGAATATTATTTTCTTAACATGCGATGCGTTTGGCGTATTACCTCCTGTGGCGAAATTAACGAAAGAACAGGCAATGTATCATTATTTAAGTGGATACACGGCTAAGGTTGCCGGTACTGAATTAGGTGTTAAAGAGCCTCAGGCCACTTTTTCAGCGTGTTTTGGTAAGGCTTTTTTACTTGTACATCCAATGAAATATGCTGAAATTCTTTCTCAAAAAATGGAGGAACACGGGTCCAATGCGTATTTAATTAATACGGGGTGGGTTTCAGGTAAGTATGGGGTTGGTTATCGTATTCCTATCAAAGATAATCGTGTCACAATTGATGCCATTCTTGAGGGAAGTTTAGAAAATACAGAATATGAAATGTTACCGACTTTAAATCTTAGCATTCCAAAATCACTTCCTGGACTTGAATCTGATGTCAATCCACGCAATTCTTGGGAAGATAAAGAAGCCTACGATGAAACAGCACAGAAACTTGCTGAGATGTTTATAAATAATTTTAAGAATTTTATAGATACCGAAAAAGGAATGGATTTAGTTTCTTCCGGACCTCAGCTGTAACCTCACCTTAAAGTGAGGGGATTAGCCAGTGGCTAATCCCCTCACTTAAAATCAACTTTTGAGTGATGGGTTAAAAAATGTATTGACAGACTAGTCTGTACGTTATATACTTCGAATATGAAAATGAAATTAAAAGGAATAGGGCCAAAACAAAGAATTATTGAAACCGCTCTGGATTTATTCTATAACCAAGGGTATTTGGCGACAGGTATCAATCAAATTATAGAAGAAGCGGGTGTCTCTAAGGCTAGTTTTTATGATCATTTTAAGTCTAAAGAAGACCTCTGCGTAGATTATTTGCAGGCCCGTGGTCAGATATGGGTAGGGTGGCTAAAAGATACCATTGATGAGTTTGATACCCCCATGGATCGATTTATGGCACCCTTAGAATTTTTTACGAAATGGTTATCGGAATGTAATTATCGGGGCTGTGCATTCCTTAATATAGCTTCAGAAATTACTGATGTACAGTCTAAGGTTCGTAAAGAGGTTATTTATACCAAGGATGGGTTTAAATCTGTTATTCGAGAGCTGACAAAGGACTTGAAGAATTCAGATGTCAAATATAAGGATTTAGACATCGAATTTGTAACAAATGCGTATTATATTTTAACAGAAGGGGGCGTTAATGCTTGCCAGGTTTATGGGGAAACAGGGCCTATTGAAACCGTTCGAAAATCTATTGAAAAGATAATTAGAAAAGACAAGTAAATTTTTTTGCCTATAATACGAACAGAGTGGTCTGTTCTTAAAGAAAGAAAATGAGCAATTAAGAAAAGGAGGGCAATTATTACAATATAAATAAATTTATAGTATTATGTGTGAATATTAAAACTGTTTGTATTGTTTACTCTTTAAGGGAATCAATATAACAATATAACCAAAACGAAAGGACAGAAACATGGTAAAGATTTATGGAATGGATGCATCCGTTTATTCAAACAAGGTCAAATTAGCAGCAAACGCTATTGGGTTGGCGTATGAATTTCAAAGTATGGATTTTAAAGCAGGAGATATGAGTAAGCCTGAATACCTGGCCATTCATCCGGCAGGAAAAATTCCGGCTATATCCGATGGTGAATTTTCGCTTTTTGAAAGCAGTACGATTATCAAATATTTAGCAGACAAACAGGGAAGTGATCTTTATCCGAAAGAGCTTAAGCAAAGAGCGGTTGTTGATCAATGGATTGATTTTTCAACTATTCACATCGGTGGAGCCATGGTAAAAGTTTTGTTTAATAAAATGTTTGCCCCGATGATGGGCATGCCGGTTGATGAACAATCAATGGCCGATGGTATACAATTTTATGCAAGGTTTTTACCAATTTTGGATGTACAGCTAGGAAAGAATAAATACTTGGCTGGTGATTCTTTAAGTCTGGCCGATATTACCTTATTAGCCATGCTTGATCCCTCAGAAGTTGCTGAACTTGATATTACGCCGTACAGCAATGTAATAATTTGGAGGGAAACTTTAAAGAAGGAAAAGTTTTATACCGATAGTTTTACGGAGTTTGGTGATGTTCTAAAGGCCATGGCGAATTAATAAAAAAGACTCAACTAGGCGGGAGATCTGGGTGACCAGGTCTCCTGACTGATAACGGGGAGGATAATTATGATTGATCTTTATACGGCAAGTACACCTAATGGTCATAAAGTGTCTATTGGTTTAGAAGAATTGGGTTTACCTTATATGGTTTACAGCATAAATTTGAGTGAACGTGAACAAAAGAAATCAGAATTCTTAAAAATTAATCCAAATGGTCGAATTCCAGCTATTGTTGATTTGGAGAATGATAATTTTTCTGTTTTTGAATCCGGCGCGATACTGATTTATTTAGCTGAGAAAGCAGGAAAATTATTTCCAACGGATCCAAAAAAACGAAGTGAAGTTATGCAATGGCTTATGTTTCAAATGGGTGGGCTAGGGCCGATGCAGGGCCAGGCACATGTTTTTATCCATTATGCGGCTGAAAAAATTCCTTTTGCGATTAAACGGTACAAAGATGAAACTTCGCGGTTGTATCAAGTGCTTGAAGATCGTTTGAAGGATCATGAATATTTAGCGGGGGAGTATTCTATTGCCGATATTGCGACATGGCCCTGGGTTCGCGTGCATGAGTGGGCTGAAATTTCGATAGAGCATATGCCCAATTTACAGCGGTGGCTTGACGTGATTGCCCAACGTCCGGCGGTTATAAAAGGGGTTAACGTCCCTAAAAAAATGGCTTTTGAAAACGAAAAGTCAAAAGAAGAGCTTGAGAGTATGGGCAAAAAAATTATTTAATAAGTTTATTCAGAAAGAGGTTTAATAGGGATCATCAAACGATTATCTTGAAAAAATAGTCTGTATTTATTTTAAATGCCTAAAAATATGAAATGATAGAAAATTTTTTGTTTTTTGATATAATCAGTTCTCAATGTTAGAATTTTTAAAATCGTCCAAAGAATCATGGCGAAGCGATTTTTTTGTGTAATCAAAATTATTATTTAAAGGAGATCAGATGTTAAACAAAAAAGTAGAAAAAGCTATTAATGACCATATTGTTAAAGAGGCTGATGCATCTAACGCGTATTTGGCTATGGCTAGTTGGTGTGAAAATTTTGGGCTTCGTGAATCAACAGAGTTTTATTATGAGCAATCCATTGAAGAACGTGGGCATATGTTGAAACTTGTAAGATATGTTAATGAAAATGATGGGCGGGCGCATATACCTGCGGTTAAAAAGCCTAAAGAAGATTTTGAATCCATCGCCGAAGTGGTTGACCTTTCGTTAGAGCAGGAAATAGCTGTTACAAAATCTATTCATGAAATCGTAGCCTTATGCGATCAAGAAAAGGATTATGGAACAACGAACTTTATCCAATGGTTTGTTCAGGAGCAGCAAGAGGAGGAAAGTCTTTTTCGTTCTTTAAAAGACATGATTCGCATGATTGGTATTGAAGGCGTTAGCCTTATTATGTTAGATAATGAAATCGCCAAACTTCGTCAAGCGACAGCAGTGGAACCTAATTAAAAATAAAGGCATCCATAATGACGCCCGAGCAAAAAGCAGAACTTAAAATAACTATCGAACAGAGAATTGTTGATATTGAAGTAAATATTAAAAGTTTAGAAGAAACATCTAAGCCTGTGGCGCCTGATAATGCCTTGGGAAGGTTGACACGCATGGATGCGATGCAAATTCAGAAAATGCAAGAGGCAAATTTACAGACGGCGCGCAGCAATATTGTTAAATTGCAGGAAGGTTTAAGCAAAATTAATGAAGATTCGTTTGGTCAGTGTCATTATTGCAAAGGAATGATTGGTTTTGAACGATTAAAGGCCTTGCCGGAATCAAATATGTGTATTGAATGTGCAGAAAAGTATGGTGGTTAGTCTTGAGAATGTATAGGTGCAGATATAAAAGCGCCCCTTAGCTATAACCATATAACTAAAGGGCTAACTGATGGGAAATCAGCTGCCGAAAGTATACGCGAACTTCATCAAATGTCAAGTGAATCTCCTCGTAGCAAGCTACAATTAATAAGATTTTATAATAGAAGTAATGAGAGTTCAAGACTCTAGTGCAACACCCCATTAATCTGGTCATATATCAGATGAAAGGAGTTGCATATGTCCCTTTACAGAAGCACAATTAGAATCAAGGGTATGAACCCCAATGCAAGTCCTGGACCCTATCAGTCGTAGCTAGGAGACAATCCCAGGATTGTCTCTTTGCTGCGAGGTATTAGGAGTTTCCAAGTTATTTCTGGACAATCTCTTAAACCCGTTTGGAATTTCGTTAAAGGATCGAAATTCCTAAATAAATTTTTTTAACCTTAATTAACCAAAGACGATTATATGAAATTTTCTTCACTTGATTTATCAGCTCCAATTCTTAAAGCAGTTGCCAAAAAAGGTTATGACACGCCAACACCCATTCAAGCCGAAGCGATTTCGGCTGTGCTTGCTGGTCAAGATGTGATGGCGGCAGCTCAAACAGGTACGGGGAAGACGGCGGCATTTGTTTTGCCTATCTTAAATTTACTTTCAAAAGGAAATGCCGTTAAACCGAATTATGTGCGTGTTCTTGTCTTAACACCGACAAGAGAATTAGCCGCACAAGTGAATGACAGTATTCATACGTATGGCAAGTATGTTCCCTTAAGTTCGGCCGTTGTGTTTGGGGGTGTCGGTATTAATCCTCAGATGAAACAATTACGTCGAGGTGTTGATATTTTAGTTGCCACACCAGGACGATTAATGGATTTACATGGCCGTAATGCTGTTAATTTTAAGCAAGTTACAATATTAGTTTTAGATGAAGCTGATCGAATGTTAGACATGGGATTTATTAATGACATTCGTAAGATCTTAAAATTATTGCCAAGTCCTCGTCAAAGTTTAATGTTTTCAGCAACATTCTCAAAGGACATTCGAACACTTGCTAAAGGGATTATGAATGAACCCGTTGAAATTTCCGTGACACCGCGAAACACAACTGTGGAGGCGATAGATCAGTGGATTTATCCCGTTGATAAAAAAAGAAAGTCAGCTTTGTTAGCAAAGTTGATTAAAGATAATCATTGGAAGCAAGTTCTTGTTTTTAGTCGAACCAAACATGGTGCGAATCGTTTAAAAGAGTATTTAGAGAAAAATGGCATTAAAGCAACAGCGATTCATGGGAATAAAAGTCAGGGTGCGCGCACGAAAGCTTTAACTGATTTTAAACAAGGTCAGGTGCGTATTTTAGTAGCGACGGATATTGCGGCTCGAGGACTGGATATTAATCAATTGCCACATGTTGTGAATTTTAATTTACCGAAGGTTCCTGAAGATTATGTGCATCGTATTGGTCGTACAGGGCGTGCTGGAGCAAAGGGCGAAGCTGTGTCGTTGGTGTGTGATGAAGAGTTTAAGGAGCTTACAGATATTGAGCGTTTGATTAAACAAGTTATTCCGCGTAAAATGATCAAAGGTTTTGAACCTGAAAGTCCGTTAAAAAAATCCTCTTTAGATACCCGTCCGGTTAAAGCCAAGAAACCAAAGAAGCCAAAGATGAACAATGGTTCTGAAACAACGACGGGTGCAAACAAATCTAAAAAATTAAAAGATGCAAAACTTGGTAAACCTGTATGGCATCGTTCCGGTAGTAAACCAACGGGTCGAAAGCCAAAGAATAAAAAAAATACGATAAAAAAGAGCGCAACTTAGAATATTGCACGCATGCATGTCAGTATCGTTTCAGCTGTATTTGGAGAAGAATGTTACGGTTTTAAATTTATAAAGAAATTTTTTCTTATTTTCGGTGGTCTGCTTTTTGTATTATTTCAATTAATATGTTGCCGTTAAAGTCTCGCATAGATTAAATCAATGACTTATGTATAGTTTATCTATTTTACAGATGAACGATGGGGCTCTATACTTTTTCAAGTCCTATTTAAAGAAAAAATATACCTATTAAAAAGAGTTAGATCTGCATGTAAAAAAGGAGTTATAAGCTATGACTATTTCAACAAGAGTCGCACAAATTAGTCCATCAGTAACTTTAGCCATAACAGCTAAAGCTAAACAGATGAAAGCTGAAGGAATTGATATTATCGGGTTCGGTGCTGGTGAACCTGATTTTGATACACCGGATCATATTAAAGAAGCCGCTAAGAAAGCAATGGATGAAGGTTTTACTAAATATACACCGGCTTCCGGAACAGCAGAGTTAAAAGAAGCTATTTGTGAGAAATTTAAAAACGATAACAATTTAGATTATACTTCTCAAGAAATTATTGTTTCATGTGGGGCAAAGCATTCCATATACAACGCTATTATTACGTTATGTAGCGAGGGGGATGAGGTTATTTTGCCTTCGCCATACTGGGTAAGTTATCCTGAAATGATTAAGGCTGCCGGCGCAACGCCAATTATTTTAAATACAACTCAGGAAAATAATTTTAAGTTATTGCCTTCTCAATTAGAAGCGATGATTACAGATAAAACAAAAGTTTTAATTTTAAATTCGCCTTCAAATCCAACCGGCATGCTTTATACAAAAAGTGAGTTAGAAGCTATTAGTAAAATTCTTGTAGAAAAAGGTGTGTTTTGTATTTCCGATGAAATTTATGAAAAGATTATTTATGATGGTCAGGAGCATGTCAGTATTGCTTCATTAGGAAAGGCTATTAAGGAATTAACTATTGTGGTAAATGGTGTTTCGAAGGCTTATTCGATGACGGGTTGGCGTATTGGATACATTGCCGGACGAAAAGATATTGTTAAGGCCATGTCAAATTTACAAAGTCATTCTACATCAAATCCTACTTCAATCGCTCAAAAAGCAGCTTTGGCGGCCTTGAACGGATCTCAAGATCCTCTAAGTATTATGGTTGCTGAATTTAAAAAGAGAAGAAATTACATCGTTGAAAGATTGAATACGATTGAGGGTATTTCCTGTCTTAATCCTCAAGGAGCTTTTTATGTGTTCCCTGATGTTTCTAAATTATTTGGGAAATCTTTTAATGGAAAAGAGATTAAAGATTCAATGTTTCTCACAGAAGCATTATTAACAGAGGCGCAAGTTGCGGTCGTTCCAGGATTTGCTTTTGGTGCAGACACTAACATTCGCCTTTCGTATGCGAGTTCTATGGAAAATATTAAAAAAGGTTTAGATCGGATTGAGAAATTTGTGAGTAGTCTCCATTAAAAAAGGATTGTAGGTCTTGAAATCAATATTATTACCAAAATGTGTTAATTCAAGACCTGACTCCGTGATTTAATTCTTTATTGGCTGTAAGTCGAAGGCTTTCATTTAATGATTTCAAATATAAAATATATCCTTTTTGATTTGGATGGGACATTGGTGGATAGTCTTCCGGATTTAACTTTTTGTATTAATGAGATGTTAAAAAGCCTTGGCTTTTTGTCGTGTTCTGAAGATAAGGTGTACATGTGGATTGGATGTGGCGCTGAAGTGCTGGTTGAACAGGCTTTGAGCCATGCTTTAGGTAAACGCCCCACTAAAGATGTTCAAGAAAAAGCATTTTCTGTATATATGGCCATTTGTAAAAATAATCTTTGTGTTCGAACTCAATTTTATCCGCAGGTCAAAGAAGTTTTAGCTCTTCTTAAGTCTAAAAAATATAAGCTTGGATGTGTTACAAACAAACCGGAAGGATTAACACAATCATTATTAGTTTCCATGGGGGTAGACGAGATGTTTGATGTGATCATTGGAGGGGATACAACGCCTAAAAAGAAACCGGATCCGTATCCTTTATTATATGCGGTAAAAAAATTGGGCTATACCGCGAAGGAAGGGGTAATGGTGGGCGATTCCATCACAGATGTTCACGCTGCAAGGAATGCCAACATAAAAGTTATTGCTGTCTCCTATGGGTACAATCATGGCATAGATATACGCAAAGAAAATCCTGATAAGGTTATTGATTCTTTTGGGGCGTTAGTGAAAATATTTGAGTGAAAAGAAAGTAAATAAGGGGCGGATGATGATTAATAGTTGCAACTCCATTCAACACTTGGACATTTAAGTTTGCTGATTATAAAAAGTAGACTGATCTAATTTTACAAGCTGTCTATTAATCTGAGAAAGGTTAATTTTATTATGGAATTTATTGAAGTTTTTCAAACTAACAGTGCTTCAGAGTTGGCTTATATTAAGTCTTTATTAGATGGCGCTAATATTAAATATTTTGTTGATGGCGAGACTTTTATACGAATGCATGGTTCAGCTCTGCCACAAAAAATTAAAGTTCAAGAAGATAAATTATCCCAAGCAGAAGAAATCATAAAAGGCTTTTCTGAAAATAAAAATAACACCATGGACGTTATTTCTGATGAAGAGTTAATTGATGCGTCTAGTAAGAATTCTTTAAATATTGATGAGTCTAGTAAGAATTTTTTAAATAATGAAGAGAAAGGTTTTCCAGAAAAAAGAACTTGTCTTTCGGAGTTTTTCAGCGAGTTTGACCTCAAGCCGGTTGCATAGTTACTTCTGATGGCTCTCTGTGAGAACCATGCTGACTTGTCTGCCATGCAGTATAACGCAGCAGACGAGCCATTTCAAGATTGCGTTTTCTCTGATT
>JAJDCA010000030.1 GCA_029261055.1 Candidatus Omnitrophota bacterium | reverse complement strand
TGTTCACCAATCTGCATCTCAATATTATAGAGTTTGCCATTTTCGTCTACAGCCTTTATATCAAGTATCGATAGTTTTCCATTCATATAGTAGGAAAGATTGTAAGGGTTTTTCAGTGTGATTTCATTTATTTGCTCATCTGGTGGTAATACAGAGTTAATAAATGAAATTAGAATATCTTTATTCTCCTCACTTCCAAAAAGCTTCTTAAAGGCGATATCAACTTTAGGGTTTATTTTACACATATTGCTCTCCATATAACTGCTGAATTCTTCACTTAAAAAATATAATATGCATAAAAGAAAATGATAATTCTGATTAAAATTCACGCATGCAGTAACGCTCGAATGGACTACGGCGCAATATGCTGAAAACAATTACTATAATTAGATGAGAGTAACAACGTATAAGAATTTCACCGTTAGCACTATGAGCTAGCCAGAAAGAATATTATCACTTGTGATTCTATCATCGTCAATGATAAAAAAATGTGTATTTTTGTAGTGAAATGTTTTCTATTATGTTTGCACGTACAGGATTTAAATCAATATGAGTAAGGCAGTTTATTAATGTATCCCCGTTTTCTACTATCACACACTTAAAACGCTCTCCCCAAAAATAGCACTGCCTGTTGTTAACCTTCTTGTAGTACCTTGCAAATCTTTGTTTTATTTCGCGCACAAATTCAGATTAATTTGACAATTTGTTACGAAAATAGGGGATCTGTCCTTCTGTAACAAACCCTTGTTTTCTCATTATAAGATAATCCAATCCGCCTTTCTACCTCACAATCTGAATAATCATCAGCCGTTTTGATCTTTATCAATAAATGAAAATGGTTGCCCATAATGCAATACCCAAACACCTCTACAAAATATATTGCGCTTAACCTTTTTTATCAAATCAAACAAATAATCCTTCTCCATAGGGCAATCGCATTAAAAATAAATTCCCTGGTTACGGCCGAGCTGTTAGAAGAGCAGTTCCTGCAATTTATAATTTTGTATCTTTTTGTTTGTTGTAGGGATCGTTTCTCAAATGATCCGGCATGTGCAAAAGAGTAACGTAATAGAAGGATTAGCTTAAAATTTTAATGCAATTGCCCTATCCTTCTCCACTTCCCCCCCCAAACAAAACCATCCAGAGCTGTTCGTAATATCACGTGATATATTCATCTTCCGACTTAACAAGTAATCTTGGTATTCGAGCCATTTTAACCCTACTTTTTCTGTATTTATCAGGTTTTTAAATTCCATTTTTTCTGAAAAAGTATATGATTTTTGATTTCTTTTGTCTAGCTAATTTACCAGTCTCTGTTTTACTCTTATTTCATTTTTCTAATGAATTTCACAAGGTTAATTTATTGATCAATCCTTTTTAATATTTAATTGCAACCAACCTTCTCTTATATCTTGCTCCCTATCTGCAAACTTTCCTTTTTGACTTGTATTGCTTATTGGAGTTTTTACCCACTGTAGTTTTGGACTCTTCATCTCCTCAATCCATGAAAATCAGTGATGAAGCAATAAAAGTAGGATTTGATTACTTTAAAGCAAATGCTGGAAGTGTAACAGCTTCTGCAAGAACTCAAAACCATGATTATCATATTCATATAGTTGAACTTAACAATACAGGTCCCGCGAATGCAATGACACTGTGCAGTTTTATAACATTATGTTCAGGATTGTTGGGAAAACCAGTCCAAAACCAGATGGTAATTCTCGGAGACATGAGCCTTGGCGGAAGTATAGTCCCCGCAAAAAACCTTGCAGAAAGTTTGCAGGCAGCCTTTGATGCAGGAGCAAAGCGAATACTCATTCCCATGAGCAGTGTTGGAGATATCCAGACAATACCCGGTGAACTTTTCGCTAAATTTCAAACCAGCTTCTATTCCGAACCAGTTGATGCTGTATTTAAGGCGTTAGGCGTAGAATGAAGCTGACTATTGAAGAGATGCCAGACATGATAGGGTTTAAAGTTTAAAGAACATGTACAGTTTTTGTAAAATTGACACTTATTCCATGAATATCTACCCCATCAGCAAGTTAATCTGCGTTAAAGAAGCTGTTGTATATTTGTTTTAACTCATTAGTCATTGTATCAAGGCCATGTTTGGCTTTAACACTTGCGTGTATACTTTCGCCCATCTTATCCAGGTCAATTTTCTTATCTATAATATCACAAATATATCCAGCCAATGCATTCGCATCTTCATTCTCAAAAAGCAGTCCTGTACTCTTGTGTTTAACTGTCTCACGGTTTCCATATGTGTCTGAGGTAATCAGAGGTAATCTGCAATAACCGGCCTCAATCAAAGTTATAGGCGACCCCTCCCAGCGTGAAGGTAAAATCAGATAGTCACTGGATTTCATTATCTTATACACATCGCTACGCCCACCCATAAAAAGAATTGAATCATATACTCCCAGTTTACGGCTATACTCTTTTATCTCTTCAAAACTTTCACCATCACCAACAAACAGAAACTTAAAATTTCTGTTTGCCTCTTTTTTCATAACAATAGAAATCGCGTCAACCAGCACACTATATCCCTTTTGGTAAACAAATCTGGCAACCGTAAGAAACAGAGTTTCGTTCGCAGGCAGAGAAAGCTCACTTCTCAATTCAGATTTACACTTATCAACTTTATCAATTTTCGAAAAGTCTATACCTAAAGGGGAGTGAACGCAATTTTGTAGTTTATAGTTCTCTTCTAACCACAATTTGTCCTCTAATGAAACAGTAATAACAAGGTCTACCTTATTAAAGGCATAATTCTCTAAATAGTAACGTAATGAGTACTTTATTCTACTTTGAATACCTTCAGCAAATTCAAATTTATGTATATGGAGACCGTGCGCAGTAAATATAACAGGTACCCGATACGACAAAAACGGATTTTTATAAAACTTATGGAGTGCTTTTAAATGGTGAAAATGTATTAGATCCGGTTTAAAACCCAATATATTCTTCGGACCGAAACCATCAACAAAAACAGAAACATTATCTAATTGACGCAACCTGTATGCTGCATTTCCTCCTAAAGCAAAAACACCGAATGTTACATCTTTAATTCCGCTAACTATCTGTAAAAGAGCCTCTATTCCTCCTCCTATA
>JAJDCA010000029.1 GCA_029261055.1 Candidatus Omnitrophota bacterium | reverse complement strand
AGATTACCGCATGCCTTATTTTTTTGCACTGGTTTTTTAATGTTTATTACTTAAATTATTTACTCATAATCTGTTGTTGTTAAAGTGGTTGGGGCAGACAGTCCATATGTTAAGTTGACACGTATGGGGCAAGCCCTGGACCCTATCAGTCGCAACGAGCTGTGGGGTATTAAACCCGTTTGGAATTTCGTTAAAGCATCGAAATTCCTAAATAAAAGACACCTCTTTGGTTTATTTATCAACATCATGCTGAAATTCAACAAACATCTCTTACGACCCATCTTTCTTACCTTTTTTTTATTTTCTCTGGCCAGCCAGCTTTGGGCATCGGAAGCTGGTGGCGGCGACACAGATATTGTCCATCGTGTGAGTATACTTGTTATTCAAGTAAGTCTCATTATTTTTGCGGCCTGGACCGGTGGAATACTATTTATTAAGCTTCGTCTCCCTTCTGTTCTTGGAGAAATCATTGCAGGCGTTGTGATTGGCCCCTATTGTTTGGGACATATTCCTGTGATTGGTTTTCAACACGGCCTCTTCCCCTTACAAGCTACTTTCCCGGTAACTGTAGAACTTTACAGTCTGGCCACCATTGCCTCGATTGTACTTTTGTTTATCGTTGGCCTTGAAACTGACTTAGATACATTCGTGCAATTTTCTTTAGCCGGCTCTGTAGTCGGTATTTTTGGTACGCTGGTCAGCTTTGTATTAGGCGATATTGTTGGTATTTTGTTTTCAAATTACATCCTAGGTGTTCACCACGGCTTCTTTCATCCCGTATCTCTCTTTTTTGGAATCATATCTACGGCTACTTCTGTGGGCATCAGTGCCCGTATTCTTTCGGCACGACGTCGGATGAATTCTTCTGATGGCGTTACCATATTATCGGCAGCTGTCATCGACGATATCTTAGGCATCATTGCCCTGGCGGTTGTGATTGCCGTGGCCAAAACCAAACATGTAGAATTTAAACAAGTCTTTTTAATTCTTATCAAAACCATTGGCATATGGATTATTTTTACCGCTCTTGGACTAAGATATTCCCGTCACTTAAGTAAATATCTAAACCGCATCAAAAACAAACGCACTATCGCACTCCTTTGCTTTGCCCTGGCCCTCATGTTAGCCGGAATATTTGAACAATCCGGACTAGCCTTGATTATCGGCGCCTACACCATGGGCCTTTCCTTTTCTAAAACAGATCTCGCCTTTCTTATTCAAGAAGAGATGGAAATGTTGCAACGATTTTTTGTGCCGATATTTTTCTGTGTAATGGGCATGTTGATCGACCCTACAGTCCTCGCCTCCCACGATATTATGCTTTTCGGTGTTATCTATATCGTCTTTGCTGTGTTAGGAAAATTATTGGGCTGCAGCTTGCCGGCACTTTTTTTGAATTTCAATTTACGGGGAGCTTTAATCATCGGTATTGGCATGATTCCCCGAGGAGAAGTTGCGTTGATTATGGCAAGCATTGGCTTATCTCAAGGCATTATTGATCATGACGTCTTTAGCATTGCTGCGATTATGACATTTGCCACCACGCTAATCACACCACCTATTCTCGATAAACTACTCAGTAGTGATAAACCCATTTTACGCAAACAACCTCCTGATAAAAAAGAACTTATCGCCATTAAATTTGATATGCCTAACCCTGAAACAGCAGAATTCATTCATCGAAAAATCCTGGATACATTTAAAAGCGAAGGTTTTCACTCGCATCGCCAAAGACATGGACTTTATTTTATTCGAAAGAGTGAAATATTCATCACCTTCAAATACAACCGCCACCAACACGAATTTGATTGTTTAAAAGAAGATGCTGGATACGTCTACACTCTTTTTTATGAAGTAATTTCCGAGCTGGAACTCTTCGCTAAAAAACTAGAAACATTAAAGGATAAAGTAACTATCGGGCGACGCATATTTGACCCTCAAAAACCCTCTAAAGCAAAACAATCTAAAGTCTTTCAGAAACTTTTGCCCAAAGCTGTTGAAGTAAATTTAAAAGGAAATTCAAAAGATGAAATCCTCAAAGAATTGGTGGACTTATTAATAAAATCAGAACAATTGCATCCCTCAAAAAAAGACACTCTTTTTAATGCCATAAAAAACCGTGAAGAATCCCTCTCCACAGGAATGCAAGACGGTATTGCACTTCCTCATGCCAAATCAGAATCGGTGGATCAATGTATTTTTGTGGTTGGACTAAAAAAAGAAGGCCTTGATTTCGCGTCTTTAGACAATCTCCCATCAAAAATATTTATTATGACCATAGCGCCAACAGAAAATCAGCATGAATACTTACAACACATGTCTCAAATCAGCCGTAGCCTTACCGAAGAGCAAAACCGCAACAAAATACTATCCGCAAAAACCAACAAAGAATTAACAGAAATTCTAAAAAGCCTTTCCTAAATCTAACTCCCCGAGAATATTAAGAAACCATTTTTTTTATTACATAAAAAAGCTTGGCGAATCAGCATTTTTTAAATAGAATCTACTTTATACCAAATCCATCAAATAATTCCTCTTTCGGTAGTGGCTATTCTCGTAGAAGCATTCGAGAAGAGCCGAATGAATTGTGGTCATTATTTAATGGAATTGGTATTAATAAATTTAACCTCAACATAAAAAAGGATGGAAATGATGGCCAAAGGAAAAGCAAAAGGAAAAGCAAAAACGAAAGACATGTTAGTCGTTGGTTCTAAAACCAAAGAAGCCCTTAAAGGAAGCGGAAAAAATACATTTAATGTTTCTTCTGACACTCTTATTGCGCTTAACGAACACGTATATTGGCTAGTTGACCAAGCCCAAAAACGCTGCGCCGCTAACGGACGAAAAACAATCCGTCCTTACGATATTCTTGCATAAAAAAAAATAAAAAAAGGTCGTTTTTCCATACTTATTACATTTATGGAAAAACGACCTTTTTTTATTACTCTTACTTTAAATATTTATCTACCAAAATCTGTACATCGTCCATCTTTACATTTTGATACCAGACCTCATCCGGATACACCATCACATTCACTCCCTGGTCACATTGGCCAAGACATTTAGACTGTGCCACCCGAATACGCGGATGAACCCCACGCTCCTTTGCAACCCGACGTAATTCTTTAAAGATTGATTCCCCTTGATGATCATTCCCACATCGTTTACTTCCATCCTTCGCATATGTGCAAACAAAAATTTGCTTTTCATAAGGAATCACACTTTCTTGCATAAAAACACCTTACCCCTTTCTAAACATAATCATGTAAATCCAAAAATTCGGCCCCCTTGATATACAATAAAAGCGGCGACATAAGCTAACACCGTCATGTAACTCAATTGAAAAAATGGCCACCCCCAACCACCTGTTTCACGCGCCACAATGACTAATGTACTGACACATTGCAGAGCAAAAACAAAAAATATCATAAGACTAATACACACCAAAGGAGTAAACAAAGGCCGTCCATCGGGCCAATGAGCCTTAGCAAAAGCTTCACGCAATGTATCCGTCTCTGCTTCTTCACTCAAATTAAACACAATGTTCATTGTCGATACAAAAACTTCTCTGGCAGCAAATGAACCAATTAAACCAATTCCAATACGCCAATCATACCCTAACGGCTTAATCGCCGGTTCTATAAACTGCCCTAATTGCCCCGCATAACTACCACGCAAGGCTTCCCCCGGCTCTAACGAATCACTTTTCGGATACGTCATTAACACCCAAAGAACAATCGACAAAGTAAGAATAATGGTTCCTGCCCGTCGTAAAAACAATCGACTCCGCTCCCACATATGCATAATAACCGCCCTGAAAGAAGGCCTGCGATACGGCGGTAATTCCAAAAGAAAAACAGGTCTCTGACTTTTTAAAAGTGTTTTTTTAAATAACCACGCCATCAAACACGCCCCTAAAATTCCCAGCAGATACATTCCCAACATTACGCGAGCTTTTTCCCAGGCTGTTGCCTCTGGAATTAAAGCCGCAATCATAATCGTATACACAGGAAGCCTTGCTGAACAACTCATTAAAGGAGCCACCAAAATCGTTACCAATCTATCTTTGGGATTTTCTATAGTCCGCGAAGCCATAACCCCGGGTATGGCACAGGCAAAAGAACTCAATAAAGGAATAAATGATTTGCCGTGCAAACCAACTTTACTCATAAGCCGATCCATCATAAAAGCCGCTCTGGACATATACCCTGTATCCTGTAATAAACTTATAAAAAAATAAAGAATCAATATTTGTGGTAAAAACACCAGCACCCCACCTACACCGGCAATGATACCATTAGTCATCAACCCTTGTAGATCTCCTGGTGGCATATTGGCGGCTATCAAACTCGCAAGACCTTCAAACCCGGCCTCAATCCAACCCATCGGATATGCCGCCAAAAAGAAAATTAAATAAAACATAAATCCCATAAGCGCAACAAAAATACCCAATCCAAGAAATTTATGTGTTAACACAGCATCAATCTTTTGCGTGATCACATTCTTTTTTATATTTTTATCAACAACTGTTTGATGCACAACCCACTTGATCCAACCGTACCGTGCTTCAATAGCGGCTGAACGACAACGAACACCTTTACCGGTCAAACGTTTTTGAATGTTCCGAAGTACTTTAACAAAATCAGAAGAATACCTCCCGGATTTTACATCTTCTTCTCGAGGCAGGTTGGCCTGAGATAATAATCGAACAGCATCACCAAAAGCTTCCGGACGAGACATGCCTGATTGTTCTACCAACAATTTAACCACATTCTCGATCTCTTCTTCCATGTCCGGAGACATCTTCCATTGCCTTTGATAACTTGCCTCTACACCATTAGCTACAACTTGCTTCATCTCATCCATACCCTCTTGACGCTTAGCAACCATCGGTACAACAGGCGCCCCTAACAATGAAGACAATTTTCTAACATCAATACGCTTCCCTTGCCGCTTGGCTTCATCCATCATATTTAAAGCTACCACAATAGGGATCTGCATATCCTGGATTTGACTTACAAGATAAAGATTCCTCTCCAAGTTCCCGGCATCCACCACACACACGACAACATCAGGCTTTTGTGTACTTTTCTCTTTGCCCAAAAGAACATCATGCGCAATTTGTTCATCCATAGAACGTACAGCCAAGCTATACGTGCCTGGCAAATCAATAACATTGACGACACGATCCTTAGCCAAAACCAACTCCCCCATTTTCTTCTCAACAGTGACTCCAGGATAGTTGCCGACCTTTTGTTTTAATTTTGTAAAAGCATTAAAAAGAGTAGTTTTCCCAGAATTAGGATTACCGGCGATCGCTATCGTTTTAATAAACTTTTTTGTTTCTTTTTCTACAGTGGATGTCGTCATTATTTCCTTTTGACCTTTATCTGTGCCGCTTCATCACGACGTAAAGATAAATGATAACCTTTAATTTCAATTTCCATAGGATCGCCCAACGGAGCATACCGAACAATCTTAACTTCTTCTCCAGGAATCAGCCCCATTTCTTCCATACGTTGAGTAACCGCCGTTTCCCCAACGAAACAGACTATTTCAGCTAATTGTCCCAACTCTAATTCAAATAATAACATTTTATTTTATTGTTTATACTTAGCGACTAGCCTAGACGATCCCGCCCCGCAGCTTATAATTGAACGCATAGCATCTTCTACAGACACATCAACCTTATGCACATATTCCGATTTTAAATGATAAATATTTCCTGATGTAGGATTTGGTCCTGTGGGAACAAAAACAGAAGAGCTCCCATCCGCATGCTCATCCGTCACAAAGGCAGTAACAAGCGTTTCATTACCAAAAATTTGCACTAAGGCGACTTGTGAGAAAGGAGATTTTTTACCCCCCAATATTTGAAAAATTGTTTCTTTGATTAAATTATATCCAGGCGCTACTTTTAAAAGGCGATCTTCAATAAGCGCATACATAAATTTACCAAAACGCGTACGCACCAAAACCCCTACCCCAAAACATACTACTACAATAATAAAAATAACCGCAATGTCAGCAATAATTTCTCTAACCTCAGCCTGACCGACAATGATATTCGTCAAAGGCTGAATCAGACTCGTCACAAAATTAAACAACCACCCAAAAATGGCTGCTAAAATTGCTACAGGAAGAATAACCGTTACTCCCCCGAGAAGCATTGTCGTAAAAAATAACTTAATTCTTTTCATAAGCACCGCCTTGTTTTTAGAATTTCACTCTAACTTTATGCTTTAACTTTCCGTTTCAAATATATCATTTAGATGCCACCAAGGTAAATGCTTAACATTTCTATCCAACTGCATTTTTTCATGATAATTTGAAATTAAATACATTTCGTCAGCTTTTAAAGAAAGCGTAATTTTATTTAAATTTTTCCAATGTCCTTCTTGAGGTGTTTTTGTTTTTTTAATTTCAATTAAAGTCTTCTTATATCCAAAATCAATAACAACATCAACTTCATTATGATTGCTGTCCCGATAAAAATACACTTCAAACCGTTTATTATAATTTAGTCTATGCTTAAAAATTTCCATAATAATCAAATTCTCAAAAAAAGCTCCTGCTGCCGGCCCTTTAGATAAAGTTTCTGCAGAAGGGTAACGTAATATATAACTTAACAAACCCGTATCACTGAAATATACTTTTGGACTCTTGACAACTCGCTTGCTGATGTTTTTTGAAAATGGTCTAAGCAAATAAACCATTCGACTTGCTTCAAGGATAGAAAGCCAACTACGAATAGATGTAGAACTTGCCCCACATTCTTTAGAAATTTCATTTAAATTTAATAAACTACCAACACGAGCCGCCAATAGTTCTAAAAAATTCTGAAAAATATTAATATCATGAACAGCCTTAACTTGACGAACATCACGTTCCAAATACGTCTGTATGTAAGAATTAAAAAAACTATTCACATCGACACCATGCACACAAATTTCCGGAAAAAACCCTTGAAAAATAAGTGAATAACACTGCTTCATATTGAATGAGTTCTTTTTAAGACGCAACTCATCCAATGAAAACCCTAATAATTCATATAAGGCGACCCGACCTGCTAATGACTCAGAAATACCATGCATTAATGGAAACACTTGAGATCCTGTCAAAATATAGGCTCCGTTTTTTTCTCGATTACAATCAACAAACATTTTTATATACGAAAGTAACTCTGGGGCATATTGAATTTCGTCCACGATAACAGGACTAGCATTATTTTCTAAGAATGTCGCAGGATCCTCTACAGCAAGTTTTCTGTCCAACGGATTATCTAAAGTTACATAATGATATTTAGGGAATATTTTTCTAAGGAGGGTTGATTTTCCTGTTTGCCGTGGACCTGTTACCGCAATGACAGGAAATTCTGAAGCTCTAAGACAAATTTCTTTTTCAATACTTCTATGGACATATTTCTTATTTGGCATACTAAAAATATACCATTAAATTTATGTAAAATCAAATAATTTATTCTATAATACATAAAATAAAATCAGCTTGAAATCCATTGCTCAAGCTTCTTTTTAATTTCATCGCGTACCGCTCGCACCTTATCTAATTTTTCTTCATGGCTACCTTCAAATTGTGATGGATCTGTAAAACCCCAACGAATAGTTTCATGAACTCCTGGAAAAACAGGACAACGCCCCGCATTGGCTTCATCGCACACAGCAATAACGTAATCATAATGATTACCTACTTCATGTAGATCAGCAACAGCCTTTGTCTCTTTGCCTGCAATATCTATTCCATCTTCCTTTAATACTTCAACCACTTTAGGATTCAACTGTCCTGGCTCTATCCCCGCGCTTTCTACAAAGAATCGATCTCCACCTATTTTACGCAAATATTCCTCCGCCATCTGACTTCTGGCAGAATTATGAATACACACAAATAAAACTCGTTTTTGTTCCATAGTTCAATCCTTTCTTATAATCTCTCACGATGATGTTTTACCACTTTAGCCTTAATCATATAAATGACGTCTTCCGCAATGGAAGAAGCGTGGTCGCAGATGCGTTCTAAATCTCTGGCAACAAGTAAGAGGGGCACAGCTCTGGGGGCCGTGGTTCCGTCTTTGACCATACAATCATTGATTAATTCTTTCATGATTACTGTGCGCAGCTTATTTGAATCTTTATCGGAAAGAATAACATTTTTGGCAATATCTTCTTTTTGATTCACAAAAGCGTCAATCGCACGACGCACCATGAGCTTGGCTTGGTTTGCCAGTCGGGGGATCTCCACCAACGGCATGACTAAAGGCTGATCAGCGACCTCCAAAACTCTTTGCGCAATATTGACGGTCAAATCAGCAATCCGTTCCAATTCAGCATTAATATGCATCCCTGTCGTAATAAGCCTTAAATCACCAGCCATCGGCTGAAACAAAGCCAACAAATCGATAATCTCTTCTTCAATCTGTATCTCCATCTCATCGATCTCCTGATCATCATCAATAATTTTCTGGGCTAAATCTTTATCCCGCTTTTTCAAGGCTTCAATTGATCTATGAATGGCTTCCTCAACCAAAGCAGCCATTTTCAAAAGATTTGTGTTTAATTTACTTAATTCCTCATCTAAATGTCGTTCCATAATTATCCAAACCTCCCTGTGACATAATCCTCTGTTATTTTCTTTGACGGATTCGTAAATATTTTATTTGTTTCATCACATTCAATAAGCTCCCCTAACATAAAAAAAGCTGTGTAATCCGACACGCGTGCCGCTTGCTGCATATTATGCGTCACAATCAATATGGTATATTTCTTCTTCAATTCATGAATAAGCTCCTCGATCTTGGCTGTTGCAATCGGATCAAGGGCCGATGCCGGCTCATCCAATAATAACACTTCCGGCTCAATCGCTAAAGCACGCGCAATACACAAACGCTGTTGCTGACCACCGGAAAGCGCAAATGCGCTTTTATGTAATCGATCTTTAATCTCATCCCAAAGTGCTGCGTTCTTAAGGCTCTCTTCCACCTTCTGCGCAATAAAATTTTTATCTTTGATACCATTAATTTTTAACCCGTAAGCGATATTTTCAAAAATTGATTTTGGAAAAGGATTGGATTTCTGAAACACCATACCAACGTTCCGCCTTAAATCCACCACATCTAAATTATCATCAAAAATATTCTTTTCATCAATCCTAATTTTTCCTTCATATCGGATGCTTGAAATTGTATCATTCATCCGATTAAAACACCGCAAAAATGTAGATTTTCCGCACCCTGAAGGCCCAATAATCCCGACTACTGAATTAGCCTTGATCTCCAGATTAATATCTTTCAATGCCTGCGTCGTATCATAATAAAAATTAAAATTTTCTACACGAACCTTCATATTATTTTCTTCAAGCTCTGCTGAAATAACTTCCTGCTCAACATTTTTTTGGTTAGATTTTTTTTCTTTTATCATAGTATTCATTCCATTTTTACCTTTCTTAATTTATACCGGACAATAATCGCTACAAAATTCATACAAAATATCAAGACAATCAAAACTAAAGCCGTGCCATACGCAATAGGCCGGACCTTTTCAATCGCATGATGCTGGGTGGACATAATATAAAGATGATACGGTAACGCCATAAATTGATCAGAAAATGACTTAGGTAAAAACGGCAAATAAAACGCAGCTCCGGTAAAAAGGATCGGCGCGGTTTCACCGGCTGCACGCGATAACCCTAAAATTGCCCCTGTCAGCATCCCTGGGATAGAATAAGGTAAAACATTCGTACGGATTGACTGCCATTTCGTGGCACCTAAAGCCAAAGAACCGTCTCTGTAAGATTGCGGAACATTTTTCAATGCCTCTTCGCTGGCTGTAATCGTCCAGGGGAGTGTCATAAGCCCCAACGTTAAACCTGCCGACAAAATCGACGTATTTAATTGCAACAGTTGAACAAACACGACAACACCAAATAATCCATACACAATCGAAGGCACTCCAGATAAATTACGAATGGACATACGGATCAGACGTGTCACCTTTCCTTTGCGGGCATATTCATTTAAATAAATGGCACATCCCATTCCTAAAGGAATAGATAAAAGCGCTGTAATAATCGTGACAAGAAATGTCCCGACAATAGCCGGAAAAATACCGCCTTCGGTCATGCCTTTTCTGGGCATCGCGCTCAAAAATTCCCAATTAATCACCCCCGACCCTTTACTAAAAATATCATAAAGAATAACGACCAAGGCCAAAATAACCAAACCGATACACACCCGCAAAAACATAAACCCTATGAATTGCTCCATTTTCTTTTTTTTCATCGATTGACCTTCTCGTATTTGTGCAAAATAATATCCGACGTCATATTAACCAAAAACGTCATAATAAAAAGAACCAGGCCCAAAGCAAATAAAGCATAATAATGCGTCGTATTGTAGGCCACTTCACCTAATTCAATAGCAATCGAAGATGTCAATGTCCTCACTGGTCCCAAAAAACTCTCAGGCATAGCTGGCGCACATCCAGTAGCCATCAGCACCGTCATCGTCTCTCCAACAGCTCGCCCCATACCTAACATACACGCCGCAATAATCCCTGACAATGCGGCAGGAATCTTAACTTTAATGACCGTCTGCCATTTACTTGCGCCTAACGCCAATGAAGCTTGATCATAAGACTTGGGAACATTACTTATGGCATCTTCCGAAATGCTCACAATCGTAGGCAACGCCATAACAGCCAAAAGAACCGAACCGTTTAAAGCATTCAGCCCATTATGCGTTCCGAAAACTTTAGCCAGAATGGGGCCGACCAAAACAATGCCTAAAAACCCAATCACAACAGACGGAATTCCAGCTAAAATTTCAACAATAGGTTTTGCAATCTCCCGTACACGGGGACTGGCGACATCGGAAAGATACGCGGCCGTACCGATACCTAAAGGAACGGCAATAACAAGAGCCCCTAAAGTCACCATAAACGTACTCACCAGCATGGGAATAATTCCATACTGCTCTTTAACATAGGATGTGGGATTCCACTCTAAGCCGAATAAAAATGAACCCACATTAATTTCCTGAAAAGCCGGTATCGATGTAAATACTAAAAGCGCAAATATGCCCAAAAGCACAATAACGGAAAGAATCCCGTTTAAAAAGAAAAAGCCATGAATAAGCTTTTCCTTAACGGCTAAACTTATCCACGGCTTTACTACAGTGATCCTCGGACTTAAAATCTGAATAGACATAGACCTACAGCCCTGCCTTTGTGTTGAACTCTTCATATTCAGCAGGAATTGGAAAAAAACCTTCTTCTTCCACGACTTTCTGCCCTGTATAGCCCAATTCATATTCAAGGAACTTTTTCACGGCGCCCGTTGGGGAACCGTTAATGTATTGATTAAGCGGGCGTGATATCGGATATTTTCCACTTTTAACGTCATCAGAATTCAAAGGACTGGCATAATCCCCATTGGCGTTTGCCGCCACTCTAAGAATCGTCAAACCCGTAGCGTCTTTTACATACCCAACGCCAACATAACCGATACTGGAAATATCTTGCTTAACGCCTTCAACAATTTGAGCATTCCCATTCATACGGTTCATCTTCTGAGAATAATCTCCCTTAAGAACAGCGTCACGGAAAAAGACAAACGTCCCGGAATTGGATTGACGTCCATAGAGTGTAATCGACACATTATCGCCCCCGACTTCACTCCAGTTAGTTACCTCTCCTCGAAAAATTTGACCAATTTGATCAATAGTTAATTGTGCAATAGGATTATTTGGATTCGTAATAACACTCAACCCATCCATCGCAATAACCACCCGTTTCGCATTGATACCTTGATCACTGGCCTGGGCCACTTCTTTGGCTTTCATCAAGCGGGACGCATTAGCGATATCACACTTACCATTCATAAGCGCCGCAATCCCCGTTCCAGAACCACCACCTGTTACAGCAATGTACTCTCCCGGATTTTCTTCCATAAAACTCTCGGCTAACTTTTGTACAAGATTAATCAGGGTATCCGACCCCTTAATTTGTAGCATACCCTGGCCTGCTTGGGCCGATGAAGCCCACAAAAGACCAAATGCAACAGCCATGACACTTAATGTTTTTCTCATTTTTTTCTCCTTAGCTTATTAGCTTATTGTTTTCTTTAATTTTAATATGTTCATGTGACAATTACGTGACAACAATGCAACATTACCGTTAATTTTAAAACTTAAACAATACATCGGCCTGCACGATATGCTGACGATCTTCGGCCGCTTTAATACGGTCGCTATAGTAATAATCAAGTCCCAAAATAACATTTTTTCTTAAACCATAATTTATAATAGCCTCATGGCCTTTTACGTCTGTTTTACCACTTATACGGTCAGAATCAGGAAAGGCATCTGGAAATGCCTCTTTTTCTAAACGGGTATATTGATATTTCACTTGCCATTGACCAGGTTTCTTGACTTTTTTATCTCCAAACTTAACACCTGCTTGCCAACCATCCGTTTCTCCACTATCATCATTCGCAGCACTATCCAAATTGTGGACATACCCCCCAAATAAAGATGCATATTTCACTAAACCGCCGAAAGGATCTTTAAATGCCAACTCAAGATTCGGATTAAAACTGTCATATCCGAACGTAAGCCCACCGTTTGAATCGATAGCATTAGTCCCCGCGGAGTGATCTAACTCAGCTTTTTTGATACTGTTAAAATGATAATACGCCAAAGCAGATTTTAGCGAAATATTATCTGTAAGCTTAGCCGTAAATCCAGGCTGCACATACGTCACAATAGGATCTGATGTATCACTACTGGATTCATCTAAAATCCATACACCACTATTGAAAAAAAGATCCGCGTCCAAAGAGGAAAGTGGATAATTAAATGCCAAAGATCCCCCCTCAGGATTAATATCTCCATCCCAAATCATATCGCTCGCCTGCCATAAATACGGTTTACGTTTAAATTTACCGGCAACAACCGCAAGATTATCCCATGGTGTATACTCTGCATAGGCCAAATCCAATCGGATATCTTTAGTAGAAAAAGTATCCCCAAAAGTTTGATTAGTAGAGCGCGGATCATCTCCACCGCTGGCCAATCCGGCCCCAACTTTTAAATCCTTTCCTAATTTTGATTCAACCCCAAGACGGTAACGAACACGCCCGCGATTCCTGGCTTCCGTAGAATGTTTCTTTTCGAATTGATACCGTAACCGCGCATCTCCCTTAAGTTTGATATTCTGCACCCATTTAGGAAGAGCTGCCGATTTACCTTCACTAATTTCCTTAGCAACTTGTTGTTTTGTTTCATCCAAAATAATTTGAGCTTCCACAGGCGAAAGAATCCCCTTTTCAACCAACTTATCTACAAGGATATCCACCTCCCCAGCCCATAGCGTCGAGGCACATACTACACACACGCTTAACACTAAAACTGCCTTTAAAAAAATCTTTTGCATTTATACACTCCTTTATTAATCAAAATGCATCCTTACATTTTGATACGAGGTGTTGCGAATGCTTCTACGCAACACCGATTAATCAAAATGCATCCTTACATTTTGATACGAGGTGTTGCGAATGCTTCTACGCAACACCGATTAGTCAAAATGCATCCTTACATTTTGATACGAGGTGTTGCGAACGCTTTTACGCAACACCGATAAATATTTTTTCATTTCTTGTATTATTTTTAATCCTACCTTTTAACTTCTAATTCGTATCAACAAACTTACGAATGCGACGCAACCCCATCTCCGCCGCTTTAATAGACTCATAAATATATTCATCTTGATAATCATGCGTTTCTTCTATAGTAGTAAGAACGTGATTTATTTTTGCAGCTTCCGAACGAAGCCAACTTACCACAAGGTCCAAATAAATCTTTTGCGGTTTTACTAACCACTCCATATTCTTCACCTCCTTTCTAATTAAAGTATAGAAGACAAAAGTGACAAAAATATGGAGGGTAAGTAAAATGTTTGTAAAGTGTCTAAATTATTAAGATTTTGGAAGGGTAAAACTAAACGTGGAACCTTTTTCGAGGATACTTTTAACGGAAACCTCGCCGTCGTGAGATTGGATGATGTGTTTTACGATCGAAAGACCTAATCCTGTTCCCCCGAGTTGGCGAGAGCGGGCCTTGTCGACACGGTAAAAGCGCTCAAAGAGACGTGGAATATCATCTTCGGGAATGCCTATGCCTGTATCGATAATATCGACTTGAATAGCATGATCGTTTTCTTGCGCTGTAATCATGACCGAACCGCCGTCTTTATTGTATTTAATCGCATTATCAACAAGGTTTAAAAAAACCTGCGCTATAGCAGACTCATCAATGTTGGCTTGAGAAAGGCCTTCGGCGGCATTCTTCTTCAATGTAATACCTCTTTTTTTAGCCTGCTTATTCAAACCCATCATGACACGACCCATAATCGGCTCAATCGAATGCTTCGTAATTTTTAAATTAAGCTTATCTGACTCAAGCCTGGACAAATCTAACAGATCATCAACTAATTGTACGAGCCGATTAGCGTCTGAGCTTATAATGTTCAAAAAATCTTTTGCATTTTCTTTATCGTCAATAGCACCATCTAACAAAGTCTCTGCATACCCCTTAATACTTGTTAAAGGAGTCCGTATTTCATGTGAAGCATTGGCCACAAAATCTTTACGAATATTTTCAAGCCGCCTCAATTCTGTAATATCATGAAATACAAGCACTGCTCCGTCCATGTCCTTGCCTCGTAATACTGGAGCGACATATACCTGCAACGTCCTTTCATCAGGCAACAAAATAGATATTTCGCGTGAGCCAACCGTCTTTGACTGTAAAACATGATCAATAATTTCCTGAATTTCAATACTACGAACCACTTCAAGAGACTTTCGTCCAACAGGATCTCCACTGACATGAAAAAGATTAGATAAAATTTTATTCATCAATAAAATAGCACCATTTTTGTCGACAACCATCATACCTTCACACATACTTAACAAAACTGCTTCGAATCGGGATTTATGCGCAACAACCTCTTCGATCCGTGTCTTAATTTGTTCCGACATATAATTGATGGACTTAGCCAGATCGCCTATTTCATCTTTTGTTGACAGGGAAAGACGTTTTGTATAATTTCCCATAGCCACTTCCTGCGCAAGAGAGGAAATTTCTTTAATCGGTTTGGACACAAATATGAAAGCCGTTGACCCTATAATGATCGTCATGAAAAAAGCACATAATAAAGAAATCAACAACAACTTCTTCAATTTGCCCGATATGATTTCAATTTCTGATAAAGGGATAGCCAGACGCACAAAGCCTTGTTTTGAACCGTATTGAAAAAGACGCGCCATATAAAGCATATCCTTGTGGACAGTGGTGCTAAAACGGTGACCTTCGCCAAATTCATACTTCAAAGCATCCTGTATTTCCGGACGTAACAAGTGATTCTCAACAACTTTAAGCCCTTGCTCATCCAAATCAGAATCCCCCAAAACCACTCCATCTAAACCGATGATCGTTGTGCGTAACTGTAAACTTTCACCAATCCGGTCGGCGATAGCGCCGATTTCTTTCATGGATAATTGATTATCAAACGTTGCTTCTAAATGCGCTGCCGCCAATGCGGATTCCCTTAAAAGGTCACCTCGAATACGTTGGTACGTATATTCTTTCAGATTCTTGTTTAGATAAAAATACATACCCGAAAGGATCACTGCAATTGTAAGAGTTAATATGACCGTAATTTTATGATGAATATTTAATCTCAACCTACACCTCTTCTGATTCTTCTATTAATCGATAACCGTACCCACGAACTGTTTCAATAATGCGGCCCATATCCCCTAACTTTTGCCGCAAACGTTTGACATGTGTATCAATAGTCCTCGTTGTGACATTGGCATCCAGATTCCAGACATCATCCAATAATTGCTCCCTGGATTGCACGCGTCCTTTTTTCTGAAGCAAAGTCGCCAACAGTTTAAATTCCATAGCCGTTAATTTTATTTCTTTTTTACCAACGGTGACTCTGCAACGAGGAATGTCTAACTTTAAAGCCTCGAAAGCCAGAATTTCTTTAATCACTTCCTTAGATTTGCCCCGCGTTAAAACGGCCCTAACCCTTAACACCAATTCCCTTGGGCTGAAAGGTTTTACCACATAATCATCCGCTCCCAACTCAAACCCTACAATGCGGTCCACCTCTTCCCCTTTAGCTGTCAGCATAATCACAGGAATAGACGATAACACTTTATCTTGTTTAATATTTTTACACACCTCAAGCCCGTCCATTTTAGGCAACATAATATCTAAAATAACTAAATCAATATCTTCGGTGTCTAAAACGTCTAACGCATCCTCACCTGTAATCCTCACCTCACAGGCAAACCCGGCTTTTTCTAAATTGTATTTCACCAATTTAGAAATATGCTTGTCATCCTCAACAATAAGAATTTTTTGTAATGACATATTTCACACTCCTTTTATATTAAGGATAGCTTATTTTTGTGAAATTATGATGATGGTTATGTGATTTTTTTGTGAACTGGTTCAGAATTTCCAAAATTCTGACAAATGTCGTTCCAGACAGCTCATGCGCATGTCTAATTCATCGATGACCTGTATCATAGAATCAGTTGGTTTTTCTTCGTAGAATATGGATTCATTATTGATCCCACACAGAAAATTCTTAATACATTTCGGTAGGATTTCCGTATTGTACCCACCTTCAAGCGTAGCAAAAACATGGAAGAATTTTTTGCTAAGTAGTTTTCCTATTTTGTAATAGGCTGAGACACTGAGGCGTAGATTTAACAAGGGATCGTATTGATGGGCATCAAAACCGGCGGAGACGCCAACTACATCTGGTTTAAATTGTTCCGCAATGGGCATAAGCCTTTCGACAGCTTTGAAAAAAATATCATCACCACTTTCCGGAGGAAGAGGGACATTAATAGTGTACCCCCGACCTTTACCTTCTCCAATATCATCTTCTGAACCTTTATAAGGGAAGGCTGGCGATTGATGCAAAGACCAAAAAAGCACTTGGTCTGTCGCGTAAAAAAAATCTTCCGTCCCATCGCCACAATGCCCGTCAAAGTCAAAAATCATAACACGCTTCCCCTGCTTGACTAAACGCTGGGTAGCAATAGCTATATTATTAAACAAACAAAAACCTGTGCCCTTGTCAGCATACGCATGATGCCCGGGAGGTCTGACCAAAGCAAACCCATCATTTTTGGATGCTGCAATAGCAGCCCCCACGGCATGTACAGCCGCGGCATAACTTTGTTTCGAGGTAAGGGTATCGGGGTCCAGCGCACCACCTTCTCGACACACATCCTTAACCCGATCAATATACGACTGACTATGCACTAAATGAAGAGGTTCCTCATCAAAGACAATATCTGTTTCTTCAATCGGCCCAAGAGACTCTAACCGTTTTTTATTTTCAGGATGGCTTCCGGTGTCATGCTCTAAAAAAATCTTATTATAAATTAATTGCACAATAATACCCGTCAATCTGTTTACTTTCTTTAACTTCAAAACCCTGTCTTTTAAAAATTTTCATCATACCGGCATTGGCGTGAGAGACATAAGCGACTAATTTCTTTATGTCATGTTTTTTAGCTGCTTCAATAAGTTTATTCACAAGGAATGCCCCTAAACCTAACCCTTGATAACTCTCTTTAACGACAACACCAATTTCAGCAACATCTTCTTTCTCTCTAATATACCGCCCCAAACAAACCATTTTGGCATAAGGTTTAATCGAGTCAAAACCGGCTATGGCCATTTCCGTATTGTAATCAACCGAAACTCTATGAATTGCTTCATCATGCGGGAGAGATTCGACCAATGTTAAATAACGATTATAAATAGTTTGGGCATCATGACTATAAAAAAAATCTTGAATAGACTTTTCATCTTGAGGACGCAATGTACGAAAATAAATCATCTTTTCTTTAAATGTTTCACTGAAAGGAATAAGTTCTTTCACGGGACTGTCATCATCTTTAATCGCTTTCTGATTAAGATACACATAATGTTTTTGTTTTAAATAATCCAACAACTCATCTCTAAATTTTGGATGTGCAATCTGCGTTAATGCCAAACCTCTTTCACGAATACTTTTACCGTGGAGATACGCTACGCCATATTCCGTCACCACATAATGAATATCGCCCCGAGATGTAACAACACCTGCGCCCTGATTAAGAAAAGGAACGATACGCGACACCGTCCACTGTTTTGCGGTAGACGGCAAGGCAATAAAAGATCGCCCTCCTTTGGAACGTACAGAACCACGGACAAAATCTACTTGCCCCCCTATCCCGCTAAAAAACTGAGAACCAATACTATCCGCACACACCTGACCGGTTAAATCAACTTGCAAAGCCGAATTAATAGAAACCATATGATTATTCTGACTAATCACAAAAGGATCATTCACATACTCTGATGGATAAAATTGAAATTTATCATTGCGATGAACCAAATCATAAAGCTTTCGTGTCCCGGATGCAAAACTAACAATTGTGATCCCCTGATTAATACCTTTATATTTATTTGTTACATTACCGTTTTTGCAAAGATCAATAACGCCATCGGCCACCATTTCAGAATGAATACCTAAATCATTTTTATCCGACAAATTTTTTAAAACGGCATTAGGAATATTTCCAATGCCCAATTGCAGAGTATCCCCATCAGAAATGTGATTTGATAAATGTTTGCCGATAGCCAAAGAAACATCGTCTAGCTCCTGCGGCGAGGCATGCTCAAGAAGGGGTTCGTCATGTTGAACAAGATAATCAAAGACATCCAATGGAAACCTTGTTTTGCCGACTGTTTCCGGCATTTCCTTATTAACCTGTGCAATCACAATCTTACCTGTCAGAACAGCAGAAACAACAACGTCGGCACTTATCCCTAAAGAAACACAATTATTTTCATCAGGCGGAGAAACTTGAACGAGGGCATAATCAATGGGCATCTGGCCGGTTTTAAAAAGATTGGGTATTTCCGATAAGAATACAGGTGTATAATCGGCATGCCCATCGGCGATGGCATCACGAACATTGGGTCCGATAAAAAAAGCATTATGTCGGAAAGATTTTGAATATTTTGGATCAGTATATGGCGCAATGCCTAAAGTAAGTAAATGGACAATCTCATTATCACAAAACTGCTCAGCATTATTCATCAAAGCCTTGACTAGATGTTGAGGCTCCGCACATCCGGATCCAACAAAAATCCTCTTCCCCTTTTTCATTGTCCGTATGGCCGTGTCAGCATCCACCCATTGCGCTTTTGAACCCGATTGTTGTCCCATGACTTTTCTCCTCTTTTCTTAAAAATGGTAATTAATACCAATTCCAATGAATATCCTCGGGGCAAGCCTCGGGGAATTAGACCCTTTTGGAATTTCTTTAAAGCTAGAAATTCCTTGTTAAATAATTACCAAAGCCAATTCTGCTTTTCTCGAATGTTTTTACGAGAAAGCAGGGCTAAAAAAGAGCAATTATACCAATTCCAATAAATAATTGCCAAAAATTACTCTTGGATTTCTCGAGCGCTTTTACGAGAATTCCGAGAGTAAATCAGAAAAATTATTTGTTGGATTTGGTCTCACTCAATGTACAATTATTTCCTGTAATTAGTATTATTTAATGGATTTGGTATAAAAAAGATTGTAGCAAGATATATAAAAATAGACAATAAAAATGATATGGGTTTATGATTATTTCTTCGGTATAAATCGTAAAGCAGCGGAGTTGATGCAATAGCGTAGACCTGTGGGTGGGGGGCCGTCGTTAAAGACATGGCCTAGGTGGGAATCGGCGTTTTTGCTTCTGACTTCTGTTCTTACGCCAAACAGACTTTTGTCTTTTTTTTCAACAATATTCTCTGGAACTAATGATTTGGTAAAGCTCGGCCAGCCGGTTCCGGAATCAAATTTATCTTCGGAGCTAAAAAGCGGTTCACCAGAAACAATATCGACGTAAACCCCTTCTTCTTTGTTATCCCAATACTCATTTTGAAAAGCTCTTTCTGTGGCATCTTCCTGTGTGACACGATACTGTAAAGGCGTTAACTTTTCGCGTAATTCTTTTTGATCAGGCTTAATAAACGTCTGAACGCCTTCTTCCACATGTGTCTTTTCATCGTTCTTCCATGTTTTCTGGAGAAAACCTTCCCGCCCGGAGCCAATACGGTACATTTTGTAATGGGCAGCATTCTTTTTGTAATAATCCTGATGATACTCTTCGGCAGCATAAAATGGGGCTGCCTTTAAAATTCTTGTTGCAATGGGTTTCTTAAATTTTCTGGAATTCGCGAGTCTTGCCTTGGATTCTTCAGCTATTTCTTTCTCTTCTTCCGTATGATAAAAAATTACGGTCTGATATTGCGAACCTTTATCTGCAAACTGGCCGTCTGCATCCGTTGGGTCAATCTGTCGCCAGAAAACATCCAACAATTGAGCATACGTTACCTTATTAGGATCATACGTAATTTGGATCGCTTCAATGTGACCACTTTGCCCAGATGAAACTTGTTCATATGTCGGATCAGGATTTTCGCCGCCCGTGTATCCGGATACAACGGCGGATACGCCATCGAGCTTTTCAAAAGGAGACTCCATACACCAGAAACATCCCCCGGCAAAAACGGCTTTATTGAATTGTATTTGTGCGGATAAATTAGAAGACATAAAAAAGAGAATAGAAAACAGTACCATAACAAAAAAATGCCGAACACTATTTTCTATTTTTTTATCATTGTTTTTCAATAACAACCGACCAATAATCATCAACTTTTTTCTGTTCAACAATATTATGCCCTTCTTCTCGAACAGAACCTGGGACATTATCAATAGGAGCGCCATCATCCAACCAGATTTCAAGAAGCTCTTTAGAGTTAATTTTCGCTAATTCCATTTTTGTCTTCACAAAATTCATCGGACAAGCAACCCCACGAAAATCTTTAACCACCTTTGAGCTGGACTTTTCTGCATTAGCAGCAGCCGGCGCTTGCGGAGCTGCCGCAGGCTTTTCTTCCTGACCTGGAATCTTAAATTCAAAGGCATTATTCATATGATCATACAAGAATTTAATACGATCGCCCAAGGCGTGAACTTCATTTTCTTTAGAAAGAAGATCCTCATAATTACCACTGGCGGCAATTTTAAGAAGATCCCCACAAGAAGCATCCACCAATCCTGTTTGAATAAAATGCTCCTTGAAACCATCATACATCTCTTGTTCCGATTTTGGTTCAATGCCACGTGTCAGCAAGAGTGTTCGTGCGGAATAAAAAACAACATCTTTTAATAACTGCTGCTTTTGCTGAATGCTGTCTTTATCGGTCAACTCTTCAATACACTTGCGTGTAATCTGAATATTCCCAAGGTCCATTTCCAATAAATCAAACATCCCGGCGGAGCATTCACCCTTGCCACGTTCTGCAACCGAAAATGGTTTTTCTTCACCCCAATCAAAATAATAATTTTTATCCGTGTCAAAATCCGGTACATTTTTGTATTTAGCGCAAATAGCTTTTAAGTCTTCCTTGCCCTGCGTTTGAATGTAATCTTCATGACTTTTATAATCACTCTTTTTCGATACATAAACCCCAATAAAATCACGCACAAGGTTAGGCAAATCTCTAGCCGGCACATCGCCAACTTTTTCTGCAAATTTACTTTCGCCGTCACGAATAATAGCCCCGGCGACGACATTGTACGCAGGATAAACCTTATCGCCTTTACGAGCTACTTTTCCAAAAAAACCTAAATCAGCCGCATGATGCTGCCCACAAGAATTAGGACAGCCGGACACATTAATCTTAATGTCCTGCGCTGCATCTAAAGCAAGATCAGCCCCCTCTAAAACTCTTCGGGTAGCCATGGTGGCATTCGGTGAAAGGCATATACCTAACTGACAAGTCGACGCCCCTGCGCAGGCTAACATTTTATCAATAATGTACGGCCTGTTAAAATTATCCATCGTTGCTTTTAAAAATGTGTACACATTCGGCAAATACTTACCAGGAATATTTCGTAAGAGAAAATTCTGATCCTTGGCCATACGAATGACGTTTTCACCAAACGGCTTTAAAAATTGAGCCAACTTAACAGCTTGATCATTACTCATATGACCTAAATGAAGAGGCAAAATAACCGTAAAGGTATCTTTTTGTTTCTGCTGACGCACAAATCGCATTTGCCACGTCTCATAATCTTTTGTATCCGCAACAGCCTCTACGGGAAGATCCAAATTAGCTGCGACATTATCAATATCTTCAATCGCTAATGGTGGTGGATTTTCCTTTTTTACTGCATCGTATTCTTCATTAATCAACCTAAAAACTTCTTCTTCACCTAATGTTTTCCATAAAAATCTTAAACGCGCCGCATGTTTATTTCTTCGATTACCATGTTTATAAAAGACTGTCTTAACGGCTTTTGTAATGGCATATACTTGATCCTCTGGAGCAAAATCTAAAAATAAACGGCTTAATTCTGTTTTAGCACCCATGCCGCCACCGACATAAACCTTAAAACCTTTTTTCCCATCCTTCATTTTTGCAATGAAACCAACATCATGAATGGTGGCATATCCTCTATCATCTGAAGAACCGGAAAAAGCGATTTTAAATTTACGCGGCAAATTCCAGGAATCCGGCTCTTCAATCATCCTTGTTGTAAGGGCCACGGCATAAGGAGACACATCAAAAACTTCATCTTGAGCGATCCCGGCATCTTCCTGCGCCATAATGTTCCGCACTGTATTTCCACCACCGCCACGTGGAGACAAACCAACAGTTTTTAATCCTCTAATCACAGGAACGATATTATCTAAATCTACATAATGCATTTGAATTTCTTGACGACTCGTGACATGAATCCAATCCGCGGCGTATTGTTTAGACAACTCCGCAATTTTTTCCAATTGATCCGGACGCACAATCGCCCCACCGCAACGGATGCGAACCATGTATGTATCTTTTTTGCGCTGTTCATAAACACCAAACGGCACACGATGAACCTTCATTTCGGTCGGCGACACCTCACTTTTCTTAAACCTACCAATCATATCTTCCAATTCATCAATTTCTGTATCCAAATTATCCGGTAATGTGTATGTTAATTTCATAATAATATCTCCTAATTTATTTCTTTAAAGTGTTGCTCAACGTTACGCCACTATTTCAACCTCTTCAGGATCGACTTTTCCATCGACAATCTTGAATGATTTTACATCTTCTTTCCCGTCAGCCAAAGATACGATCACATAACTGATATTCGGATCATACGCCAATCGAATATCTTCTTGTGAAGGACGGGCCGGTGTGGCAGGGTGACTATGATATACGGCGCTGACATCTAAACCATTGGTTCGGGCGTCTTTGACCGTGTTAAATTGCTCTTTAGGGTCAAACGAAAAATGCTCTTCGCTGTTGTCAATATTGATTAATTCATAATGTTTACAAACAATCCCATCCTGACTTGCTAAATATCCGCAGGCCTCAATAGGAGCTAATTGCTTGGCATGGGCGATAATTTTATCACTAATTTCTTTTTTAATTTTCATATGCTTACCTCTTCAAGTCACATACGGGTTGTTCTTCATCGACTAATGTTGTAATTGTAGGGTTATTTCCACACACCGGACAATCCGGATTTTTCTTTACTTTAACGGTTCTAAAATCCATCCGCAACGCATTAAAAATAAGCAACCGGTTTGTTAATAAATCTCCTTTGCCTACTAAATATTTTAAAACTTCCGCTGCCTGCATCGTTCCTAACATACCGGCAATGGCTCCCAGAACACCTGCCTGAGAACACGTTGGCACCGCACCTTTAGGTGGCGGACTATTAAACACACAACGATAACACGCCTCACCAGGCACATACGTCATCGTCTGCCCATCAAATCGTAAAATTCCCCCATGCGAAAAAGGCTTTTTTTCTAACACACACGCATCATTAATGAGAAACTTCGCCGCAAAATTATCTGTTCCATCAAGTACAAAATCATAGTCCTTAATAATGTCGGCAATATTATCCGCAAAAACACGCTTATTATGCGTAATCACCTTAACATCCGGATTGATCTGGGCAATCTTTTCCTGAGCAGAAAAAACCTTAGGCTTTCCGACGTCCGGCGTAAAATGAATAACCTGCCGCTGCAAATTACTTAAATCCACCACATCACCGTCAACCAAACCAAGTGTACCTACACCTGCCGCTGCCAAATATAAAGCTGCCGGCGCACCAAGACCACCGGTACCGATGATCAGAACCTTACCATTCATAATCTTTTCTTGCCCTTCAACACTCACATCCTGCAAAATAATATGACGGCTATACCGTTCCAATTGTTCTTCTGTTAAATCCATTACACGCCCTCCAATGCTGTTTTCATATCTGCAATCAAATCGTCGACATCTTCAATGCCCACGGATAATCGAATCATGGTTTCCCGCACATTCATTTCCTTTTTCAAAGCGGTATCATACTCACAAAAAATTGTGGAAGCCGGATGCAAAATGAGTGTACGGTTATCATTTAAATTTGTGGCTCGACGAATAAGCTTTAAACCATTTAAAAACTTAAAACATTCTTCCTTGGATGCCAGGTCAAACGTTAGCAATCCTCCGGATCTTTTTCCAAATTGTTTTTCCGCGATTTCAAAATATTTTGAGCTCTTCAAACCGGGATAATGAACAGACTTAATCTGCGATTCACCCTCAAGGAATTCTGCAATTCTCAATGCATTTGCACATGAAACATCAAGACGCAAAGGCAATGTTTCCAGCCCTACACTCTGCAAAAAAGCATTATGTGGCGATATGCACGAACCAAGATTACGATAAACATTCCGCCGTAATCGATTGATAAACGTAAACGGCCCCAAAGCTTTGGCATCTTTTTCAAATTTAGGATTACGCCGCCAATCATAAATACCATTATCAATAATAACACCCCCAACAGAGGTTGCTCCACCGGAAATGTATTTGGTGCTGGAAAGAACTTCAATATCCACTCCAAAATCTTTGGCCTTAAAGGCATAGGGTGGCGTTAATGTCGTATCTGCGATCAATAAAATATTTTTAGCTTTAGCAAGTTTTGACAAGGCCTTAATATCCACCACCTCTAATTGCGGATTTGTCACTGTTTCAAAGAAAATGGCTTTCGTCTTGGCATCAATCAGAGGCTCAATTTTGTCAACTTGCGTCAAATCTGTAAACCTGGTTTCCAGGCCCCAATCTTTCAGTGTACTTGCAAAAAGAGAATAGGTATTTCCAAATAAATGTTTGCTCGTAACGATATTATCCCCTTCTCCGGCAACCGCTAAAATAACATTCGAAATCGCGGCCATCCCCGAAGACAAAGCCACCACACCGGCAGCGTCGGTCACCGCACGTATCCTTTGCTCAAAAGCTTCGATGGTAGGATTACTGATCCGTGAATACATATGCGCCGGCTTTTTGCGTTGAAAGGCCAACTCAATATCCTCAGCCGACTTAAACTCAAACGCCACATTCTCATACACCGGCATATGCAAAGACCCATGAGGGTCTTCCTTTAGGAAAGGATTATGCAATATTTTCGTAATAAATTTCTGCTCACTCATCTTTTAAATTTCCTACTATCTATACTTTATTAGGTTATAAACTTGTCACTATTAAATTCAGAAAGACTCACTTTGTAACCTAATAAAGTATACCGCCACCCATAAAATACAAAAAATCGATCTCATCACCATCTTTGATAGATGTGCCGTCATAATCTTCTTTTTGTAAAAATTCACCATTAAGCTGCACAGACACCATATCCGGCTGCGAAACCTCACAAATCGTTAAAACTTCCTTAACAAACAATGCTTCTTTATCAAATGCCTGATCTTTTCCATTAACTTTAACATTCATAAAAAGACATCCTCCTTAATTTCTAACTTTTTATATTACAAAGGGATTTGATTCGAAAAAGTATACCTCAAGGCGGGAAATCTATCAAGAAAAAAGGTAGCCCCTATCATAGTAAGTCGGGTACAAATTGCACCCCTTATGGCAGGCTGGCATGAAGGGATTTGATTTTATCCACAATAGGATGGATAAAATCTTTATCTTTCCAATAATTCATGTGGCTTAGAGGGGTGATGCCGGTATTGATTTCGATGTCTGCTTTGATCAAATTTCTGTAAGAGGATGACAGCGGTCTTAACGGCCAGCCTAACATGTCGTCTCGATCGTAATAGTTTAGCCATTCAAAATCCGGATTGGGTTTATCAATGGCTAGGATTTCGTCAAAACCAGAGACGAAAAATGGGATATTGCACCCTGATGTGAAAAAATAACGCAAGGTGCCGAACTTTTGAAAATTGGTCGGGGTTTCATTTTCCCAAATCCCGGTATTTTTTTGGGCATCCCAGATATAATTGGAAAGAACCTGACACCCCAAAGAATGGGCAATAATGACAAGCGGAACATCTTCACCACCTACATCCTGATAAAGAGTATTAAGCGTGTCGCGTATTTTGTACTGAACCTTTTTATAGACGCTATTTTCACGTTCAGGTCTGTGTTCGGAAGTGGTGGCATCACTGAAATAGTAGAGAAAAAATTTCCGGAAACTTTTCCAATCAATTTCTTCCTTTTGCATTTCCTTCCAAATATCGGCCTGCTGCCCCTGCATTTGATCATGATAATACAGGGGCACAAAGGCCATATCTTCTTTAACTTCATCCAAAAGATGGCTCTCAAGTCTCTTGGTCAGGCTCTCGTGATAGCCCTCTCCTTGAGTCCCCATCCCATGAATTGTGATCACACCGAATTTCTTACTCATTAACAGCCACTCCCAAAAAATTTAAATTTCAAAAAGCTTATCAGCTGCCTTTAATAACTCTTCAGGATTGACATATTCTACACATTCATCAACACCTTTTTTATCCGCCAGTTTCTCAATAACGGCCTTGTCATGTTCCCCGGTTCTTCTCGTATATAAAATACACTCAATATCCATAGTCTTAGGCATGCCTTTCAAGCGGCGAATCACGAGGTCCCCTGAAAGATCTGTTAAACTCAAATTCACTAAGGCTAAATCAGGAGGATCTGCCATCATTTTTTCAATAGCCGATGTGCCGCTTTTAGCACTGTTTACTTTATATCCAGCATCCAAGAATGTGACAGAAATTTTACTAAAGGCCTCCGTATCATTCTCAACAACAAAAACAGTTTTAGGCCCTCGTTTAATTTCACTACTGCCTTCCTGGCCACCCCTGCTCCTTTTTTTAATAATTGTGTCCGCTTCTTTAACAAGCTGATCAATGTCAAAAGGCTTAGACATAAATCCGTCAATATCTAACTCTCTAAATAATTGTTCCATATTGGCTCTAGCAGTTAAAACTAAAACCGGATGACTTGGCTTACCACTCTCCCCACAAATATTTTGATAAAATTCTACCCCGTTCATGCGCGGCATGTTCATATCTAAAATAATTAAATCCGGTGAATCTGTCTTTAAACGCTCCAACCCTTCTAAACCATCCTGTGCGGTTATCACTTCAAATCCCTTTGACTCAAATTGATACTGAATCGTCTCCAGCAAGTCAACCTCATCGTCGATGAGTAAAATTTTCTTCTTGTCATCCATAATTATCCCTTTCTCCTTTCGTGAAGAGGCAAAATAAAACAAAATTGACTCCCCTTTCCTTCTTCAGATTCTACCCATATTTTACCACCGTGCCGATGGATAATTTCCTTACAAATGGCTAACCCTAACCCTGTCCCTCCGACATGCTTTCTAGAATCACCTAATTGCTGAAATTTTTGAAATAATTTATCCTTATCTTCTTCCTTAATCCCCTCCCCCGTATCCTCAATATATATATCAATATGATTTTCTCGAACATGATTAACACACTTAATCGTAACCCCCCCATTTTCTGTAAATTTTATTGCATTGCTGATAAGGTTTGTAAAAACCTGATGCATCTTATCCACATCAAATGGGATGAGAGGAACTTCTGGTGAGATTTCACTTTTTAAATAAAGCCCTTTGTCTTGAGCCACAGTCTGATGAATATCCTCCACCTCACTGATCACCTGCCGAATATCATTAAATCCGATATTCAGATCCATCTTTCCCGACTCCAACTTTGTCAAATCTAAAATGTCATTAATAAGGCGATTTAAACGATCCACATTATTCTTTGTTTTAGTCAAAAACTTTTTCTGATCTTCGCTTAATGCACCTGGCGCACCGCTCAAAACTAGATCTACGGTGGATTTAATAGACGCCAACGGCGTCCGTAATTCATGAGAAACCGTCGAAGTAAATTCTTTCTGCGTTTCATACATTGTCTTTAATTTTCTATTTAAAACTTCTAATTCTGAATTCTTCTTTTGCGTATCATCAAACAACGTACGATTTTCTACAACTAAATCATAATGTTGGATAGCTTGTTCTATAACGGTCCTTAACTCCTCAGGATTCCATGGCTTACTGATAAACCGGTACACCTCTCCCACATTAATCGCTTCTTCAGCCGCAGAAAATTCCGCGTAGCCTGTAAACAAAATACGGACAATATCTTCGCTTTTTCCTCGTACTTTCTGAAGGAATTGCACCCCTGTAATCTTCGGCATACGATGATCACTTAAAACAACTTTAATATCTTCTTTAACAATAATATCTAAAGCCTCATCAGGATCGGTCGTCGTCACAATAGTAAACGGGGCATTAATAAATAACCTTTTAAGTGAATTCAGTATATTGGGTTCATCGTCTAAAGCTAACACATTAATTTTTTTATCCATTCTTTTCCCCTTGTTCGGTCAACGGCAACATAACCGTAAATGTTGAACCTTTTCCAGGTTCTGACTCGACCTGAATATCTCCACCATGCTTTCTGACAATTTCATAACTAATACTTAACCCCATACCAGTCCCTTCCCCGACAGGCTTTGTTGTAAAAAATGGATCAAATATTTTTGTAATTTTATCCTTCTCAATCCCTGATCCTGTATCACTAATCGCCACGCAAACTCTTTTTTCTTTTCGAAATGTCTTTATCGTAATTGCCCCTTTATCCTCGATCGCATGCGCTGCATTGATAAGCAAATTGATAAAAACTTGCCCTAACTTTTGCGTATTGCATTTTACAAGTGGTAGATCGGCATATTCTTTTTTTAAGGTGACCTTATATTTAATCTCATTATGCACAATGCTTAAAATACTATCAATAACTTCTTCAAGTTTATAATACTCCATTTCATCCTGATCTTCCCTGGCAAAGGTGCGCAAATCTAAAATAATCTTTTTCACACGTTCCAAACCCTTTTTAGACTCATCCAATAAAACAGGCATGTCCTTCTTCATAAAATCTATATTAATTTTTTCTTCAAGTTTAATAATTTCTGTCACAATATTGTTAGATCGTTCTTGATCCCTAACCTTAACAGACTCTTCCAAATCCTTAAATTTATGCAACACCTTTAAATAATTATTCACATACTCTTCCAATGTATGAATATTGCTGCTCACAAATCCAATTGGATTATTAATTTCATGAGCCACACCGGCGGCCAAATGCCCAATCGAGGCTAATTTTTCTGACTGCACTAACTGCGCTTGAGCATTTTTAAGCTCTTCATGCGCTCCTTGCAAATCTAAAAACATACTCCTAAATTTCTCTTCACCTCGCTTACGATTCGTAATATCATGCACAAAGGCATGAAATTGATGTTTTTCTTTCAAACGCGTCGTCCAAAGGGTCATTTCTATAGGAAATTCTTGATCATCACGTCGTAGGGCTTTAAGCTCAATCGTCTTACCTAAAACCGTAGATTCACCCGTCATTAAATATCTTTCAATCCCTTTTTCATGCCCATTTCGGTGTTGCTGAGGAATAATAATTTCGGAAAGAACCCTTCCTACAACTTCCCTTTTTAACCATCCAAACATTTCTTCTGCTTTAGTATTCCACTGCGTTATCACACCCTTCTCATCTATAGAAATAAACGCATCGTTGGCCGTTTCGATAATAGACCGGCTCATTTCTTCACTGGTGATTAAAGCCTCTTCTGCCTTTCTTCGTTTGGCTAAATTTTCTAATAATTGATGTTGGGAATGAATCAATTCATCCGCCATACTATTAAAAGCTTTTGACAACATGCCTACTTCATCTTTCGAATTAATCTTAGCCCGCTGCTGAAGATCTCCGTTTTCAATTTTATTGGCTACATCCGTTAGCTGCCTTAAAGGCTCCGTAATAACTTTAGCGAAAAAGGTAGCTACCGATCCCACAAGAAAAATGATCAAAAACATAATCATAATTGTTTCCCGTAACATCGGAAAGTCTGTAATAGCTGCTATTTTGGCTGCCAACACCCCATCTAAATTAAAGAAAATAAATGCACCAATAAAAATCATTGGTGTAATGGCAATGATAAGAAACATAATAATAAGTTTAAATTTAATAGACATACTTATCCCAAAATGGACTGGATCATTTCTAATAACTTCCTGTTTTCAAACGGTTTAGCCAAAGTTTGATACTGCTGCCCATCAACGTTAAGCCCTTTTTGCTCCAAACTTGTTTCCTCATGCCCAACAAGACCCGTCAAGAAAATGACACGTATGCCTCGCAGCAATGGATCAGCTTTCAATTCTCTAACGGCCTCAGCACCACTCATCCCTGGCAACATAACATCCATTAAAATTAAATCAGGGATTTTGTCCTTGGCCAAACGGAGACCATCTTTAGCATCGTGTGAAACCAACGCATCATACCCTTCATACTCAAGAATAGATTTCACCGTATCTGCTAAATCCACATCATCATCAATAACCAATATTGTTCGCATATCGCCTCCACGCTAAATTTTTAATTATATTTTCTTATAACCCTTCCCCTTTTAATTGTTTACGATAATACTCTTCACATTTAGAACAAAGCCCGTTTTCCTCGGCCCAATCCGGATGCTTAGATTTGATGTGTTCAATAATATGGCTTTCGGTATGATTGATATATAACAAAAGATCTCCCTCTACTTTTTCTTGGCAAACACTACATTTGTATTCCATACAAATCCCCTCCTTCTTTAAAAGAAATTATACCAAACCCATCAAATAATTCCCATTTTGGTAGTGGCTATTTTCGTAGAAGCATTCGAGAAAAGCCGAATGGATTATGTTTATTATTTAATGGAATTGGTATTAATTGTAACATATGTATTAAGGAAATTTTTCTAATAAATCAAAAATTTAATTGCAGTATTATAGAAGGTTTAATAGTATTGATGTATGCTAGAAAAAACTTTAATTGATTGTATGTGGCTTGTTCTTTGCGCTGGCCTTATTTTTATCATGCAGGCAGGGTTCCTGTGTATTGAAGCTGGTCTCACGCGTAGTAAAAACGCTATTAACGTGGCCATCAAAAATATAACTGACTTTGGAATCTCCTCTATTCTTTTTTGGTGCTTTGGGTTTGCTTTAATGTTTGGTAAAAGTATTAATGGCTGGATAGGAACGTCTTTTTTTATGCCTTCGTTTATCGACGATCCCTGGTTTGCCTCTTTTTTTCTCTATCAATTAATGTTTTGTGGAACAGCCGTAACAATCATTTCGGGGGCGGTTGCAGAACGCCTACGTTACAGAGCCTATATTATTGTGACCATCATCGTTTCAACCTTTGTTTATCCAATTTTTGGTCACTGGGCCTGGGGAGGAATTTACGGCGGTGAATCCGGATGGTTACGCAATTTAGGATTTATCGATTTTTCCGGATCCACTGTTGTTCATTGTACCGGGGGATGGACCGCCCTTGCCGTACTCATGATCATCGGGCACCGTATCGGACGCTATCAATCCAACGGTGAAAGTCATACGTACCCCGGTAGCCACATCCCTATGGCGATACTTGGTGTACTCCTCTTATGGATTGGTTGGATCGGGTTTAATGGTGGCAGCACGTATGGCTTAAGTAACGCCTTTCCTAAAATCATCATTAACACCATGCTGGCCGGATCTGGCGGAATGTTGGCCGCCCTTACCTTAGGATGGTTATGGTATGGTTACCCTAAAGTTATTCTCGTTATGAATGGCTCCCTCGCTGGGTTAGTATCTATCACAGCTGGCTGTTTTGCCGTAAATACAGGAGCAGCCATTATCATTGGTGCGATTGGAGGTTGCGTAATGGTCGTGGCTCAACATCTAATCGATCATTTTCAAATCGATGATGTTGTTGGGGCTGTCCCCGTACATGTCGCTGCTGGCATTTGGGGAACGCTAGCTGTAGCCTTGTTTGGAAATTTAGAAATTTTAGGAACAGGTCTCACGCGTCCGGAACAATTTCAAGTTCAGATTATAGGGATCCTTTCGGCCTTTATTTTATCTTTTGGAATCCCTTACCTTATCCTTAGAACTATCAATCAATTTTTTCCTCTAAGAATTTCTATCAAGAATGAAATGACCGGACTCAATGTGGCTGAACATAGAGAAAAAACAGAAGCCTTTGACCTTTTAGTTACGATGGAAGAACAAATCGCAACCAAGAATTTGAGTCTACGCGTTCCAGTCGAACCTTACACTGAAATTGGACAGATAGCCCAACGCTACAACACCCTTATGGATTCACTACAAACATCCTTAACAAGTATTTCTAACCTCCAAATGAGCGAACAAGCTCTAAAAGAAAAAACATTAGAACTCGAACGAACCAATCGAGATCTTCAATCTTTTGCCCATGTAGTAGCACACGATCTTAAAGCGCCTTTAAGAAATATTGCCGGATTTGGAAGCCTCATTATCGATGACGTAAAAGATGAATTAAACGAAAAAACTCAAGATTATCTTCAGGAAATGCTAAACGGCATTTCAAGGATGAACGTCCTCATTGAGGATATCTTACAATTTGCCGGCGTCTCTGAAAAACAAAAAAAATTTGTACTAGTAGATTTATTCAAAATTATTGAGGAAGTTCAAAAAGACTTACAAGAAAACATCCGAAGAACAAATGCCAAAATTCAAATTGATGAAAATCTACCTACAATTGATGGACACCCAACACTCCTAAGACAATTATTTCAAAATCTTATTGGTAATGCCTTAAAATATGGCCGACCTAATATTTCTCCTGTCATAAGAATTCATAGCCGCACTCTACAAGACAGAAACCTGGTACAAATTATTCTTGAGGATAACGGCATTGGATTTACCGATGAACAAGCATCGAGAATCTTTGAACCATTTAAACGATTAAAAGAAGCCGCTCACTATGAAGGGACAGGTATTGGATTAGCTACCTGTGTTAGAATTGTAGAAAAACATAATGGTCAAATTGAAGGTAAAGGCTCACCTAATAAAGGGGCAACCTTTACCGTAACCCTGCCGTTAAAACAAAAAAAGTGACAACTATTTTAACTAATCACACGCTTAATAGCCTTTAAAAGAGACTCACAATCAAGAGATTTAACACAATATTCATCCACGCCGACCTCCCTTGCCCTTGAAGGATCTATCGTTTCAATTTCTCCCGTTATAAGAATAACCCCACGAACGCTCGAACTTTCTAACTCTTTAATCTGTTTACATGTTTCAAACCCGTCCATCTCGGGCATCTGAGTATCAACGATCACAATTTCGGGTTTATATTCCTTAATACAAATAATTCCTTCTTTTCCAGATAAGGCTAAAACCACTTCATTAAAACCCGCTTTTTTTAAACGTGCCTCTACGATACGAAAGTATTGCGCATCATCATCAATCACTAATAATTTCTTATGCATAAAAATTTCCTTTAAAGAATCCGTAAATTAATATTATCAATTTTATTAAAATAAATACCCTGCGCTTTCTGCAATTCCACCGCTTTTTTAAAAAATGTTTTAGCCTCGCGTTCTTTTTTTAAACCCCGCAAACTTAACCCCCTATAATATGCAGCATCCGAATCATTTACATTTATTTTTGAATATTGCTTTAAGAAAGTAATGGCCTTTCTGTACTCCTTAAGTTCATAAGCAGCCACACCTGCGTAATAATAAAAAATGCCATTATCATCTAATCGCGCTTTAATCGCATAAAGAGAATCTTTGAACATTTGAGAAAAATCCTTTGTTTTGTGCCAACTATCAATTAAAAGAACATACCCATCCCTGTAGCCTGCCTTTATACGCTTGGGTACCGTATCCAAAAAATCGTTATTTTCATTATACATAAATTGATATGTCTTAAAAGAAGACGTCATTTTGTATCGATCGGCTGATCTAATAACAAGCGCTTTTTTAAAAAAATCTATAGCTTTTGAATATTGCCCCTGACGAAAATGAATGAGCCCAAGATTATAATAAGCAGGAAAAAATTTTGAATTTAAGGTTATTGTTTTTTGAAACATTTCTATAGCCTTAGACTCATCTCCCATAAAATAATGACAAAACCCTAAAATAGTGTAACCATCAGCGCTGTTAGGAAAATTTGTAATAACTTTTTCATAAAATTCAACATATGTATTCAAAACCTTAGGATCCACTTCTTTAGGATTCGCCTCAAAAGCAAACAAATCTATAAAGGAAGGCTTCAAAAAAACAAGCTCACCAAACCGAGCATAAAACTTGGCCCCATCCCTTTCAGCGATAATATTTGACAATAAAAAAAGTTTTGATAGCCTACTTCTAATAGCAATAGAATCTTCTCTGATAACGACAATTATAAATATCAAAAAAACAATTAAACATGCTCTACCAAAAAATTTACCAATTGGAGCCTTAAATACGAAATTAAAAAATCTTCCCTTCATTAAAATTGCTTTCTTTATTTGTTTTCTCTTTTGGATTTATATGGCCTGCATCGTTGAAATGATGATCCTTCACGATGCCAGCGGATACCGTCATCTCGGTGAAATGCTGACGTCCGAAGGATTACTTGCCTATTTTAAAAATGGACCCAGCCGCGAGCCGATTTATCCATTTATAATCTCGATATCAATGCATGTCGGCAACCTTCTGTCCATATCCTATCAAACTGTCCAAATATTTATCCAAATATTTTTCCTTTTTTTAACCCAGTTATGCGCATTATTTCTATTAAAAAGGCTCAAAATCCAACCTTTTCTACTGGCCCTCATCATCCTCTATATCGGAACTTCTTCCTCCCTTGTCAACTCTGCCTTTCGCCTTTATTCTGAAGTCGTAACCTACCCATTTGTCTTAGCTGCTATTTATTTTGGAAGTTTATGTTGGCAATTCGTTCAAGACTCTAGAGTCTCTCAACAAAAAATTATAGGCACAACTTTCTTACTTAGCCTCTCATTTGTCATCTTAACATTAACCCGAGCTATTTTCGAACTCATTATCCCCATCTTCTTTTTGCCTTTTATTTTATTGGCCCTATGGTATTTAATCAAAAAAGAAAGCCGCCGGCTCAAAAATGTAGTCATCCTGCTCCTTGTCGCCATAACAACATTTTACATACCAACAACTCTATACAAACTAGTCAACAAAAAATATAATGGGTATTTTACTATTGGAAACACAACCAGCGCTACCGCCTTTTACGGAAATGCTAACCGGCGCACACGCAAATTAACCCCTAAAAAAATCTTGGCAGCTTTTATTTCAATTCCGCGCTGGAGCTTTTGCGCTCACATACTTGATCCCCAAGAATGTTCCTTATGGTCCTTTGTCCAATCTGATCACATCGGCTTTGCCCAGGCAGATGTACTTAGAAAACAGTTACCTGAGGACCAAATTAACAAAATGCTCACTAAGCTTTCCATAAAAAGCATCCTAAAAAGACCATTTCAATATATTTTATTAATGGAATTTCAAAGCCTCAAAATGCTCTTTTGGGAATACCCTGCTATGCAGTACAGCTCCTACCCTAACACTATTCGTAAATTTTATGACAACAAACTTTATCTTTACTGGTCCATAATAATCCCTCCCCTTTTAACATTCTGCGCATTATGCTTTGCCATCATCTTTATTTGGAAAAACAAAAAAAATCTAATATCTTCACAAGACTCTCCCGATGATGCTCTGACTATTATGTTTTTTATCTTAATACTCATTATCCCCTATACAACAACCTTCGCTCTTGTTTCCATTTTAGACCGATACAGCTTTCCTATCGTACCGCTTTACCTCATCCTCATTGCTTTTATGCTCCAAAAAACTTTTAAGAAATCTCTACATTAACCTTACAACAAAAAATTGAAAGTGATTTGGCCTACCGGTTTGATTATGGCAGCAATTTATGTGTCGCCCGTCGCGCGCGCGTGACTCGTGGCTCGTAAAAAACGAGTCATGCGCCACGAGCGACGAGTCACATTAAAATTCTTTTATAATGAATACTCCCCGGGGCAAGCCTCGAGGAATTAAACCCGTTGGAGATTGGCTAAATAATTTGTGCAGCCAATCTCTTAATTAAATTAACGTATCGTCTCCAAATACTCATCCGAAACATCAACTCCAAGGGCCCTGGCTTTTTGAACATCTTCCAGGGCCTTTTGTTTTTCCCCTATTTTCAAATAAATTAAATGTCGATTGTAATACGCCTTGGCATAATTTTTATTAATTTTGAGAGCCTGGTTAAAATCCTGTATGGCTAAATCATATCGACCTTTCATTCCATACAAAATCCCTCGATTAACATACACCTCCACATAATCTGGACGCAAAGACAAGGCCTTTTCAAAATCCTTAAAAGCTAAATCATATTGTTTTTGATAAAGATGAATAATACCTCTATCACCATAGGCGCTTACATACTGATGATTAAGCTCAATCGTTCGGTTATAATCCGCTAAAGCTGACTCATATTGCCGTTTATTTTTGTAAACCGTCCCTCGATTGTAATAAGCCTTATCAAAGTCTGGTTTTAAATCTAAAGCTTTAGAAAAATCCTCTAATGCTTCCTCAAAATGATTATTATCTCTGTACACAACACCCCTATTATTATACGCCTCATAAAATCTGGGATTAATTTGCAAAGCTTGATTAAAATTTTTCAAAGCCAAATCATACTGATGTTTTGTTCCGTAAATAATCCCCTTATTATTGTATCCAAGCGAATGGAGAGGATTAATTCCCAAAGATTTATCCAAATGCTGCATAGCCCGATCATACTGTTTGCGTTGTATATATGCCCGCCCTAAATTAATATGTGCCCGGGCTTTATTAGGAGACTTTTTAATCACATCTTCCCAAAGAGGAATAGGGCCTTGCCAAATTTTATTCCGTTGATAGCTCAAAAAAGAACATGTCAAAATGATAACCGCCATAACCAAAACTAATTTTCTCACATTTTTTATTAATGCACACAGACCAACACTTAAAGCAATATAAAACCCTATAGAAATTAAATACAATTTATGTTCAAAAATCACATGTCGACGAGGAATAAGATTTGGAGAGAATGTCAGAAAAACCCAGAATATGCCAAACGCAATAAGCGCATATGTGGAAATGAGGCGACGCCTCGCCCCCATAGGACGCTTTGAAAACAATCCAGCCAAATAGGCTAACCTTAAACCAAAAAACATAATGAATTCCAAAAACACAAAACTTAGAATTACAGGCCATTCAAAGATATTCTTCGACAAGTGAAAATCATAATCTACATTTTGTCCTATCGGGACAAACAATAACTTAATAAAAACAACAAAAACCCGTAACTGTGTTAACAAATATTTACCAAACGTAATCACATCCCCCGGATGAGACTCCGACATTTTAGTTCCAAACAATAAACTTGCAAAATTAAATGAAAACACAAAAGGAATAATCATGCACCCCATCAAAGCAAAAATCACATAAATCCAATTAATTTTTTTCTTCCGATGAAAAAATAAAAACTCGATTAAAAGAATCATCAACGGCAAAGTAATAACAATTTCCTTAGTAAACATCCCCAATAAACCAAAGAGCACAGCCCCAATAAAACACAACACTGACCATCCCGACGTCTTAGTCGGGACTCCGACAGAGCGAAGCGAACGTCGGAGCTGCCGTCCCTTAATATACAAACACAAAGCCCCCACATAAAACATCGTGGCCATAGAAGCAAACCGCTGCGCAATATAACTCACCGCCTGCGTCTGAACCGGATGCGAAACAAACAATAATGCCGTAAAAAATGCAACCCTCGCCCCATAACCGTAAACACACCTCGTAGGTGTAACTGCACCTCGTAGGTGTAACCGCACCTCCGAGGTGCGTTTACGGGGAGCCACAAGCATCCACACAAACCACCACACCAAAAATGTTGTGATTATATGAATACTAAAATTCACCACGTGATAGGCAAAAGGATCCAAACGATTAAAATGATAATTGAGGGCAAATGTATACAACGGAACAATACGGGAAGGTTGACTTAAAATACGACTGATGGCGTTAACATCTGAAACATTCTTAACCCCATCATTATTCGTAATAAACGACACATCATCAAACAAGAATTCACCATGAAAAGTCTGCGAATAAATAACCAAGCCTAAACAACATATTGCTAAGACCTGCATCAACACAACAAAATATTTATTACATTTTCCCATGTGTGCGTCAGTATATCCAAAAGACAAACGGTCTGCAATGAAATTGTAACAACCAGATGCAATCTCGTCTCTACGCAAAAAAAGACAGCGGCCGATTATCGACCGCTGCCTTGAGCATGAAGCTCGTATTATTTATGGGTGACTTTCTTTACTTTAAAGACATCTAAATAACGTGCCGCAATGTCTTTTCCGGCTAAACCAAAGGCCAGAGCTAAAGCAAAGACGAGTCCGCCAATAAAGATGGTATAATGTGCGCCTGCAAAAAGCGCCACAAAACCAATCTCTTTAAGAAAAATGATACTGACATACGCCATAATCACAAGCTTTGTGACGCGGCTTAATGTCGCCGGCGCCGGCATATTCGTATTTTTAGATGCAATATACACTAAGATAGACATAAATCTCGCTACGTACATACCGATAATCAGGGTTAACACACCTGTCATCACATGAGGCACGTAAGCCAAGATTTTATCAATTACATCTGTAACCAGCGTCATCCCTAATGCCTTCATGGTTAAAACTAATACCATAACCATAAACACACAATAGGTGACACAGCCGATGGCTTCGCTCGGTGTACGCCTTACGCCACCACTTCGCAAAGCCTTAGCTATCCCCAATTTATCAGTAATTTTATCGAATTTGATCGTCTTAAGAATTCGTGTTATCAGCCGTTCAATAATATGTGCGGCTGCGCAACCGATAATGAGTATACCCAAAGCGATGAGTAAAGTGGGGATATAGCTTACGACCTGCAAAATCATCTCCCTCAATGGCTCAACAACTAAAGTATCTAGTCTCATCAAAATCCCCTCCTTTCGCTATCAGCATTGACTTCAATTATCGGCTGATATTATTTTTATCCGCCAACATAATTACGCCAAGTTGGCGAGATCTCGCCAAAATCAAAGATTTTGGCGGACAAAAAAAATCCAGGTGCGCTTTACGGGCGTTTCCTGGATTACTTTTCTAACACTATTCTTGATTTTCCCGGTGACCTGCTCTTATTTCCATTCAGCCCGTAATACTCTGATAAAACGCCTTAACACCTAACCGGGTCCATCCATTTCTATAAGTATACCATATGCCTACCCTCATGACATGTGTAGACAAAAAAAGCGAAGAAACGCTTTCATTTGAAGAGATCTTTACTTGCATGAGATGTAATATGTTGGTAATAAATAAATTACAACTATATTGACTTTGACAAATCTTGTTAAATGTAACGACCTAAAGAAAAGAAATTATTAATTATGCGCACTGCTCTTTAATTTTCCGTTAATTTCTTAATCAGGAATTTTTCATAAATCCGGTACAATTGAACCATCGAATGGATATCAATCCATTCATCTTGGGCATGGAGATTACCTACTAAGGGGCGGGACATCATGACAGGAATACCAAATTTGGACAAATAGCGCGCATCACTGCCGCCATCATCCCGCACATGCTTAATGGCCTTGCCCGTCACCTCTTCCGTAATGACTTCATAAGATTTATCTGGAGACAAATGCGTTGGCTCAGCGCTGATAATAATTTCAAAATCAACATCTTCAGTAAGAGTTTCTTTTATTTGGGCCACAATTTTTTCTACCGTAAATGGTGGTGGAAAACGGATATCAAGAACAGCCGTAGCATCCGTAGGAATACGATTAATCGTTTGATTTTCTGTTTCGATGATCGTCACGGCACACGTTGGTATCCAATGATGCTCCTCTTGTTTCATATCCGAAAAAAATTTTCTTAATTTGGTTAAATGATCCATTAATCGCTCTAAAGGATTATCCCCCAACCATGGGCGGGCGGCATGAGCGGAATGACCATGACAAGTAAGCTTCAAATGTAAAATCCCCTTTTCTTCAATCGTAATTTCATTAAGCGAACCACCATCAGGGATCATTGCCTCCCCGCAACTAACACCGGCTTCATTAAACAAATACCCTACCCCCGAGGTTCCACCGGTTTCTTCATCCGATGTTATCCCAATCCCCAAAGAAGCATTAGGAAAACGTGTATGGATATTCCGAAAAATTTCCAAAAGAATCGCCACGCTGCCCTTCATATCACCAGCCCCCGGCCCATAAATTCTTCCATTTTCCATATATGATCGATAACTCGCCACTGGATGTGTAATCACATCTAAATGTCCACACATCAAAATATCCGGTTTCTTACACCCAGGAGGCGTAGCGACAAGAGAAGGCGATCCTTGATGTTCAAATTCCCGCACTTCAATATTATCAAGACACTCTAAATGATTTTTAATAAATTCATAACAACGCCTCAAATCTTCCGGCCTGGAAGGAATACTGGGGATCAAAATAAGATCCCGTGTTAACGCCACAAGGCGCTCCTGAATATCTTCATCACTGTAATTATCAATCACGATCGTATGCTCCTTTTATTGACGGAATAGATTTCATTTTTTGCAAAAGATTTTGCACATCGTCTTGCGTAGACCCTAAAAATAAAAATTGTCCTTTAATAATATTTCCTTCGCCATCGGGATTAAAATTAAACGGGAGCACTCCTTCCGTTTTATCCAAACGAAACAAAAGGCCGTGATCATCAAGGGCCTTAAGAAGCGTTGTACTTTGTGTCGGTGGATCAAAACGAATATTCCTCATCAACCAGGCATCCTGTGGAAGAAAATGACGCGCCAAAATAGCAGGGTATGTCGCCCCGGTTACACGTGCATTAATTTCACAAATACGCACTTCCCTCTTCCCTTCCCGTTCAATCAAATGTAAATCAATACTTCCTGTCCCTCGATATCCCTGAGTGTGAAGCCAGGATCCGGCCATTTCTGCCTGACGTAAAATTTCGTCTTTCGTAGCCGCATCTCCTTCCAAATAAACAGGAGGCGAAACATTTCCTTCATGTACACTCTCATGGCTTAAAATCTGTTCCGTGATATCGTATAAATTTAAACTGTCCTCACAAACAAATACCTGTACACTCGGTGAACCGATATACTGCACTCCCTGGACAGAATCATCTAACCATCCCTGCACTAAACACGGGCCTTCATAAAAAAGATATTCAGGGATGTCCAAACTACCGTCCACTTGGTTTAAATCAATTTTCTGCATACCAATACCGGAAGCCCCAATGGGCGCCTTAATAACAGCTGAATGATATCCTTTACGCTCTAATTCTTTCAAACAATGACCTATCTCGTTAATAGATGTCGCAAAATGCGTATCAAATATCGGAAGTCCCACATCACACAAATATTGATTCAACAAAAGTTTATTATTTCCATGCCGACTTCCCGACTGAGAACCAATAGTTTTTTTATTGATCAATGCCGATAACTGATCCAGTATGTCATCCGTAACATACCCGTCTAACCATTCTGCAGGATGTTTTTTTAGCCTTTGAATAATAACACTTACTTCTGAGGCATATTCGTTTTGAATCTTTCCGATGGAAGTATACAGCACATGCGGCACCACCTCAATCTGAGGCAGTGATAATCCTAAATCATCTTGAAAATATTTAAAAAGCGTTGTGTCGGGGTATTTATCGAGGACAAGAAGGTTATTTGTATTCCGAAAAAGTAAGTTAATAATGGGAAAAAGCCGGCTCCCATAAGTCTCAAGGGCCCCGACTTCTTTCCGCAAAACTTCGGTCTCTGTCTCATTGCCGTAGAATAGAGAAAGTAGATTTGCAAAAAATACCACAGAGCGATCCCAGAATTCAGGAAGCTCTCCTAGAGTTTTATTAATTACCAAACTCACTGTTACTCGTATTCAAATATTTCCGGAATTTTGTCTCTAAGCATCCAGCTAAACATAAATCCGTTAATAATGTCTAGAAAATCTTCAAACCTAACGGGCTTCCGAAGATAATTTGTTGCTCCATATTCACGGCTAAGCGCAATATCTTGACTATTTATTGAAGAGGACAACATCAAAATCGCAACAGAGTCAAACTGAGCGTCAGACCGAATTTGTTTTAAAAACTCAAACCCACCAATTTCAGGCATATTGATATCAAGTAAAATAAGATCTGGCTTTGGATACCTTACTGCATCTCGATAGATTCCCCGGTGATAGAGATAGTCTAAAGCTTGGATACCATCTTTGGCTGCGTTTAATCTGTTTTTAAGGCGGGCTTGAATAAATGCTTCTTGCGTAATTTTCACATCAGCTTCTTCATCTTCTACTAGCAGGATATTCAGAAGTGTTTTATTGACTCTTGGTTCTTCTAAAGTAAGTGGCATCATTTCCCCCTTTCTTTATATGTCCCAATATCTTTTATCTCTAGTGTTATTTTAGCACTTTATCGGATTATTGCTACATATACTTTATTAGGTTATAAATTAGGCATTATTTACTCAGAAAGCCCTACCTTGTAACCTAATAAAGTATAAAAACGCTTTCTTGCCCTTAAGGGTCTAAATTAAGCATTCCCAATTCTGGATTGCTTGGGTATAATTAAATTATGAGAAAAGCGTATTCAAAACAATCCGCATTCTCCCTAGAAGCCTGGACCTTTCTCCTCTTGGCAACGCTTTCTCTAATAATCCTTTTTCGATATGTTGACTTAAAACCACATGTAGATAATGATTTCTTTTTTTCTAGTGATGACCCCAGTTATCAAGCTGATGAAGAAATTTCCCAACTTTTTGAACGTAATGACAATCAGCTTATTCTCAGCATCGCCGGCGATATATTTTCTAAAGAATATCAAGACAAAATCGGGCATTTAACACATATCATTTCTTCTTACCCTACCGTAATAAGTGTCAAAAGTATCACAAGCGGTCCTCACGATGTGCATGATGCTTTACAAAGCCCTCTCTGGAAAAGGGCATTGATTCCAAACAACCAAAAATCTTCCAATATAATTGTCCTCCTGGAAGACTCCCTCAAGCAGAAAGTTACGCCTAAGGTTGAACAGTTAAAATCCGCTATGCAGTCTGAAGACTTTCATATCAGAATATCCGGATTTCCTTACATTGTAGAATTAATCCGACGCAATCTTTTAGTAGACTTAAATGTTTTTAGCACCCTGGCATTTATCATATTCAGCCTCATTATTATTTTATCGTTTCATTCATGGCGAATCCTTGTCGGCATGATTACCACCTGTGTCACGGCCGGGGCCGTATCTTTTATGGTCAATCATGTTCTAGGCATACGGATTGGAATTCTTACCGCCAACCTTGCCACGATCATATTTGTCCTAACGCTCTCCCACATCGTATTTTTAACCTTTAATTGGAAACATTGCCATCACTCAGGATCCGCCCACGATAAATATTCTTCAGTCAAAGAAGCAATTCACCACACGGTATCGGCCTCCTTCTGGAGCATGCTTACAACATTCTTAGGTTTTTTAAGTTTATTATGGGCGCAGGCTAAACCTTTGCGTGAACTCGGCATTTGTGGTGCCCTTGGCACGATCATCGCTTTTGTAGCTGCTTATGGGATTTATCCAGCCTTTCTACGTTTAAAAAAACTGCCTCACGATTGGTCAGAGAGGCAAGTTAAAATTTTTCATACTAAAACATTCCATTTTTTTGAACATAATTACAGATTCCTTATTGCCGGTATCATTGTTATTATTCTCCTAACATTCCCCCGATTGAAAGAACTAAATACCGATCCAAGTCTTTTATCTTATTTTGCCAAAGGAAGTGAAATCACTGAAGGATTAGAATACATTGATAAAAATGGTGGCAGCTCACCTTTGGTCGTGGTCATCAAAGATACAAACAATCAACCCTTAAATACAAACAAGACATATCGCCGCCTCTGGAAACTACAAGAAGATCTGGAACAGCATCCTGATGTCGGCATTGTCCTTTCTTTGCCGACACTTTTAGCCGAAGGGAAAAGGGTTCCTTTGAGCTTCTTTGTTTCCTCTAAAACTTTATTGAAAAAAATGGATCAGGAAAAATATGACCGTATTGCCTCAAGCTTTATTACACCGGACGGAAAATACGGCCTCTTTCTTATCCGCATGAAAGAAGAAGGCAAAACCTTGCATCGCATTGAAATAATGAATCAAATAAAACAGATTGTCCATCAGTATCAATTTGATCCTCATCTCATGGGCGGCGTCTATGCCCTCCAGGGACACCTTTCCAAACATATCGCCACCAGCCTCATCTACGGGCTTGGCCGCTTAATTTTGGCATTCACGATCATAGCCATCGCCGTTTCTCATTCCTTAAGAATCGGTTTGGCCATGACGATAAGCCTCTGTGCCGTACCTTTGTGTGTTTTAGGTTGCATCGGATATTCTAGAATCCCACTAGACACAATATCGGCGCCAGCATCAAACGTAGCTATTGCGATGGGGATTGATGCGATGATTCATATGGTGCATTATTATCATCGATTAAAAAAAAGAGGCAAACATCATTTGCATGATTGGAAGAATGTTCAGAAAAAACTATGGGAACCGATTATTACATCCATGTTTATCATCTGCGCAGGCTTCGGCATATTCTTTTTCTCAAGCTTCCCCCCAACGCAACGCTTCGGCGGCGCCATCGTCTTCGGCACCATGATTGCCGCCATCACCGCCTTATTCATCTTTCCGTTATTGGCGAAAAAAGCTTAAGAAAGGTTGCGGCAGAAACAATAGGAATATCAAAAACATTTTCTAAGGTTAAAAGATGCTTGTCTCCTGAAATTATAAACTTAACCTGGCCAGCTACAGCACAATCAACAAATTTATTATCGTCTGGGTCGGGACACTCTTTATAAATTTGAGGGGCATCAATAAAAACAATATTCTTACTAAGAAACGAAATCCACTTATTTCCAAGCTTCGTTCCATCGCATTGAACAGATAACTTCTCAATAATCCTTACATACTCGGTAAAAATGGATTTTGAAACCAATAATTGTATTTTATTTTTGACCCAAAGGTCTAAAATTTTATGTGGATTTCCAGGCCAAAAAATCCCAGAAACCAATATATTGGTATCAACGACGATTTTCATTTCTTAATTTCTTAATAGATTTTTCTAAATCAGCCTTTTTTAAACCACTTTTTTTGGCCAATGCATGACTTTCCTTAATCAACTCCTTAAAAGTTTCATATTTCGGGGCCTGAATTGGTTTAAGCAATAAGTTCTGACCGTCTGTTATAATCATAAGTTTTGACCCTGTCATAATACCTACGTCTTTTCTAATTCTATTTGGGATAACAACTTGTCCTTTGGAAGACACACTTGTAATTTCAATATTCATATTTATTCCCCCTTTCTAATGTAAGTATGTCTTACTTTTCTTGCGTTGTCAAATTATAAACATTTAATGAATGTACTCCATGCCCCAAATCAGAATATTCTTCTTTTCAAGCTTCCCCCCAACGCAACGCTTCGGCGGCGCCATCGTCTTCGGCACCATGATTGCCGCCATCGCAGCTCTGTTTATCTTTCCGTTGTTGGCGAAGAAACACTAAGAACTACTCACGCCTTAAAAGATACTTTCAACTCTGTCCCTAAAGCTTGGGCAATTTTCTGAAGAGTGACAATGTTATAATTCTGATACTCTCCACTTTCGTATCGGGCAATAGCGGATCTGGACGTTTTAGCTTTTCGAGCTAAATCTAATTGTGTCATATGGCGCTTATGCCTTAATCTGGCAATAGCCTCCCCTATCCTGAGCTTGAAAGATTCAATTTTATAAGCACTTTTAAATCTAGGATTTTCCATTTCTTTGTCAAAAATTGTTTTGCTCATTTTACTGTCCTCCTTTATTGATGATACAAATTACAAATATTAATAGCTTTCTTAAGTTCTCTTTTGTTTAGTTTCTGCCCTGTCTTTCGATAGGCCGAGGTGACAATCACTATTTTGTCTTTCTCAAAGAAACAAAAAAATCTCTCTTTCCTTGCCTTAAAAGCATATATTTTACATTCTTTGTCCTCAATCCGAAATTTTGATGTGTCATATATTCGCCCATGATCTGACAACCTCTTCACAAGATAAAGAAAATTTGCCCTCGTCTGATAATCACATTTTTTGTAATAATCATAAACAGCAGATGTTACACTTTCTTCCGCATGAAAATAGACAGAATAATGCACTCCTTTATAAATCAAAAACTTATCATACACTTTCATTCTACCTAACGCCTCCACTCTAAGTGTATCATATTTGAGACATTTGTCAAACACCGCTTCCAGCTATTCTCCTACAAAAAGCATTCTATGCTTTGCCTTGAAATTATCTTAAACGGGAGAGGAAATACTTGTTGCGGTATTGATCAATGAAACCCAAATCCGGCGAGGCCCCTTCCGACTCTTGTGACTTTCCAAACAAACGCTGTAAATTCGTAACCGGAGTAATACTGTTAATCTTCGGCACAAGCCCATTCTCAATATGAATATTCTGCATACCATCGGTGAACATGGACATGTCCACGGTATTGCCTTGGGACTCAATATTGAGGTAATCACGATTGAAGTCAATCCCACCTTTTTCCAAGATTGAAGCATCACCCATGCTTTGATCACCCACGGATGAAATCATACTCTCATCTGTTTCATTTTTTTGATTTTTAGATATGAAAGATGCCATTTGCTCTATGTTATCAATAATACCTTGCTCTTTCGACATGGCGAAAGGAATCCATTTTTCCCGTTCATTCTTAAAAATCCTTGATCCTTTAATAATAATTCCCATTGATTTCCCTAAGGCATAAGCTAAATGCATCAACCCTCCTTCAACCGTAATCACATGATCTGCATACAAAACAAAATAATTAAAAAATCTCTGATCTTTCTGTGGCTCAGGAGCTATTACAATATGACCTTGTTCGTTAATATCCATCGCCTTAACAAATTTTTGAGTTTGTCTTTGCCCTCCCCAAGCCCTGTCATTCGGTAAAAGCACAATATCAAAACCGTTTGCTATCAAAGACCTCATTCCTGTTTTCAATTTTTCTACATCGTTCAAAACATCACCATCATATCCTTTTTCTTTATGTCCCCCGCCAAATAGGTTTAAAAGAACAACTTCTCGTTTAACCGATTTCTTTTTACGTTTATTTTTTGTCAAAATTCCCATCATTTTGTTCCATGTGTCTTGCGCTTTTGGATAAGGAATTCCAGCAACTACAAAATCAACCTTCTTATTCTTTTCTCCTAGACGAAAAGGAATCCCTAACTCAGCTAATAACCTCAGTGTGGGAGCATACCCACTACCTTCTCTTTTTTCATTCAAATGTAATGTCTGCAGCAATTCTCGATCTTCCATCTTGATGGAATTATAATGAAAATCATAATCAAAACCTGCCTGGACATAAAAAAAAGGATCTCTTTTCGTTTTTAGCAAATCTTGTAAGTATGTTGCGAAAGAATTATTTATTGTTATGGGATACTGATCCTTATAATTAACAATAACATCAAAATCTTTATTCTCTATATTTTGCTCACTTTGATCACGTAATGCATTATTAAAAGACTGGATCGTCACCCTTGGATGATCATATAAATATCCTCGATTTGTAATTAATGTGACCTGCAAATCCGGATTAAACCCTAAAAAAGATTGTATTAAAGCATGCGTACGAATCAATTCGTCTCCCATCCCATCCGCGAGATTCTGAACAATTAATATTTCTTTTTTCCCTGCGCCTAATTTATTTTTTACATCCTTATGCAGAGGAAATAGCTTTTTTTCTGATAGCATCTTCTGGCTCATTTTTTTGACTTCCAAAGAGATATTTTTATGCGTTAAAACATAAAATAAAAAATATTTAAAAGTATCTGTATCTTGAAAAAAATGAATCATTTTGTTAAAAATCGAAATACTCAGATCTTGCGGATCAGAAAACAATAATGGTTCAATAACCGAATGTAGTATGAAATCTTTATCCTTGCGATCTAATCCCATCAAAGGGTCTTGCAGCAAAAAATCTAAATCCTGAAATTGTATTCTTTCCAACAAATTCTGTTGGGCACTGGCCATGTTTTTAAATATCGCAACAAATACTGGAACAGACGCTAACACGGATTTCATTTTTTTCTCATCAAAAAGTTGGCCTTCTTCATACAATTCATAGTCTTCTCGGGTCATTAACTGCTCCATTGCCTGGAAACGCAGTTTGGAAGGGAGTTGTTCATTTGCAAATACAGGTAAAATACTACCCATTGGAAAATTTTTAATAATCACATGAATGATCTCGTTTTCTTTCTTCGTTAACGTAAGATATGGATTTCCGTTTAAAGGTTTTTTCTGCATAATTTTATTAAATTTCTCTTCAAGGAAATCTTGGGCTGCTCTTGAGCCGGATAAGCTAAATGAACTCATCACATCAAGCATGATTTCTCTAGATTTTTTTTCTTTTGCTGCATCAATTGATTGACCGATATAGGCAATTTCATCGGACACTATTACCCCTCCAACCTTAGAAAACATTTGAAAAATAACAGCCAAACGTGCATTAAGATCATCATCTTGCAAGAGTCCCTCTTCTATTTTCAAACCTTCCTTTATGGTTTCACTATATCTGTAAATATCCTGAAATGGCATAGTGTTAAATATTCCAGACATTTTTAGTTGGGCTAATGTTTGGGCTGACTTCAAAATAAACTTAGGGTCATTTCCTTTCTTTAATTGATGTATGACATCATGTGGATTGATATTCTCAATCGATTCTAATGTTGCTTCTTCCAATGATGTAGAGAAAATATAGTCATAACTTTTTAAAATTATTTTTGGAAATTCTTTCATAACGTTATCGGCAATGTACCTTCCGGACTTATCTCCTGTAAGCCCAAGATATTTTCGAAACACTATGGCTTCCATTACAGTTTCACCCTCATCCCAACTATCTGTCATATTAAAAATATCAATTAATTTTTTAGTGTATTTATATTTTTCTTCTTCAGATATTTTTAATAATCCAAATTCATTAAATTTAATCAATACATCTTCTACTTTTTTTTGCACTTCATCATCAGGATGAATAAGCATATCCATTAATATTCTTAAAATATTTGTTTTTTCCACGAGGAAATTATCAAATATGCCCATTTCTACAAAAACCCCCAAAACATCTAAAGAACTTTCAAGGTCTTCTGTTTTATATTTATCTGTTAAACGATCAACGAACAAAAAGACCAAATCTATCATTTTTGACGTATTGTGAAGAGTTTCAATTTCGTCATTCACGGCTCTGATAGCATCAGTATTTTTTGCAACTAAAGATGTACTAATCAAACCTAATTTTCCAGAAGAATTTTGCATCATTGCAAAATCATGTTGATCCACATCCGTATTAATATTAATTAATTGAGCCCCCCCCGAGAAATACTTCCTAGCCACCATCTCTTGCTCTACCGGATCGTATTCTTCTTTGATTAGGTCGTAGGCACCGGCTTTAAAGGCATCTAGGTAGCGCTGGTAAACATCCTCTTTGATATTCGGGGTGCCTGTTTCTAGTCCGCCAATTTTTTTATGATCGGAATAGGCTTTGTTTAACACACTTTTTTTAAGATTCTTCTTGTACCAACTGGCAAGGATGAAGGAATGATAGACTTGGCGGAGTTTGGCGAAGTGTTGGCCTTGGTTGACTTCTTGTTCGATGGCGGGGATAAGAATCTCGCGAATAATTGATGTTGTAATATTCGAATACGTAGGGGCAGCCCCCTGTGGCTGCCCTTTCACCGGGCGGGCACGGGGGCCCGCCCCTACAGCATTATGTTCCATCGCAAAGTAATCCTCCTCCAACATCACCCTCAAATGACTCTCCACCACAAACGCCCGATCAACATTTTCATACACCAACGCCTTCGACGGTACGATCCAGACTTTGTTAAACATGTTGACGGGGATATCGGTTACGCCATATTTGGCGTAGGCCTCTTCATACACCTTACCCCAAAATTCTTCGCCTAATTCTTCTTCAGGGTTCATCAACGAAGCTGTGAGTTGTTTAAGCAAATAATCTTGCTCAAGTAACACCTGGCCCATTTCTGTTCGGCCAAATTCATCGGGAATGATCCGGTCGGCTTCATACGGGCTCAAATTAACCCAAAGATCATCTTCCGGCAGGGTGAGCGCGGTCAGGAAATATTTAATAAGTTTCTCAGACTCGGACTTTGTTTCTGCTTCCGCCATTTCTGCATCACCATTGTCTAAAATAAAATCAAACTGAAAGGGATTCTCAGGATGGACGATAATACCTTTTAAGGTAGGCGGAACATATGCCGGACTTAAATGCACCATTTCCCCGGCCGGAGGTAAATTAAGCCCTGCATGAGCAACCGGGCGCAATGGAGATTGGGCCAACACCTCCGATGGCGGCACAATCAGACTCATTGAAAACGTCACAACCATAAACAACGCCATCAGACGGAATACCATATTATATTTACACTTTTTCATAAGAACTACCAACATCCTTTATTTACTATTAAGTGTAGTATATTTTATTGATTCTTGCCATAAAATCTGCGTAAGTACTTTTAACATTGCCTTAATATTATACAAAATTGCTATTGCAACTATCGTATTTACATGTAAAATGCTAGCATGTTTAGCAGAATTCTACAGCAACCCTTAAAGCAAAAAAAAAGCTTCTTCCTTTTTGGCCCTAGAGGAACAGGTAAAACTACCTGGGTAAAAACAATGATTCCCGATGCCCTCTATATCGATTTACTGGATGGTGGAATCTATTCAGATCTTTTATCCCAACCAAATCGGTTAGAAAAAATGATACCCCCAGGGTTCAAAAAATGGGTTGTTCTTGACGAAATCCAAAGAGTCCCTGAATGCCTAAATGAAATTCACAGATTAATAGAAAATAAAGGTATACGGTTTATTTTAACAGGCTCAAGCGCCAGAAAACTTCGTAAAAAGGGCATCAATCTTTTGGCCGGAAGAGCCTTAACCTACCATTTTCATCCATTAACATCTTTGGAACTTGGAGAAAATTTTAAAATCGATTATTCATTAAAATGGGGGCACCTCCCTTCTATCTTTAATATGAAAGATCCTCAAAGTTATTTGAAATCATATATCCAAACCTACCTGAGAGAAGAAATTCTTCAGGAAGGGTTGACCCGTAATCTGGAAGGATTTTCAAGATTCCTAGAATCCGCTTCGTTTTCTCAGGCTTCACTTCTGAATGTGAGTAAAATTGCTTCAGAGGTGGGCTTTAACCGGATGACCATAGAAAACTATTTTTCAATTCTGGAAGATTTAATGATTGGAAAAAGAATCCCGATCTTTTCCAAAAGAGCAAAAAGAAGATTAGTGACTCATTCTAAATTTTTTCTTTTTGACACGGGAATATACAAAACGATTCGTCCTATGGGCCCCCTCGATGCTCCAGAAGAAGCCCAAGGGCCTGGTCTTGAAACACTGGTATTTCAAGAATTATGCGCGATAAATGATTATTTTAATTTTGGTTATCAGTTTTTCTTTTGGCGGACAAGCAATGGGACGGAAGTGGATCTGGTTTTATACGGGACTCGTGGCCTCATTGCCATAGAAATTAAACGTTCCGGAAGGTTTTCCAAAGAAGATTTAAAAGGGCTTTTAAGTTTTAAAAAAGATTACCCAATCGCGCATTGTTTTTTTGTTTCAAACTTCCAAAGAATTGAATATCAAGACGGCTTAACTCTTGTCCCTCTGGAAACATTTTTTAAACAAGCCCAAAATATTTTATCCGACCCCTCTTGTAATACTAATTCCATTAAATGAAGCCTTAGGGGCTTAAATTCTTATTGATAGGTTTTATGGGAAGCATCAACATCATCGGGTTAAATGGGCATTGTAGAAATCCACTCCGTTCATAGAAATTTTTTGCTTCATCAGAAATCGCGTGGATGAGAATAGCCCGAATACCCCCTATTTCGCCGGCTTGCAAAACGCGCCATACAGCATCACGTAACAAACCACGGCCTAAGCCTTTTTTTTGATGCTTTAAATCAATGGCCAGCCGGCCAAGAATCATGACAGGAACCGGATCAGGCATATTACGTCTTAATTTCTTAGGCGCCTCATTTATCATAACTGAACCACTGGCAAGAGCATAATAACCTAAAACCTTGTTTTTCTTATCACAAACAACATATGTACGCGATGCACCACTACCCTCATTACGCCTAGCACGACGTTTTAGCCAGTCGTTTAGACTTACTACGCCAGAATCAAAATCATCAAAATTATGCTTATCTGAAATGGGACAAGGTGGTTTATAAAAAGGCATGCCTATTTCTTTTCTATTATTCCCAAGGGGCAGGTGTTGACATTAACTTCTTAAAGGCTTTGCTTGGGGTTGGTGGATTATCCAGAACATCCTTGAAGGCTTTCATTTTTTTTTCATCAAGCAAGAATAACCTTTGATCAAGCAAAGTATCCTCTGCTTTTTGTTTTGCCGCTTCTAACATAAAATCAGATCGATTTTTACCGGCAACCTTGGCTGCATGATCGATAAAATCACGCTCTTGTAAATAAGACCGGATTGTGATGTTAATATCTCGGGTTCGTTTTCTTTGATGTAATTTCATAACTCTATCCTCCTTTTACGGTTAGGAGTTGTCCAAGCTCTTTTTGGATAATCTCTTAACTTCTACCTTTAGTATAACGTAAGGACAATGTAAGTGCAAATTTATTTTTTACCCCACCATCTTTTTTCCATAAATACCTTCGCCACTTCTAATCCCAAATACACGGCTAAAAATCACTAAAATCAAGACCAACCATACAAAAATAGAAATAATAAATATTTATTATTGCCTTCAATGGCATTCTGTTATTTGAATATGTTATAATTTAACTGTTGTATTGGACAATTAGATAATAAAGGTAAACTATCCGTAAGGATGGGGCACAAAGCCAAGGATCCTGAGCCAAACATCATTCAGGACAGCCTGGTTGCCGTATGGAAAATCGTCATTTTCCTTAGCCCTATTCTTCGCAAAATAAGGGCTTTTTAATGTACAAAATAATAAATTTTACCCTATTTTCAATCATATTATTCACAACAACCTCTTTTGCAGACTCTCTAAAATTAAAAAATGGCAATACTATTGTTGGAAATATTATTGAAGAAAAAAAAGATTATGTAAAAATTCATTCAGATTTTGATATGACATTAACGTATTACACAGACGAAATAGAACATATCCAAAAGGACCCCTCACCATCAGAAAATGCTAATGAAATCCCTGAATTTTATATCGACAAAATGAATGCCATTCCGGATTATCCTCAGACACGGGTATTAAATGGTGTCCCTAGAGACCAAAATAAACACTGCGCACCTGCAAGTATTGCTAATGCCCTTATTTGGCTTGATGATAACGGTTATGATAATTTTATTGAAAATTCTTTCAACCGCTCTGAAGACCACATTAAATTGATGAATTTACTAGCCTCAAAAAATTACATGAACACCATTGAAAATGGAACTACTGGCAAGAAATTACTGTTGGGGCTAGAAAAATACATTCATAAAAAAGGGTACACCTACAAACGGCTTAAATATCAAGGGGCCTGGCACGTACCCGAGAAATTTTCTACACAACAAAAAATACCTCAATTAGAATGGATTAAAAAAGGCCTCTTGGGGCATAGTGTCGTGTGGTTATCTATTGGTTATTATTCGTACAATATCTTCTCGGACACCTATGAACGCAAAGCAGGACATCTTGTGACCCTTGTTGGATACGGAAAAGACCCCTCGGGTAATATCGCCCCTAATTACCTCATTTTTCATAACCCGGCTTACGGAATGGAAGGCGACTTTTTTTCAAATGATTATGTCAAAATGGAAGAAATAAAAAGTGGACACTTTCGTGCTGCCAACAACCAAAGATGGTACAATGCCAAAGGTTTTCATAAATTATCTGTTGAAGATTATCCTATGCATGTCAAAGATACTCACGTCGGCATACTTGAAGATGCCATCATTTTAGAAATGCCTCAACCGAATAATTTAACAGCAAAAACACATAATTCCGACCTCCCTAGAAAAGAAAGAAAATGAACCAACAAAACTCCAAAAAACGTAGATCCTTTTTCAGCCTCCGTTATATCAAACACGAAGGCCGACGAGGATATCGTATGGCATTTATATTATTTTGGTCTATTATCGGTTATTTCTTTCTTCAAAATTATGTCATCAGCCTCGGAATAGTTATTTCAGAAAGCATGACACCGACCATGGCTGTAGGAGGGCATTTCCTTTCTAATAAATATATCTACCACTTTCGTCCTCCCAAAAGAGGAGAAATTGTCATCATCAAATCTCAAGAATACAATACAGAGCAATATGTCAAACGTATAATTGGCTTACCGGGGGAAACAATCCACATCCAAAAAGGTAATGTCTACATTAATAGTCAACGCCTAAAAGAGCCTTACACGTCTCTACACACCTTTCCTGATCTGGAACCGTTACACATTCAGGAAAATAAATATTTTGTCATGGGTGACAATCGCGCTGTCAGCCAAGATAGTCGCTACTTTGGAAGCATTCCTCTTAAACATATTGAAGGAAAAATTGATCCTCAGCATTTATTTTCCTTTTTCTAAAACTCTACCTATCTTTTTCAAGAAAAAAGTCAGATATGCATTGTAAAAACATTTACTGTATTTTAGTATTAATAGGATACGTGGCCTTCGGCGGTAATTTTAGCTATCAGTCGTCAGCTATCAGACATCAGCATTTTGTTTTTACTGAAGGCTGATAGTTGACGACTGATGACTACATCAATTCCCGTAACATTAAACTATTCCTGTGAAAAAATATTTTTTTACCATCTCTCTTGTCATATCCTTCATTTTACTAGGATCGATGTGCGTAGATGCTGCTACCCCCCAATTGATTACCTGGCAAGATTTAAGCTACTTCAGCGAATCGACTAAAAGATACTCTTCTCAAAGATTAGATCTTATGAATAAAGACTTAAATAAATTTGAAAATATCCAAAAAAGAAAAATACAAAAATCTCAGAAAAAAAATAAATCAATTCTTAATGAATTCTCTCCATCTCCGCTTCCCCCCTCCCAAAGAGAAACCTCTTTTGAACCTCTCCCTCAAAACAAATCTACGGACTCGGATCCTGAACTTGAGGGGATTGACGTATTTCTTTCCACATTAGACTTCGGGTTTGTCATTGATGGCGACATAAGATCTACCCCACGATTTTATTTTGATATGCTATTTCCCTTGAGTCAATCGGCAGACAAAACAGAAACATTATTTACACAAAACCGTATTTCAGCCGAAGGAGATGGCGAATTAACAGTAAATACAGGTATCGGATACCGACAACTTTTCTTCGACAATAACTTATTAGCAGGGATTAATAGTTTTTTTGATTACAGAACCAATAGCCATTACCGCACAGGCTTTGGCTTAGAGCTGGAAACAAAATCGCTCGAAGCGAATGCAAATTACTACAACAGCTTTTCCGGAAGACGATTAAAAAAGAAAACATTCTTTAAAAATGAATATGAACAAGCTGTCGACGGATTTGACCTTGAACTGGGTGGTGCAGTCCCTTATTTGCCCTGGCTAAAACTTTTTGGCGGTTTCACACGTTATGATTTTAAGCATTCAAATGACATTAAAACATGGAAACAACGCGCTGAAATAACCGCATCAGATTATTTCATTATCAGCTTAGAAGCTTTTGATCACAAAGTTGAAGATACTGAAATGCGACTGGATACCAGAATAAAATTCAACTTCAATACCTTTAACCCAAAAGACTTTGTCGAAGGATTTAAAAGCTCTGATGTGGCGTACCCTCAAGCTGATCTCCGTGATAGAACCCTGAAACGCGTCGAGAGAAACTACAAAGTTGTTTTGGAAAAATCGTCGGACACAAAAAATGTCCTTGGAAACCTTTCGAATATTCAACTCATTACGCGATTTCCAGGAACAACATGTAACAGCTGCTTAGATGTTAATAGTAACGGCCTTGTTGAAGCTGGGGATGGATTTGAAATTGATTTTGTATTAACAAACCTTGGTACGGAAACATCCTCCGGCATATCCTATTCTAATGCCACTGTTTCCACTGGATGGTCTTTTGTCCACAATACTTTTTCCTCACTGGCGGATGCCCCGCCAGGTGGCACGACAAGAACGAATGATGTCGATGATTTAGATTTGGATATTCCTGCAGGAATAGCAAATGGAACATCATTTACGATAACCTTAAATGTAACGGCTGATGGTCAATCTGCCACGATAAGTTTTGGACCTTTCACCGTTGGAAGTATTGCAGATGATCAAGTCTTTAATATTTTCTAACACCCCTCATATTCCAAATTCACGCAAACTATCTAAAAAAGTCATCCTTGTAAAACGCCCTATATTTTTAGAAACTCCCGCGTCATCACAGGCTTCGTTAACTCTTTTCAAATTCATCGTTTTATCGGAATCCCCTAGTTGCTCCGGCGTAAGGTAGGAATAAATAATAATATGCGTATCCCGTAGTCTTGAAAAACATCGTAAGGATTTAATTAATTCATACGCAGGAATATCCGCTTCTAAAACATCAATTACAATAATATTAGGCACCATACGTAAAGCCTTGCCGATCAACTCAATACCATTTTGAGGCACATAAACACCACAATGACATTTATGCAACAATTCCTCCATCTGATCGATCACATCTGTATCATTACCAAACAACATCACTTGTGCACGATCTTGCACATCCAAAGGAATTCCAAGAACTTCATTTGCTTTCCCTAAAAGGTTCTTTCCTGTCAAAGGCTTTGCCAAAAAACCTTTAACACCTAACTTGCTAAAAGCATTCTTAAAAATTTCACTACTGGTAATAACGATAATAGGAATATCTAAATATTTTTCATTCTTTTTCAAGGCTTTATAAAAATCAACACCATCCATAACCGGCATTTCGACATCCGTAATAATAAGATCAAAATCATTTTTTTTAACGCTATCTAATCCTTCTTTCCCATTCTCCGCCAAATAAACATCAAACCCTGCTCGCTCCAATTGCTGTTGAGCCACTTTTGCTGTTGTTCTTTCATCTTCAACAACTAATACTTTCTTTTGCATAACCTTTATCTCCTTCAGTTATTTATTAAATGTCTTCATGTTTCTGATCTGAAAAAACTCTGATTTTGTATGACTTTGTTTTTTACCTATCCATGGAAAAATCAAACTAAGAATAATAAATAAAATAATCCCTACCGCTACGAGCTTCCTTTTCAGCGATTGTGGCGAAGATTTTGTCCCAAACGCCATCGATTTAATCCAGGACCAATGCAAACTAAGATGAACAATCAACAGAACTAAAAATGCTAAACAAATGTAAAAATGAATCTCTCCCCACTCATGCCGTGTCCATCCCATAAAAAGATCAATACTTTTTCCTGCCCCTCGACCTTCTCTTAATAACCGATCAATGCGCCCACTTCCCGGGGGCAAAACAAACTTCAAAAGCAGCCCGGTAGAAATCATGACCATAAATATCACCAAACTAACCGCATCAATAATTATGTTCCAAATATTTTTTTTCATGGCAGCTCCTTTACGGATAGACTATCATTAATGTTAATATTTTAACATAAAGGATTTAAAAACTGCACTGGATATTTTTTTGAATTTTATTTTGAAAAGACAGAGGAAGCTATTAAGAATGTGCCGCCACTTAAAATAGTGGCTACGGGTAATGTGAGCACCCAGGATAAAACAATATTCTTAATCATTTTGGTATTACCTTGTTGAGCGGCAGCGCTGATACCAAAAATAGATCCACAGGACGCATGTGTGGTCGAGACAGGAAGCCCCCACCGGCTGGCAAAAATGACAAGAAATCCTGTGACTAAATTGGCCGTAAATCCTTGCCCATGATTTAATTTCGTAATTTTATGACTCATGGTCTCAGCCACTTTACGGGCATTAAGCAATCCCCCAATAGCTATGGCTACTCCCACCAAAAACAAACCATTGGATACCCCTAACCCTTTAAACATTAATAACAATGCCCCTATTTTGGGAGTGTCATTAAGCCCCCGGGCAAAACTAACCATACCTGCGCTTAAAAAATGAGCCCCATCTAATAACTTCTGACAATTAATACCCAATACCTGCCCGACATATCTTTGTCGACATTCCGAATTTTTAGCTATCTTTATCTCTGGGGTTGCATATTTTCTAAAAGAAAGAATGCCATCATATTCAGGAATGGGAATCACCTTTTCTGTATTGCCAATACACACACAATATTCTTTTTTGATTTTCATTCGCACACGTACCATTCTAAAAAGCACATACAATAAAGCGCTTAATGCGGCGGCAATAAAAGGGCTTAATAAAAGTGGCAGAAAAAACTTTTTTCCAAGAATAGCCACATTCACATCACTTCCTACAGCCATAAATCCAGCCCCCAAGAGTGCGCCCGTTAAAGCATGTGTTGTAGATATTGGAAAGCCAATGATTGTTGCAAGAATAACCGTCATTGCAGCACCAAAAGCGACGGCAATCAAAAACTCCGGAGAAGCCGCGACAACATCTGGAACCAACCCCTTCCCGGAAAATCGATGTAATAATGTTTGTGCAAGAAAAATAGCCGCTAATGATCCAGCAAACGTCGTCACGGTCGCCCACCCTATCGCGTGGGAATATTTTGTTGTCCCACTGCCAAATAAGGTTGCCACACCTTTAAAATTATCATTGGCCCCATTGGAGTAAGCTAGAAAAATGACCGCTAAAATAAGAAAAATAACTTCCATTAATTAATAGGCCTCCTGTCGCCAAGTCCATACCTCACAACATCTATCGTATCTAATAGTAAAGAAATCCCATTTAGAACAATCACCCCACGAATCCAAATTCCATAAAACTCATCTGCCGGAATTTGACCTAACTTGCCGAACAAATAAATACTTAATGGAATCCACGTCCAATGCATGGCCCCCAACAAACGTGTAAACCCTTGCATTTTGTACAAAACCACCCCTGTCATAAATGCAACCATAAATGCCAAAATAACCAACAAAGCTTCTACATACGAGATGTACAACAAAGGGATGGCCATATTCACAAGCATCAATAACATAAGCCACATTATCCATCCAACTGGAATATCAAACATGCGCCTCATAAATTCTTTCATAGTACTCAATATTTTCTAACCTCTTTTCTATAAAATAACAATATCATACTATTGTAGTTATATTCTTAGTCGTACATAGTTCAAAATCCTTACAAAAAAATAAATTCTTGGGCCAACAACATTGACAATTCAACTCTCTTATCCTAGAATATCATCATAATTTAGCCAAATCATTTAAATCATAAATCCATATTAATCTAAGAAAGGAGAAATTATGAAAAAATACTCTGTTATCGCTTTTGTATTTGTTTTAGCCGTTGCCATGGCAACAGCCATTGGGTGCGACAATCGTAGCCAATTGGAAAAAGATGCGGATAAAGCTGCTAAGAAACTTGAAGGCGCTTTAAAGTAAAATAATTTTCCATCACCCAAAAGGCCATCTGATCATACTGTATCAGATGGCCTTTTTGTTTGCTGTAAAAAATTCAGGCTCACAGGCTCCGCGGAGCCTGGATATTTTGTAAAAAAATAAATATTCCTCTTATTCCGTAAATGGTAAATATTTAGCGTTCTGAGTTGTCGGAGAGAGTTAAAAGCAAGGGATTATTTCTAAGCAGGACGTTGAAAGCCCAAGCAGCCGGCTTCCATGCGTTCAGCATGGAATGCGCAGGGCTTTCGTCGAGCAACGTGAGCCCGCAGGGGCGAACAAGCGATCCTGCGTGAAATAATCACGTGCTTTAGCTCGCAGACAACTCAGAACGCTAAACACTTACCTTATTCCTTCCAATATTGATCAACCAACTGCACCGCAACGCCAATGTAACTTGCCGGGGTTAAATCTCTCATTCTTTTTTTCACGTCTTCGGGAACTTTACTAAGCCCATCAACAAATGCAATTAACTCCTCTTGTGAAATCTTCGTCCCCCGCGTTAATTCTTTCAACTTTTCATAAGGATTCTCTTCGCCATAAACACGCATCGCCGTTTGAATCGGCTCTGCCAATAATTCCCAATTATTATTCAAGTCATCGGCAATGGCTTTTTCATTAATATCAATCTTACCCAATCCCTTTTGCGCACTTTTTATCCCCAAAAGAACATACCCAAAAACAGCGCCTAAATTACGCATCACTGTACTATCCGTTAAATCACGCTGAAACCGTGAATTGAGTAATTTTGTCGAAAGATGCTGCATTAAAGAAATCGCCAGGCCTAAATTACCTTCACTGTTTTCAAAATCAATCGGATTGACCTTGTGCGGCATGGTCGAAGAGCCAACTTCACCCGCTTTCAATTTTTGCTTAAAATACCCCAAAGAAATGTAGCCCCACATATCCCGATCTAGATCAATCAAGATCGAGGACAAACGAATCAAACAATGTAATAATTCAGAAACATAATTATTCGGGTTAATTTGGATAGTCAATAACAACGGTTTTACTTCTAAATATTCTGTCAAATATTTTTGACTCGCCTCAATCCAATCAATTTCCGGAAACACAAAATGATGTGCATTAAAACTTCCCGTGGCCCCGTTCATTTTGGCTTCAACTTGAAGGTCGGAAAGAATCTGAATTTCCCGTTTAATACGCCAGGCAAAATTAATAAATTCTTTTCCAACGGTCGTCGGTGTTGCCGGCTGGCCATGCGTACGCGACATCATAGGAACAGTTTTATGGTGTTTGGCTAATTCCTCACATTTCGTCAAAATACTTTTAAAATACTCCAACAAGCAGGCCTTCCCTTTTTTAAGCATCAGTGCATAGGATGTATTATTAATATCCGCCGACGTGCATGCAAAATGTATCCATTCTTGAAGATTGCTCAATCCTAAATCGACAAATTTCTCTTTCAGAAAATACTCAACCGCCTTCACATCATGATTTGTCGTCTTTTCAATATCCTTTATGGCTTGCGCATCTTCAACATTAAAATCTTTAGCAATTTTCTCGACTTGAGCTAAATGCTCATCCGAAACATCAAACAATTTAAGCTCAAGAGCCAAAAACTTAAACCACTGCACCTCCACATGCACCCGCGAGCGCATCAACCCATATTCCGAAAAAATATCCTGCAACTCCGCCACCGCTTTCTGATACCGCCCATCGAGCGAAGTAAGTGATTTTAAATTATTCATAATCATTCCTTATATTTTAGTTGATAAATATTCGGAGGAAGTCCCCGAGACAATTAGAAGATATTTTATCCATTAATGTCACAAATACAACTCAATTCTTGCTCCATAGAAAACACATGAATTCTTCATCTCCCTCCCCCACATGCCAACTTAAATCATAATAAAAATAAGCCCACCCTCGTTTTGGCCAAACAACAATTGATAAAAAAATAAAAATATTGACTAATATTACCCAATAGGTTACATTAGTCAACGCTATGATTAAACGATTTATTACCAATAAGTTACAAAATGAAATAGTCGAACCAGAAATCAACATTCTGCTTGGGCCAAGACAGGTTGGCAAAACAACCCTCCTTAAACAACTTCAAATATATGCAAAGAAAAAAGGGCTCCTTCCTCATTTTTTTGATTTAGAACAACCTCAAATTCTAGCCAAATTTAATAATTCAGAAATTGAAATTATTAAAATTCTAAAAAATGCCGGCAATATCATATTTATTGATGAATTTCAATACATTCAAAATGCCTCTAAAATATTTAAAGCCATTTATGATTCAAATCATAAAATTAAAATTATCTGCTCTGGCTCCTCTTCTATAGAAATACACAAACACCTCAAAGAAAGTTTAGCGGGACGAAAATTTCTTTTTCGGATCTACCCACTATTATTTGATGAAATCAAAAAAAAGATTTCGCATTACTCACTAGAGACTTATCTACTTTACGGAGGACTGCCCGGCCTTACACATACAGATGACTTATCACGCAAACGAACCATGTTAGATGAGTTGTTAAGCAGCTACATATTAAAAGATATTAAATCACTTATCAAAGAAGAGAACATACGGGCCTTTAATCATTTACTCTATTTATTAGCTCAAAATCAAGGATCAATGATCTCTATTTCTAATCTTGCCAACCAAATTAATTTAAGTGTTAAAGCAATTAATCGTTACATGGATATCCTTGAAGAAACATACGTTAATTTTAGAATACACAGCTATTCAAATAATCTTGGGAATGAACTAAAAAAATCATGCAAGAGTTATCTTTACGACTTAGGGATTCGTAATTCTTTACTTAAAGATTTTTCATCGATAAAAAAGAGAAAAGATAAAGGCGTGCTATACGAGAGTTTCGTATTCCTTTCATTCCTTCCTCACTTACAACCCAACATGGAAATGAAATTCTGGCGAACAAAAGATGGCGATGAGGTTGATTTTATATTTCTAGAAAATCGTAAACCGACACCTATTGAGGTTAAAAGTAAGTTAGATAATCCAACTATTCCGAAAGGACTAAAAAGATTTTTACTTCGCTATCCGAATACAAAACAAGCCTACGTTATCAATGAAAACTTAACTAAAAAAATTTCATATCAATCATGCAACATTGACTTTATCACATTCGAAAACATCAAAACAATCATTCCATAAAAATAACTAAAAATCAATTCCCACCACATAAAAACCACATGAATTCTTTATTAAACATGTGCCAATTCATCCGTGCGGCAGTATTCATGCCGATAATCATGCCAGCTTAGATCACCCGCATCATTGGCCCCACCATCCTCCCGACCGAACAGCTGATTAATATCCATAACCGGCGCAATCCCATAAATAAACGGCACAAGGCCGATGTCGATGTTAATGTTTTCCAAGCCTTCTGTGAACATCGATGCATCAACCGCATTACCTTGAGTTTGGATGTCAAGGTAGTCATCGTTAAAATCGACACCTCCCTTATGACTTGTGATTGAAGCCTTATCATTTTTATTAACTTGACCCTCTATTGCAGGATTCACTTCATATGTTTCTGGTAGATCCTCAAATTGAGTAAGAAATTCTACAACAAAATTAGACGGAGTTTGTTTTAATAAAGTATAAATTGCTGTTTTATTCTTCTCGTATTGTTTTGGCAAATTAAGATCGGATCTGCGTTTTAGTTTTGCTATTTCTCTTTCATTCCTCATTCCATAAATATCGATATATCTCTCATCCAAAAGATATTCAAAAAGATCAGAACCATCATCAACTATAAATGATAGATGAACTTTTGTAATCTTATTAAAGATTTCTTCAGGTCTAAAATATTCAACATAAAACCTACCATCTATAAAATCCATTTTCTTAACTGTTGTACTAAAAGTTGGCCCTATTATTTGACTTGCCTGTGGAAAAATTTCTGCAAACATGTTTACAATATTATCTTTTTCTTGTTTTCCCTCTCCGACACAGCAAGACTGCAATATCACAGGTCTTTCTTTCTTTAAAATATTTGTTATTTCCTTCTCAAACAATAATTCTTTACTCTCCAATGATATTTTATATAACTTTCTAAAAATTGATCCTAACTTTATAAAATCACGATTCCCATGACCGCCAATCACCAAAACATCAGCAGGAATAAAATTATCCACATCCTCAAATTTTGTTGCACTCTTTAACGCATCAACTAACTGATTAACATCAGACACCTCATAATACAAAACATTAAAATTTTCATAAATAAGCGATTCAATTACAACTGTATTGTTATTAAATGCCTTGCCCATATCAGATGTTGGATATATCACAACCGCTTTTAAACGCTTATCTTCTTGCCATCGATTTGTATTAAGATCATATCTATTTTGTATTAATTCTTCCCCAATATTTTTAACTTTTCCATTTTTATCTTTAACACGTATTTTCTTTTTTTTCCAAAAGAGAGGTCTAATCATTTTGAATTCATCTTTTTTAACTGGCCTTAAGACAAAATTAAACACACTTTTCAAAACAAATATATTCTTTCCCCATTCTTCTATTAAACCATCCACCATCCCATTAAAATTCTTCACTTTTGAATGCATAGCAACATCTTTAACACTTACCCCTCCCGAGAAATACTTCCTTGGCATAATTTCTTGGGCCTTCACATCATATTCTTCTTTAATCAAATCATACGTACCCGCCTTGAAGGCATTTAAATACTTTTCATAGACTTGCTTTTTTGCATCCTCATTTCCTGTTTCCAATCCTCCAATTTTCTTATGATCGGAATATGATTTATTCAACACGCTATTTTTGAGATTCTTCTTGTACCAACTGGCGAGAATGAAGGAATGATAGACCTGGCGGAGTTGAGCGAAATGTTGGCCATGGTTGACTTCTTGTTCTATGGCGGGGATTATTGTATTACGTAAGACATTAGATGTAAGACGTGAGACGTTTTTTAAATTTTTTACATCCTTCATCTTACGCCCCTCGTCCTTCATATTCGCCATCGCCAAATAATCTTCTTCCAACATCACCTTCAAATGACTTTCCACCACAAACGCCCTATCTACATTCTCATAGACCAACGCCTTAGACGGCACTATCCAAACCTTGTTAAAGGTGTTGACTGGAATATCGGTTACACCATATTTTGCATAAGCCTCTTCATACACCTTATTCCAAAACTCTTCGCCTAATTCTTCTTCAGGGTTCATCAGCGAGGCTGTTAATTGTTTGAGCAAATAATCTTGTTCGAGTAAAACCTGCCCCATTTCTGTGCGTCCAAATTCGTCGGGAATAATACGGTCAGCTTCATAGGGGCTCAAGTTAACCCAAAGATCATCTTCGGGCAGGGTAAGCGAGGTAAGAAAATATTTGATGAGCTTTTCAGATTCGGCCTTCATGGCGGCCTCATCCATATCGGCATCACCACTGTCCAGAATAAAATCAAACTGGAAGGCATTTTCAGGGTGGATAATTATGCCTTTAAGCGTTGGCGGGACATAGGCAGGGCTCGGACGTAGCATTGTCCCGACCGCAGGTAGATTAACCCCGCCAGAAGCTGAAGCAACCACGCCTTGCGCATAACCAATGGGCATAATCGTTGTCACCGTGAAAACACAGCAAATAATAACGGACAATATTTTAAAAAATATCTTTCTCATAGTATTAATAAGACTTATAGGGTTTATAGTAACTATACCATATGGGCAGATCGCATTGCCACCTGGGGAAATTTTGGAGCTAGCAGGGAGAAAAAATTTGTTAGATGAGGTGTTTTTTGAGGAAGGCCTTGCCGGAATGCATTTTTAAATACTTTTCGAAGTTAAACGCAACTGTTTGTTCTTTAAAGGCAAAATAACAATTTATTTCCCACGGTTTATATTTCTTTGTGTGGTTTGAAGTTGGTGTATTGTTATGCATGATTTTTAGGTGGGGAAATCGAAAAAAACTGTGGAATGTTGTGTTAAAAAATCATGGACCCCGCTTCGCTCAATTGCTTCATCAGCCTTCGGCTGACTCCGCGTTGAGCTACGCAGGGTTCCACCAGCCTTCGCTAAAAGGCTGGGAGTTTTAATGCCTGGCGAAGCCAGGCGTAGCTGAACGCGGAGTCACACGAAGTATGACGAAAGCCTTTCAGCGAAGCCTGGTGGAGGTGCCGGGAATCGAACCCGGGTCCTTGTAGGGTTTTGTAAAGGTTTCTACATGCATAGTACGTTTTTTAATTTAACTCAAATAGCTCCAACGCACAGGATACATTTAAGCGAGTTTTCTAAAATCTCATTCCATAAGCGAAAACATCTTACGGAACCAGCCTGTTAAGTTCCTCTTACAAACACACAGACAATGTCTGTAAAAGGGCAAAATTTAATATTTTAAATTTTGACTGTTTTTGCTGCTAACGTTTTTGAACCGCTTTCTTTAGGTGCATCTTCAAGAAAAGCTAACTCAGCATCGCTAGCATACCATGCATTTTCGTTTGCATTTGTGTTTTGCCCGGATTTTTAACGAGGCCAACCAGACATCCTCGGCATGCCACCCATACTCCACGCACTCAAGTCGAGACCAATCACCCCCGAATTTCATAGAGTTCGTTAACGCCTGCCTGCCGGCTTAGAGACAGGAATATTTCTTTCTTATCTTTCAACATTCTTGATTTTATCATTTTTTACTCTTTTTAATAGCATCAAGTTGAACACTATCAAATTTACCTATTTTTACCGCGTCCTTATGACTCTCTCAAGAGATCGTTCAACATCCCTTTTCTTGATCGCCTCGCGTTTATCATAAAGCTTCTTTCCTTTTCCCAGAGCAAGCTCAACCTTAGCGACGCCGCGTTTATTAAAATAAATCTTTGTTGGAACCAACATCATTTTTTTCTCGGCAACCGCCCCGATCAATTTTTTAATTTCACGCTTATGCAACAACAATTTCCTAACCCGATCCGGCTCATCATTCATGTAACTCGCCTGTTCATAGGGGGCAATGTATAAACTGTGTAGATAAATTTCATTCGCCTCCATACGAGCAAAAGCCCCCCTAAACGCTACTTCGCCTGCCCTTAAAGATTTAACCTCCCCACCTTTAAGCGCAATCCCACATTCTATCGTTTGAGAAAGAAAATAGTCCCGGTAAGCCTTCTTATTTGTTGCAATTGCCTTCCCCATCAGTCAACATCCTTAACCACTTTAATTTTAAGCGTACCGAAAGGACTCACACCTTTGTGTGTCATCCCGTAGGAGCAGTAGATTTCAAATTCTTGAGGACTTTGCAGGCTTGGAATGCGAAGAATCTTATTGATCGACTTATCCGGATCTAAAACAGTTTTTTCCAAATATCGACTCATGGCAGGGGCAATACTTCTCTTTCCCCATTCTTCCTCATTGTATTCACAAAATAATGTCTCTTCGTTTAAATTCACTACCTGAAGATTCTTATCAGAAATATTTTTTAATTTAACAGTAAACTCTATCTCTTCTCCGACAAAAAAATATTTTTGCGCCGACTCTAAAGACATTTGAAATGGTAATTTTTTTGCCTGCTCATCTAAAAGAATTTGCCCGTGTTTTTGAAGCGGCCCTTGAAAATCAAACTGCCTATTTTTTATGCTCTTCACTTGATACCCACTAATTTTTAAATTTAATAAAGGGAAGCCCAAATCAAATACGTTATGTCCTTTTCCGTGAAAAATATTATCATCTTCCATCTTTAAAATTGTTACCCCAAATTCCATAGACTGTTTTTTCCCAGGACTATCGACATCATCATAACGATAATGAATCGCATAAATCCCATACGTATTTTCCAATAAATGCTTCTCATTAAAATCCTTTAACTCCACATACCAATCTTTTTCTTTAGCTATGTCTCGATAAATGTTGACGATAACCTCGTTGCTCAAATCAATAAGGGCTTTATCAATCGGTGTATCTTGAGCCGCTAAAGACGGCACAAAAAAACTCACTAAAAAAAACACAAAAATATTTTTTACGATAGCTTTATAAAAACGCATCACGATTTCTTTCGATTAAGGAGCAAAACAAATTCTCCCTTGGGTTTATGTCGCGTAAAATGCTCTATGAGTTGACGGCTGTCCCCTTTTATAACCTCTTCAAATTTTTTTGTCAATTCCCGTGCGCAAACAACAAAAGGATTATCCAAAACTTTTTCCATGCCTATGAGCGTTTTTAATATTCTGTGGGGCGATTCATAAAATATAACCGTCCTTATTTCATCTTTAAACCCGGCTAATTTATTTTCTCTTGCTTGAGACTTTACCGGCAAGAAACCCTCAAAAATAAAATTATGCGACGGTAATCCGGATAAAGAAAGTGCCGCAATTAATGCACACGCTCCCGGAATAACCGTTATCGGGATGTCATTTTCTTGAGCCAAATGAATCAAGCGATACCCCGGATCACTAATCCCGGGCGTCCCGGCATCCGTCACTAAAGCAATACTTTTACCCTCTTTCAAATGCTTTAAAAGCTGCTCCGTTTTTTTTGATTCATTATGTTCAAAATAACTGGTTAAGGGTGTTTGCACATCATAATGACGACATAAAATTCGTGTGTGCCGCGTATCTTCGGCCGCAATCAAATCACAATTTTTTAAAGTATCAACAGCGCGGAAGGTAATGTCTTGGAGATTACCGATAGGGGTAGATACGAGATAGAGCATAATCGTCTAGAGATAAAGAAACAGAGGTACAAGAGGCAAGAAGCAGAGAAGAAAATTACATCTTTGCTTCTCTAATTTCTTTATACCTTACTTCTTTGCTTCTTGCCTCTTGTACCTCTGCCTCTCTTTAAAAACCTACTCCACAGTAACTGATTTAGCCAAATTGCGGGGTTGATCGACATCACAACCACGCTTGACAGAAATATAATACGCAATCAATTGTAGAGGTAACGCCACAAGTAGAGGAGTTAATAATTTATGCGTCTTCGGAACATAAAGCACATGCGTCGCATGCTTTTTGATGGCTTCATCCCCTTCAGTTGCAATCGCAATAACCTTCCCCTTACGTGAACGAATTTCTTGAATATTCGAAATCATTTTTTCGTATGTATCTGATTCCGGCGCAATACATACAACAGCCCTGTACTCATCAATCAAAGCAATAGGCCCGTGTTTCATTTCCCCAGCTGCATAGCCCTCGGCAGGAATGTAAGAAATTTCTTTTAATTTCAGAGCCCCTTCCATCGCCGATGGATAATTCACATTCCGCCCTAAAAACAAAAAACACCCAAAATGGGCATTACTTCTGGCAACGCGCGCAATAGCATTTTTTGTCTTTAACATTTTTTTGTAAAGTGCCGGAATATGTTTTAACGCCTGAATTACGTTATCAATATCTTTTTTGGCAACAACCCCACGTACCACACCCAATTTAGCCGCGATGAGATAAAACATACACAACTGCGCAGTATAAGCCTTCGTCGAGGCAACACCGATTTCAGGACCGGCATGCGTATACAACACACCATCAGATTCTCTGGCAATAGACGATCCGATCACATTACAAATCGATACGATCTTCGCCCCTTTAGCCTTCGCTTCTTTAATGGCCGCTAATGTATCTGCCGTTTCTCCTGATTGACTCACCGCCATCACCAAAGTTTTCTTGCCGACAATCGGATTACGGTAACGAAATTCACTCGACACATCAACCGTCACCGGAATACCCGACAAAGCCTCAATAACATATTTCCCCACCAACCCCGCATGATAAGCTGTTCCGCAAGCAACAATAATAATATTAGTAATATTTTTTAATTCTTTATCAAGCGTAGACAACTCTTCTAAATGAAATGTGTTTCCTTTAATACGCTTCTGCACCATTTGCTTTAAAACATCAGACTGCTCATGCATTTCCTTAAGCATAAAATGGGCATAACCCTGCTTTTGAACAGCATCTAAAGAAAATGTTACCTTATCAATTTTAGGTTTTACCGATTTCCCCGCAAAGGTAAACACCTCCACGTTATCCTTAGACAACTTGGCCATCTGACCATCTTTCAAATAAATAACTTTGCGTGTATGCTCTAAAATGGCAGGAACATCCGAAGCGATAAAATTCTCATTCTTCCCGAGACCTATGATGAGTGGAGACCCGATGCGCGCCGCTATTAAAGTGTCTGGATGGTCTGAACAAATGACCCCTAAAGCAAAAGCGCCTTTAAGCTGTTTAATCGTTTTTTGAACTGCAGCTAATAAGTCTTTTTTGTAATGTGATTCAATAAGATGCGCAATGACTTCCGTATCTGTATCAGACACAAACTTGTGGCCCTTTTTTTGAAGAGCAGCCTTTAAGCTTTCATAATTTTCAATAATACCATTATGCACAATAAGAATCTTACCCGTACAATCTCTGTGCGGATGGGCATTTACTTTATTGGGCACTCCGTGCGTGGCCCATCGTGTGTGAGAAATACCTAAAGAACTATCCGGAAAAGGTTTGCTTCTAAGCAGATTTTGCAAATTCTGAATCTTACCATGCGCTTTACGAAGAACAATATTTCCATCACCAGGCACAACAATACCCACTCCGCTAGAATCGTACCCACGATACTCTAGCTTCTTGAGCGCATCAATTAATAATGGCGGCGCCTTCTTATCTCCTATGTAACCAACAATTCCACACATAATAATTAACGACTAATTATCTAAAGCCTTAACATTGATAATTGTCAGCATTTTTTTATATTTACCTTTTTTCTTAGTAAAATAAATTTCCCCATCACAAGCTGCTGTCAAATGCATTAACCCAATAACATTTTCACCAGCCTGCCATTTATCTCCCTGACGTGTTAGCATCGTTCCAATTTTCACCCTCTGCCCGCCTGATACTTTAACCCCTCGAGTTTCCTTGTAATACTTTGAAGTTAATCCGCCTACTCGTACCATCATTTTTCCTTTCTTTAGGAGTTGCGCAAAAATTAATTACCAATAGTTTATTGTCGCGCAATCTCTCAATCTTTATTTTCCAAGATTTGATTAATTTCTCTTTTAAAACTCTCAAAATCCCTTGCACGTGTCTTACGACCATTAATATAAAACGTGGGGGTTCCTCTTACGCCGACTTTAGAAGCTAAAGCCATATCTTTCTGGATATATTCTTCCCATTGCGCATCTTTTTCTGTGTAATCTTTCATAAACTTCTCTACATCAAGCCCTATCTCTTCAGCCAATACCTTAAATTTTTCCTCGCTCAAATCCCGTCCATTTTCTAAAAGAGCCTCCAACATTTCAGAGTACTTACCCTGCTCTGCGGCAGCAAAAGCTGCCTTAGCGGCTGGCCTGGCTTGCGGATGAAAAGATAATGGAAAATTCTTAAGAATGTAATTTACTTTACCAGGAAAAGCCTTTAGGACCTCATTCACAGGAGGATGAAATCGAGCACAAAATGGACATTGAAAATCAGCAAATTCAACAATCGTCACCGGAGCATCTTTTGCACCAATCACAGGCGAATGGGCCACGGCAATATCATGCGCTGTATTAAAATCTTCCTGCGGAGGAGCTTGCGCGGCGCGTCCAGCATCGCCTTTAGCGGCCCCTTCCATTAATTTTTTAATACCTCCCCATTGCCCCTCTAAAGCAGAAAGGCGCTCTTCTAATACGTTTTGCTTACGTAAAATATCGTTAATTTGAGAAGAAGTCCTCGAATTTTGCGACCCTCCCAATTGTCCATTTACAAAATTTTTCTCTATTCTACCTTGTGATTCCAGCATAGTATTAAATTTTGATTTATCATTCTGCTTCACAACAATCGAAACACCCACAACAACACCTAAAAACACAACGAATATCATGGTAAATATTCTCTTGTCCATTTCCCATCCTTTCTTTTCTAATTACAAAAAATAAAAATTAATGAAAATGATTGCTAAAGGATAACATGTTTTTTCTAAAAATGCTATAAAATATTCTGTCACAGGGAGATCCCTCCGTATCGTGAAACAATCGTCTTAATATCCCCCCATCGATTGCCACACCCATACACCCCGATAATAAGCGTACTTTTTCCTTTCTGCGTAGTCCCTACGAAACAAGCCCCGGCTGCACGCGTATACCCGGTCTTACCAAAAATCTTTTGCCGCCAATTTTTAAATAAAATTTTATTATGACTTTTCAGAGCTACCTTACGTCCTTTTGATGAATAGATAGTTTTATATTTAATCTTAATAGTATTACTAAAAAATTTATGCTTAAGTGCCTGTCGAAAAATAAGATACATATCATAGGCTGTCGTATATTGACTACGCTTTTTGGACGGCAACCCATTAGAATTAGCAAATTTCGTATGATTTGCCCCTAATTTCTTCGCCCTTGCATTCATCATACGCACAAAATTCGCCTCAGATCCAGCCACCGCCTCAGCTAATACCACACTGGCATCATTCGCCGATTTAATCAGAATCGCATACAACAAATCCTTTACCTTATATTTTTCACCAGGGCGAACATTAATTTTTGTCGGCTGAACATAAGTGGCTCTTTTCGATACGGTTATGTATTTCTCAAGGGGAAGATGTTCTAGCACCAATAAAGCCGTCATCACCTTTGTCGTGCTTGCAGGCAAGACTCTACCATGGACATTTTCCCCAAAAAGCCGCTTGACCTTCGTGCTATCGGAGAATATGACGGCTTTACAAGAAGAACGAAAACCTCTCCTCTTTTTTTTAGCTTCCGTTGTAGCGGGAAGCAAAAAGAGGCAAAGAAGTAAAGGCACAAGAAGCAGAGAAAAAAACCTTTTTGCTTTATCTCTACCTCTTAACTCTCTGCCTCTTTGCTTCTTTATCATACAGTTCTCTCCGCCGCTAAATAAACACACTCCAAAGCCCTTGCAATACCAGGCGTTGGAAAAAAGTTTTGCCCATCGGCCCGACAAATGCGCCATGTCCCTTGTTTTTTCATAATGACAACCCATAAATGCTGTGTCATATCTGGCTCAGCAACAATAACCAAAACCATAGCCTTCTGCCGTTCAGGATCAAAAATCATATCTTTAAACACAACCGAAACCTCGCCCGTTTCATTTTCCATAGAAAACCGGCTGGAATCAAAATTATCTAACTTATAAGATTTCAATGGAGTGCCCTCCTTAAGCGAAATATCCTTATGCTCTTGTTTAACCAATCGAAGCTCATAAAATTCTTCCTGACCTTCTTCTTTCCACTTACGTTCAAACTTAGTGTCATATTGCGTCTTTGTAATATCCGCCTGAACCTGAAAACCTGTTTGCTGAATATGCTCTTGAATCCATTCAAAATACGGATGAAAATCTGTCACAATCTTGACGTCCTGGCCCTGCTTTAACCGACTATTCAAAAGCTGTAAAAAATCTTGAGAAAAAAGCCTGTGCTTAATATGCCCTTTCTTCGGCCATGGACAAGGAAATAATGAATAAATATGATCAATGCTTTCTCCGGCAAAAACCCGTTCAAAAGCTACCCGAGCATCCATTCTCAGAATTTTAATATTTTTAATTTTATTTGGCGTCGCCTCATTAATCTTCGTAATCGTTTTTAACGTCTTGTAAATACGCTCCCAATGCTGTTCAATACCCACAAAATTCCGTTCTGGATGCTCCTGCGCAAGACGCACCAAAACCTCACCACACCCAAAACCAATTTCTACATCTATCGGGGCCTTACGGCCAAAATGTTGATACCAATCTAAAGGAAATTCACTATGGGTGGGTAAAATAAGTGGATTGAGCGAAATCAAATCAGGCCTCTTTAGAACTTATTCGTTTCTTAGGATTAGTACCCATTAAGTAAGGAGCCTTATCGACGCAAAGAATTTAAAATATATCGATTATTTATTTTCAATCTCTCAATTGAAAAAGAAAATCTGACCCCTTGCCCACTAATTTATTATCTTTAAAAATAAGGGGCGTCAGCTCATCTTCGGCAACAATACCATCCGCTTTTTTAATTGAAGTAAAATAATAAACAACATCATAGGTCTCGCCTTGTTTTTGCAACGCCTCGGTGCGAAACGGATTTTGAAGAAAAATAGGTTTAAATGCACCTACTAAAGGGTCAATATCTTCATATCCAATTTTTATCGTACCATCCATAATGCTGCCAACTTCTTTACGCGTCATCCCCACATAAGCATACCGTACATGCGTCAATGCTTTCTTCCCTTCCGCAAGAGGCACATCTAATCCTCTCATGGCAGAAGTTTTATCAGCGTCGACACTAACGCAACCTGAAATAAAAACACCCAATAAAATTAACCATATTTTTTTCATAAAATAAAAATCTCCACATTTTCAAGAAAGCGCATTGTATCTGAAATCATTATTGAAAACAAGCAAGAAAATCGCTTTCATCGATAACCTGAAGCGCATTTTTGATGCCGATAGGTTAATTTATATTTTCCTATTCGGCAAGAAAATCGCTTTCATCGATAACCTGAAGCGCATTTTTGGCGCCGATAGGAAAGTACTTGCCGGTAGGCAGGTACTTTCCTATACGGCAAAAAGCGTAGGCATTATTTTTCCTTTACGGCTGTAATGGCCCATTCAATCGTGATCTTATCCCCAACAATAACGCCACCTTTATCTAACACCTTATGCCAAATAACATCATAATCCTTGCGATCAATCGTCCATTTTCCCTCGGCCGTAATATATTCTCCCTGCTTACCTTCTTTGATGGGGCCATTGACTTTAAACGAAAACATCTCCTCATTCGTCACACCATGCATATCCATCCAACCTTTAACATAATAAATACCATCCCGCCTTTTCATAAGCTGACTCTGAAATATCATCTCAGGAAACTTACTGGGGTCTAATACTTGTTTGGAAAGAATAATACGATCAAACGTCTTTCTTTGTGTCTTCAGACTTGCCGTCTTAATCTGCATAAGCACAGAACTCTTATGCAACGATTTTGGATCAAAATAAATAACCCCCGAAAAATCCCCAAACTCACCTTTAATCTGAGGCACAACCAAATAACGCACCGAACACTTGATAGTTGACCGACTAGGATCAATAACATATCTATCCTGTGCCGTAACAGGTTCGATAAAAACAACGAGGAATAATAAAATAAAAAATATTATTTTGTGTTTCATAGCATAGTTATCTAAATTACAGGAGCGCTAGTCAATACGTCTATTGGGAGCTTTTGTTAAATCCTTACGGCTCAGAGGACGCAGAATTATTGTCGCGTCCAATGGTTCGACAAGCTCACCACCATTCATAGCTTGTTGAATGGTTCGCCTACAGGCTTTAACAAAACCTCTTGATAAGACGCATTGACCGACGGTTTAAAAATGAAAAATCGTAATCGCGCAAAGCAAAGATTGATGCCTGCGGCGAACCATTCGACAAGCACAAAATGGTGGTGAGCTTGTCGAACCATTAGAGATCGACCAGAAGGATATCTCTTCTGAGTCGCAGGCATCAATCTTTGCTTAAGAGCGATTTCGTGTCTACGACCTTCACTTCGCCAATCCAAGACACCTGGCCATTGGCTTTATCGTTAATCCTTGAATGACTAAACTGAATAAAACAATGCCGAAAGCAATCGTTAGAAACATTTCCCGATACATAAAATTGATTGGCAAGCCGACTACCAGCGCAATGGGAATCGAGCCTTTTAATCCGCCCCAAAAAAGGACATGAGCCCAAGGCCAGGGAATTTTTTCACGTTGTGTTAAAGCATTCTTTATGGCCACCACCGGGTACACGACAATCAAACGCGATATCAAGGTTACCATAATACCGCCAACGATTAATGGCCACAATTTCATCATCGTGCCGCCGGATACCGCTTGGAGCTCCATACCGATCACCAAAAATAAAAGTGAATTAATAATAAAATCAATCACTTCCCAAAACGTTTCCAATGTCTCCCGCGTTTTTGTGGACATCGAATACATACGGCCATAATTCCCGATGATCAGACCAGCTACCACCACGGCAATAATCCCGGAAAGATGAAAAGTCTCAGCTAAAAGCGGCGTCCCGAAAGTCACAACCACAGTCAGCGCTACTTCGAGAAGATGATCATCCAGCTTCCTTAATATATGATACGCTACATATCCAACGGCTAATCCAACAAGCGTTCCCCCACCAGCCACCATAAAAAATTTCCAAACCGTGTGCCCTAAATCAAAATGTGCATGCCCTGTGATAATTCCAAGAATAACAGAAAAAACAACAACCCCCGTCCCATCATTAAACAAACTTTCCCCTTCGAGAATAACCCGCAATCGTTCCGGCGCCCCTACACGCTTAAGAATAGACAAAACAGAAATCGGATCCGTCGGTGTAATCAAAGCGCCAAACAACAAAGCATAAATAAGTTCAATGCCCCACAATTTTTGAACTAAAAACCCAATCAAAAACGTCGAACATACCACCCCGGGCACAGCCAACATAGCAATAGACTTCCAATTCTTCCGGAGCTGCTCCAAATCCATATGCATCGCCCCTTGAAACAACAAGGGCGGCAAAATCAGCATAAATGTCACATCATGCGAAATCACCATCGATGGGGCAAGCTTAGTAATCGCCACCATAAGCCCCACAAACACAAGGGCAATCGTGTACGGCTGCCGAATCCACTGGACGACAATCCCCACACCACAGGCAATGAGGAGTAATGTTATGATTGAATTTAATAGATGTTCTTCCATAAGAAAATAGATTGTAGGGGCGGTTCGTGAAACGCCCCTACAAGAATAATTGGATTTGTTCGTCTACCTTTTTCTTTACTTTGAACTTTTTCTGAATCTTTACGTGCTCCTTCAACCCTTCCTCGATATCTGACAAAAATGGCGACGGCATAAACTCATACCTCTTACCATACAGCCGTCGCCGGCTAGCACGCACTAAATAAAGACGCTGCTTCGCCCGCGTCATACCGACATAAAACAATCGTCTCTCTTCTTCCTCATCCCCTCTTAAGTTCCCTAAATGAAGCGGTAAAATATCTTGTTCGCACCCAACAATAAAAACAACAGCAAATTCTAAACCCTTAGCCGCATGAATACTCATTAAAGATACCTTCTCAACCTCATACAAAACTTCTTCCTCCCGATGAGGACAGACCTCCCCCAAGGCTTCTTTTGTTTTACGTCCCGAAATATGATACGGTATCCCACTTCGGGCAAAAGCTTCTTCTAATAAACGTGCCTGACTATTCAAACGATAAAGCACCACAAAATCTCCAAAACTGTGCACGGCTTCTTCATTCCCATCAACACGCCCGGAGTCCTGCGAAAACATACTTGTGCCGCCGGTTAATTTTTCAATTTGATGCACCACATATTCTGCCTCTGCACGATCCGTAGGGGCCGCATGAACAGTCAGACGTCCTTTGGCATAAATTTTAGCGGTAAGTTCAGGCACATGCAATGCATTGGAGGCCGCTATGATCTGACTTGATGCCGCAAGAAGATTTGTTGAACTACGATAATTCTCGGATAAAGATAGCGTTACGGCCCCTGAATAATCCTCCGAAAAACTTTTAAAAAATCGCATATCAGATCCTCTAAATCCATAAATAGCCTGATTGGGATCACCAATGGCCGTAATATGTCCATAACTCCCAACCAATATTTTTAATAAAGCCTGCTGAATGGCATTGATATCCTGATACTCATCAACAAAAATATGGGCATACGTATTTTTAACCTTAGTTAACACATCTTTATTATCTGTTAAAAGATAAAAGGCTTCCAATAACACATCGTCAAAATCTAACCAAGCTTTCTTTCGTAAAGCCTCCTTAAAAACACAAACACTTTCCGGAGCCTCCATTTCAAAAGGATTCGACTTCCATTGAGAAATTTCATCAAAAAGTAGCTGACGCTCACGCGCACGTATTTCCGGCCAAAGCTCTTTTATCAAACCATCAACTTCTTCAGGAGTAGCCACACAAAAATTTTCTGGCAGTTTTGTCTGTTCACTATGCTCACGTAAAACCTTCAGACAAAACCGATGAAAAGTCCCCACACTAACATGCCCTCGAGCAGAAAGACGCGTCGTTAACAAACGCGCTTTCATTTCTTCAGCCGCTTTGTTCGTAAACGTAATCGCTAAAATTTTTTGATGATTATCTAAATTCTTGGCAAGATGCTCAATACGGTGGATTAATGTGTACGTTTTGCCTGTGCCGGGACCAGCAACAATCAAAAGCCGCCCCCCGTCATGCAATACAGCTTGTTTTTGAGAAAAATTAAGATTATTCATTAAATTAAGCCGCCTTCGGCGGCAACTTATGTGTCGCGTCGCTAGTGACTCGTCGCTCGCAAAAAACGAGTCACGCGCCACTAGCGACGAGCCACTTTAAATTTTTCTAACATTAAGAAAACAAAGTCAATTGATTTTCCACGGATTCACGATCCTGCGGGGAAAATATTTCTACCTTTCCGTACTCTCCATCATAGCCGGCCGCAATATGAACATTACCTTCCCGGACACGACGAATCCCTTCAGCAATCAACGCACCGTTGGCTTTACGAATTTTTTCCAACGGCACTTCACGCAAAATAGATATTTCATTACCAAATGTATGCAACATTTCCATAAATATTTTCTGAACGGTCTTAGAATTAGGCCCAACTTTTTTGGCATCACCAATGATTTCAGGCAAAGGAATCAAACTGTAATATGGTCGCCAGTAAGGAGATTTACGCCCTTCAGGATGATCCGCCAATTCTTCAACACGCGCCATCACGCCAACGGTTACAGGCTTACCACATTCCGGACACAAGCCCTTATTCTTGATAGTCTCCTGCGGATGCATACGCATTTTACAATTGCGATGTCCATCATAATGATATTTACCCTCTTCAGGAAAAAATTCTATGGTACCCACAAGCCCCTTATCCTTTCGATCAGAAAGCGCCTTGTAAATGGCAGGATAAGATAAATCCGTATCATAAATAGTGGCCTCGCGGGCTAATTTTGGAGCCGAATGCGCATCCGAATTCGAAACAAGTACATAAGGATCTAACTGGCTTAATCGCCAATTCATTAATGGGTCTGACGATAAACCTGTTTCAACAGCAAAAATATGTGACGACAAATCTCCAAAACAATCCGTCATTTTATCAAAACCACTTTTCGAGCCCATCGCTGAAAACCATGGCGTCCAAATGTGCGCAGGAATAAGGTAACTAAGCGGGTCAGACTCTAAAACAATTTCTAAAAGATCCCGAGAGTCTAACCCCAAAATTGGACGGCCGTCAGAGCAAATATTACCAATATCACCAAGCTTCGCCTGAATTTTCTCTGCCGCCTCAAAGCTCGGAGCAAAGACAACATTATGGACCTTACGAACTTTATCCAGACGTTTGTAAATATTAGAAATTTCAACGGTGAGCATGAACCGTACCAGGCCTTTACACGACGACGGCAGTTCATTCTTAGCCACAACATCATACTGCGGTTTTAATTTAAAAAGACATTCTTCGGCAGGCTCAAGCTTTTCCTTCAATTCATCCAACCACCCTGGATGAACAAAATCTCCCGTTCCAACAACCTGAATACCTTTTAATTGGGCCCAAAGAGATAAATATTCTAGATTAAGATTCTTACTTGTTGCGCGGGAGAAATGGGAATGAATGTGGAGGTCAGCGTAGTATTGCATAATTAAGAGGTAAGGGATAAGTGGTAAGTGGTAAGTCAAAAACCCTCTTATCACTTACCTCTTACCACTTACCTCTTAGAAATTATTCCCCTCCATGCTCCTTACCACCATGTTCATGAGCACTACCCTTCATTTCAGCTTCGACTTCACCCTTCGCGCTTCCAATATGACTTTTGGTGTCCGTCAAAGGAATACGATTATCCTTATCATCATAGGTGTAACGTGGTACGCCTTGTAACTTATGAATACGCACATCCGCCACACTTAAGGCACAATCTTCACCTTTACTTTCAACATCCAGGTCAAGGTCTAATAATTCACCAGAATCAACATCCGTAAAATCTGCACAAGAATAATAATAATCTCCTGTTTTTCCAACTCTTTCATGAACTCTGACCAATGAAAGTTTACGTGTTTTTTCTGTATCAGGATCCTTCACTTCAAAATACCCACCTGTTGCAGCAGCTTGTTCTTGAACATAAGCCTCCATAGTACTACGAATATCATCTTTTGAAGGCTCACATACTTGCGCATGCCCACTCCCCTTCATAGCATCGCCACCATGCTCATGAGCAGCGTCTTTTACAGCTGCACCACCATGCTCTTGACCACCATGTTCCTTACCACCTGATGACGCAGTTGCGATTGTTGTCATTCCCATGACAAAAATCCCGGCAATAATTGCATAAAACATTTTCTTCATCGACTTTCTCCTTTTTTACTTTTTAGTTAAGATTGACCTTAACCTGTTGCGTTTTTTCCTGTTGAACATCTTTATATTTAAAAGCTATCCCCACCTTTTTAAATAATTCACCATCTAACTCCGCATAGGGATAAACAAAATAATTCAAAGGTTCACCTGCCTGCTTAGGCTCAAGAACAATATCACGACCTTGAGAAAATTCCAAACGATTTTCTCCGATAGTTCCAAAGTAATAGTTTGTCCTTGTTTTGTCTTTCCAGGCCTCTGAAATATCCACAGGAACCCAACCCAGCTCTGTATCATGAAACTCAGCCCAACAATGATACCCAGCGACTTCGCCCTCTATTTCATTCTTAAGAGGAACTCCAATAATAAAATTCGCAGGAATTCCACTCGCCCTTGCTAAGGACATAAAGAGCGAATGAAAATCTGTACAATTTCCAGCCTTAATATCACATACTCTTTCCGTATCACCATAACCATATCCCGGAATAGATTTATCATAGGCTACCGTGTCTAAAACATAATCATAAATAGCTCTGGCCTTTTCTAACGTCGTTTTTTTACCTCGCGTTATTTTCTTAGCTGTTTTTTTAATACGCGGCGATAATGTTACCAAGCGATCAGACTGAAGAAATTCAGTTAAATCCTCCTTATTATTTGGACTCGTTGAATATTCTAAACGTTTAATCGCATAATGCACCGTCACCTTGTATTCTTTTTGAAAGGGTGGGGTTACTGTAAAATGAAGAACTTTATTACCATATTGCCCTTCTTTCAAAACTTCGGTGGCAAAAGGAGCGTCCACCGAAACTTTTTCAATAATCTGACGTTCGTTCTTCGGTAAAATCGGCGCCCAAACTTTAAGCTCAGAAGCATCTTCAGGAATATCTTTAAGATAAATTTCATAATCAAATTCTAATGTGCGAGAATGCTGTGGGGCAGCACACACGCCATGCCCAACCAAGACAAAAAACATCATTCCCATAAAAAAAGTTAAAATTTTTTGCATCATTCTCCTTTCCTAGGAATTAAGCAAGAATAAATTTATGCTTACTTCCTAAACGGTAATATTAAAAGTTTACCCAATGATAATTCTTGTTCATCTGAAAATTCTTTTAAACCATAAACAATTTTTTCCTGGGCCACATTTTTTCGAAAAGTCCCGAATATCCGGTCCCAAATCGAAAGAAAAGTTCCATAGTTAGAATCCGTCTCTTCCTGAATATTCGAATGGTGTATGCGATGCATAGCCGGAGGTACAAACAAAAACCATACGGCTCTTTCCAAAGGTTTCCACAATCGAATATTACTATGTTCAAACTGCGCAGCTAAAAAGAAAATCAGCTGAAAAATCCGAACCTCCAATATGCTGGATCCCAAAATCAGCATAATACCGTACATAATAATTGTCGAACCGGTAACCTCCCCAAAATGAAAACGAAACGCCGAAGATACATCTAAATTACGATCTGTGTGATGCACTCGATGAAAACGCCACAAAAAAGGCACCTCATGGTTCATCCTGTGCCAAAAATAAATAGCCAAATCCATGACAAGCACCGTAATAGCCACCCGCCAAAAACTATTCACATGAAACTTGGCAAAAATATCCAAAACCGGCGGATCCGCAAAAAACGACACCTGCTTTACCAAATAAACAAAGAACAGATCAATAATGGCCACATTACTCAAGTTTAAAGATACATTAATGCGCCAACGTCGAAAAAGTGGTAATGTCGGAGATCGATAAACGACCCATTTCTCTAGAATAAAAAAGAACAAAAGCCCCGTCACAACCCAACACAACAAACCCCATTCAGCATTTAGACTGTAGATATTCATAATTTAATAGTCTTCAGCTGTCAGACGTCAGTAGAAAATAAATTACTGATGGCTGAAGACTGATGTCTGATTACTAAGATTTAAATCCTCTACACTAACTACCTTAAAAATCTTCTCATATTTCTTCGGTAAAGAATGCGTCACATCTTTCACAACACCTTCACCATCTACAAAGAAAAATGTTGGCAAACCGATAACCCCATAGGACTCAGAAAGAGCCCCTTCCTTATCAAGAAGCACCAAACCATCAATTTTATGTTTTTCGAGATATTTTTTAACAATCCGTGCCGGCTCCCCCACATTAACTAAAACAATCTTTATGCCTTGTTTATCCATTTCCTTGCGGATAACGTTTAATGATTTCAACTCTCTTCGACAATGCGGGCACCATGTCGCCCAGAAAAAAAGAATAGACTTTTGTCCGTCACGAAATTTTGTAAAATTAACTTCTTCTCCTTTAAGCGAGTTTAAAGTAAAATCAGAAATTTCTTTGCCGACATTAGGATCTTCCATAAAAAAGAATTGACTGTGGGCTTGGGGAGAAATAAGCAAAATCGACATGCTTATGAAAAGAATAAAAAAAATTTTGTTCATCATTACCTTATGTCCTGATAATTCTTTGAGAATTTTTCTGTATTACAATGAAACATAAACTGAAATGAAATACGCATATTTAACAAAAACGTTTTAATAAGTCCTTGCTTCAACCATCTTCTAGCCGAACAATACACCGGATCTTCTAAAACATTAATTTTACCCGCACAGCGTAAATGCTTCGTAAAGAGAACATCCTCAGCCAATTCGACCTCAGGAAATCCACCAAGCTTCTCAAAAACATCTTTACGAACAAAAATCGCCTGATCACCATAAAATATCTTACTCATCCGTGCGCGCATGTTGCCGGTTAGAGCAATCCAACGAAATAACAGCCCAGGCTGATCAATCACCTGCCGAAAACACCCTCCCACACATTTTCTTTTCTGAATAGCTGTTTCGACGGCAGATAAAGACTCCACCGGCAAATAAGAATCTGCATGTAAAAATAAAAGGATTTCTTCCTGAGCCCTTGCCGCCCCCACATTCATTTGAAAAGAACGTCCCTTGGCACTCTTAAAAAAACGACCATATTGTTGAATCAAAGACGCCGTTGCATCCGTGCTACCCCCATCAACAAAAATTAAATCAACCCTTTGAGCCAACTTCTGAAAATAATCTTTATTCTGTAATAAAATTTCTTCTTCATTATAAACGGGGATAATAACAGTGATACTTAATTTTGTCTGCATAACAACGGTGGCAATTTTTGGCTTTCAGCCTTCAGTCTTCAGTAAAAACAAAACACTGACGTCTGATAGCTGATGTCTGACGACTAACATTGGATGTCCTTAACATAAAATTAGCCTTCATAAACCAATGTTTTTTGATGAAAAGTACTCCAAGCAAACCAATACGTTACTACAGAAGACAATACATTTCCATGCTTATCTGTAATGACCGCTGTTTTTCCATCAAAATATCGAATAGTAATATCCTGACCGTTGACTTTATCCTCCAAAGTTTTTCCATCTAATTTATTGATAGACTCCAATGGATAAGCCTTCACGGTTTCACCCATCTTAATACCCACAACCAAAGACTTTGCGGCAAGCCTTTGATCTTGTGATTTAATTGAAAACATCGTATCCGGACTTCCGTGGTAACTCTCATACGGGTCCACATCATACGCACGCCAATACCCTGTTTTTTTCGAAAGTACTTGTGTGGCTGGATGGTTTGTACGCCATTCTTTCCATGTAACAACTTGTGATGGAATAGTTGTCAAATTTTCTGAAGAAAATTTTCCAGTCAGCCCCCCCATTTTTAATTGCGACCATAACCCATTATGCGTCCGATCATACATCACCACATTGCTGTTAAACAATAACCCAGAGACACCGAATTCTAAAATTTCCTCCTTAATACTCCGATCAAATGCAACCGCACTGCGTGTCAAGGGACACCACGTTACAGCCACAGATTTATCCGCAATTTTATCATTCACAATCTCATGCCAATTCAAAATTTGAATAGGATAAGCGCGCGCCTCATCCGCCAGCTCTATCCCGACAACCAAATCATGATTTTTAAGAAAATCTACGTCTCCAGCAGCCACAAACTGCGGTTCTGTAATCGCCGGTATACCATCCTTTTTAGGCCCACCGGAAAGAAACATACCTTTATCAACAACGCTATTTGATACATCAAATTCGGAAAGATCTGCTTGGGAGGAAGATGGAAAAAAGAATAAGGCTAAAACGAACCCTATTAAAGCATATGTCCTGTTAATTTTAAAGCGCATGGGGTTCTCCTTTTAGACAGACACAGAGGTCTGTCCTGTACGGGCGGTTCGCGAACCGCCCCTACGATATTATTAGATCTATTAATTCTTCCTCCGGCAAATCCGAAACAAAGATGCACCCGACACCTTCCAAACGTTGGTCCAGACAAAGAATACTTTGGTATCCCTTGTCATTGTTTACAAAAAGGGTTTGTTGGGTGTGTTTAATTTTCTTAGATCGAGGGACTTTAAGCCCTTGCGAATCTAAAACAAACACCGAAATTCTATGACCATCTTTGTCATAATAAATCAAGGCAACCTTCTTATCTTTTAAATGACACAGCCTGGCTCCCTTAAGTTTGATTCCGTGGCGGGTTAAATCCGGTATTTTTACAGCAAAATCTAATTTTCCAACAAACCATTTAGAAACTTCCTTAATATCTTCCGAAGATATTTCGATAGGATACGCTCCGGCCAGACATTGGACATGTCGTGTAATGGATTCTTCAAATAAAGGGAAAGCGATGGTATTCTGTAAGAAAACGCTAAAAACTAAAACAAGCGTAATCATGGTCACCGCAACCGGCCTCCAGCCGTGCATTAACCAGCTGATATTTTGTAAAAATGCAAATCGCTTTTTCCCTTCCAAGCAATTAACAACAGACTCACGAAGTGCATACGGTGCCGATTCTTTGACCATATGATGGCGAAGGGTGGCTTCAAATTTTTGTTCTTTTTCCAAAAGTAGACCGCATAACGCGCAAGAGGATAAATGAAATTTAAAAGGCCCCACATTTCTCTTTTCCAATTCTCCATCTAAATATTTATTCAAATTTTCCTTAAATGTTTGACAATTCACGACATCCTTCCTTTCCCATGCTCAACAACCTCTGTAAGTTTCTTCTTCAATAGCTGCCTCGCCATGTGCAACCTTGACATAACCGTCCCAATAGGACATCCCATAACCTTAGCAATCTCTTTGTAAGATAAACCCTCTACATAAAAAAGAACAATCGCTGTCCGCATTTCCTCAGGCAATTGATCCACCGATTCCTGTAAAGATTCTCCAAAAATCTCCTCTTCAAAACCCCGCGTTTCCGGAACCCCTATCATATTTTCTAAAATGTCATAATCGACTTTAACAGGTTCCTTCACCTTCTTTCGATATTGATTAATGAACGTATTGCGTAAAATCGTCAAAATCCAACCTTTAAAATTCGTCCCCTTTTCAAATTGATGATAAAATCGATAACCTCGCAATGCAGCCTCCTGAACCAAATCATTAGCGTCTTCCCTATTATAGGTCAACCGATACCCAAAATTGTACATAGAATCCATCACCGCTAATAAAGATTCCTGGAATTCACTCTTTTGCTCTTCTTTTTCCTTACTACCCCACATATCCAGACTCCCTTTCCTAATTTTCAAGTTCACAAATAATAACATAAGTTATGGGAAATTTATTCAAAAAAATATCAATCAAATATGCATACGAATTCTATTGTTTATGCATACACCTTATGTTATACTTCTAATGAGATGAAAATTTTATTAAATCATGGAGGTAGACATCATGCGAACAACTCTTAATTTACCCGAAAAACTCTTGGCAGAAGGATTAAAAATAACCCACCTGAAAACAAAAACCGAGCTGATCACAACCGCTGTACGTGAGCTTATCCGTAAGCAAAAACTGGCTGCGCTTAAAAGCTTCAAAGGTATGATCGATTTAGACATCAACCTCAACACCCTGCGTGAACGTCAATGAACGTCCTTGTTGATACATCCGTTTGGATTGACTATTTCCGTAGCGGTGATCATTCCTCAGCACTGGATATGTTGATAGAAAACAACCTGGTGGCAACCAATGAATTGATCCTCACTGAACTGATACCAGCCCTTACTGTCCGAAAACAAACAAAACTTATTGCCTTGTTGCGGCTGCTGCCCGTCCAGCCACTAAAAATTGATTTTGACGCCATAATCACCCTACAAACCAATTGTCTCAAAAAAGGACTAAACGGTATTGGTATTCCCGATTTAATTGTGGCCCAAAACGCATTTCAAAACAAATCCCCTCTCTACACACTAGACAAACATTTTCACTGGCTTCAACCCATATTTCCATTACATCTATTCACCCCGTAAAAAAACAAACCAGTAAACAAATCCTAAAGGTTTGTTTACTGGTTTGTTTATGGTTGACAGCACCTTTTAACAAAAAAAGTAGCTGTCCATTTTTTTTAAGATATAATGCCTGCATGAAGCCTTTGCGGAAGAAAATTGGTTTTATCTTATTGAGCCTGTTAATGTTAGGGGCTATTGGATTTTATTATCTTAACAACATTTTTCTACCGGTTAAATTCAAAGGATTCCTCGAAGAAAAGGCAACTGAATTCCTTCATCGCCCCGTCACTATCGGGGCCATCCGATTTAAACTCCTGAATAACGTCATCATTGAAAATGTTAAAATTCATCGTAAACATCAACCTGATCAAATTTTTGCAAAATTTGACCACGCCTCTTTCAACATTTTATTAATCGCTTTCTTAAAACAAAAAATCATCATTATCCCTACCCTCAAAATTAATGCGCCCTACATCTACGCCCTAAGAAAACAAGACACTACTTGGAACTTTTCTGATTTACAAGAAACGCATTCAACACCCTCCTCTATGAATAAAGAAATACCTCCTTTAATTATCAAACAACTCATCATAAAAAATGGTAATGTCGAATATACTGATTTTTCACAAATGAAAGAATTTTTTGAATCTTTCAAATCCATCAATGCCGACATAACGCTAAACCTAAACAAAACAGTTCAATTTGAAGGAAGCGCCCATGCCGTGCACCGCAATTCTTCTTTCATAGCGAACGGATATTACGACATTTCTACCCAAAAAATCATCTCTAAAATGTCGTTAACTAATGTTTATTTTGCACGCTACTTTTCTTTATTTTATCCAAATCCAAGTATTCGATTTTCTGACGGAATCATTGCCTCTGCTAAAATAAACCTTTCCCATCAACGACAAGGACCACTTCAAATAAAAGGAAATTTTATTCTAAATGACACGCACGCTATCATTGGAGACAATAAACATCTCACAGGAAACATAACCGCCAACAATGCCGTCATCTCATTGCATAATAAAATTCTCAAGGCCAGTGGAAGCATCAATATCCCATCGGCGAAGCTCCTCCTCCCTAATCAAACAATCCTACAAGGAGACCTTAACGCCGATATCACATCTTTAGTTATTAAAGACAATACCGTTTCCTCCGAAGGTAAAATTCATCTCAAACATGCACTTCTAGAAATTGATAAAAATACACACTTTGAAGGAAATATCACCTCACAATTAGATGCCTTACACATCGCTGAGAATACCCTTACCATAAAAGGTGGCTTATCCGTCGATAAAACCTTATTAAAACTCGCCTCCGGCCAATCCATTGAAGGACAATTAACAACAACGGCTACTCAATTTACTTATCACTTTAATGAACAGTCGCCTTCAATGAATCTAAAAACAGCATTAACTCTTAATGAAACTGAAATCATTCTCGATAAAGGATTCATCATACAAGGCGACCTGAACTCTTCAGAATTAAACCTAACCTCAGAAAAAAATAAATGGAATTTAAACAGTCAGATAAAATCCGAGAATTTGAATATTTCCTTAAAAGAAAAAAACTTCCAAGGGCATCCTGAAATCAAAATTACATATCAATACACCTCTGATGATAAACCCAAGCACAACTATACAGCTACCGCCATTCTAACAACAGGAACATTAACCGGCATCCCATCTCTGAATGAAATTCACGAAATCGAAGGAAAAATTACTCTTAAACCAGATGAAATCCATACTGAAGAATTAAACCTGATATCGCAAGAAGCCCATTTAAAACTCTCAGGAAACCTTAATAATTTTGCTGAACCCACCCTCGACCTTAACGTATCTTCTGACAATCTCGACTTAACTCATATGGCCAAACTTTTCTCTAATCACCTCGATAAATTTAATATCAATATTAGTGGAATAGCTACAGCTCAAGGTCACTACAAAGGACTGGCTCTGACACCTCAAGATGCTGACATTACCGTAACAGCCCAATTAAACAATGCCACGATTAGCGACGAAAAAGGTGCCCATACAGTTAACTATCTTTCCGGAGATCTTCATTATTCCAAAGACCTCCTTTCATGGAAAAACCTCATCGGAACATATCGTGACAAATCATACACCTTAAATGGTCACGTGGAAAATTTCTCCCGCCCTGCCCTCATAACAGATGTTTCCTCCGAAGACCTAGCCTTCTCAAGTAAAATTAAATTACTGCACAGCGCCATACGCATACTTGAAGCTAAAGGAAATTACGCTCATTCTTCTTTTGATTTAAAAGGCGACATGCATTTTAAAGGTTCTGAACATACCGAGTTTGATCTACGAGGCCTTGTAGTCTTTGACCTTAAAGATATGCCCACATTCTTTCCCAACCTAAAAAATAAAGTAGCTCATCTCAATCCCATCGGACAACTTTCGGCTGAAGGCCTGGCCAAAGGAACTCTTCAAGATTGGCATAATTGGCAAATGACCTTTGATGCCCGCTCAGCCCAAATGACCATAGGGAAAATTCCTTTCTATGATATCTTATTCCAATTTGAACAAAATGATCAAAACATCAATAAACTTAATGTTTCTTCTCATATTTATGACGGTGAAATCAACATCAACACCTCATTTGACCTCAGAGATAAAGACCTCCCCGGTAGAATGCAATTAAACATTGCAGGCCTAGATCTCGAACTCTATCGAAAAGAACAAAAAATTAAGAATAGACATCTCGCAGGAAAACTGAATATCCACGCCAACCTTAAAGGCCCCGTCCTCCAACACAATGAATTACATGGAACAGCATCTGTATCCATCACCGATGGGTTTCTTGGACAGTTGATCCCGCAATTAGACAAAGCTTATTTCACAAGCGCTACAGGCGATTTTACAATCAGAAATAAAAAACTCTTTACCAAGAATACCCGCGCTTACAGTCAAACCATGGATCTCAAAGCAGAGGGGTGGATCGGTTTTGATAAAACCATTGATTTCATGATTTATCCGGATTATTCAAAACTTGAATTTGCACAAACAGACAAACTCAAATTTGATCCTTCCTTTCTCCTCAAAGAAGTCATCAACATAAAGTGCACAGGCACCATTAACAAACGCAACTGCCGCGGCGACACTTCCCCAGGCAAAGTCATCGGACAAACAACCGACATTCTCAAAGAAGGCATTAAAGGCATTGGGGGAATATTGGAAGATTTGTTCTAAGGTTGACGGACACCTCTTAATATTGTACAATTGTACTAGGTGTAAAGAAAATGAAAAATATTATTATTGACACATCGGCTATCATTGCAGCTATTCTAAAAGAGCCCGAACGAAAACATTTAATCGAATTGACAAAAGGCTCTAACCTTATTGCCCCTTATTCATTAAATTGGGAAATTGGGAATGCTTTTTCGGCAATGTTTAAAAAAAAGCGTATTTCTCTAAAAGAAGCGATTAAAGCCATAAAAATATTTAAGAAAATACCAATACAATTTACGGATATTAATTTAGAAAAAACTTTAGAAATAGAGCATCATTCAAAAATTTACGCATATGACGCCTACATTATCAAATGCGCTCTTGACCATAACTCTCCATTATTAACCCTTGATGGAGTATTAAAGCAGGTTGCAAAAAAACACAATGTAACCGTTTTGGAGGTGTAAAATGACCGTATTTACCTATTCTCAAGCACGTCAAAATCTGGCAACTTTATTGGAAATTTCTTACAAAGAAGGCGAAGTTCTGATCAAAAGAAAAGATGGTTCATTTTTTTGCGTCAAACCAAGTAAATCACGTAAATCCCCACTTGATGTAGATTCCATCAACAGCAAAATTACCACAAAAGAAATTGTCAGCTTTATTCGTGAATCTAGAGAGCGTTGAGCCTCTATTTCATGTACTCAAATAAAATATTTTTTACCTTCTCTAATGCCCTGGCACGATGACTAATTTGGGCTTTGATTTCAGGGGGGAGTTCTCCGAAAGTTTTGTTGTAACGTGGGATAATAAAGTAAGGGTCGTATCCGAAGCCGTTTTTTCCCTTGGCATGAAATCCAATCAAACCGCTGCAGCGACCATTCACGATGTCGACAATACCGTTATGATCAGCCAAAGCGGCGTAACAACGATAAGCGGCTTGCCGATCCTCCAAAGGAACACCTTTCAAAGACCGCAATACTTTTAAATTATTTTTCTTATCCGTAGCATTTTCACCGGAAAATCTAGCCGAATAAATCCCCGGCTTATTACCAAGAGTTTTCACCTGAAGCCCGGAATCCTCACCGAGAGTAAGTTTTCCTGTGTAACGCGCAATTGTTAACGCCTTTTTAGCCGCGTTTTGAGAAAACGTCTTCCCATCCTCAATAACTTCCGGTGCCTCAGGATAGTCCGCGAGAGAAGTAATCTTTAAAGAGAAATCCTTTAAAAGATCCTTAATCTCCCGTAATTTCCCTTTGTTCGTTGTGGCGATAACGAGTTCTTTCATTTTTATTACCGTACCTACCCCATTAATGTCGTAATCGCGCAAAGCTAGGATTAATGTGTAAACACATTAATCTTTGCTCAAAGCGATTTTATGTCTCTAATGACATTACGCCTTAAAATCTACAATCCCCTTCTGAATCTCTACCAATTCCTCTATCCCCTTTTTCGCTAAATCCAAAAGGGAATCCATTTCTTTTTTTGAGAAGGGCTTTCCTTCCGCGGTGCCTTGCACCTCGACAAAATCACCTTTCCCTACCATCACGACATTCATATCCATATCTGCATTGGAATCTTCTTGATAATTTAAATCCAAAACAGGTGCGCCTTGAAAAACACCCACACTGATTGCAGCGACATAATCAGTTAAAGGATTCTCTTCAATAAGTCCCTGCTTTTGTATTTTTTGTAACGCCAATGCTAAAGCAATAAACCCACCGGTGATCGCTGCTGTACGCGTTCCACCGTCTGCTTGAATAACATCACAATCAATCTTTACGGTCCTCTCGCCTAATTTATCCATTTGAACAACGCTACGTAACGAACGTCCAATCAAACGCTGAATCTCCTGCGACCGTCCTGAACCGGAAGTCCGCTCCCTTTTTATGCGCGTATTACACGACCTCGGCAGCATGCCATATTCACTCGTCACCCAACCCTTCCCGCTATTTTTTAAAAATCGCGGCACATTTTCTTCCACCGAAGCCGTACATACCACACGTGTCTCACCAAATTCAATCAGGCAAGAACCCTCAGGATGAGTTATGTAATTTTTGGTTACTTTAATACTCCGTAATTGATTAGGCGCACGCCCGTCATTTCTTTGCATTGTTTATCCTTTCTTAAAAGAAGTAGAGAAGCAAGAAACAAGAAGCAGAGAAAAAAACAAAAAAATCATAACTACTAAATTAAGTTTTTTTACTTCTACATTTTTGTTTCTCTTAACATCTCTGCTTCTTATTTCTTTGTTTCTTACTTCTCTATTTCTTACTCCCCTACCTCTTGTTCCTCTGCCTCTTGCCTCTTTATTTCTTACTTCTTTTATATTCGACCGTTACAGTTGTCGTAATTCCTCCCCGAGGGCTCACGATTCCTTCCACCTTAGCCCAACGTGGTTTGCAGGCCTTCACAAAATCATCTAATATTTTATTAACCAAATGTTCGTGAAAAATCCCAACATCCCGAAAAGCAACAATGTAAAGTTTCAATGATTTAAGCTCCACACATGTCTTTCCCGGTGCATACGTCACATTAATCGTCACAAAATCCGGCAACCCCGTCTTAGGACAAATACATGTACATTCCGGCATATGCAAATCAACCGCATACTCCCGATCCGGATATTCATTATCCCAAACCTCAATCACCGGCATCTTTAACCCACGGATATGCTCCTGCAAATCCCCATAATCACTTTTTTGTTTTTTCTTTTTCATATTTAATCCTCATTAATTGAATACTCCTGAAAGATCGCAAATTTTTTCAGGGATCACGTGCTTGGCCTCCGATGTATCTTATTGCACTCAGCGGCAGGCCGAATTCGCTCAATAAGATACATCCTCGGCTTCAAACACGCAATCCCTGAAAAAATTTACCGAAGATCATTCAATGAATCAATGCTACTTATTTTCCCTATTAAGAATCATAATCGCGCAAAGCAAAGATTGATGCGTGAGGCGAATTAGAGGCCGACCAGAAGGAGGTCTCTTCTGAGCCGAACGTGTCAATCTTTGCTCAAAGCGATTTCGCGTCTCCAACATTTCACCTATTCCAAATTCATAAATTTATGCATCTGTGGCATGATGCGGGTGTTAGGCAACTTGGCCAAACAGTCTTCGTGAAATGCCAGACATTTGTCGACAACACCGTCAAACATATCCAACGAATTGGGTTGTAAAATAAAAAGGGTCTGTGGATCAATACCAGACACACAATCAATGGCTTTCAAAACATCTTCCTTTTCAGTCTTACTGGAAATCACAACCTTAATAAATATTTCTTTTTGACGCGCGACCTTCAGAAATTCTTCATGCTCTTTCCAAAAAGAACGGCATTGCGTAGAACTTGGTAACTTCATATCCATGGCAACCACATCAATCTGGTCAATACAACTCGCCAAGGCTTCATGAAAAATTCCGTTTGTTTCCAAATGAATTTTTCGATTTGATTCTTTAAGTTTTGGCAGCAATGCTTGCAACACATCGACCTGCATCAAAGGTTCCCCGCCAGTAATACTCACAGAATGCGCCTGTCCCCATAAGCCATTAATCTTTCCACACAATTCCTCAACGCCGTACTCTACAAAATTTTGCGTCGTATCCCCAATCGACTCAGGCGTGTCACACCATACACAATGCATATTACATCCAAAAAACCGCACAAACACCTGCTGCACCCCCACATACGGGCCTTCTCCCTGAATCGACGAAAATATTTCTGTAATTTTGGCATTCATTTTATGATTATCCGATAGCAGGCGGACACATAGATCCGCTTACAGGAGACGCCATAAATGGCGTCTTTACGTATGCGATTCGCGAACCCCCACTACGTATTTGATGTTTTTTAATAGAGTCGTAATCGCGTAAAACAAAGATTGACGCGTGAGGTGAATTAGAGGCCGACCAGAAGGAGGCCTCTTCTGAGCCGAACGTGTTAATCTTTGTTCAAAGCGATTTCGCGTCTATGATCTTCGCTTCTTCAAACCCCTTCGCACGTAACACACAACTGTCACATTTTCCGCAAGGTTCTTTCTCTCCCTGATAACACGACCACGTCAAATGATACGGCACGCCTAATTTTTTGCCCTGCCTGATAATCTGCGCTTTTGTTTTGCGAAGTAGCGGTGTGTAAATCTTAATCATCTTTCCCTGCACACCCGTCTTCAATCCTTTTTTCAAAACATCTTGGTAGGCCTTAAAAAATCCCGGCCGGCAATCCGGATACCCCGAATAATCAATCGCATTCGCCCCAATAAAAATCGCACGGGCATTTATCGCTTCTGCAAAAGACGCCGCATAACTTAAAAAAATAATATTTCTCGCCGGAACATACGTCGAAGGAATTTCTTTGGGGTCAATCACATCATGCCGAGGTAGGCGTTGTTTTTTATTTAATAAAGAGGATCCCTGCCAAGGCAAACTCATCTTAACAATCTTAAAATCACACCCCACATATTGTGCAATCTTCTTAGCCTGCAGAATTTCCTTACGATGTCTCTGACCGTAATCAAAAATTAACCCATAAGGCTTAAACCCCCGACTCTTCGCATAATAAAGAATCGTTGCGGAATCTAAACCGCCTGATAATAAAATAATAGATTTATTCATAAATATTTTAAAAGAAGCAAAGAAGCAAGAAACAAGAAGCAGAGAAGTAAAAAAGCAAAAAAATAAAAAATTCTTTTGTATGCACAATTTATTTTCTGTAGTTTTTCTTTACCTCTTCATTTTTACATTTTGTTTTTCTCTTCTCCTCTGTCTCTCTACTTCTTCCTTCTTTACCTCTTACACCTCTGCCTCTTGTTTCTTATTTCTCTATCCCCCTTACTCCCAATACGTAACACTCGCCGAGTCTGATTCCCACACGCGAACTTTTTGTACTTTCAATGGAGCAATTACCGGGCTAAAGTTTGTGTAAATGTATTTGGCAATATTTTCTGTTGTTGGATTAACTTCCTTAAAATAAGGCAAATCATTAAGACAGACATGATCGAGCGCTGTTAAAAATTCTTTTAACTGTTTTTTAAGTACAATAAAATCCGCCACCATACCGATTTCATCTAAATCACCAGCAATAATCGCAATTTCAATTTGCCATGTATGCCCATGTAAATTTTTACACTTCCCCTCATAACCACGCAAAAAATGTGCCGCAGCTATGTCTCCTTTTATGGCTAACTCATACATTGTTCTCTCCGCTTAAAAAGAAGCAAGGTGTAGAGAAACTAGAGGCAGAGATGTAAGAAGCAAGAGGTAGAGAATTAAAAAAGCAAAAAAATAAGGAAATAAATTTTTTATTTCATAGCTTTTCTCTACTTCTTACCCCTTACATTTTTACTTCTTATTTCTTACATCTCTACTTCTTGCTTCTTACACCTCTACCTCTTGTTTCTTACCTCTCTGCTTTTTTTAAACCTCTGCTTCTTGCATCTTACATCTCTACTTCTTATTCCTAACTTCGTTCACCCTCTCGTATTAATACAAATATCCTTTCCTAAAAATCCTTTAGCAATCCGTTGAAAAGATTGTGGCTCATCACTGACAAAAAATTTGTAACGGGATTTTCTCTTCCCTCGGCAAACCCGCGATTGCTGACTCTCTGCTAATAAATATTTAACCCTTAGGGCTATTTCCTTGGCGGAGTCAATAAGCGTAACACGCTTCCCCATCACTTTGGCCAAAGCCGGCTTCAGCAAAGGATAATGGGTGCACCCTAAAATTAACGTATCAATACCAGAACGTTTTAGCTTTCCTAAATATTCCCGCGCCACCTCCAACGTTACCTTCTTATTTAACCATCCCTGTTCTACTAACGGCACAAACAAAGGACACGACTGACTAAACACTTTAACGCTTTTATCCTGTCGCTGAATACCCTTATCATACGCTTCACTCGCAATAGTTGCCGAAGTCGCAATGACCCCCACACGCTTATTACATGTAGTCTCAACGGCTTTTTGCACACCCGGATCAATCACCCCGACAATAGGAATAGAAAATTTCTTCTTAAGTGATGCCAACGCATAACTTGACGAAGAATTACACGCCACCACCACCATTTTAACCTTATGCTTTAAAAGAACATTTGTATTTTCTTGCGAAAAACGAATAATCGCCTTTTTCGACTTTGTTCCATAAGGCACGCGTGCGGTATCTCCAAAATACACAATATCTTCGTTTGGTAAACACCGCATGAGTTCTTTAACGACTGTCAACCCGCCTAAACCAGAATCAAATACACCTATGGGATTATTTGTTCGCATACTCCAGAATACTCTTCGCCAGGCCTTCAGCGATTTTCTGTCGATGGACAGAATTCCTAAGCAGTTTTTCTTCTTTTGGATTTGTTAAAAATCCAACTTCAACTAATATGGCAGGAATCAAGGTATTGCGTAACACATAAAAACGGGATTGCTTAGCCCCGATATTTTTGCTCCGAATATGTCGCGATGTTTTTTGGGCTACATGCGCGGCTAAAATTTTTGATTGAGCCTGCTTAAAAGAATACAAAATATCTGAAACAATAGCTTCCAATTCCGGTGCATTCTTTTTCATAGCTAATGCCTTAAATAAAATATGCTGATTAGCTTGGCGCTGCGCTTCTTTTTGTTCTAACGGAAGCAAATCGCGCAACGAATACACTTCTAATCCATGCACCCCTCGAACAGGGTTTGAATTGGCATGCACACTAATAAAAAGATCGGCTTTAGAACGACTGGCGATCTCCGTACGTCGCTGCAAAGAAATAAATTTATCCGTTTTTCTAGTCATAACCACCTTAAGCCCGCGCCTCATTAAAATTTTTTTTAAACGCTTCGCAATATCCAGGACAATACTCTTTTCCTTAGTCCCATTTTTACTCATAGCCCCTGGATCTTTACCCCCATGCCCGGCATCAATGACAATTGATTTAAACTTTGGGAAAGAATAATCCGCCGTGCCCTTCGGTTTTTTTCTGTCAAGACGATTAACAATCTTGGATTTAAAATCCAAAGGCACCACCACAGCACTGTCGATGATTTTAACCGGAGCACTTAATAGCACACGTTCATTCCCCACAAATGCAATATCGCTACCAATAAGAATTTTGGCCCCCACATCGCCCTTATTAACATGCACAATCTGGGTAATACTATCCCATTGACACAACAGCTTCTGCCGATCACATAAATCATTCAAATAAATTTTTTGTGGAACAACCGGATAAACCTGGCTTGGAGGGGAAATCGTACGGCAACCGGAAAGGAAAAGAACGCTCACAATAAGGGCATGATAAATCATGCCCCTACAAACGACACGCCCCGTACGGGCAATGACCTGCCTGCCGGCAGGCAGGTTCATCATGCCCCTTGCTTCTATCAAATCATTACTCACTTATGCCCCTTGGCGTTAAAAAAATAACAATTTCTGTCTTGCGGATGTCCTCCCCTTGATTTCTAAATGCAAATCCTAAAAAAGGAAGATCCCCGAGAAGAGGAATTTTTCTGGTACGTTCAACAATAACCTCTTTAAAAAGCCCGCCAACAATAATAGTCGATCCATCTTTTACCTTAATTATGGCCGATTTATCCATATTGCTATTTGGTTTAATTTCGACATTAATGAGACCGTCTTCTTCTGCTCTAGGCGACAAATAAAACCGGACACTTTCATTTCTACGCCCCTCATCCTCATCTTCACCCTCTTTGGAAATCAAAAACGTATCCTGAGAATTAATAGTGATTTCCGATGTTCTGCTACCGGCCGTTGTCGTCTTAACATTAGAAATAACATTAATCACGCCCACCGTATCTAAAGCCTCCAACAATACGACATAATCCTCCTCAGAAATACTCCCCAAACTCAACTTACCGTCATATTCTATGCTACTTTGATTTCCTTTTCCCTTAAATAATTGTGCAAAATACCGCAAACTAAATTTTCGACCCTTTGTTGTAACCGGTTTAGAAGGTGGCGGAAAAAAATCAAGACTTTGAAAGTTTGAAACAATCGCCTCCCAATCAACCCCCATAGGATGCTCATCATTAAGCATAATCTGAAGGACTTTCGTTTCCAAAGCAATTTCTTTTTCCCTATCCTTAACATTAATAAGCGCCCTGACATCCCGAATTTTAGCCTGTGTATCTGTCACCACAAGACTATTAAAATCCTCATTAACCAGCACATGTCCATTTTCCGGCGTCAAAATAGCCCGAACACTTTTTTCAATATCCCGGGCACGCATATGATGCAACGTAAAAATCTCCGTCTTAACGGCATCTTGTGCCACCTGCCCGTAACTCAATGTTGGAAAAAGTAATAAGGAAAGAATAATTACCGAAGGGATTATTTTCATTTGAATGTCGAGCGTAATGTCAGGACTTTTCTACGCAACAATGAAGCCTGTTTCTATGAAGTAAAACTTGTTCTACGTAGCCAAACACAACGTATTTGGCGAAGTAGAATCGGGGAGCCGGGGTTCGAACCCGGGACCTCATGCTCCCAAAGCACGCACGCTAGCCAGCTGCGCCACTCCCCGCTAATTTGGGCCATAGTATAACACGAAAAAAGGTTATCGCTAGTACTTTTTTCTTCCCCGTACGGTCCTGCACAAACAACCAATTGATTAAAGGCCAGGGCATGCCCCATACGTGTCAACTTAAGCAAGCTGTCCTGACCAAGTTTGAATTGTTTGCATTAACATATTTATAGTTTTTATAATTAAGTTGTCCAATTAACCCATCAAGTGAATTATTTCTGCTGTTTTGCCTGTTTTTTTGAC
>JAJDCA010000028.1 GCA_029261055.1 Candidatus Omnitrophota bacterium | reverse complement strand
ACAGCACCCTCACTACAAGGCGCTTAAAAGCTTCGGGCAAATTATTAAGACTGAATTTATCCTGAGATATATTGATATGGTTGAACTCCGGCAAGCTATTATGAAGCAACTCAATAAAGGAGAAAGTTCAAATAGATTCACTGATGTAATCCACTGGTATGAAAATCAAGAAATTCGCCTTCAGACAAAAAAAGAGCAAGATATTGCCCAAGGATGCACACGATTAATCAAAAATGCTATTATTTGCTGGAACTACTTATATTTGTCCGATTTAATTCTTAATACAAATGATCCCAATGAACGAAAATCTATTATTAAAGCGGTTAAGAACGGTTCTATTGTGCGCTGGCAGCACATAAATATACAAGGAGAATATGATTTTTCAGATGAGGTTTTGAAAAATTCTTACAAATTTTCGTTACCAAAATTACGGGAGTTAGAGATCAGCTAATTCTGGACATGAATTTTGAAGCTAAATTGCTGAAAATAAGCTATTTATAGAAAAAGCTATCGAAGATTGCTCCTTTATGTTGGGTTTTACCCTATGACCGGTGATAAAAATAATCCGAGATTCGCTGTTAGAACTATTAAACGTCGTATGGCCACAATGACAAAATTATTTGAATATCTTTGTGATGAAAAAATTATTGAAAATAACGTTGTTAAAGGTGTTGCAAGACCAAAGTTGGTTTCTAACGAAGGCGCAACATCTGCGATAAGCGCAAATCAAGCAAAAGATTTATTAGAAGCCCCCGATCCAACAACATTAAAAGGAAAACGTGATCGAGCCATTTTGGCTACTTTTTTATTTCATGCCTTGCGGCGCGGTGAGTTATGTAAATTACAGATAAACGATATTCAAGAGCGTGAAGGCATAAAACAATTTAAAGTTCATGGTAAAGGCGACAAAGAAAGATATGTCCCTATCCACCCTTCTGCTCTCAGTCGGATTGATGACTACTTGCAAACCGCTGGCCACAAGCAGGATAAAGAAGGAGCTTTATTTAGACCACTACATATAAATATTAAAGATACGAAAAAGAGTCTCTCGCCTATTTCTGTCTATAAACTAGTTATCCATTATGGCCAGAAGGTTGGCATCAATACAAGTAACTTCTCCCCCCACTCTCTCCGAGCAACGGCGGCCACTAATACACTTTTAAATGGTGAAGATTTAAGGAAAGTTCAGCATTGGTTGGGTCATGCCAATGTTCAGACAACGGCTATGTATGATAAACGTGATAATCGGCCAGAAGATAGCCCAACATATAGGGTGAGATATTAAGTTTTAAATGCAAAAATCTGTCAGTCTTCTCCACACTCCCTATCTCTCCAAGCTTTTAGAAAATCTTTAATATAGGCCTGGTACGTTTCGTCTAATTCATTGTCGTTCTCAATCTTCTCAAGTTGATGTCTAAAAAGTGGTTTGTCAATTATTCTATCAATATTGTCTATTGCCGCCCTATTTTTTTTAATAGAAACCCTGTCACCCAAACCGAACATTCCCATACTATGCGACCAAGTCACACTTGTAAATGCTTTGGCTAATTTAGATAAAGTTAAATTATTAGAAATTTGTTTCGTGGTCCATTTCTTTACTTTTTCTTTCTCATTATCGTCTAAGAATTCTTCCCAACGGAATAAGACATAAAGCAGTCTAGGGAAATCAATTAATGATTCATCTTTTACAAGAATATCAATAGAAGTGATTATTGAGTGTTTTAATTCCGGAATAGATTCTTCTGTTGTTAAACATTTTTCTGATGGCTCAGGTTCTTTACCTTCTCTAGGAAAATAATCCGCCATTGCTGAAGCTGTAAAATCAATACGCCAACCCAGTTGAGCTTTTTTACAAGCATCCATAAGTATTTTACTTCTGATTGGTAAATCAAATCGTTCAAAAGTAAATTTGCGAATAAGCCAATGTATTCTTAAATATGTATCTCCGATTGAAAAACCTCTCTCTGCATCTTCTTCACGATTAATATCATCAGCAATTTCAAAAATTGCTGAGATTATTATTTGTATATTATTGTCTTTGATTTTATGGGCATTGTTGTTGAGCTCGTCAAAGAACAATGGAATATTTGAACGACCATTTTTACGGATAATACAAAGATGCTTCTTAAACACGTCTTTTATATATTCTTTATTATGTGCATTATCAATAAATTCTTCCAACTCTTTACTAGATATAATATCATCACTTATTGACATTCTAAAATATATACCAAAACACTTATTGGTACATACTCGTCGTTCTGATTCCCATTGGCTAATAAAGCTATCTGCATAATCAATATTCTCTAAACGAGGGAAAAGTCTTAAAAGGGATAGACGCCCTTGTTGTTTTCTTTTTTCTGGAACATGCTCTAAAAATTCCTTAAGAACTTCCTCCGGCTTTTCTTCCCTGCTATAATTCGAACGAATACCGCAAATCTGATCTTTATTTATTTTAAGAGCATTGAATAATTTTGATTCAAATAAACGTAATACTTCTAATGCTACAAAATCTGCCAAATTGACTTCATTTTTGACAGCCAGCCAACTAATTGACATAGTATTAATTAATCGAGTTAAATCTCGAGGTGTGTTTAAATACGGTGCGACTGTGTCATAAAATATATTCATGAAACGCTTTACTTCCTCTGGTTCTTTTGAAGAACCACAGAGAGAATCAATTTGTATTAATGCCGCACTATTAAGATCATCCTTAGTTGGTAGAGGAAGGTCAAAACTAGCTTGAATTATTTTTTCAAGAAAATGCGGGCCTTCTGAAGGATAAAAATCAGAAACAGCTTTTTCTGCAAGATTCCGGTCAAATGCCAATAAATACATAACGTTTGGCAAACGTCCTACAGATTTTATTAGACGAAAAATTAAAAGTGCCTCTTCGGGTGATAATCGATCAATGTCATCTATTATAACTAAAAATTTTTTATTTAAGGATTCCAGCTCTTTTGAAAGTTGTAAAAATAAGCTTTCTATACTGTCTCCTTCAGGAAAATAATTTTTTATGAAATCCATAGAGCCTTTGGCCAAAGACCCCCAGATTCCACCTGATGACATATTAATAATTGGTCCAATAACTTGTCCTGTTTGGAGAAGTGTTTTGCTTATTTTAGGAATTAATTTTTTAGCTTTTTTCCTGATGGATTTCTTTAAAGCAGAATCTAATTCTTGCAAAAATGCTAGCGTCAATGCTTCTTCTCCACGAAACCACCAACATTTAAAATCAACAATTTCCAATTCGTTCTTTTTTGTGGTTAAAGCGATATGGTGCCGAATAAGATTAATTGTACTACTTTTCCCAGATCCCCAAGATCCATTAAGGGCAATTGTTGCTCCTATTGGTGAGTCAAAACCAATAATACTTCGAGATAGAACTTCGGCAAAATTATTAGCACCAAACCTATCATCTTCAGGCGTTAAGATGGGCGTATCGTTAAAATATTTATTTTTCTTCATATAATTTTACTTATCATAATTAACGATACATTTACCCAATATGCTTAGGGCACAAGCAACCAGTTGCATAGGCTTCTAATAAACTCCTTTTGCGATCATTTTCTACAGCAAGATATTTATAACAATTCCCGCCTCTTCTTAGGTTTGTTCCATCGCCATTAAAATAAGATCGCACAAATGAAGATCGGCCATTTAAATGATTGCGCAGTCGCTGATGTATACCACACTTGCCTCGCGGTGTTTGCCCTACGTGAAGAGCAACCTTTTTTTGGTTCGCAATAACATAAACACCTTTTTTCTTTGGCGCAACAAGAGGCTTCCTTTGTTGGGGAAATTTATGAAAACTCTGGGTCACCAAATCCTTATAAAGCTTTTTTATAATTTCTGATTCTTTCATTTTTATCTATCCTTGGGGCAAAGAATAACGCTCTTTAATAACTTTTCTCATATTACTTTACTTCTATCTCGTATTGTTTTTTTTGTTGATGGTAAAAATTTCTTCCCCAACCGTTTACTTCCCCATTTAAGAAACATATTGGTGTTGTGTCTTCATCTGGAATTCGGCCACTATAGGTATACTCCGTTAAATATATTAAAAATTCCATTGTCGCACCTTCAGAAATCGTATACGCTTCTCGTTTATATGGTCTTCCCATAATAGTTATTACTTCATTCTTAGACATGCCTATTTCTATTTCTAACAATTTATCTCGGGTTTTAGAAATTCCTGAGGGCCACGTAGCACAACCTATCAAACAAAAACACAGTGACACAACTAATATTTTTCTCATTTATTACCTCTACTTATCATATTTAACGTTTAAACGGCTTGCCTGGGGATCTTTCCCACTGTTTTTCAAGTTTAATCGCCTCTTTCCTTGTCAATAATTAGGAGCACTATTATTTTAAATTATGCATGGAACGTTGGGGAATCGGACCTCAACCTACGCCTTTCATAAAGGGCTTCTTCCAAATATGGAAGGCGTCGCTCTACCATTAAGCTAACGTTCCAAATATACCTTTATAACTTTCTCCAACTCAGCCCCTTTTAAACTATAAAACATTTGGAATTTTTGCCGAAGAGCATTGTGTAATCTTTTCGGATTATGCTGAAAATGATGATATAAATCTTTAAATCCATTCTTGTCTGCCATTGTTACGATCTGTTTATCTGTAGGACGACAAATAATACATAATTTTTCAGCCAATGATTTTGTTGATCGCGTAAACAAATTAAAATCATTATAATTTATCTCCTTATACAAATTAGGAGCGCTAGCATCACCTTCCAAGCCCAATATTTTCCTTACCTTCTTACATTGATTGATCAAACTTTTTTCTTTTACATCCGAGTGCATGAAACGATGTCTTACCAGACAGTAGTAATATATTATATTTCTATCTTTTTCAATTTCCTTGTTATTCGATATTTTTAATGATCGGATCACAAACTCCAACATTGATTCCTTATTATTACCGCTACATCGACGATTCCATAAATTTCCTTCAGGATGTTCTTGAACAAATTCTTTTAAAAAAATTATAAGTTGCGAATAGACAGATAAAATAAACAGTTGGGCTAATCGATTAGGCATCATCCTCTCATCGACATGATTTACAACTAGGTTGTGTTCGGATGCAACTTCTCCTAACCATACATGCGGTTTGTTCTGTTTTTCCATTTGAGATTTAAGTCGATCTACGCCCAATTTAGAAAACGTACATATCGCATCAAATTTTCCAAGTATGCGAAAAAACCTTTGATGGCAAAGATAACGAAATGATCTACTCATGTAATTATTATTCTAACCTATTTTGTTTGTTTTTTCATTGCCTCAATCGACACAATATGATCAAACTAATTTGATGCAAAAAACTTTACTATACATACTTTTGGATGTCTTCGGGAATACATGCTTTTGAAAATAGTTGTCCGAAAGGTGTTAACTGTGCAAGACTATTTATTTCCACACCAATTTGTTTTTCAGTTTCGGTATCAATAATTGGAGTTTGATTGCCTTGTTGCCAAATTCCTGCAAGGTTAAGGCTATATAAATGATCCATGTAAAAACTGTAACTTCCAGGGTTTGCCAAGTACTCGACGGGGAATTGGTTATTTCTGATTTCTCGTGGTGAAAAAGTATTTGATTCTTTATTAAACGCTGCAAAAGTTAAATATTTATAACTTTGTTTGCTGAGATAGTAGATTACTACAGCTTCATCAGGACTGAGCTGATTAATTATTTGTGTAAAAGCTGGGTGTGCTTCGCTTACTCTTTCTTTGTCGATAGCTCTAGAAAGTAAATTTATAAATAATTCTGTAATAATATCTTCTTGTGGAAGGTATTTTAAACCATCAAGAGCTGGGCCAACTATTTGTGGATGACCTTCGATCAAATTTTTCTCTGGAACTTTTTCTGATATTCGTTGAAGATAATTTTGATAACGATCATTCTGCGCAGCCAAGTAATCTATAGGTGCAATTAGCCATCTTGTTGCTTTTGCCGTTGATTCTAATGCAGAGCCAACTTGTTTTGCTACTGGAGAAGCCACATCATTATATGCCGCTTCTATAGGAACCTTTTTTGCTAATTCATCTTCCCAAGCCATAATCTTTCCTTAAATACATAACAATTATTTTCTTTAGTTATCATATTTAACGTTTAATAAATCTTAGAATAAACATTTCTCAGGATTTTCCGTAATATCTGACATTAAATTCGGTAACTTTTCATAATCACACAATCCCGTTATTTTCGAATCCAGTAACAAAAATTTTAATTCCTTATGATTATATTTCTGCACCTGCACGCTCCCCTTTTGTTGCCATCCATCACATCTTACAATACGAACAATAGCATTAAAAAATGGGGTCGTTTCTCATATAAAAAATCTAAATTTCGAAACCACCACTTATTATAAATTTTTGAAGTAAGCTATGCACCCTTATATTTATCTTGAATGGCTGAATAGTTACATCCTCCAGTTTTTCAAAATACACCTTTGCCATTTTCTTATCAACCGTGTTCTTTAGATCATCAAAACGTCCATATTCATTTATATTTGACTCAGTGATACCGGAATTCATTATATTTCTAAGCTTGTTTTCATTTAATCCAAAAAGTTGTGAAATGTTATGGATTTCTGCATTCTTAGCTTTGAATTGGTATTCCGTTATATATTCTCTAAAAGTTTTATCTGTTAATATTGTTACATTTCCACTTTGAACATCATGAAGAAAAATATTAGCGTACTTTTGTTCTTCCTGAGTAAGTGAAGCAAAGGATTTATGCAATTCATCCAAAGTTTTCTGAATTTTGTCGTTAGCATTACCTTCTTTCTTAAGTGTTTTAAGATATTTTTCAAAACGAGAATTCATATAATCTGAATCAATAACACCTGTATCTATTTCTGTTAAATAGCCATCAATTTCATAAGGAACATCACCCAAACCTCCACCACCGCCACCTCCATTAAATAATTCTTTATAACGAAGTGCCAAAATCAAATATGTATTTTCATTAAATTTCAGCTCAATCTCTGACTTTTGCTTCCCTTTGCCAAATTCATAAGTTAATTTGCTCCACTTAAATCCTTGAATTTTTGCAGCTTCTAAATAAATATTTAATTCTTTGAAAAATTGAGCAAATCTGCCACGCTCCGCAAGATCATCCGGTAACTTCTCAAAATTCTGAATATCTGCACTATTAAAAAGCTCAGATATCTCATCAAATACTCTATTTATTGAATTCAAGTTAGAATCTAAATGCTCCACAAATAAACCGATGGGTTTATCACCGGAATAAAGCTTTACCGCTTTATTAACATTCTGTTCCATAGTATGAGGAAATCTATAGTAGCGAATCGTTCCAAAAGGTTTGTCGGGACCAAAAAGACGGTTTGTACGCGAAAACGCTTGGATAATATTTTCATAAGTTCGCACCTTATCCATGTAAAGTGTGTTTATCCATTTGGAATCAAATCCGGTGAGCATTTGGTCAACCACAATCAACAGGTCAATTTGTTTCTCTAGCGTTCTTTCTATACGAATATACGGTTCTTTATGTGCAAGCCTTGCTGAAATATCTTTCTTAAATTTTGCATGGTTTGCCAATGTAAAGTCCTGCTCATAACGGTTATTATAGTCCTCGATAATTTCAACCAGTCCGTCCTCCCTAAATGCTACACCACCAGTGTTATCAATATTAGGATCAAATAATGCTGTGATTTTTAATTCAGGTTTTAAATTTTTTATTAACCTGTAATATTCAATTGCTTCAAAAATGCTACTTGTTGCAAAAATGGCGTGGAATTTTCCGTTTTGGCTTAAAATTAACCAATTGTCCAACATATCCTCTACAACTTTAATTTGATGTTCTTCTCGTTCATATTGAGATTTGGGTAAATGATCTTCAATCCCTTTCACATAATTTCCCGCATTGTCAAAATAACCCGCCATTTTTACTTGCTTCATGTATTTATTGAAAATTTCCTTTTTTCTGGGATCGGACAATGCATCTTTTTCATCAATCGCTCTGGATTTCTCAAGGGCAACAGCCCTCCGTAAATCCCGATCTTTGTAGGTTAATACTTTATAAGGATCAAAGCCAAGCACATTTTTATCACGTATGCCGTCGGCAATACTATACCTATGTAATTCATCTCCAAACACTGTTGAAGTAGTGTTTAATTTCTTTTGGTTCTCTTCCTGAATTGGTGTACCAGTAAACCCAAAAAATATAGCAGAAGAAAATGTGTTTTTAATTGTAATAAGCATATCGCCAAAAGTTGAGCGATGCGCTTCGTCTACAATATATACAATCCTATTCGAATTCATAAGCTGAATATCATGTGCATTTAATCCATCGTCTTCATCTTTAATGTTGCTCATTTTTTGGATAGATGTAACAATTAATGTGTTAACCGGATCGGTACTTTTAAGTTTTGTAAGCAAAATTCCTGTATTTTCAGTTGCCTGAACATCCTCATTCTCGTCAGCAAAACCTCTATATTCTTTCAACGACTGTGTACCAAGCTCAATTCTATCCATTAAGAAAATCACTTTATCTGCATCTTTGGAATTAGCAATTAATTGTGCTGACTTAAAACTAGTCATAGTTTTTCCAGAACCTGTAGTATGCCAAACAAAACCACCAAGTAAATGTTTACTCTTCCAGTCAGTTTTTGAAACCCTGTCGGATATGGCATTGGCTGCAAAATATTGATAGCTGCGCATTACTTTAAGAATACCGTCGGAACAATCGGCAACAGTGTAGAAACCAATTAACTGATGTGCCATAGGAATGGAGAGAAGCGAGGAAGCAATATCTTTCCAGTTGTTTATAGGCTCGTTATTGAAGTCGGCCCAATGAAAATAATAGTCCTTATTGAACTTCCCGTCAGCTCCTGGATTGGAAAAGTAAATTGTTTCGTCCGGTTCCATAGCAACAAAAATCTGAACCAGCGAAAACAAGTCTGTAAAAACACCTTCATGAGAATATTTTTCTATCTGCTGATATGCCTGACTAACAGATACTCCGCTTTTTTTTAACTCAACATGTATAACTGGCATACCGTTGATTAAGAGCATTAAATCGCCACGTCTATCATTAAGGATTTCTGACTTATTCTTAAATTGTGGCTGCTGTGCAATTTGATAACGGCTTTGCCCTGCTGCTATCTCGTGGCGGTCGTATATTTTTAGACTGATTTCTTTTCCAAAATGCAAGGTGTCGGCGGGATTATCTCTGGTAATTGAAACAGTTTTACCATTTATAAAACCATTAAGTTTGAGCGGAGTTCTCAAATTAATAATCTGCTCTAGTATTTGTTGCATTTCACCATCTGTTAAAGGATGATCGTTCAGGCGATCAATCCCTCGGTTGTTTTCAAAAAGAATACTTGCCCAGTTTTTAATCAAATCTTCTTCCGTAGGGTGTTTTAGAACCTCCTTCTCCCATCCTTTTCCAGAAAGTACAAGTATCAGGGCTTTTTCAAATTCGGTTTCTTTTATAAATGTCATTTTTTATGAACTCTTTTATTTGCAACGTTTGAAAATTTATACGAACACTTTTTCAAAACAGGATTTTTTAATAATTTTTAGCTTTTCTAACTCATGTTTGTGAAGGGTGATAAGGTTGCTCATTTGCTTGAAAAAAGCTCCAATTTGTTTTTGCTCATCTTCTGATTTGGGGTAAGGTACAGTAACCTTTTCGATTTCGTTCTTGTTTATTTTCTTAGGAAAAGCAATATGTAAAGTCCTATGCCATAATTCCTTTTGAACGGTTTCAGAAGAAATACATTCTTTTAGAAAATATGGATCAAGTTTTTTATGCTTTAATAATGCAAGGCTTACGTAATAGGCTATTGGCTCATTTGTCTCAACTACATTTGTCGTTCCAACATCTCCAATCCGTGTCATTAAGACATCTCCTTTTCCCGTTTTTTCAGCGATAGTGTCCTCAAGTCCAAAGGTTAATTAACTATCAGCGTAAGGCGAAATTGCCTATACGTTCTAAGAAGGCTATAATAGCCTTAAGGAGGAACCTATTGGACATCATGACAAACACAAACC
>JAJDCA010000027.1 GCA_029261055.1 Candidatus Omnitrophota bacterium | reverse complement strand
TACATTCTGCCTATACTGTGAGCCACAAGGGGTTGGACATTGAGCCATAAGTTTCTGTGAAACTAATTGGACACAGCTATGGTACCAAAGATTTTCTGGGGCAGGTATCTGTCAAGGGTGTAAGTATTTATTTAAAAAACTTATACTTACATGGCCTAGAACCAAATGGGTGACTGGCGCAGAATTGTATTCTATGAATATAAATGAAGTATCTAAAAAATATTGAAATTTTGGATGCAGTAATATAAGTTAAATAATCTAATCAGGAGTTGATACTCTAAACTAAATTAAAAGGTGATGGGTTTTATCAATACAACCTTTTAACTATTGTCATTATAAACGAAGAGGTAATATAGTTTTATATTACAGTTTTCGGTTGTTAGTTAAAAACTATTACTACAAAATGTTTTTATTGATGACAAAATTCACAGGGGAAATGAAATTTTTGAGTTTTTTCTGCATGGGGGATCTTTTGTGCTTGACAAGGGGTTTCTAATGGGTGACCCTAATGTTTCTCAAATTGCATTATTTGGCGGATTTAATGGGACTGCCTGGTGTTGCTGACAATCAGGCGAGAATGGAATCGACACCGCCAGGGCAGGAATTGGTACCAGTAATCCAAAGAGCGTAATCGCAACGCCAACCATAGCCAGCACTGTGTGCCAACATACTTCGTAGATTTTGACTATCATAATATTCATAAAATACATCCTATTAATTGATTGATAAACAAATCTTACTTGAGAGATTTTACTCGTTTAGTTTTTTTGTCTAAATTGTAGTCGATTTTATCTTTTTTTCTATCTTTAATTGTTGAATCTAAAACTTTATACAGAGAATTTGGCAATATCAATAAGCTTTCATGTTTCTGGGCTAAAAATGTTCTATCTTAACGATTATGCTTGACGGCGCGTGCCTTTGGCGCGCCCACTGAAGTATTTTGTCATGCGAAAGCTTAGCACGCACCTTACTTGAAAACTGCATGGAGGCACCACTGCCTCGTGTTTAGCCTTTTATTTGTGACCAAGACGTGATGGACACATGGGGGCTAGGAGTCGGGGGAGTGGGCTTCCCCTCTATTTGTTTTGGATATATTTTGACTCATCACTTTTTCGACCTCTTCCCTTTCGTTAAAGTAGTGCGTTTCTGATTTAACAATCTGATAATTTCCATGTCCTTTGCCGGCGAGAATCACAACATCTTGATCTTCGGCCATAGCAATAATTTCTTTGATAGCCTCTCTTCTGCTTTGAATCAAGGTGTAATGTTTATAGGTGCCGGGAATACCTGATACGATATCATCGATTATCTTCTGGCTGTCTTCATGACGAGGGTTATCATCGGTAATCACTAGATGGTCAGCACGTCGTGCAGCAATCTCCCCCATTCTAGAACGTTTACTAGTGTCTCGGTTTCCACCACAACCAAACAGTGCTAAAACGCGACCGTTTTGATTGTTTGCAATTTCCTTTGCCGTATCTAGTATATTAGCAAGTGCATCTGGTGTATGTGCAAAGTCAATAAACACCATTAGATTTTCTCTAACCGCCACGCACTCCATACGCCCCTTGGGAGGATGACATAACGATAACGAGCTACTGATTTGTTGCTCAGGAATAGAAAGATAACGAAGCACTGATATAGCTGCCTTCACGTTAAGAAGGTTAAAATCACCGATAAGGATGGGCTTAAAATCGATCGTGATATTTTCAAAATTTTCAGGATATATTTTATATGCGTCGCCCTCATCCATAAAGCTTAGTTTTACTCTTTTATATTCGCTAAAACTCTTATGATAATCCAAGTGATCTTGAGTTATGTTTGTCAACAGCTTTATATTGAAATCCACATCAACCACACGCCCCTGATCAATGCCTTCCGAGGTTACCTCCATCACAAAATGAGTTCCTGCTTGTTCCAGGTGGGTGTTCATTATAGTTTTAATATCCTCTGCTAGAGGAGTAGAGAGCTCCCTGCTACCGGAATTTAACGTTCCTAATACAAACGGCTTATAACCAGCAGCTGTTAAGGCCTCACCAATTAAATGCGTTACCGTTGTTTTGCCGTTGGTTCCTGTAACACCGATGACATTTAAATTTTGAGACGGATGCTCGATTGATTTCTTTTTCATTGCGTCCAATACTTTTCGTATTCCTAACTTACACGTTTACTTTCTTGCAAAGAGGCCGAGAGAATAATTTCCTCGCAAGCTTGGGTAGACCCCGCCTAATCGTTCAAATTTATATCGTTTAAAAATCGCATGCATGATACGATTATCTTCCCTTGCCGTAGCAAAACATGCTCCTCCCTCTGCGGCCTCAATAGCCGCTTTCATTAGCCGAGAACCGCAGCAACATCCTCTTTTCGATTCGGCAACATAGAACCAACTTACTTCATAAGTATAATCACGTTTTTGGTGTGGAGTCCCCGCTTTTGTGAAAATTTCTTCACAATAATGTATCGATGCGTACCTTAATGCACCAACTGCAACGGAAATACCATCTAAACGGATAAATATCAATTTGTATGCTTGTTTGATTTTATCCATCAAGTAAGGTGATTCAATTTCACTTCCCTTTAGAATAAGTGCTTTAAAGAATTTTAACTCGGTACCAGAACAGTCGCCGGGTCGTTTTATTTCAATATGCATGAGAATAATGAAAAATACATGGGTTGAAACGCATAACGATAAGTTAAGCCGCGTCCTATAGATAATACGAT
>JAJDCA010000026.1 GCA_029261055.1 Candidatus Omnitrophota bacterium | reverse complement strand
TTTAATTTTTACCCTAACATATTTTTGGCCGCATTGGGCGGCTATTTTTGTGTGGCGTCGCTCTTGGCGCTTGTTTCTAAAAACACTAAACAGGCGCCACGCGCGACGAGTCACTTTAAAATTTCTTAATTAATTAAGCCGCAGCTGTCTGCTGAGCAGCACTCGCTAAAACTTCAGCTTTATCTGTTTTTTCCCAGGTAAACCCATCACGTCCGAAATGACCATAAGCAGCCGTTTTTTGGAAATTAGGGCTTAATAAATCCAAAGTTTTAATAATTTCTTGCGGACGTAAGTCAAAATTCTTACGAATTAACTCAACTAACACTTCATCAGAAACCTTTCCTGTTCCATATGTATCCACATAAATACTCACAGGTTCTGGATATCCAATCGCATAACTTAGCTGAACTAAACATTTCTTTGCTAATTTAGCCGCAACAATATTTTTAGTGATATAACGTGTCATGTATGCTGCAGAACGATCTACTTTGGTAGAATCTTTTCCTGAAAAAGCCCCGCCACCATGAGCAACGTACCCACCATAAGTATCCACAACAATTTTTCTTCCTGTCAGACCTGTGTCTGATTGTGGACCACCAACGACAAATTTACCGGTTTCATTCACATAAAACTTGGTATTTTCATCAATCAAATCACCCACAATAGGTTTAGCAATTTTTTCAATAATTTCTTTGCGTGCTTTTTCTGTAATTTTAGTCCCTGACTCGTCTACGATGGCTTCAGTATGCTGACAAGCTAAAACAACAGCATCAACACGTTTAGGTTGATCATTTTCATACTCCACCGTTACCTGACTCTTGCAATCTGGCCCCAAATAATCTAATTCTTTAGACTTTCGGACAACTTCAACACGCTCAACTAATTTATGGGCCAGTGTAATCGCTAAAGGCATAAGCTCCGGTGTTTCATCACAGGCATAACCAAACATAATTCCTTGATCTCCAGCGCCACCCGTATCAACACCTTGAGAAATATCAGGCGATTGGCTGTTAATCGTATTAAGGATAGAACATGTCTTGCCATCAAATCCATATTTAGGATGTGTGTATCCGATATCTTTCAAAACCTTTCGAGCTATTTTCTGAACATCAACATACGTCGTAGTCGTAATTTCACCACCTACAACAACTAATCCCATTGAAATAAAAGTTTCACAAGCAACGCGCCCTTTTGGATCGTCACGTAAAACAGCATCTAAAATAGCATCCGATATTTGATCACAAACTTTATCTGGGTGCCCATTACCTACTGATTCTGATGTAAAAAAATACTTTCCGTCCATTTTGATTCCTTTCTCTATATTCTTATTTGAATTTTTTCTGAGCTTCATGATAGGCCTCAATACTGCCGATATCATACCAGGTTCCAATAAATGGAAAACCGTAAACTTCACTTTTTTGATGCAACCATCGTATGTAATCCCCAGCGGTATCTGACTTTTTTACCTCCTGCAAGTAAGATGTAACCAAACTGAGGGTTTTTTGCGGTAAATAGTAAAAACACATGGCAATTAATGAAGATTTGGGTTGCGAAGGTTTTTCTTCAAAGGAAATAACCTTTCCCTTATCATCTAAGGCTACGACGCCAAATAATTTAGCCTCTTCCAAATTGCCAATGTCGTACACCCCCATACTGACCGATTGAGGCTTGTCTTGCGAAAACATTATATATTCATTCACGTTGTAGTCAAATAAATTATCGCCTCCGACAACTAATAAGTCATCGTCGACCTTTTCCTTTTGTAACACAAAATCAATATCCCCGATAGACCCCAATCGATCCTCCGGAGTTTCTGTTCCATCATTAACAATTGTAATCGGACAAGGAAAACTTACCTGGTCTTTCCAATCACAAAAATGGGAATAGAATTTATTGTTAGTTACAACCAAAACTTCATTAAGCCCATTTAAATCTTTAATTTTATCAAGGGTGTAATTTATCAACGGCTTTCCATTAATAGGCAAAAGAGGTTTTGGCGTATTTTCGCCAAGAGCACGAAGCCTTGTTCCATAACCAGCAGCTAGTATAAGTGTTTTCATTTTATGATATATTGTCCTGAATGACCGCTGTTAAAAATTTATGTTATGCGGTGTTAATAATATTTGGGGCTAATTCTTTTAATCGGGCTAAACCAACCTCTTCAACCTTTTGTCCTGTTGAAAATTCAAGAACTTTTTTGGCTAAATCTTGGGCGTCTTTTAAACTTACACTTCGAATAAGCTTCTTTATCTGAAGAATACTTAACGGCGACATACTGAATTCATCTAAATTCATCCCTAGCAAAATAAGCGCCAATGTCGGTTCGCTGGACATCTCACCACACAAACCTACGGAAATACTGGCTTCATGCGCGGCATCAATCGTTCGCTTAATCAAACGTAAAACAGCTGGATGGCCAGGCTCATAAAGGTCTGCTGTTTGTTCGCTCACTCTGTCTACAGCTAAAGTGTATTGAATAAGATCATTTGTACCAATGCTAAAAAAATCAGCCTCTTTCGCCAATAAATCAGCTGTCATAGCCGCTGATGGTGTTTCGATCATTACGCCAACAGGCAGCTCTTCATCAAACGAAATATTTTCTTCTCTTAAATCCCGTTTCACTTCATTGAGAATATCATTAGCTTGACGAAATTCACCCGGACCTGTAATCATAGGGTACATAAGACGAATATTCCCATGAACAGACGCCCTTAAAATAGCCCGTAATTGTGTCTTAAAAATATCCGGACGTGCTAGACAGAAACGGATGGCTCTCCATCCTAAAAATGGAAACATATCTTTTGGAATCTGAAGGCTCGAAATAAATTTATCTCCTCCCAAGTCCAAACTGCGAATCGTGACAGACCTTGGAGCCATAGCCTGAGCCACATGGCGATAGGCCTCAAACTGCTCTTCTTCTGTGGGAAGATCGACTCGGTTCATGTAAAAATATTCTGTCCGATACAATCCAATCCCATGCGCACCGTGTTTTAAAATAGCAGGAATCTCTTTTGGAAATTCTAAATTGGCTAAAAGTGTAATTTCATGTCCATCGGTTGTCTTCGTTGGGAGATCTCTGATTTCTTGAAATTGATCTTGAAATTCAATAATGCGCGTTTGTGCATCTGAATAAAATATCCTTGTCTCTTCATTTGGATGAACAATGACCAGCCCTTTTCGACCATCAACAACAATGTAATCCTGATTATGAATACGTAATGTCGAATCTTTTAACCCAACAACAGCCGGAATTCCTAATGATTTTGCCATAATGGCAGAATGCGACGTCTTTCCACCGATGTCGGTAGCAAAAGCAATAATATTTTTATTAAACATCGTGGCCGTATCTGAAGGAGAAAGATCGTGGGCAATAATAATTAATTTTTCTGTTAAATCTTGAAAGTCATGAAGCCTTGTTTCTTCTGTAAGATTTTTTAAAACACGCCGACCAACGTCATTGATATCACTTATTCTTTCCCTTAAGTATTCATCTTCAATGTTGGAGAATGCCTTGACATATTTCTTTATCACCTCAGAAAAAATATATTCGGCAGATAATTTTTCTTCTTTAATGCGTCGGATAAATTCTTCAATAAGACTTCTATCTTCTAAAACTAATAGATGCGCATCAAAAATCTTGGCATGTTGCACTTCCATATCGACACTGATTTTTTTCTGAATTGCAAGAATTTCTTCCCGTGTTGTAATCAGGGCTTCTTCAAAACGCGCGATTTCAATAGGAATTTCTTTTTCCATGATCGCCCGTGGTGTAATAATAAAATCCTGCTTATCTAAAATAAAAGCCCTGCCGGCGGCAATGCCGGGCGCTGCAGGAATTCCTTTTAAAACAATTTCTTCCATGATTAATTTTCCAACCTAAATATGATCTTTTGTTAAAAGTTCTTCCAGTTCACTGATGAGCGCGTTGGCATCATCTCCATTAGCTTCAAGAATAACCTTACTATCTTTTTTGGCTCCAAGGGTTAATATACCCATAATCGATTTGCCATTTACCTTCTCGCCGTCTTTTTGAATACTCACATTCGAATTGTACTTAGAAGCAACCTGCACAAACATGGCTGCCGGACGCGCATGAAGCCCTTGACTATTCTTAATAATAACTTCTTTTATTATTTTTTCCATATTCATTACTAATATTATCTTTTGATAACGCGATGCGTTTCAATTAATTTAATAAGGGCCTTGTTTAGCTTAGAGGAATCATGCCGAACATAATCTGTAACACCCAACAAATCCGTAGCGGCTACACGATACCCCATCTCACGGATAATTTCCATATCGGGTTTAACCGGAAACGATTTTTCATCTTCATATCGATGTAATGCATCCGAAGGAGCCTCAGCATTATTAATAAGACAGGCATCAATCACCCCTTTATTTGAATGATTAACAATAGCCTTAATATGGTCACTCGCTGAAAACCCGTCTGTTTCTCCGTTCTGAGTCATAACATTGCATATGTATATCTTAAACGCCTGTGCCTTGGCAATAGCCTCACTCATCCCGTCAATGATCAAATTTGGTATAACGCTTGTAAATAAACTCCCTGGACCTAAAACAATAATATCAGCTTCTTCAATCGCCTCCAAAGCCTCTTTTGTTGGACGGGCATCTACGTCTGTAAGAGATATTTTTTTAATTCTTGAATTCGGGTTAGGAATCTGAGCTTCACCTTCTGTTTTAGTACCATCTTCATAGTCTGCAATCAAATGAATATTTTTTACTGTTGAAGGAATTACTTTACCACGAATCGCTAAAACTTTACTTGTCTCTTTAACCGCACGTTCGAAATCTCCGTCCGTCAATTGAACCATCGCCGTTAAAAACAAATTACCAAAATTATGTCCCTTCAGTTCCGAATCTTTTGAAAAACGAAATTGAAAAAGTTCTCCCATTAAAGCCGGCGCATCAGCCAGGGCAACCAAACAATTACGAATGTCTCCCGGCGCTACAATATTAAACTCCTCCCGTAAACGTCCGGAAGAGCCGCCACTATCAGCCACGGTTACTACAGCTGTAATGTTCGCTGAATATTCTTTTAAACCAAAAATAAGATGTGAAAGACCATGCCCGCCCCCAATCACAACAATCTTAGGACCACGCTCTAAATATCGACGCTGATAGAGAATATTGACTAACTCGCGTTCTCCTTTTGGAAGAAATAAGGTAAGCAAAGAGACGATCATTTTGGCCATCCCAATAACAATGAGACAAATCCCACAAATGATCCAAATGACACCAAATGTGCTCACAAACACATAAGGTTCTGCTGTAAGAATAGCACCAAAACCAACAATAATGACACCCAGCAAAGAGGTAAATAACCACCTCTTAACTTTCATGCCGGGATATAACCATTTGAATGGATTTTTAGGCATTAAATTAGGCCGCCTTCGGCCGCGACTTTTAGTGGTAAATGGTAAGTGATACGTGTTAAATAAAGCTTTTTCTTACCACTCTATCAGTTATCACTTTAATATTACAATTTAGATAATCGTCCATCTTCGTGTTGAATAATTTTTATCAAAGTTTTTTCATTATCAACAACTTTTAAACTATCCCGAATAAATTTATCTTTTAATAGACGAGAAACCCTGGCCAATGCCTTAAGGTGAGGACCTGCGGAATCAACTGGCGCAACTAATAGAAAGAAAATATAAGCAGGCTCTCCATCAAGAGAGTCAAAATTTATTCCTTTTTTACTTACGGCCATACAACCGACTAATTTTTTTGTGCAGTCACATTTTCCATGAGGAATAGCAATCCCCTGCCCTATGGCTGTTGACCCCAAAGCTTCACGCGCCATAAGAACATCAATAATTTTATTTTTGTGTTTCTTTTCAATAGATCCTGCATTAATAAGAAGTTCCACTAATTCTTCGATAATTTCATCTTTTGTTGTCCCTTGAAGATCTGCGGAAACGGCCTTCAAACAGAGAAAATCTGTGATCTTCATTCAATAAACCTCCTTAAAATTAACGAAAAAATTGCCTTCATCGACAACCTAAAGCGTATTTTTAATACCGATAGAAAAATTTTATACCTTCCTATTACGGTAAAATAAAAAGCGGCGGATGGGATTCGAACCCACGACATCCACCTTGGCAAGGTGGCATTCTAGCCAACTGAATTACCGCCGCAAAAATTGCAAAGCACTTTTTGTGATCCCGACCTCGTCCCCGAGGGGCTACTATCTATTAACCTTCTGTAGCGAGGGGCGCAAAAAAATCCTTCTACCTTTTACTGCAATTTATAATCCCTCGCAGCTGATACTTTGGTGAGGGCTACTCGGGATACCACTTTTGCCTTTGGCAGAAGTGGTGGGCGGAAGAGGACTTGAACCTCCATGGATTGCTCCACTAGTTCCTAAGACTAGCGCGTCTACCAATTTCGCCATCCGCCCTTCGTATCCGGAAAATACAATTTTAACGAAGGACGTGAGACGTAAGACAAAAAACGATAATAACGCCTCTCGCCCTTCATCTTACGCCCCTCGTAAAATGGTGGGTCACCCGCGACTCGAACGCGGCACACCTGCCTTAAAAGGGCAGTGCTCTACCGGATGAGCTAGTGACCCGTTATCCCATATCCATCAATGCAGAACTTTTTTCTTCTAAAAGAACATCAATCTTTTTAATATATTCATCTGTCAACTTTTGAACACCTTCATGTGACTTGAATTCATCATCTTCTGAAATTGCTTTATCCGCTTTCATTTTCTTAAGCTTATCATTAGCTTCTCTTCGGATAGACCGTAATGAAACACGAGATTTTTCTGCCATATCTTTAACAACTTTTTTTAATTCTTCTCTTCTCTCTTCTGAAAGCGGCGGAATAGATAACCGTACAATTTTTCCATCACTCATCGGAGTAATCCCTAAATTAGAACCAGATATTGTTTTTTCAATTTCAGGAATCACACTGGCATCCCACGGCTGAATAACAATCGTTCGCGGATCCGGAATTGAAACAGAAGCTAAATCTTTAAACATCGTCGGTGTGCCGAAATAATCCACATGCATACCTTCAATCAGGCCGGGATGCGCTCGTCCAGTACGAACCTCTGCAAATTCACGCTTAGCCGCCTCAATAGATTTTTTCATACTTGACTCAGTCTCACGTATTATTTCTTTCACAATCATTTTTATCCTCCAATGAATCTCCTCGGGGCAAGCCTCGGGGAATTAGACCCTTTTGGAATTTCTTTAAAGCTAGAAATTCCTACTTAGAAACTACTGAACTACCGTCCCGATTTTTTCTCCCAAGACCACTTTTTTAATATTGCCTTTTTGAAGTAAATTAAAAACAACGATAGGTAAATGATTATCCATACACATGCTAATAGCCGTCGAGTCCATAACTTTCAAATTTTGGGTTAAAACATCAATAAATTTTAATTTCTGATACATTTTCGCTTTTTTATTTTTAACAGGATCATCAGAATATATACCATCAACTTTTGTCGCTTTCAAAATAACATCCGCATCAATTTCTTTAGCTCTTAATGAAGCGGCCGTATCTGTCGTAAAATAAGGATTTCCGGTGCCTGCAACAAAAATAACGACACGATCTTTTTCCAAATGACGTAACGCACGTCTACGAATATACGGCTCTGCAACAGCCGACATTTGAATGGCGGTCATCACGCGGGATTGAATACCATTTTGTTCAAAAGCATTCTGCAAGGCCATACCGTTAAGTACTGTAGCCAGCATTCCCATGTAATCGGCAACAGATCGATCTAATCCAAAATGCTTTGATTCTACTTGTCCGCGAAAAATATTTCCACCACCAACGACAATAGCCACCTGAACGCCTAAAGAAAGAATTTCTTTGACTTGAACAGCAATTGAAACACACATTTCTGCTTCAATGCCATGATCCTGCTTTCCTAAGAGAGCCTCACCGCTTAATTTAAGAAGGATACGCTTATAGACGGGTTTTTTACTCAACTTCATTCACCTTGTAACGTACAAACCGACTTACAAAAATATTTTCTCCCATACTGGCAATAAGTGCGTTGACACAATCCGTTATGGACTTTCCAGAATCTTTGACAAAAGGTTGTTCTAAAAGACATGATTCCTTAACAAAAGCATCCGGATTTTTTTGCTCTTTAAGAACATCTTCAGGAATATCTTCTTTCTTAAGATATTTAGGCTTCAGAGCTACAATATGCATAGCTAAATTCTTAGTAAATTCACAAAAAGCTTCATTTCTGGCTACAAAATCTGTTTCACAATTGACTTCAACAATGACTCCAATTTTAGCACCCTGATGAATATAAGCTTCAATCCGGCCTTCTTTAGCGGCACGACTTCCTTTTTTAGCAGCAAGCTCTAATCCACGCTTCTGAAGAACCGTCTTGGCCTTCTGCATATCCCCTTGTGATTCTTCCAGGGCTTTTTTACATTCAATCACGCCACACGATGTCATTTCGCGTAACTCTTTTATTGTATCTACAGTAATTTCCATCAAAAAAATCCTTTCTTCCTTAATAATTATTCATTCGCTGTTTCTACTTTTTTTTCATCAGTAGCAACGGGTTGTTCACTGGCGGCTTGAGCAGGCGATTCCTCTTTATCAGATTCCTCTTTATCAGATACCTTTTCACCTTCCTCAGCTGATTCTTTCTTTTTTACGGTACCCCCTGTTACAAACTCTTCTTTCCCTTCTTTTACACTTTCTGCAATCATCGAACAAAGAAAACCAATAGATTTTAAAGCATCATCATTCCCTGGGATAGGATAATCCAAACTATCCGGATTACTATTGGTATCCACAACACCAATAATAGGAATTCCAAGCTTCGTAGCTTCTCTAATAGCAATATCTTCTCTTTTAACATCGACAATAAAAATCGCCTGAGGCAAAACGCTCATGTCCCGAATTCCAGCTAAATCACGAAGCAATTTATCTTTTTCCTTCATTAAACGCCCAACTTCTTTTTTCTTTAAATTGTCAACCGTACCATCTTCTTGCATTTTCTCGATAGATTTCAGCCTCGCAATAGATTTCTTTACTGTCTGAAAATTTGTTAACAACCCACCTAACCAACGATGGTTCACATAATACATATCCGCCTTTTTAGCTTCTTCCGCAACGATGCTTTGGGCTTGTTTTTTTGTACCGACAAAAAGAATTTTCCCACCTTTGGCTGCTACGTCACGCACATAATCTCGCGCATAATTTAGATACTCTGCAGTTTTCTCTAAATCAATAATGTAAATACCACTACGCTCTCCAAAAATAAATCTCTTCATTTTAGGATTCCAGCGCTTGGTTTGATGTCCGAAATGAACACCAGCTTCTAAAAGTTTTTTGATGAGTTCTTCGACCATGTTCTCTCCTTACGTGTTAATAATATGTTTCATTGATGCCCTTAGGGCAGGACACTATTCACATACTATTTTATTTAACCTCTAATTGAATTGCGATAGTATAACGAATAACCTTTTTTTTTGCAACTAGTTTTATAACATGATCTCAAAAGACAATTAACTGTCACATTTGAAACTGCATATCATGAAGCCGCTTGTACAAGGGACAGGTGTTGAGGAGCTCTTCATGACGGCCCAGGCCTACAATTTTGCCGTGATCTAGGACGACAATTTTGTCGGCTTTTTTGACAGTGGACAAACGATGAGCAATGGCAATAACGGTTCTGTCTTGCATTAACTTATCTACAGCTTCCTGGACAAATTTCTCGGATTCTGAATCTAATTGGGAGGTTGCTTCGTCTAAAATAAGAATTGGAGGATTTCTTAAAATAGCACGCGCAATCGCCATGCGTTGCTTTTCCCCACCCGATAAACGAAAACCTCGATCACCAATCATGGTATTGTAGCCTTCTGGCATTTTAACGATAAATCTATGGGCAAAGGCTTTTCTGGCGGCCTCTTCAATAATCGATTGTTCAGCTTCGTTATGCCCATACGCAATATTATTTCTAACGGTGTCGTTAAAAAGAATCGTTTCCTGTGTCACAATACCGATCTGCTTACGCAATGATTCAAACGTACCTTTTTTCAAATCAATACCATCCATGGTAACTTGTCCGGAAGATGGATCATAAAAACGTGGAATCAAATTCGCCAGAGTCGTCTTTCCTGTTCCAGTCGGCCCGACAATCGCGACAAGTTCACCTTTTTTAATTTCCAAATTAATCTTTTTAAGAATAACTTCCGAACCCGCTTCATAAGAAAATGCTACATCTTTAATACAAATCGATTTCTGCATTTCCGGCAACGCAATGGCATCATCCTTCTCTTTAACTGTCGGCTGCGTATCTAAAATATCATACACCCGTTCACTGGCGGAAATAGCCTGCTGAATCAAAGCATTCACATTACCCAACTTTTTAACAGGACTGATAATCGACATAATCGATCCAAAAAATAATATGAAGACGCCAAAAGATAAATTCCCCTCCATCACCGTACGTCCAACCCATAAAATAATGGCAATCCCGCAAATACCCCCGAATATTTCCGTAATAGGAGATATCAATAAAATACGTTTGGACGCCTTCATCCTGAGCTTGTAATAATCATGATTATTTTTCCCGAAACGCTCAATTTCATAATTCTCCGTCCGAAAAGCCTTGATTAATTGAATACCTGCTATCGTCTCCAGCAATAAAGAATTAATATCCGCCACTTTTTCTTGTGCTTGTTTAGAAATTTTTCGTAATTTTTTACCAATCCTACTCAATGGAAACCCTACAAAAGGCCCAATCATAAAAATAATCAGTGCCGCTTTTGGATTAATCATAAAAGCAATCCCTACATAAATAAAAATCATACAACTCTGACGAAAAAGATCGGTTAAACCATACGAAATGGCATTCTCAATAATCCCCACATCATTCGTAATTCGAGAAATCAACTCGCCGGTACGTTTCTTACTAAAATAATCTAGGGAAAGGTTTTGAATCTTAGTGTACACTTTATTACGAACATCCCGCAACACCCTTTGCGAAACATCGTTCATCAAATATTGATACCAAAATGAAAAAAAATGCTTTGCTAAAAGCATAACAATAAAAAGAATAGGAAAGAGTTTAAATAAAGTTTGCGGATCAGTATTATTAAGGGTATCAATAAGATTTTCAACAAAGGCGGGGAGTTCATTAGGAATAACAATCTTCTTGTTATTAAACATCCGGTCCGTCATCGGAACCATAAGAGACAATTGAAAACTTTCAAAAAAACTAGCTATCATCATTGTTCCGACAGCCACCCCAAAAAGCTTCCGATGCCCCTTCAAGAACTTCAACATTTTCAAATAATTCTGCATAGTGGCGGGAATGGTAGCATACCCATTGACTTTTGTCGAGGCATTTGTTATGGTTATCCCCATGAAAATACTCAAGATAGGCATTATTGGCATCGGGCATTTAGGGGCCCGGCATCTCAAAGTTTACAGCGAATTAAGCGATAAAGTTGACATTATTGGGGCCTGTGATATCAAGCAAGAACGTGCGCAAAGACTAGCCCGAAACTACAATGTTCCTTTTTTTGAAGATTACAAAGCTCTAGCCGACAAAGTCGATGCTGTTAATATTTGCGTCCCTACACAAAACCACCATGAAATTGCTAAGTTCTTCCTGCAAAATAAGATTCATACCTTTGTGGAAAAACCGATCACCACAACCGTGGCCCAGGCCGATGAACTGATTGCGCTGGCCCAAGAGCATAATTGCACATTACAGGTCGGCCACGTAGAACGTTTTAACAGCGCATTTCAATCCATCAAACATTTTACGCAAGACCCTCTATTTATTGAGTGCCACCGCCTCAACCATTTTCCAAATCGTTCTTTGGATATCGGCGTGGTCATGGATTTGATGATCCATGATATTGATATCATCCTCGGACTCATTGATTCACCCATCCAGCAAATCCAATCGATTGGCGTTAATGTTTTAACGCCACTGGAAGATATCGCTAATGTGCGCCTTACCTTTGCCAATGGATGTGTTTGTAACTTAACGGCCAGCCGCGTGTCCGATGAGGTCACACGTAAAATTCGTATCTTTCAAAAAGATACATACATCTCACTCGATTATGTCAAGCAAGAAGCCTTTATCTACAAAAAGAATGAACACCAAATCGTGAAACACAGCCTTCCTATTGAAAAAGAAGAACCGCTTAAAAAAGAGCTTGAACATTTTATTGAATGCATTCAGGAAGACAAAAAACCGATTGTCTCCGGTGTAGAAGGCCGGAATGCGCTGAAAGTAGCGCTTGAGATTACGCAGGAAATCAACAATGCGACGAAGCCCAGCCTCGTTGCTACGTCTTAAATAAAATGCCTACCCCTAAACACATCATCGTCATAGCCGGAGAAACCTCTGGCGACATGCATGCCGCCCATTTAGTTAGAGAAATCCAACATCTTGATCCTTCTATTACATTCTCAGGTCTTGGTGGATCTAAGATGCAAGAAGCCGATGTTGAGCTCTACCATGACATGACAAAAATTGCTGTGGTTGGTTTTGTCGAAGTACTCAAACACTACGGCACATTCCGTCGAATATTTTATCAAACCCTAAAAGAAATCCGCCAAAGACGCCCTGCCGCTGTTGTTTTGGTAGACTACCCCGGGTTTAATTTGCGTTTAGCGAAAAAAATCAAAAAGAGGGGGATTAAAGTCATTTATTACATCAGTCCGCAAATCTGGGCATGGAAGAAAAATCGTGTGTACGCCATCAAAAAATACGTTGATAAAATGCTTGTCCTGTTTGAATTTGAAAAAGAATTTTATGCCCGCTTTGGTATGGAGGTCGACTTTGTCGGAAACCCTCTTATTGATGACATTACCGTTAACGTGCCCAAAGAACAATTCCTCCAAAAGCATCGCTTACTCGATTACAAAATGACCATCGGTATTTTGCCCGGCTCCCGACAGAAAGAAGTCGACACGCTACTCCCTATTATGCTCAAAGCCGCCGCTATTCTAACCCGTGAATTTCCCATGATTCAATTTCTCATTGTGAAAGCACCGACTATTGAGCAAGCCTGCATAGAAGGACACATTCAAAACCATGAAACCAATCCTCCTCAACCTCTTAGCCTGGCCATTGTGGAGGATATGTACGACGGCATCAATGCCTGCCAACTCTGCATGGTGGCCTCGGGCACCGCCACGTTGGAAACCGCCATCTTACAAAAACCCATGGTGATTACGTACAAAACGTCTTTTCTCACGTGGGCTTTAGCCAAATGTTTTATTAAAATTCCCGATATTGGATTAGTGAATGTCGTCGCCCAACAACGTATTGTCCCGGAATGCGTACAATATCAGGCCACGGGTGAGCATATTGCGAAAAAATTAAAAAATATGTTTACCAATGAAATTCGCCTGACCGACATCAAATCCGAACTCCTCAAAGTCAAACGCTCTTTGGGAGATCCAGGCGCCAGCCGACGGGCAGCGGAAGTAATTTTCAACAACACTTAAAAAACCATCTATTTTTTCCGTCTACATTTTCCCTCTATTTGACAAAGTGAATATATCCGGATATACTTACAGTAGATCATAAAAAGGAGGTTACTGCCATGACCACAACTATTCATATCCCCGAAGATATACTTTTAGCCATCGGCCGAAAAAGTAAACAGCTCAATATCAGCCGTAATAAATACATTTGCATGGTATTACAAAAAGAAGTATCCGCAGAGTGGCCGAATTCCTTTAGAAAAAAACGATTAACATCTCGTCCGAATTTAAATGATACTGTTGATAAAATGATGGCAGGCGTTAAACATACCCGTAAAAACAAAAAAGAAATGACATTCTGATGTACTTACTCGATACAACAACCGTATCCGAATTAATGCGACACAATGAACATACATGGCAACACTTGTTAGATAAAAAGCGGAATACGGTTTTTTTATGCGAAGTGGTTGCTGCAGAACTACTGTATGGACTTAGCCTCCTTAAAGAATCCAAAAAGAAAAACCTTCTGAATGACGAATTAACCCCTCTTCTAAAAACCATCGATACTCTTGCTTGGGATAGAAAGACCTCTCAAGAATTCGCCACAATCAAATCCAAATTACATCACAAAGGAAACATCATTGCAGATTTAGATCTCATTATTGCCGCTCATGCCATCAGATACCAATGCATATTAGTCACCGACAACACCTCTGATTTTCAACGTATCGAGAATTTAAAAATCGTAAGTTGGAAGACCTAACTCAATTACCCTACCATATCCATAGGATCACGTGTCACGACATCTTCACTTAAATCTGTCGGAAACTTCTTTGGCGTAGTATCACCGAGTCCAATAAGCTGCGGCAAACTAACCGGAATGAAATCGCCGAGGATCGGCATAAAACCTTGCACCCGCATCCCCAAATCCACATCCTGCATCGCAAAAGGCAACTCGCGAGTAAACGACTCCCAGTTTTCTTGACTGAGCCCTTTATCTATGTTATTTTTAAAACATGAAAATTTATCTTGATACTTCTGTCATTAACGGTCTTTACGCAGACGACGCACCCTGGATAAAAAATGCGACAAAACTATTTTTTAAATCCGTACAATCTGAAGGGCATTCTCTTTTTATTTCACAAATCGTATCGGAAGAAATAAAAAGAACTCCTGACCTTTCAAAGCAAAAAAAACTTCTGCATGTTATTCAAAAATATCAATGCAAAGAACTTCGTAATACAGAAAAATCTATAGAACTTGCCACAAAATACATAAAACATAAAATTATTCCGTAAAAATATCTACCCGACGCCTTGCATATTGCGATTGCATCCATTAACCATATTCCTGTTCTTGCAAGTTGGAACTTTAAACACATGGCAAAACATAAAACTCGTGCTGAAGCAAGCCGCGTAAACCAAAAGTACGGATACCCACAGATTGATATCTGTTCCCCAGAGGAGGTGTAACATGGCTATCAGAGAACCTAAATTTATGAAAGACCTTCATCTTATTCGAGCTAAAATGACACAAGACTGGAAAAAAATGACACCTAAAGAAATAAAAGATTCTTTAAACACATCAAGCCATTGGCTCAAGTCCCATACACGTCCATCGGATCGCGCATCATCATCCCGTGCCCGAAATTGAGGGATATTTTTTCCGTCGCAGGTACTGAATCGCCCAACCCGATCAATTGAGGCAGGCTGACCGGAATGAAGTCACCGAGGATCGGTAGAAACCCTTGCACCCTCATCCCCAAATCCACATCCTGCATCGCAAAAGGCAACGGCACCCCATCCCGCTTAATCTGCATATCCAACATCGCCGGGTCGAAGTTAATACCACCGTATGTAGCCTTATCTACATCTGTTAATACCTCTGCTTCAATATTCTTTACCGCCATGGCTGTATCCGCCAAAAAATCCTTCAATTTTTCTGCATCTTCTTCATTTAATCCTTGCTTCCTAGAAACTTCTTCTGAAATATGATTGATATCTATTTGGCTATCCTTAACTTCTTCTAACATCATTTGAGCGACCTCATCCCGTGTTTGAGCATAACTTTTCCCCTCATTAACAGAATCTTTAATCCTTGTTTCAATATCATCCACTATGTCTGTAGAAATTTTTATCTTCAAATGATCTGCAACATACGTTACAACCCACGCCGTTACCAAGGCGACCTTAGCCTTTTGATCACCATAATCATGAGTAAAAATATTCAAATTACTATTAGTCACAGAACGTGCAGCATCTTCTACAGAATACTTACCAACAATGTAATGCGGAAAATTAACACTTTCATTCACAGAAATTAACCCTAGACCCTTTCGCTTAGCATACCTATTTAAAAAATGCTTTGTGACGATATCACGTGCAAGATCAAGATCCTTCGTGGCTGCCTTACGACCACCAAAATATTTCGAGAAATCTTCATACGTTTTATATTTATTTACATCCCCCTTCTCAAGCTCAATAACTTTCTTGTAAGAACCTACCGCTTTTGCCTTCAAATAAGTTATCCAGATAGGTTTAATGAAAAACAAAAAACCCGAAGCATTCCGCACCCGACGTATTTCATCTTCATAATAATAGGCCAATTGCTGATAAGCATTTCGACTATTAGAATATCCCTTAATCTTGCTTAAAATGTTTCCTTTAAATTTCTTTGTATTTGACGACATGGCGTCGTCAGCTTCGTTTTCTTTTCCTTCAATAAAATTCTGAATATCTTTAAAAACAGACCCCCCAAACACACGCTTAGAAAACACCTTAATGACATTAGGCGGCGCATTTTCTTCAATTTTGTCTATATCATACCCAGTCATAATTAGTATGGGGGTATCAAGCTTATCCTCCTTATGTAATTTTTTTGCAACTTCAATACCGCTCATAGAAGGCAAACTAACGTCTGAAACAATTACATCAAAGCTCTCTGGTTTATTGTGCGCAAAAGCAAAAAAAGAAATTCCTTCGCGTGCAATTGTAATAGAATACTTTTTATCTTTAGAAAAATGATTCTCAATATTTTTAGCCATTCGAGGATCATCTTCTGCAACAAGGATTGATACATTTTTCTTGTTTTTAAGTTTTTTTAATAGAGCTAAACTTTTTTTTGATACTTTTCTTTCCATCATTGATGCATCTGTTAAGGCTGTTTTAATAGATTTCGTATTTCTCAACGCACGTTCAATTTCCATCACTTCGGCCGCATCTGTTCCTAGTTCGGCCATGTCGACGGGGGCGAGGTATTGAGGAGTTCCTAAGTAGAATAGATCGTCGGCTTGGGTTGCGCTTATCTCGGCAGCATCCGTGAGTACGGTGAACATGGAGCGTTTCGCTCGAAGGATCCCTCCAGAGAAATATTTTCTTGGGATGATTTGATTGGTCGCAGGGTCGTAGTCTTCGCGGATGTAGTCGTAGACGCCTGTCTTAAATGATTTGATGTATTGATTGTAAATTTTTTGAGCTATGTCTTTGTCTTCGGTATTAATACCCTTAATTTTGTTTTGCCCGACATACACTTGCCCTAACAATGATTCTTTGAGATTGTGCTTGTACCACTCGGCCAGGATCATGGAATTGTAGATTTGGCGTAGATTGGCAAAGGTCTTGCCTTCGTTGACTTCGCGTTCGATTTCGGGAATAAGCAATTCGCGAATAATATCCGTAGGGGCGTGATTCATCACGCCCTTTTCTTGGGTTTGATGAATCAAACCCCTACGATCCGCGTTCTCCATCGCGACATAATCCTCCTCCAACATCACCTTCAAATGACTCTCCAACACATACGTGCTCGCCGTCTCAGCTTGTTCGTAAATCACAGCCTTCTCCGGCACAATCCATACTTTGTTAAATGTATTCGTCGGAATATCCGTGACACCAAACTCTTCATACGCCCGCTCATACACTCTTTGCCAAAATGTATTTCCCAACTCTTCTTCCGGATACATCAAGGAAGCGGTGAGCTGTTTGAGCAAATAATCCTGGGCTAACATGTCGCGCCCCATATCCGTTTGCCCTAATCCTTCGGCAATAATACGATCACTTTCATACGGACTCAAATTGACCCACATTTCATCTTCGGGAACAGTCAACGATGCCAAAAAATATTTCACCAATTTGGTGGTTTCATCCTTCAATGCTTGCCCTTGCTTCAGGCCGGTATTCCCCGTATCCACAATAAAATCAAATTGCAACGGATTCTCCGGATGAATGGTTAAACCTTTAATCATGGTAGGCGTAAAGGCCTCACTGGCCGTCACCAGACTACCTACAGCCGGCAAGTTGACACCTATTGGCGCAGGCACAGACACATTCTGCGCAAAACCCCGCGGCACAATAGTCGTTGTCAAAAATGCCACCGCCACAAAGGCAGAAAATATTCGGTAATAAAGACGGGTTTTGTATTTGTGAATAGTTGTATTCATGGATTTTCTCCTTGGGTTAAGTAAAGAAAGAAGTAGAGGAATACGAGGTAGAGAAACAAGAAAATCGCCTTTGGCGATAACCTGAAGGCGTATTTTCAATGCCGATAGGAAAGTTTTATGCTTTCCTATGCGGTAAAAAAAATAATTACCTAATTCTCTACACCTTGATTCTTACTTCTTTTCAAGAATTACCAATCCGTGGCGAGGTTAAAACCTGCATGCAGGCCTTTATTGGTAGGATATTGTTAAGAAACCGATTTCTTACGTTGTACGCTGAAAGGATAACATATTCTGGACAATCGGCAAGGGTGGGAGGTCAAATAATTCTTACTACAACATATTTAATACCAATTAGTTACAGTTTTATTAAAAAAATATTTTAATTATTTTATGAAAAAGTCCCAATACCCCTTCAAATAAAGAAATTTAATACGGAATTTTGACAAAGGTATGCTTTTTTGAAGAAAAATCTTTTGTATTGCGGGTTACTAAGTAAATTTGATTTTCTGTGGCAAGTGCAGCCTGAAAGGCATCCGGCAATTTCCAACGCCATTTCCGGCGTAAACTAGCCGCTAGCTTAGCAGTGGATACCTGAATAGGAAAACATGTAAAATAGTCTAAAAAAGAATAAATTTCATCCTCTTCTCCATCTTTAATCCCTGCTAGGACTTCCGCATAGGTAATGACAGAAATAACCGCTTCCCCATCCTTTAGTGCAGCCAGCCAATCCGTAGCTTTTTTAAGGCCATTAAGGTGCTCAATCAATATTACCGTATCAATAAGATATTTTGGACTCAAAATGCCCCATCCCATTCTTTACGTAATTTCTGCACATATTCTTGGCTGTCTATTTTTCGCCCTTTCCACAACCCTGCAGTCTGTTTAAAAACATTTTTTTGCATCCCTTTTCTATTCTGCTGACGAAATGCCTGAATGGCCAGACGAATAGTCTGAGCCATAGATTGATGACACGAATGACTGTACCGCTCCAACCATTGTTTGTCGTCTTGAGATATTCCAATTAAAGTTCTTACCATGATTTTCTCCTCCTTTACTAGAAGTATATCATATCTGTGATATCATATCAAATAAATTTACGCCGCACTTTTTCTCTACTGAAACCACAACCCGGTGACGACGAATGTGTTGGCGCGTTTGGAGATGACGAGTTTGATCAAGATGTCGTTTTCGCTTTTTTCGAATTGGCCTTTCCAAAGGATGACGGTAATTTGGCCCTGATTCAGAAATCCCAAATATTCTCTGGATTTAAACTCTCCCATGGAACCTTCAATCTGTTGGTCGACGGCTAAAAAGCGTTTTTCTGGCACAGATTCTTTAAGCATGTCATCAAAATTTTTGGCGTATTGGGTGTAATCATTGTCCTTAAAACCCTGAAGAATGCCATCCAAAATCGGTTCCGCAATCTCCTGAACCTCTTTGTCGGCATACCCAATCACATCGGCCAAGGCCCATGAAGAAACACTGAAACAGGCAATAAAAATAACGAGCCTCATTAGATATTTTCTCACAAACGAATCCTTTCTTTTCGCGAGTTGTGAAATTGCCCCGCGGGGCAATTTCATAACTCAATTTTCTTTGTTTATTTTCAACATGTTACAACAATTGAATTCTTAAGATTTGTAAATTCTTGGCAAACGGCTACCAAGGGAACACACGATTTCGTAATTGATGGTTTGGGCATGATCGGCAAGTTCTTCGGCCGTGATGCACTCTTGTTTTTGCGTTCCTAAAATGGTCACGGCCATTCCGATCCGAGTATTTTTGACCTTGGAAACATCCACCATGACTTGATCCATGGTGACACGACCGATGACAGGACAGCGTTGACCGCCCACCAGCACATCAGCTTTATTGGAGAAAATTCTGAGGTATCCATCACTGTAGCCAATAGGCACAACCGCAACCTTCATCTTTTTTTTGGCTGTAAATGAATGCCCGTAGCTAATGCCTTGCCCCTTAAGAACATCTTTGCAAAAAATAACTGTAGAGCGAATGCTCATGGCTGGCTTGAGATTAATTTTTGTTTTTATTTTTGAATCAGGATAAAGGCCGTAGATCGTGAGCCCTGGACGTGAAAGATTTAAAACATCAACTTGATACCCGGTCAGCCCCATGCTATTAGCCGCATGCACGTACGGAATCACTAGCCCCTTTTGATCTAACTGCTGCACTAATGTGGTTAACTGCTTAATTTGTTTTTCTGTGAAAGCACAATCCGTGTCAGCTACCGGGAAATGCGTAAAAACCCCCTGGATCACCAAATATTTCAACGCCATGATCTTTTGCACAAAAGTAATGGCATCTTTGTACCACACCCCTAAACGCCCCATCCCTGTATCTACTTTGACATGAACTTTAAGGGACTGTTTTTTTTGCTGGGCATACCGATTTAAGGCCTGCGCCACATCCAGGGTACAAACCGTTGGCATTAATTGGTAATCAACAATGTGTTGAGCCTGTGCCGCCAGCGTTGTTTCAAATAACAAAATCGGCTTCTTCAGTCCAGCTGCCCGCAGGCGCATTCCTTCAAACACATCGGAAACACCAAAAAAATCAATACCAAGCTCATCCAATAAATGACCGATCGGCTCCATTCCATGACCATACGCATCTGCTTTAATGACGGCTAAAAGCTGTAATGTCGATGGGCGGGAAATATTGTGCAGTTTCCGGGAGGCTGCAAAATGACGCAAGGCTTTAACATTGTGTCGAATGGCCTTTAAGTCTATTTCGCAATAGGTAACGGGGGCTAGTTTGTTTTCTTTCTGAGCACTGACCACTGATCACTGACCTCTTTTAAAAGAAGCAAGTTACAAGATGTAAGATGCAAGATAAAACATAAATTCTTTATCTTGCTTCTTGCCTCTTACACCTTACTTCTCCCTCTTAATGACACTCCTCGGGGCAAGCCTCGGGGAATTAGACCCTTTTGGAATTTCTTTAAAGCTAGAAATTCCTAATTAACTTCTCCTAACTTGACAATCTTCTGGATACAAATACAAAGGTAATAACTTTTCAATCTTGTCGACTTTTTTCTGACGAAATCTTTCTAAAACTAAAGGAACAGCTCGCCGGGCTTGAGGGCTCCATAATTTTTCTGCGGCAAACGTAATGGCAAATTTTCCACGACAAAACTGCACAACTCGCTCGTGATACAAAGCAATACCATCCCCAACAAAAATCGTTGCGCCGCTAATATTTTTAAGGGCATCTTCGACCGGTGCTAAAACATACGGGCTTAGCTTCTTGAGCTGAGATCCTTTCCGTTGGTACACACATGAAAACACCATGCTACGCTTGGCATCCGTGATGACACAAATTTGCTCCACCTCTGTAGTGACGTTGGCCGCTAAAATATCTAAACTGGAAATACCCACCACAGGTTTTTGCGTGGCAAAAATAAGCCCTTGTATCGTTGCTAATCCCACACGCAAACCGGTAAACGACCCTGGACCTAATCCCACCGCAAACCCATCCAATTTATTGAGCGGAATTCCAGATTTATCTAAAACACTTTTGATGCCCGGCATGACGGATGATGAAAGCACATTCTTAAGTCTAAAATTTTTGTAAGCAACAACCTTTTCCTCATCGGAAACCGCCAAGCTGTAATTTCGTGTTGAAGCTTCAATGGTTAATAATTTCATGATACCTTTTCCCTTTTGCTTTCAATTGAATTGTTCGTCCATGATCTTTTCGATGGGAAAAATGTACACTCAAATATTCCTTCGGACACAATGCGCCTAAGCGCTCAGCCCATTCGACAACAGCAATGCCCTCTCCATAAAAGAACTCTTCGTAACCAATCGCATAAATTTCATTTGCGTCTTCAAACCGGTACAAATCAAAATGGTACAAAGGCAACTTGCCTTCATACATGTTCATCACAACAAACGTCGGACTACTCACCTTTGTAGGATTAATCCTTAACCCCTTCGCCAGGCCTTTAACGAATGTCGTCTTCCCGCTACCCAAATCACCGAAGAGACAAATAATGTCGCCAGGCTTCAGCCTCTTCGCCAAAGTGACCCCAAATTGAATAGTCTCTTCCTGAGTCCTTGTTATTAATTTAAATGACATAATCGACGATTAACCGTAAACACACCTCGGGGGTCTGTTTGGGATGGCGTTGTGTACCCCAAACAGACTCCCGAGGTGTGTTTATGGTTTAAAATGTTCAAATCCTTTTGGTGAAATATTTCGCGCTTTTCCTTTTTTGTTAATAACATGTAATAGGCCAGGTTCTTTTACAATTCCGCCAATGAAAAAAAATTTAAAAGGCAGTTTCTGTTTTGTTAATTTCTGCGCTTGCTGCGAAGACAACGTAAACAATAACTCAAAATCTTCCCCATCGTGCAAAGCTTGCTGAAGAGTAGCCTTCTGCCTGCGTGGCACTTTTTCTTCTTCAATAACAGCCCCTACACCACTCGCCTTTAAGACATGTCCTAAATCTGCGGCTAATCCGTCGGAGATATCCATCATGGCCGTCGGCTTAAAATATTTTACCAAGTAGTGCGCCTCTTTCACACGTGGAATAAATTTCAAATGCCAGCCGGATGTAAATGATTTTCCCAAAGGCCCTGTGACAAAAATTTGATCCCCAGGCCTTGCCCCTTTACGCGTAACTAAATTTTTTGAAGCAACCTCACCGGTTAAAGCCACATTAATTGTCAGCTTGTTACTTTTAACCGTATCCCCACCGACTACATGCACACCAAATTTTTTAGCCGTACGCTGCAGGCCCCGGTACATTGTCAAAATAAATTGTTTAGAAAAATTAGCTGGAGCCCCTAGAGATATCAATGCGTACTGCGGCTGGCCTCCCATGGCCGCCACATCACTAATGCTGCACGCCAAAGCCTTATGCCCAATGGCCAACGGTGACATTTTACATGTAAAATGCACATCTTCAACCAACATATCTGTTGTTAATAATTGTAAACCGGAAGGACTTTTTACCACCGCCGTGTCATCGCCGACACCACACACAATTGAGCGCGATGATGAGACGCCTTTCTTAATCTGATCAATCAACCCAAATTCACCTACCTGGGACAATGTTGTCATTTGAAAACATTCTTAATATTTTGACGAAAAGGCGGTTTGATGATCCCATGTTCTGTGACGATCGCCGTAATGAGTTTGGCATCTGTGACATCAAAGGCAGGATTGTACACCTTGACCTGCTTAGGTGCTGTTGATTGATTTTGGAAATTAATGACTTCTGATTTATCACGTTCTTCAATAGGAATTTCCTGCCCACTTTTAATACTCAAATCAAACGTTGAGCGTGGCGCCACAATGTAAAAAGGAATCTTGTGATATTTAGCCAAAACAGCCAAACTGTACGTGCCAATTTTATTGGCGGAATCGCCATTCGCCGCCACACGATCGGCTCCGGTAAAAATCGCATCTACTTTGCCCTGCTTCATCACTGTGGCTGCCATATTGTCACAAATTAATGTGGTATCAATACCGCCTCGAAGAAGTTCCCAAGTTGTCAATCGCGCCCCTTGCAAAAGCGGACGTGTTTCGCAAGCATACACCTTAAATTTCTTTCGTTGGGCTTTGGCACTGTAAAACACACCCAATGCCGTCCCAAAATCTACCGTCGCCAAAGCTCCGGCATTACAGACCGTTAAAACATTCTGTCCAGACCGAATCAAAGTCGCCCCAAATTTCCCCATCGTGCGACACACCCGGCGATCTTCGTCATAAATGGCCATCGCCGTCTTCTTTAAATATTTCGTAATTTCTGTCACAGAACAATCGCGATGCATAACCGCCGAAGCCTTCATCTCTTCCAGCGCAGCAAACAAATTCACCGCCGTAGGCCGGGATGTCCCAATGTAATCACACACATCCGCTACATGTTTCACGAACTTTGCTGAATCTTTTCCTTTAAACTTTTTCAACCCGAGCAAGACACCAAACGCCGCTGCCACACCCAAAGCCGGCGCCCCCCGCACACTCAACCGTTTAATCGCCTCCCACAATGTTTTCACATCCTTACAATAAATGTATTTCAACTTCCCCGGCAACAACGTCTGATCAATCAACTTAACCTGACCCTTCACCCACGTAATCGTTTCCATAGCCATATGATTTTACCCTTCCTATTTTCTAATATTTTCCGTTAAAGACATTTCAACTTGAAATTCTTTGCGCCCTCCAAAAAGTTTAGCTGCATTTAAAAACTCAATTCCAACAGGCTTTCCCGAGGTATCGTAATCAATAATAACCCCTTTTGAAACCTCATCACTTTCATCAATTTTTGTTCTAGATGACTTTAATCGAATATACAAGGCATCGGCCTTTGGATCATAGTTCATTTTCATTTGGTATCCCTCCAATATTTATGAATTTTTGAAGTACGATAAACTGAACGGATTATGAATTTCCGTTCTTGCTCTTCAACAAAAATTCTCAACAAATACTTCTTTTTACGATTAAAATCACCGTAAAATTTATGAATAATACTGTATTTACCTTCAGAAATTATTTGATCTGGATAATCTAAAGCATCTCTTATTAGCTTTAATCCAATACCTCGTTCTACCAACCTTGCTTTAGCATGGGCATGCCAAACAATTTTCTTCATTTTATTTTTCAATTTCTACCCTAGGAAATAGCGCCTCGTGTGCTTTTAATTTTGTACCACTTTGAAGTTCGCCCCACTTTACGCCTGTAGTTTCGGCACCTAGAACTTCTAAAAGAATTTTAGTTTTGGCCGGCATGACGGGTTCTAAATGCACGGCGCTGATGCGTAAGGCTTCACAAGCCGTGTAAAGGATTGTACCGGCACGACCTAAATCTTCCTTAGCTACTTTCCACGGGGCTTGACTTTCAAGATATTTATTCATTTTTCGTACCAAAGCCAAAGTTTCTTCAATCGCTTCATGCACCTTTAATTCTTGAATCAATTCATGTTTACGCCCATCTAAACTTTCAGCACATTGACGAACTTCTTGTTCCGCTGGCGTCTCTTCTTGTGGCGCCGGCACGCACCCATCAAAATACTTTCCAATAAGCCCACTCACGCGATTAAGCAAATTACCAAAATCATTCGCCAAATCACTATTGTACCGTTTAATAAATGAGGCCTCGGTAAAATTAGAATCCTGCCCTAAAACCATCTCGCGCATCAAATAATACCGCACCGGATCTACCCCGTATTCATCAATCAAGTCCAAAGGATTCACGATATTCCCTAGAGACTTGCTCATCTTAGCATCACCGGTTAACCACCACCCGTGGGCAAAAATAGTTTTCGGTAAGGGTAACCCTAAAGAAAATAACATCGTCGGCCAATACACCGAATGCGTGGTAAGAATATCTTTACCAATTAAATGAATTGAAGCCGGCCACCATTTCTGAAACAGAGTCTCGTCAGCTAAATAGCCGGGACCTGTCACATAATTCAAAAGGGCATCAAACCAGACATACGTCACATACTCTGTATCAAAGGGTAATTCAATTCCCCAACTCATACGCGACTTAGGACGAGAAATACACAAATCTCCCAGAGGCTGGCGAAGAAAACCCAAAACTTCATTACGACGATGCACGGGTTGAATAAATTCTGGATTGTCATTAATGTGGTCGATGAGCCTCTGTTGATATTTGCTCATGCGGAAAAACCAATTCTTTTCTTTCAGCTGCTTAATATCCCGAAATTCACCAGACTCTTTTTCTGTCGCTGTAATAAAGCGCTCTTCGGAAACCGAATACCACCCCTCATATTCATCCTCATACACATCACCGGCATCGTAAACTTTTTGCAAGGTCTCTTGAACAACCCTCACATGACGAGGCTGTGTCGTCCGAATAAAATCATCATGCTGAATCTCTAACTTTTCCCACAAATGCAAAAATCGTGGTGCCAAATCATCACAATGGGCTTGGGAGGTCATTTGACGGGCTTCAGCCGCCTGCTGAACTTTTTGCCCATGTTCATCTAATCCCGTTAAGAAAAAAACATCATCCCCGCTGGCCCTATGAAAACGTGCCAAAACATCGGCAAGGATCGTCGTGTACGCATGCCCGATATGCGGCTTGTCATTAACGTAATAAATAGGCGTTGTTACATAAAATTTATTTTTCATCAATCGTCGCTTTCACAATTCTTCCCTCACCAAGATCAACACTCACACGGCGTTTTAAAATATTGATATCCACCACTCTTCCTTGCCCTTCACTAATCGTAATACTATCGCCAATAGATGGCAGCGACCTTGAATACCTCCTGTAAACATCAAATTCATACGCCATACAACATTTAATCCGACCACACAATCCTGAAATGCGTGAAGGATTTAATGGTAAACCCTGTCGTTTAGCCATCTTGACCGAAAGCGGATGAAACATATTCATGTACGAATGACAACAAAGTTCCCGTCCACATACACCATACCCCCCGGTAATCTTGGCTTTATCCCGAACACCAATTTGTTTTAATTCAATACGCACACGAAAAATACCGGCCAGCTCTTTGACCAGTGCCCGAAAATCAACACGCCCGTCTGCCGCAAAGAAAAAAATAATTTTACTATTATCAAAAGTGTATTCGACTTTTACAATTTTCATTAGAAGATGCCGTTCTGTAATTTTCCGAACCCCTGTATTAAGCGCATCTTTGGCCTTCATACGATTATTTTCTATTTGCTTCTTGTCACCTGTTGTGGCATGCCGGACAATTTTTCCTTTAACACTATCGCCTTTCTTACAATCAAATGTCTTTACCGAAATTACCGTTGCATACTCAGACCCTCGGTCAACTTCCAGAATGACACAATCTCCCCGTTTACAATCGACATCATTAGCGTCATACAAATAAACGGGACGATATTCTCCCAATTTTGCTTGAACAACTTTATGCATAATTACTCCTCAATAAATTTTTAATAATAACTAACCGCATTTTTACATTAAAGTTTTCTGACAATAATCCAAACATTTTAATAACGGCATTCTGTAAATACGTCAATGCTTCAAAAGAAAACCTGCGCTGAAAATCACGCAATTCAGCTCTCCGGTCTAAATGAATTAAACGTTCATCTTCTACCCCTGATTTTATTAACATCGCATCCCGCACCCAACTCAGTAACACATCCAAAAAATCCTTTGTCGCCTGTTTATCTACCAACACTTTTTTCGTAAAATTCTCATCTGTAGCCGGATTTAAAATAAATCGGTCTATGCTTTCGTTTTTCATCGTAAAAAAATGATTTTCCTGAAGCTTTCGAAATCTTCCTACACACCCTTCAGCAAAATATGTCATAAATTGAATTTCAGGATTGCCATTGCCATTTTCAGATACCTTTGCCATTAATTCTTTTTGAGACAAAGGAAGAAAAGGTACCACATGACAACGTGACTTAACCGTATCCAACACTTTTTCCGGTACAGAAGAGGTTAAAATCAAAAGGCTATTTGTTGAAGGCTCTTCCAAGGTCTTTAAAAGTGCATTACTTCCTTCCAAAGTTAAATTTTCCATATTTTTAATAATAAAAATTTTCTTCTCTGCTAAAAATGGTCGCAATTTAATTTGGCTTAATAGCTGCCGAATCTCCTCGACCTTTATGGATTTTTCGTAATCCCCTTCAATCATATGAACATCCGGATGATTCTTCGAATTAATTTTCCGGCAAGATAAACATTGATCACAAAAAGATGCAAACCCCTCTTCTTTGGCCTTCTCACAATTAAACCATTTCGCGACACCTACAGCTGTTTCTGACTTTCCCGCCTCTTTAGTTCCCACAAATAAATACGCATGCGCCAAACAATTTTTTTTGTGCAATGCAGCAAATCGCTGAATAATAGATAAATTAATGTCTGATTGTGTTTCTATCATTTTGAAAATATTTTTTCCACATGCCCTAATACAATGTCATGAATTTCACTTTTACTCTTACTTGCATCAATGACTTTAATCCGCCGCGGTTCATTTTTGGCAAGAGCCAAATACCCTTGTCGGACACGATTGTGATACGCAATGGCGCGACATTCAATACGATCTTTGGCACGATTAATCCGCGCCAATCCTTTTTTAGCATCAATATCAAAGAAAAATGTCAACTTCGGTTGAATCCCCTGCGTCGCAAAATGACCGATTTTCTTAATTAAAGAAACATCGACGCCACACCCGTATCCCTGATACACCATTGTCGAATCGAGGAAACGATCACAAAGAACAACCTCGCCTTTTTGCAAAGCGGGCAGAAGCACTTCTTGTACAAGTTGTGCACGGGCGGCCATGTACAATAAAGTCTCACATTCATTGCCCATGGCTGTATTTTTTACATCCAAAAGAATATTTCTAATCTTCTCGCTGATCTTAACCCCACCGGGCTCACGCAAAAATAAAGTGGACTTCTTTTGTTTCTTAAAATACTTTTGCAATAAATTAATTTGAGTACTTTTGCCCGAACCTTCAGAACCTTCAAATGTAATTAATATTCCCTTCATATTGTTCGCCATTTTTGCCCATCCTTGGTGTCTTCAACCGCAACGCCTTTTTCATGAAGAATATCTCTTAATTCATCGGAACGCTGAAAATCTTTATTTTTACGTACCTCGATTCTCTCCGCTAGTAAATCCTGCATTTCCTCTGTTAACGCATCTTCTGTTGTTTCTAAAACAAATTCTAGACCAAAAATATCGATGATTTCATTGAGAAATTGATGTGCATCCTGCAACATTTTTTCTTGTTCATCATTTTTCTCAGCTAAAACTTTATTACATAAATGCACCACATCAAACAAAACAGCTAAAGCACGTGGCGTATTAAAATCATCGTCCATACATACTGTAAAAGCGGCGCGTTTTTCCAAAATCTCTGGAGCAATATCTCCAGCACTCGAATCAGAATTTCTGTCGTCTAACTGCCTCAATACAAGCTCAACCCTCTCCAATGCCTTGGCCGCTTCTTGCATCTTTCCTTCTGTAAAATCAACAGGGCTGGCATAATGAGAGGAAAGATAAAACATCTTTAACTGATTCACACTGTATTTCTTCAAAGCATCTTCAATGGTAATAAAATTCCCCAAAGATTTCGCCATCTTCTGACCATTGATCGTCAATAAACCATGATGAATCCAATATTTGGCAAAGGGTTTACCGGTCAAAGGTTCTGCCTGGGCTATTTCATTTTCATGATGAGGAAAAACTAAATCCCGACCGCCGGCATGAATATCTAACGTTTCACACTTAAGAAATTTACGGCTCATGCAAGAACATTCAATATGCCACCCCGGACGTCCTTTACCCCACGGACTATCCCAAGACGGTTCGCCTTCCTTAGATTTTTTCCACAAAGCAAAGTCTAAAGGATCTTGTTTTTTTTCATCTGCTTCAATGCGCACAGCCTCTTGCATTTTCTCAATACTTTGCCCCGAAAGCTTTCCGTAAGTCTTAAAATGGCGGACATTGTAATACACATCTCCTTCCACCGCATACGCAAAACCCTTTGCAATCAAAGCTTCAATATCTTTAATCATATCTTCAATATTTTCCGTCGCGCGTGGTTCTTGATCTACATCTCTGACACCTAAGCGTTCTAAATCCTTGCGGTATGCCGCAATATTCTCTTCAACCACACTTTCAAAACTTTTTTTCAACTCATTGGATTTATGAATAATTTTGTCATCAACATCCGTAATATTACGGACAAAATTGACGTCATAATTCCTGTATTGAAGATACCGCCGCATCATATCAAAAACATACAAACTCCGTGCGTGACCGATATGACACACATCATAGACAGTCACCCCACACGCATACATCTTGATGGTCTTTCCATCCTGCGGAATCAACTCTTCTTTTTTCTTTGTGAGTGTATTGTAAATCTGGATAGCCATGACTTATTTATCTTGTACTTTCTCTTCGAGATCACGGATACGCTTCAGAAGATCTTTCATATGTTGCATAACAGGGTCTGAAACATGGACATGATCCATCATTAAATCAATTTTCTTACCATCCTGCTTTGTCACATGTCCAGGAACCCCAACAACCGTAGAATTTGGCGGAGCATCACGTAGAACAACAGCATTGGCACCTATGTAAGAATTAGAACCTATTTGAATATTCCCTAATACCTTAGCCCCGGCTCCGATCACCACATTACTCCCTACCGTTGGATGACGTTTACCGGTTTCTTTCCCTGTCCCACCTAAGGTTACGCCTTGAAAAAGTGCAACATTATCTCCAATAATAGCCGTTTCCCCGACAACAACACCCATGCCGTGATCAATAAAAAGGCCTTTACCTATTTGCGCCCCAGGATGAATTTCAATTCCTGTAAATAAACGACTAATTTGAGATATTAAACGAGATAAAAGCTTAAGCCGGCATTGCCACAACACATGCGCAATCCGATACGCAATAACTGCGTGCAAGCCAGGATACAAAAATACAACCTGCAAATACCCCGTCGCCGCAGGATCTCTTTCCCGTGTGGATTTAATTTCTTGAGAAAATGCCACCACAACAAAAAGAAAAATAACTATGATTAATAATAAAATGGTTAAAAACATAATATTTATTTCTTTTCTAACAACACCGATACAAAAGCCGCCATGCCTTCTTTATTACCGATTGCGCCCAAACGCTCCTGGGTGGTGGCCTTAATATTAACAGCCGATTCGTCGATAGTCAAATATTTGGCAATCACCTCACGCATCTTGGGTTTGTAAGCTTTAAGATTGGGTTCTTCGGCCTGAATAACCGCATCAATATTACCGATGGCATAACCAGATTGATGAACGATTGTATTAACCTTCTCTAACAATATTAAACTTGAAATACCCTTGTACTCTGGGTCTGTATTTGGAAAATGCTCTCCAATATCGCCCTGTCCAATAGCGCCTAAAAGAGCATCACATAGGGCATGCAATAAAACGTCTGCATCCGAATGCCCTTCAAGGCCTCTCTCATAAGGAATTTCTACGCCCCCCACAACAAGTTTACGATCTTTGGCAAAACGATGAATATCGTAACCTATGCCTGTTTTAAATTTCATATTCTTTCTCCTGAAAGAAAAGACTCAAGAACAAAAAGGTCTTCTGGTGTCGTTACTTTAATATTTCGATAATCCCCTTTTAAAACACTAATACCCATCCCCAACCGCTCCACCAAAGAGGCGTCGTCTGTAAGATCATTTTTATTTTTAACTTCTACATACGCCCTTCGAAGAATTTCTCTTTTAAAAACCTGCGGCGTTTGAATTTCCCAAAGTTCCTCTCTGGCTAAAGTCTCTTGAACCAACATATTTTGTGTATCAATTTTCTTAATCGTAGAAGTGACAGGAACAGCGACAACAACCGCTTCTTTTTGTGCACATAATTTAATAGATGCCTCAACAACATCTAAACCAATAAGCGGACGTGCCCCATCATGAATAAGCACGATATCCGTATCTGCATCCGTAGCTTCAAGCCCGCATCCCACAGAATCACACCGCGTTGCACCGCCGTTAACAATTTTTACTTCTTGAGTAAAACCTGATTGCTCGACAATTTTCTCAAATGTTTCATGATGTTCTTGAGGAACAACAAGCACGACACTATCAATCAAAGGCGACTTTTTAAGAACCTCTAAGGCATAAACAAAAAGAGGCTTTCCCCTCACGGTCACAAGTGATTTTGGAAGAGTAGAGTTAAATCGTGAGCCTGAACCGGCTGTTGGAATAATAGCTTGGGTCTTCATTCTTTAAATTAAATCCGCAAAAATCATTTTGCCGGCCTGCGTTTGCAAAACAGATGTAACCGTAATTTTGACTGTCTCACCAATACAATCCTGTGCATCACGCACCACCACCATGGTGCCATCATTCATGTACCCCACAGCCTGATTAGATTCTTTACCTTCTTTAACCAACTTAATTTCAAATTGTTCCCCGGTAAACACAACAAACTTAGCTGCATTGACCAAGTCATGAATATTTAATATGTCCACCCCCTGTAATGCCGCTATCTTTCCCAAATTAAAATCGATAGTACAAATTCTGGCATCCATTACTTTTGCTATGCGCACCAAACGAGCATCAACATCCATAGATTCTTCCATTTCATCCTCATGAATATGAATATCTATTTTGGAATCATGCTGCATAAGACGCAATAACTCCATCCCACGACGACCCCGTTGTCTTTTGATGTCATCCGCTGAGTCTGCTAATTTTTGTAATTCATGCAAAACAGATCTTAAAACAACCAAACGTCCACTTAAAAAATGTGTTTTATAAATATCTGAAATCTTTCCATCGATAATTGCACTTGTATCTAAAAGAATAACCCCTTCCTTAATACCTTCCCGCCGAAATTTAATGTATGGAATAATAACATTAAATTCATCCTTCCCTCTCAACGCCATCACCGCCCCCAAATAAGAAAAAACAAATGTCAAAATAACCCGAGACATAGATTGAACAAATTCACTTAAAGGCAATAATGACAAAACATCAGCCACTAATTTTGCCATAAAAACCCCTAGCAAAAGGCCAAAAACCATACTGGACAAACCGCGAACAGAGACCCGCCGTAAGCTCATTTCCATTACGATGAAAAATAAACCAAACCCTAACCCGGAAAGAAAACCATACAAAGGTTGATACATTGTCGTTCCAACATAAAACCCCAAAAACCCCATGATTAAGGTAAAAAATAAACGAATGAATATTAATGTCATCAGCGACTCCTTGGTTAAAAGAAGCAGAGGAGTAAGAAATAGAGAAGCAAAGAAAAAACTTTAACCTCTGCCTCTTACCTCTTTACTTCTTGTACCTTTACCTCTTGCCTCTCTGCTTCTTTACTTCTTTTTTTTCACAACTTATCCAGTGCTTCCCGGACACTTTCTACAGCGACAATTTCTAAGTTTTGTTTTTTTAAATCAATCCCTGCTTTCAAATTATTTTTAGGAAGGATGCATCTCTTAAAACCTAATTTGGCAGCCTCATTAATGCGCGACAGTATCTGACTAACACTGCGTACTTCCGATGATAAACCCACTTCCCCCAAAACGGCCGTATCAAAAGGAACTGGCTTATCTAAAAAAGCAGAAGCAATAGCCACTGTAACCGCTAGATCAGCGGCCGGGTCCACCACTTTAACACCACCGACCATATTGAGAAAAACATCTTGATCTTGCAAATTCAAACCGATCCTTTTTTCCAAAACAGCAACAAGCAAAGCTAAACGATTGCTATCAAAGCCCTGGCTCTTCTGGCGGGCGATTCCATAACTGGCACGACTGACCAATCCTTGCACCTCAATAAGCAAAGGCCGTGTTCCTTCCATAATTGGAACCACCACAGAACCACTCGCATCATGAGGACGCTCAGATAAAAATATTTCCGATGGATTAGGCACTTCGGCTAACCCCGTAGACACCATTTCAAACACACCGATTTCATTCGTCGATCCAAAACGATTTTTAGTGGCCCGCAAAACCCGATACGTAGAATAACGTTCCCCTTCAAAATACAATACCGTATCCACAATATGTTCTAACACGCGTGGACCAGCCAACATACCTTCCTTAGTGACATGACCAATAATAAATAATGATATGCCCAAAGACTTAGCCGACTGCGTTAACATCGCCGAACATTCTCTCACCTGGCTAACACTCCCCGGAGAAGAAGCTACAGATGAACAGCCCATCACCTGAATAGAATCAATCACCACAACCGCCGGCTTCATTTTTTTTATGTATTCTAAAATAATATCTAAGTCCACCTGATTAACAATGTACAGCGAACTCATCGCTTCTTCAGCAGCCCCATCCATAGCCCCCATTAAACGCTGGGCTCGCATGCGCGACTGTTTGACAGATTCCTCCCCGCTGATGTAAAGAACCTTGTGTTTTTTTTGACTTAAAGCACATGCCGCTTGAAGCGACAAAGTCGATTTTCCAATACCTGGATCACCGCCAATAAGCGTTACCGATCCCGGTACAACACCACCCCCTAAAACCGTATCAAATTCCCCTATGCCCGTCATCAACCGTTTTTCGTGATCAATCACAACATCCGTCAATAAAACAGGCTCGTCCTTTAAAAATCCCGCCCCTTTTCCAGGACGACTTGACACAACACTTTCCTCTACAAAAGAATTCCAGCTATTACAGCCCGAACACTTCCCCACCCATCGCGGCGATTGCGTCCCACATTCTTGACAAACAAATAAGGTCTTAGTTTTCATAAGTATCCAAGTTCTTCAAAATAAATAAACAGTCCTCGGGGGGTTGTTATCGAATAACCCAGGCAATCCCTCGAGGTCTGTTTATGGTTACTTCAAAATTAAATTTAGTACGCGTGCCATTCTACCAAATATCGATAAATAAACAACGGAAATGTCGTGGAGATCAGACCAATGCACTTAAGAATTTATCTGCACTGATGACACGGAAACTATCTTTAAAAAAATCAATATCAGGCGCTTTGACAACCTGGTAAACATACGGAATAGTAAGGCGTTCATGAAAATATTTTAAATGCGGGGATATTTTTGAAGAAGATAGTTTAGCTTCCACAGCAAACCATGGTTTTTTATTAATCGTCACAAGAAAATCAACCTCACGGCCGGCTGTGTCACGTAAAAAATAAAGTTCTGCTTTATACCCTTCGGTATCGTACAGAAAATGCACAAATTTTAAAAGATGTGAAGCAATGATATTCTCAAACTTAGCCCCTTCATCCTCTAACTGAGACCAATCCCAAAGGTACATCTTAGGTTCTTTCCTCAACGACTGGATACGTCTGGCTGAAAAAGGACGTATCCGAAAATGATAATAAAACCGCTCTAAAATATCCATCCACAGCGAAATTGTTTTATGCGTCACCTGAAGATCTTCTCTTAACGAATTAATGGACAAAAGCGATCCCACTTTTTCAGGAAGCATTTCCACAAGAATCTGAATGGCGGAAAGATCTCTCAGTGTTTCAACATCACGAATATCTTCCTTAACAAGTCGGTCCAATCGTTCATTATGAAAACGCCGCAGTGTTTTAGCATCTTTACTCAAAAAAGGTTCGGGGAACCCGCCAAACTTAAAAAGATCTTTAAAAATCTTTTGCCGTTTTTTATCTAAAGAATTAGAAAAAACTAACTCTTTTCCGGCTTCCACAGACAGCCCCTGTGGTGTAAAAACTTCGGCAACAGAAAAAGGATGAAGACGGTAATAATGATATCGCCCCATAAGAGAGTCTCCCCCCTTTCGATAAAGGTCCAAACGGGCGCTTCCGGTAACCATAATGGAAAACCTGTCTTTATATTTATCAAACTCCCCCTTTAGATAATTTTTCCAGGGACGATATTTATGGATTTCATCAAAAATGATAAGCTTGGATGGACCGGGAAATGTCCGTGCAAGGATTGTTTTTTTATCCTCCCGACTATCCCAGTTTAAATAGGTGTGTGGAAAATGCTGTTTTCCAATATATTTTGCTAACGTGGTCTTTCCTACCTGGCGGGGACCTCCCATAAAAACCATGTGGGTTTTTAGATCTGACAAAATCGGCTGATGTAAATAACGATCACGCAACATGAAGAAATTATACCAAAGTCAAAAAATAACGCAAGATTTTTCTACTTTGGTCAAAATCGTCATAAAGAAAATATCCACCAAATCCACCTACAAAACAATCTCTTCTTCCGGCTTACTGAAAATCAAAGCTTGGTCACAATGGAGACTTTCTTCATCAGACGGACACCCGACAGGAACGGCTTCATCCGCAAAACCCAACAGGAGAGGAATACTCACTGGCGTCGCATTAATAAAAACCGGAAAAACTCCTTCAATATGTATCGTTGAGAAATCCTGCTCCGCAACCGGCAACGGCACCCCATTCCCGTCCCGCCTAATCTGCAAATCCAACATCGCCGCATCAAGGTTAATACCACCGACCTTCTTAATTTTATTAACTTGTTTTTCGACCTCACCTGTCATCTCGAACATTGCACGGTCGATTGCTCCAATAACTCTGGCTGATTCTAAAAGCTCATAAAAACGTTCACCATACAACCCCGGAACAATTATTCTTCCCCGCTGCCCCAATAAAATAATATTGTCCAAAGCATATTCAATGCCTTGTTTGTCAAGCATGGGCACATCCGCCAACAAAGCCTTTACCTCAATATTAATAAAGATACTCTCTCTTTTTTTAACATACTCTTGATAAATATCTACCGCCATATCTATGGTCCCACCATCTACTCGAGAATCCTTCCTCGTAACAATAGAATCAACCACGCTAAAGAATGTATCCCATCGAATAGCCTTAATAATATCCAATTTAGTATCTTTCTTAAGATTATTGTCCAGCTTAATTTCACTTCCAAACAAAACATTAATTTTTTCATTAAGCTTTCTTCTAAGCTCACCATCGAGTCTCTCAATATTAAGAACTACATCGAAATCTTTCTTTTCCAACAGCTCAAAATTCTCTAATTTCTCTCGTATCCACCCCAACTCCATTTTTTCTATTCTTGTGTATTTTTTTACATATTTCGTTTTATACGCGTCATACACAAAATTAGACAACTTTTTATGTGAAAAAGGCATATTTATTTTCTTCTTTCTTCTATTAATTTTCTCACCCTTTTTCCTCTTTCCTTTCAAAGAAAATAAAATTCTGGCCACATCATCAACATGAAAAACAGAATAGCCATTTATTTTAATAGGCCTACTTTTATTGAATGCGTTAAGATTATGATTTAATCTTTCTAGTATTTCATCATAGCTAGCTTCACCCTTCAATTCCATATCATGAATATCGACTTTATTTATCGGCATATCTCCTGACACTAAGATAATTTTTTCTTCGTTTAATACTTTTTCAATCATACCGCCAATCACCACGTCTCTTACGACTAACTCCATATCATGAAGTATATCACCTGTCGTAAAAAGCGACATTTTACCTTGCCCATCCCATTCATTGACGAACACACCTATGGTTTCTTGAGATTCATACGCATAATACTCATTATTATAAACAATTTTATCTCTCATGATTTCCAAAATATTTAACATCTTTTCTAAATTATCTTTAAAACTCCATCTTAAGAGATCTCTTTCATTTTCAAGAGTCACCTCAGGCAATACCTCTTCTTCCCATTTTGTTTTCATTTCCTGATGTACGTTCAAAAATCTATTAAATAACCGTAACACATCCACATATTCTTTAGAATTTAGCCGTTTTTTCACCTCATCCGCAATAGCCTCAATCTTTTCCCGCCCTTCAGACCTCATGGCATTGTCTTCTTGTTTTTCGGTCACCCACTTTAATATCGTATTCAAACCTTTTAAATTTGTATTATTCATTCGGTATTTATCTAATAAAAAAGAAATACGCTCAAATACGCGCCCTTCCATGAGGCGAGAAATAACGGCGTCAATATGCCGTTTCATCAACTCATCAGGATAAATATTTCCGTTTTCTTCTTTTTTTAAACCTTCTGAAAACTGAACTAATTCTGTATAGAACACCCCCTTAACAACTGTCTCATTAGGCTCAAAAGTTTTTTCAATTTTTTGAAGGATGGGTCTTACTTTACCCACAATTTGCACATCGCTCAATGATTCCTGATACAAACCATTTTCTTTTAGAATTATTTCTAAAATTTTCCTAACAAATCCGTCCCTTTTTTCTTTTTTTACCTTTAAATAATGAAATAAAAATTGAACAGGGCTACCCCAATCTTCTTGCGGAATACCATCCATATGCGTAAAAACCATTAACGACTTGTAAAGTTTTACACTTTGATTCCAGGCTAAAAATTCCTGCCCTTTAAATTGAGAAACATAAAACATTTCATTGGTCCCTTCGACCTTAACATCCGTACTTTCAGCACCATACTCTAACAAAAATGCACGCAAATCTTCAGTTTCAGGAAAAGAAATAATATCTTCCCCTTTAAGATACTCCAATAAAGCATCCATCTTTATAAAGTTAACTTCTGGATCCGCCTTCTCATTCATAACCCATCCAACAATTTTCTTTCCAATCCACTCTTCCACAATCATGGAACTATCGGAGACCTCACTCTTTATCGTATTATCTTTATCATCCTTTAAATGTCCTTCAAACTCCACACTAGTGTCATCTAAACTTTGCTCCCATGCCAAAAAATGGTCACTACTTTTAATATGAACTGCGCCGTCATCCTGTGAAAAAGAAACATCGGCAAATTTAATACTAATCGCCCTACTCTTCCCATCCCCCAGATTTCCCTTTAAAGTAATCGTAAAATCATTAAAATCAGAAAGTGTAACGCCTTGCTCTCTTAACTTTTCAATAACAGCCTCTCCTACTTTCAGAGAATTGCCTTCCCCATATTTTTTTTGCACCTTAAAAGCAACCAATTTTCCTGTGGCCATAGACCTGTCCTTACTCTGATGAATTATTTCAATAGTATCCTTAGCAATATCCTTCGCCAAGTCATCTGTCCATTCTCTCCACTTATAAATGGCTCCGTGTTTACCCCATGCTTCTACAAAAATCTTATGACCATCTTTTTTAATACCGACAATCCTCATATTTAAACCATGCGCTAATTCGTAAAAAGAATTATCAAGCTCTGAACCAACAGTGAGATAATGATTGATTATGTAGTCAAATATACTCGCAATCGATCTTATCAAATAAGGAGACATTTCATTCTTAGAAATAAATTCCTTTAAATCATCTCGAATTTGATCATTACCGCCAAAACCTTTTGATTTTTGAATTCTTTCCTCAAAATTCTTCGTAATATTATCAAATTTAACCTTTATGTTATGCATAATTCCCCTGATGTCCTCTAAATCATCTTTATCATTTGCCTTAAACCCTGTCTCTATCGGCTCATCCAAACCAATTATGTCACCGTCAATTATGGCTTGTCCTGTCTCGACAAGACTTTTCATAGCATTTTGAATGATGTCCCCTTCCGGACTAAACCTCCCTACAGGTATCGTCACATAATTGGACTTATTAACTTTTTTAAAAAGAGCCTCAAAGAGTTCTTCGGGCTGACTCTCAAAACCTAAGTGAGGAAATTTCTCAAAACCTGAATGACTTAATTTATATTCTGTCAATTGAAAGATCCCAGGATAAATCACTTCGAATACTACCTTATCCTTCTCCGCTTCCGACATAGGAGGATTCTTGAATATTTCATAAATTTTTTCCCCTATTTCATCGTCACCATCAATATTTTCGATAATAGAATCCACTTTATTTTTAATGACATCTATTAAAGTTCTAAAATTTAAGATGACAAATGCATCTTTATTTTCCTTACTTACCTCCGTTAGCGTATTTTGAAAAGTAGCCTTCAACGCCTTATGGATTATTTTCTTAAAATCACTTTCTTTTAATTGTTTCGTTTCATTTTCTACTTGGATTCTATTTATTTCGTCTCTAAATATTAAAATAATATTTTTTGATCTCGCATACGATTTGCCAACATCATTATACGCATTAATTGCGGACTCAATCAGTTCAGAAAATTGTGTTTGAATCAAATCATGTTGAACGGCTCTTCCATCGTTATCAAGAGTATCATGTTCTTTTTCCAACATCTTAATTACATGCGCATAACTCTCTGATATTTCTTCCGTTTCTGCGAATTTATCATCAAATTGTTTTTCAAGTTTTGATGCCGTATCCTCTAAATATTTTACACTCCATTCTTTTTCCATTATGTTAACTACTTGCGTAATAACGCCCCTTACCCCCTCCAAGCCGCTTTCTTTTAAACTCTCCGGAACCACAAGATCTAAAAGCCCATTGATGACCCGCTCCGTTCTAATTTTCTTTTTTCCTTCATCCGTCAGCATGGCATCATCATACGCCTCAGAATGAAAATCAATCTTCCCTAAACCAAGAATCTCCGGGATTTCGTTAAGCGCCTTTCTAGCATCAATAAATTCTATCTTCTTCCGCCTATTAACTGACCCCATAGCTAAAAATAAATTTTTTAATTTTTGTTTTATTTTATTTAAGAATTCTGTATTTTCCTTTTCTTGGGTCAAAATTTCTTTAACATTATTAATTTCAGACATAATACTGTTCAGCTCTATCGGATCAAGAGAATTTGTAGCATCTTGCACTATCTCCCCAAGTTTTTCTTCTACTAACTTCACCAGATACTCACTTGCTATAAATTTATCCTGTATAATTTTACGAAAAGACTCGGGATTTTTCATAATATTTTGATATTTATCAAAATTTAAAAATATTTTTTGAAATTCACTATTAGAATCCTTAAAAACAATCGTAATATTATATTTTGCCTTCCAAATCATAAAATTTATTTTTCTTTTATCAGCGTTCACAACAATATCAAATTCTTTATTCTCATTTGTTTCAATAATCACCTCTGGAACATTAATGTCTATTTTTTTATCTTTAACTATTGTTTCTATAACCTTTAATTTAAGTTTTATAACCATAACCTTACCAGAAGAATTAATTTTGTCTCGATAATAAATTTCTTCTATTGCTGTATCAGTAAAATAAGAATTTCCATCATGTATCTCCTGATCTCTATTGTATGTACTACCCCATCCACTCCCTCCCGCCAAGATCCATTCATCCATATCATCCCATTGAGTAAGCTTAACACCTTCGTCAGAAAGCGACGTCACCTCTGTACTCATGGCGACATCCAACTCCAAAGCATCAATCGCTTTATTCAATTCTTCAGCGATGAGTTTCAATCTACTCCCTGTTTTATTTTGAATATTATTAAGTGTTTTTCTTACTTCCTTAATAAAACCATCCACTTTTGGAATATCCCCCATAAATTCTTGAAAAACATCAAATAAATGTTGATTCAAATTATTTTCAAATGCATCCAGGTCTTCTTCGTATTCCTCAAGAGAATATTGCAACTTCGCCGCCTCACTTTCTAAGTCTAAAATTTTTATATTGTTGACTAACTTTTGATTAAGGTTTTTGAATACATCTGTATACTCTTCATTTTTTTCGTTCAAAAGAATACGATCAAACAAACTCTTTGTACCCTCTAGAAGATTAAGAGCGTTTTCTTTTATTTTCTTTTCTTTCTCTACATCTTTTGACTCTGCCATGATCCCTTCTGCCAAAAACATAGCAATGTTACTTTTATGATAAGTTGCAGACCATTTTGTTTCGTGTAAACCACTAAAATAAAATGATATCTCTGCTATTTTTTCCACTGCTGTCCAAACACCAGATTCAACTATCGTGCTGCTAGATTTTATCTCTAAGATCTCTTTAAATTCCGCAATAACCTTTAAAAAATCATCTTCTGTCGATATTCTTGTGTTGTATTTTTCTTCAGTCAAAACCTTTTCTTTTAATATTTCTAAAAATGCTTCATTCTCCAAATAATCTGAAATTGTCCGAAAAAAAACAGGAAGATCAGCGACAGCTGAAGCTGATTTAAACTGTTTTCGTAAAACATCCACATGATCATAAAGTGCTTCAATAACTGCTGCTCTTTTTTCTCTTTCCACGTCACTATCAAACCCCTCCCGGATATATTGAGATATTTTCAGCCCTTGTTCACTTGCTACCATGGAGTTATCCCCATACGTTGCATTATTAATCGCCTGTTTGATTTTTACAATCTTTGCGGAACCCATGCCTAAATCAACCATGTCGTATCCAAATTTTAAAATTTCTCCCACATTTTCTGCATCAAGTCTTGTAATATTTCCACGTCCTTTTTTGGTATCCAACATTGAAAGATCAATCCCCATCTTCAGCCCTCCGGAGAAATATTTTCTTGGCACAACTTGCTGCGTAGCTGAATCATAGTCTTCCTTAATGTAGTCATACACGCCTTTTTTGAAGGAGGATATGTATTGATCGTAAATTTTTTGGGTAATTTGTTTGTCTTCGGTGTCGATGCCTTTGGTCTTGTTTTGATCCATGTAGATCTTGCCTAATAGGCTGTCTTTGAGGTTTTGTTTGTACCATGCGGCTAAGATCATGGAGTTGTAGATTTGACGTAAATTGGCGAAGGTTTTACCTTGATTGACTTCTTTTTCGATTTCGGGAATGAGGAGTTCGCGGATGATATCCGTAGGGGCATGATTTATCATGCCCTTATCTTGGGTTTGATGAATCAAACCCCTACGATCCACATTATGTTCCATTGCCTCGTAATCTTCTTCCAACATGACCTTCAAATGGCTTTCCAACACATACGTGCTTGATGTTTTTTCATCTTCGAACACAACGGCCTTTTCCGGCACTATCCAAACTTTATTAAACGTGTTCATCGGAATATCGGTTGTCCCAAATTCCTCTTGTGCGCGCGCATACACACGCGTCCAAAACTTTTCGCCTAGCTCTTCTTCCGGATACATGAGTGAAGCTGTAACTTGTTTCAGTAGATAGTCTTGTGCCAACATATCGCGGCCCATATCGGTTTGCCCCAGACCATCGGCAATAATACGATCTTTTTCATACGGACTGAGGTTGACCCACATCTCTTTTTCCGGCACTGTCAACGCGGCCAAAAAATATTTGACCAATTTGGTGGTTTCTTCCTGCAAAGCATCGCCCTGACCTAATTCTGTATTTCCCGTATCCACAATAAAATCAAACCGCAGCGGATTGTCCGGATGAATGGTCACACCCTTAACCATAACCGGCGTAAAACTTTCGGTCATTCCCAGCATAGTACCTGGCACAGGCAAATTGATCCCTGACAATGGCGCACTGATCACTGTATTGGCATATCCTTGCGGCACAATGGTGGTGGTTAAGAATGCTACGGCAATAAATGCGGATAAAATCCTGTAAATACTACAAAAACGTTGTTTTTTTATGTAAATATTCATTTCTTCTCCTATGTTGTAGAAACGTAGCGTTGCTACGTTTAATTAAAGACGTACATCTCTACATTTATTTTTTTAAAATTTAAGAGATTGTAAATAAATATGTACTGATTATTTACAACTCATAACCAATCCGTGGCAGGACTACCTGTCGATAGACAGAGCTATTGGTACAATTTTGTGGAAAAAAGCGTTTTCTTACTAATATACTGAAAAGATAACATATTTCTGGCAAGTGTCAAGAGGAGGGGAATTTAATGAAGAATTTCATAACTCATTACAATAAATCATGTTATAAAATTATTTTCAGGCAGGTAAATTTAAATATTTTGTAACTTGTTTTATCAGATAATGATACAATTCTTTCTTAAAACGTATATTTCTTAAAATCAAAGGCATGAACCCCAAGGCAAGCCCTGAACCCTATCAGCTGCAGCGAGCTGCGGGGTATTAAACCCGTTTGGAATTTCGTTAAAGCATCAAAATTCCTAAATAAAATCAAAACTCCATCGTTCTTTCAATCCCTAATACATCTAAACTGTCCGGCCCGGTGTCGCCAAAGCCTTTTTCTTTTCTCAAAAGGTATTTAAGTTCTGTCGTAGCCTGATCATCTCTTTCTGAACGTCGTATGGTCCATTCTGAATCTAGCCCACTTTCTTTAATCAATGGAGCAAGCGTCAAAGCTTTGAGCTGTTTCTTAAAATTTTTACGATCTGCCAAATTAAAAGGCCCATCAAATGAAACACTCAATCCATCGGCTTTCGAAAGAGTGGAATCTGTAATCTTCATATGAGGATAAACCCCACCAATATTTAAGTGAATATTATTAAATGATAATTTTTTAATATGCCCATCATAACTCTCTAAATCACCCTTTAAAATTACCCGGCTTAAATCACCTAAAACTTTAATTTTCCCAGAGACAATTCCAGAGGAATCATGCTTTTTGTTCCGAACCCAAAAACCAAGAAAATCTTTCATTAAAACAGAGTTCAAATTTACAACAAGATCTATTTTAAACGGATATTTAAGGTCTACCACCCCTTGGCAAGTAACATTTCCAAAAGATAACCTAGGAACAATCAACTTTTTATACGCTTGATTGCTATCAGCTATGACAAATCTTCCATTAAATTCGTTGATAGGTTCAAAATCGATGAGGGAATATTGGCTCGAAACATCTCCCTCCAGAAAAATATTTTTATTCTCTGAAGACCTGGACATTCTAAGCCTGCTCTCAATTTGGCTAGAAATATCAAACAAGGGCGTCCTTAAATGCTCGATGTTAAATAAAAGACGATATTCATTCTTTGATGTCTTTTCAGCCTTAAGAACAACAGCACTTTTATCATCATTAGCTTCAATTAAGGACGGAACTGTGCCACTACCTACAGAAGACGAAGGACCGGACAAAAAATGAAGCGGCTTCAATTTAACCTGAAGCCGCTCCTCCTTGAAATTCATCTGCCCTTCAAAGGATAGGATAGTTTCTGAAAAAGACAGCCTCGCGATAAAAATAATAAAAATAAATGTGCATGCAAAAACTTTTAAAATGTGCATAAAAAATAATCATCCTACTTAAATTCCAATTTATCGCCTTTGCGGGCACCCTTTATTTTATCACCGTCTTTAAATCGACCAGAAATCATATCTTCAGCAAGAGGGTCTTCTAAAAGCCGTTGAATTGTCCGTTTAAGCGGCCGCGCACCATAAACCGGGTCGAAACCTTTTTCAATAAGGAGTTCAAGAGCATCTTTGGAAAGTTCAATGCTCATATCTTTTTCTTTCAGGCGATCTTGAACAGCATTAATCTCTAATTCAACAATGCCGTAGAGATTTTCTTTCGTCAATGATCTAAAAACAATAATATCATCAACACGATTTAAAAATTCGGGCTTAAATGTTTTTTTGACTTCTTCTAACAATCGACCTTTCATGTCATCATGCGTTACCTCTTCTTTAGGGGCCACAAAACCTAAAGACCCCTGCTTACGTAACATATCCGCCCCAACATTAGATGTCATAAGGATAATCGTATTACGAAAATCAACCTTCCTCCCCAAACTATCGGTTAACCGTCCCTCTTCAAAAACCTGTAATAACAAATTAAAAACATCCGGATGCGCCTTTTCAATTTCATCAAGAAGAACAACCGAATAAGGTTTACGTCTTACTTTCTCTGTTAACTGCCCACCTTCTTCATATCCAACATATCCCGGTGGCGCACCGATAAGGCGAGAAACATTAAATTTATCCATATACTCAGACATATCAATCTGGATAACAGCATCTTTTCCGCCAAACATAAATTCCGCTAATGCTTGTGCCAAAAGTGTCTTCCCCACACCGGTAGGTCCTAAGAAAACAAAAGACCCTATGGGTCGACGAGGATCTTTAATGCCCGCACGGGAACGTCTTACGGCACGCGCTATGGCACCAATGGCTTCTTCTTGGCCAATCACAACACCCTTCATCTGATCTTCCATCTTCAAAAGCTTCTGTGTTTCTTTTTCTTCTAATCGAACAAGAGGAATCTTTGTCCATTGAGAAACAATTTTAGCAATTTCTTCATAACCCAAAGTCAATGTTGATTTATCCCGCTCTTCAGACCATTCCGTCTTAACACCTTTTAATTTTTCGCGTTTTTCACGCTCCAAATCACGCATTTGTGCTGCTTTTTCAAAATCTTGACTCTTGATATGGTCCTCTTTTTCTTCTCGAAGTTTTTCAATTTCTGCTTCTAATTCTTTGACTCCGGAAGGCACAACCATTGCCTTAAGACGCGCCTGAGCACCAGCCTCATCTAGAATATCAACGGCTTTGTCAGGTAAAGAACGCCCGGAAATATACCGCTCCGAAAGACGTACGGCTGCATCTAAAGATTCATCAGAAAACTTTACACGATGATGCGCTTCATATTTATCCCGTAGCCCTTTAAGAATCAAAATGGCCTCTTCCACAGTGGGTGACTCCACCGTAATAGTTTGAAACCGTCTTTCAAGAGCTGCATCTTTTTCGATATGCTTCCGATATTCATCAAGTGTAGTGGCTCCAACACACTGAATTTCTCCACGAGCTAAAGCAGGCTTAAGAATATTAGCCGCATCAATGGCCCCTTCAGCAGCTCCAGCACCAACCAGCGTATGCAGCTCATCAATAAATAAAATAATTTTTCCAGAACGTTTAATTTCTTCCATAATCGCTTTAATCCGTTCTTCAAATTGACCGCGATATTTTGTCCCTGCAATCATTAATGCTAAATCAAGCATCACAATACTCTTATCACGTAATAGCTCAGGAACATCACCATTAACGATGAGTTGTGCCAAACCTTCGACGATGGCTGTTTTTCCAACACCGGCTTCCCCCAATAAAACCGGATTATTTTTTGTACGACGGCTTAAGATTTGAAGAATACGTTGAATTTCTTCTGCGCGCCCGATCACCGGATCTAACTTTCCGTCTTTGGCTAATTTATTTAAATTACGGCCATACGCATCAATAGCAGGCGTTTTATCCGATTTACTAACCTGCTCCTGTCCGCCATATCCAGGGATCCCTGAGCCTAACAACTCCATAACTTCATTACGTAGTTTCCCTAAATCCAAACCTAAATTCAATAAAACACGGTAGGCCATGCCTTCACCTTCTTTGACCAATCCCAAAAGCAAATGTTCCGTACCAATATAATTATGCCCAAGAGCTCTCGCTTCTTCGGCGGAAAGTTCTAACGCTTTTTTAGACCGCGGTGTAAAGGGAATATCCCCAAGCACCTGTGTCTGAGGTCCCGGCTGGACTAATTTTTCAACCTCGATACGTATCGTTTCTAAATCCAAACCCAATTTTTGCAAAACCGCTGCCGCAACGCCCTCCCCCTCACGCACTAAACCTAAAAGAAGATGTTCTGTGCCGATGTAATCGTGGTTAAATCTTCTTGCCTCTTCTTTAGCATAAACAATTACTTTTCTGGCACGCTCGGTAAATCGATTGAACATTTTTATTCTCCTCCTATTTTTTCCCTAATGAGACTTGCTCGTCGGGTATCTCTCTCTGTTGCATTAAGTTTTTTTCCTTCAATTTTCTGTAAATGGGCAGGTTGAATCATAATAAAGAGTTCATTGATATCTTTCCGCTCCACATTCTTAATAATATTCAGGTCAATTCCTAAACGAATCATAGATAATAATTCGACCGTCTCTTGACTCGAAATAATATGCGCATTCTTTAAAATCCCACTAGATCGAAAAATCTTATCTTCCAACATCGGTTTATTTTGTAATAACAAAGCCTGACGAGCCTGCTCTTCCTGCTCGATAACTTGCCGGATTAAGCCGCTGATATTCTGCAGCACATCTTGTTCGCTATGCCCCAGAGAAACTTGATTAGAAATTTGATAAATATTGCCGCTGGCTTGCGTGCCTTCACCATAAAAACCTCTGGACGCAAAATTTAATTTTGAAATGGCATTCAAAATTTTATTAATTTGTTTGGTCATCACCAAAGCAGGTAAATGAAGCATCACCGAACCACGCATAGCCGTACCCGTATTCGTTGGACACGAAGTCAAATACCCCCACCGAGGAGCATAAGCAAACTCTAACAACTTACTCAATCCATCATCAATAGAATTAGCAATTTGCCATGTTTCCTCTAAATCAAACCCCGATTGCATTACCTGAATACGTAAATGATCTTCCTCATTGATCATAACAGATATCACCTCTTCTTCCGAAACAATCAACGCCTTGCCTTCAGGATTCGTCGCATGCTCATGACTCATCAAATGACGCTCAATCAAAAATTGCTTATCAATTTGATCCAACTCCGTAATTTTAAAGAATATGGATTTCTTAAAGAAATCAGTTTTGTCCATAGCTTCTTTAACCATGGTTAAAATTTCTTCAAGTTCCTTTTTTTTCGCTCTGTTAGGAAAAGGCCTTAAATCTAAATTTCTGGCCAAACGAATACGCGATGACATAACAATATTGGCATGATCACCTGTCCCTTTAAGCCACTGACCTGTATTATCAATAAAATCATCTAATTTCATTTTTTACCCTTCTTCTCCATTTCACGAATTTGATCCCGCAGCCTAGCTGCCTTTTCAAAATCTTCTACCTGAATAGCTTGTTCTAACTGATCTTTCAAATTATGAAAATCCTTTATTTTCTTTTTTGTAGCAGGAGGAACCTTCTGAGGCGACTTACCCAAATGATGATTAGAACCGTGAATCTTCTTTAACAATGTTGTTAAATGCGCCTGAAAAGATTCATAACATCCACTGCAGCCTAAACGCCCAAACTTTCTGAAATCTTCATAATCCATACCACAATGCTCACATTTTAAAACTTCCTTCACATCTGTTTTAACATGTTTACTAAAATCTGCCAGGCCTGACAATAAATCTGCCAAACCAAACTGTTGCTCCATTTTCATACTCTTCTGACGGGCGCACTGTTCACACAAATGCATCTCTGACATTTGTTCATCAACAATTTCCGTCAAATGAACCGTAGCTTTCCGTTTTCCACAAATATCACATTGCATAGTTTTATCCTTCTTATAATGAAGCAAAGAGGCAAGCAGCAAAATGCAGAGAAAAAACAAAAAAGTTAATTCATCTCTTTACCTCTCTGCTTCTTGCTTCTTGCTTCTTTACTTCTTACTTCTCTTTACATCTCTACTTCTCTTATCAATACTTTACCCCATCCTTACGTGTAACCACCTTAAACATTTTCATAATCTTTGTAGTCACCGAGCCGGGTCGTCCATTACCGATCATCCTGCCATCCACTTTCACAACAGGGATAATCTCTGCAGCCGTTCCTGTTAAAAAACATTCGTCAGACGTGTAAACTTCATGCCGCGTCATAAAACGTTCTTCCACCTTTAATTTACTCTTGGTCGCCAAATGCATTACCGTGTCACGTGTGATTCCTTTCAACCGCCCTTGACTCGGGGTTGAAAGACAATTATCTTTTACAATAAAAATATTATCCCCCGTGCATTCAGCCACATACCCTTGATGATCGAGCATAATAGCTTCACTAAATCCCGAATTATTAGCTTCAATCTTCGCTAAAATGTTATTAAGATAATTCAATGATTTCAGTTGCGGATTCAATGCTTCCGGATTGTTACGTATAGTCGGCACTGTAATAATATCCATTCCTTTATCATATAACTTTTCAGGATAAAGAGTAATTTTATCTGTAATAATTATAATATTCGGACCACCATCACACTTTTGAGGATCCAATCCCAAATCTCCCACACCACGTGTCACAATAACACGGATATACGCATCTTTTAATTTATTAATTTTAAGTGTATCCACAATCGCCTTAATCATCTGCTTCTTTGTCAAAGGAATTTCAATCATAAGCGTATGTGTCGTTTCATAAAGCCGGTCAATATGCGCTTTTAACTTAAAAACAAGCCGATCATAGGATCGAATACCTTCAAAAGCGCCATCCCCGTACAAAAAACCATGATCAAATACAGAAACACAAGCTTGATTTTTCCCGACAAATTTTCCATTAAGATAAATCTTCATCCAAACCCCTTTTTAAGCCGCCTTCGGCGGCAACTTATGTGTCGCGTCGCTAGTGACGCGTCGCTCGTAAAAAACGAGTCACGCGCCACGTGCGACGAGTCACTTTAAGTTAACTTCCCATCTCTAATATGCACAACCCGATGACTGCGCCGTGCAATTTCTTCTGCATGTGTAACAATGACCAGCGTCTGATTATTTTCTTTATTTAATTCCATTAATAAATCAATAATTTCATTCCCTAACTGTGAATCCAAATTACCTGTCGGTTCATCGCAAAAAATAATTTCTGGATCATTGATCAATGCCCGGGCAATCGCAACACGTTGTTGCTCTCCACCGGACAATTGATACGGCTTATGCTGACTTCGTGCCTCCAAACCGACACGCTCAAGAAGGGCCAACGCTTTCTTTTCTAAATGTTTCCCCTTCTTCTTTTTTTCTCGTATAAATGCCGGCAGAAGAACATTTTCTAAAGCTGTAAATTCAGACAATAGATGATAAAATTGAAATACAAATCCTATTTTTTGATTGCGAATATCTGCTCGAGCATTATCTTTAAGCCCGTAAAAATCTTGATTATCTAATTCAACTGACCCCTCATTTGGATAATCCAATCCACCGAGAATGTGTAACAGCGTAGACTTTCCTGCTCCTGAAGGCCCAACAATACATAAAACTTCTTTTTCCTTAATCGCAAGATCAATACCATTCAAAACATGCAGTTTACTGCCGGAGTGATTATACCACTTATGGACATTTTTGGCCTCAAGAATCATTACAATTACTCATACCTCAACGCCTCAACCGGCTGAAGGTTCGCTGCCTTAGCAGCTGGATAGATCGTCGCCAAATAACTGATAATCATAGCAGCACCCACGATCATACACATATCAAACATTTGCAGGTCCACAGGAACATGATCAATAGAATAAATTTCTTTCGGAACCTGAATATAATTTCCCAAAACATAACATATACCAACGCCACTCACCACCCCCAACGCAATTCCCATAAACCCGATAAAAACCCCCTGATTCGTAAAAATCTTTCGAATAGATTTTTTGGACACACCTATCGACTGCAAAATTCCAATATCATGAATTTTACTCGTCACAGTAACAATAAGGGTACTGATAATATTAAATGAAGCTACCAGAATCATGAGTGTTAAAATAAGAAATAGCCCCCATTTTTCAAGAAATAAAGCTTCAAAAAGATTACGGTTCATATCAATCCACGAACGAATTAAAAATCCATACCCTAAAACAGCATACAATTGTTTTTTCACCTCTTTCACTTGATCAGGATTAACCACCTTAACCCCAATACCTGTTGACGTATCTTCAGACATATTAAAAATTTCTTGCGCCTTTGGCAAAGACACCAAAACAAGATTCATATCATAATCCACCATACCCGTGCTAAAAATACCTACAATTGTTAGCGAATAACGCCATCCTTGTCCAGCTATCCCTGAGCCTGGAGAAATTAACGTAATCGTGTCGCCTAAAGTGTACCCAAAATATCTGGCAAGCTCTTTGCCGACAATAACCCCATCGCCTTTTAAATCTTCCATACCACCTTTAACTAAATACTGATCAACCTTGGTAATATGTTTTTCTTCTGCGGGAATAATACCTCTAATGGCAACTCCCATAGCCTGACCAGTATTCTCAAGAAAAATATTCCCCTGAATATACGCTGCAGATGCCACGACGCCTTCAATGGCATTAATTTTTTCCTGCACTTGAGTGTAATCCTGCACACCAGTCTCTTTTTCAATCATAATATGCGGCGTGGTGCCAATAATTTTCTCACGTAGATTATTCCCAAAACCCGTCATAACAGCCGTAACAACAATCAGAGCCATCACGCCGATAGCCACACCCGCAATAGATATAAAATTGAGAAAACTTAAAAACCGGCCTTTCTTCTCCGTCAAATATCGATAGCTAATCCAATTTTCGTATTTCACTATTTTCCTTCTTCTGAGTTCTGTGGTTTCATAAGGGGAAACAAAATGACATCTCGAATTGAAGGGGCATCCGTTAAAAGCATCACAAGACGATCAATACCGATACCAAGACCACCCGCTGGCGGCATGCCATATTCAAGAGCATTAAGAAAATCTTCATCAATAGTCCTATTGCCTGTTTCGACATCATCTTCTAAATCTTCGGTCAGACGCCTACGCTGTTCCTGAGGATCATTAAGTTCAGAATAAGCATTGCCTATTTCCATCCCCGCGACGAAACATTCAAACCTTTCAGAAATGGCAGGGTTATCTTTTTTAGTTTTAGCTAAAGGACAAAGAAAAGTAAAATAATCTGTGAAAAAAATCGGGTTAATAATTTCATCTTCTTCAAGCACATCTTCCACAATCGTCATAACCGCTGACCGCGTCAATTTATCAATCTTTATTTTATTCCCTTTTATTTTTTTTACTTTTTCCAACATCACTTCGGCATTATCTTCAGGATTAATATCAAATTTTTCCTTAACAACCCCTGCAAATGACCGACGCTCCCATGGAGCGCTAAAATCAATTTCTTTCCCTTGATACATCACCTTGCATGAGCCTGTAATTTCTTTGGCTAATAAACTTACTAAATCCTCCGTCAGCTTCATCATATCGCTGTAATCACCATACGATTGATACACCTCAAGCATGGTAAATTCTGGATTATGCCGTGTGGAGACGCCTTCATTACGAAAATTACGGTTAATCTCATAAACCCGTTCCAGGCCACCGACGAGAAGTCGTTTTAAATATAATTCGGGCGCAATCCTTAAAAACACATCCATATCATAGGCATTGTGCTTACTCGCAAACGGCCGGCCACGTGCCCCACCAGCCATCGGTTGAAGCATGGGCGTTTCGACTTCTAAGAAGTTTTGCTTATCTAAAAATGTTCGTATTAATGAAATAATTTTACTTCGTTTAACAAAGACCTCACGAACATCTTTATTCGCAATCAAATCCACATAACGTTGCCGGTAACGAACTTCAACATCTTTTAATCCATGCCATTTTTCCGGCAAAGTCATCAAAGACTTAGAAAGCACTTCAAAGCCTTTAACACGCACACTTTGCTGCCCTGTTTTCGTAACAAAAAGAATGCCGCTAGCACCAATAATATCCCCAATATCTAAATTTTGAATAAGTTCAAATTGTTCCGGAGTGATCACACTTTCCTTAACAAAAAGTTGTATACGACCAGACTGGTCTTCCAAATCCATAAATATAACCTTACCATGCTTACGACTCGCCATAACACGCCCGGCAAGCACAACCTCTTTTTCTTCAGAAAAATCAGCCAATGTGGCTGCAATACACTCTGTCCGCTCAAAACGATGTCCATAAGGCTCAACCCCTTTATCCTTCAACGCATTGAGTTTATTTAACCTAGCCTGCTTTATTTCATCAACTTCCATAAGTTCTCCATATGTTAAAAGCCGTAACAATTCAAATACAATTACACCTGAATGTTTATTGACATGATTAGATTTTGAAAAAGAATTATATTAAAAATACGACGGGGTGTCAATGAAAAGAGAGCTAGAACCAAAGCATTATCTCGTCTCTAAAATTAAGTAGAAATAATACTGATTTGATTTTTATTGGCTAATTTTAAGCAAATTTCCAAGTCAATAACAATCGTTTTTTCCGCTTCAATAGCTAAACAATTTGCCTTGGACTTAATCATATTTCGTAGGGTGCGTGGGCCTATGACAGGGACGTCAAAACGCATATCTTGGTTAGGTTTGCTTGTTTTAACAACAACAGAACCTGTTCTAGCAATTTTTCCACCGCGTAAAATTGTTTGGTCCGTGCCCTCCATAGCCTCAATAGCTACAATGGCTTTGTCTTTGATGACCACCGTCTGACCGACGTCAAGCCCCCCCATGGCTTTCGCAATGGTACGACCAAATTCAATATCTGATTGTTCCGCCTCTGTTGGTTTTCGCTGAGTTAAAATACCCTTAGGGGCTAAATATTCTTTAATTAAAAAAGTAGAATCCACCAATTCAAGCCCCTGTTCCTTTAATTTATCCGCTACCGCTGTAAATATTGTATCGGCTTTACGATCTTTCAACGCTTGAAACAAAGACTGTAGCTCATCATCAAATGTAACATTAGGATCAAAAAGATTATTTTGATTCACCTGCCCTGCCATAATCACTTGCTGAACATCTTGATCCTTAAAAAATGAAAAAAGCTTTTGTAGCTCCCCAGCTTTAAACCAGGCTAATTTATCGACAAATGGTTTTAAAAAAAGAGAAGTGTCTCCACGGATAGCAGCAGCAATGACTTGAAAGCCTTGAGACTTGGCTCTTTGTGCGAACAGGATGGGAAATTTACCGTTTCCGGCAATGAGGCCGAGGCGTTTGGACCCCATCTAACTACACAAACCTCTTTGGGAAGTTTTACAAAAAAATATGAAATGTTCTAATTCTTCGGAAAAATCGAGTTTACTAGAAATCTTTTCTAAAGCACTTTTTTTAGAAAGACCTTCTTTAAATAAAATTTTCATGGCCTGTTTAAGCGTACGAATAGCCTTAGAAGAAAGTTGTGCACGTTTTAAACCAATAGAATTAATTTGCACCACTTGTGCCGGATGCCCGTCACACATAGAAAATGGAGGTACATCTTGGACAACTTTAGAACACCCTCCCACAATCGAAAGACGTCCTAACCGGGTAAATTGATGCACAGCACTAAGCCCACCCACAACCGCATTATCCTCCAACGTAACATGCCCCCCTAAAGTAGCAGCATTAGCCATCACACAATTATTCCCAATAATACAATCATGTGCAATATGACAATAGGCCATAAATAAATTATTATCCCCGATGGTAGTTTTACCACCACCTTCAGCTGTACCCGGATTGATAGTCACATATTCACGAATAATATTATTTTCACCAATATTAAGAAAAACATTATCATCGGCAGAATATTTAATATCTTGCGGCGCGCTTCCTACCACTGCTCCTGTATAAATTTTGCAATTTTTTCCTATCGTCGTCTGGCCCGTAATCATGCAATGGCTACCCACACGAACATTATCGCCAAGCGTTACATTACCTTCAATAATAGAATATGGCCCAACGCTAACTCCAGGAGACAGCTTTGCTCCAGCTTGAATAATGGCTGTTTTATGAATATTTACATTTTCCATAGAATACAGTGAAACTCCTCGGGGCAAGCCTCGGGGAATTAGACCCTTTTGGAATTTCTTTAAAGCTAGAAATTCCTAATTAATCTAAATAAGAAGCATCTGTAAATGAAAATGTCATATCAGCTTCAGCAACGACATCCTGACCTACTTTAGCCTTTGCCTTCGCTTGGGATACTCTTGACTTATCTTTTACAATTTCCACTTCCATAATCAATTGATCGCCTGGCGAAACAACCTTTCTAAATTTAACATTATTCACGGCCATAAAAAAAGATACTTTACCACGATGTTTCTCATTAGTCAATATGATAACCCCTGCCGTCTGCGCCATAGCCTCCACCATTAACACCCCCGGCATAACAGGTCGTGTTGGAAAATGCCCCCGAAAAAAGTCATCATTCATGGTAACATTCTTAATTCCTATAGCTTTTTTCCCCTTTTCAATTTCTATGACACGATCAACCAGTAAAAATGGATATCGATGCGGCAAAACCTTCATAATACCCTGAATATCCATTTCTTTCCCGTTAAAATCATAATTACTTCTTTCTTCTCGCTTATCATATTTCTTTTTCTGCTGATAAATTTTCTTTAATAATCGTCTATTTAAATCATGTCCACTTTTTGTCGCAAAAATATGCCCACGAATAGGCATGCCTAATAAATACAAATCTCCAATCAAATCAAGAACTTTATGCCGGGCAAATTCATCAGGAAAACGCACTTGATTTTCTTTGACCCCCTTTTCCCCAACGACTAAAGTATTTTTATAATTAGCCCCTTTGCCTAACCCATGCTTCCGCAACTCATCAGCTTCCTCTTCCAAACAAAATGTCCGACAAGAAACAATTTCTTTTTCATACACGGTTTCATCAACAATAGAATTAAAAAACTGCGACCCTAAAAAAGGATGTTTGTAGTCGAGAGAATACGAAACTTTAAGTTGATCACTTGGAAAAACATAAATAGCACATCCATTATGCTCTACTCCAATGGGTTCCATAATTTTATAAAATTGAAATTCTACATTTTGTTCAATAATGCCCACATTTTGAAAGGCTTTAAAAAAATCAATCCCACTTCCATCTAAAACAGGAACCTCTTCGGCATCAAGCAAAATATTTAAATTATCAATGCCAAGGCCACATAAAACACTCATGATATGCTCAACCGTGTGAACGATTGCATCACCTGATCTAAGCGATGTGCATCGTGTAATTTTTGAATCTATACATACATTTGACAAATTAGCCTTAATAACGGGCTTATTGGGTAAATCTATGCGGATAAAGTTAATCCCTTCATTTTCTCCTGCAGGCTGACACGTCAAGTGTACCTGACATCCTGTATGCACACCGACCCCTGAAAGGGAAAATTCTTCTTTAATTGTCTGCTGTTTTCGAGTCATTTTTTTCTTTTACCCTTTACCCTCTATCCTTTTTTCCAATATTTTAATTTTCTTTTCCAAATCATCAATTTTTTTTATATATTCCGGTAATTTTTTAATATGGATTTGCCCTCTCAGCTCTTCAATATGAGGCCTAGCAGGGTCGCCGGAAACCTTTGTAAACGAAGGAATAGATTTCCTGACAACGGCTCGTCCTGTAACAACGGCACCCTCGCCTATAGTGAGATGCCCAACAACTCCTACTTGTCCGGCTAAAATAGCTCGATTGCCAATATGCACGCTACCAGAAATCCCAGTCTGAGAAACAACAATACAATTTTCTCCGATGACAACATTATGCGCAATCTGTACTAAATTATCAATCTTTGTCCCTCGTCCGATAATCGTTTTATCAAATCGTGCGCGATCAATCGTAACATTGGCTCCAATTTCTACATCATCTTCAATACAAACGGTCCCAATTTGAGGAATTTTTTCGTGAACACCATCTACTTCTGTAAATCCAAAACCATCCGCACCCACAACAGCTCCACTATGAATAATGACTTTCTGACCTATTTCAACTTTCTCGCGAATCGTCACATTAGGATAAATCTGACAATTCTGCCCAATCTTGGTCTTATACCCAATATGGCATCCACTATGAATAACCGTATTGTCTCCTAATATAACCTGGCCTTCAACCACAACACAAGGCCCTATAGCCACATTTTTACCAATTACAGCCTCTTTATCAATTACCGCAGATGGGTGTATTCCCCCAATACGACATTGGTCTTGTTCATAAATAAATGAAATAATTTTGGAAAAAGAAAAGGAAGGATTATCCGTAAGGATACAAGCCTTTCCCGGGATTTGAACATCTCGAGAAACTATAAGGGCTGTGGCTTCTGTCGTTTTTGCAAGTGAAATAAATTTAGAATCAGCAACAAAAGTCAAGTCACCTTTTTTTGCTTCTTGAAGACCATTGATTCCTGTTATGATTATATTTTCATCACCGACAACCTCGCCTCCCACAATCTTGGCTATTTCGGCTAAGGTTTTATCCATGTGAATGATTAATTCTTATTCAGAATTTTTAAAATATTTTCTGTTTCGTTAAACTCTTGATTGCCATAAATAAGTACCCGATCATTTAACATAATCGTATATTTTTCCGCTTCAGCATAATCACTAACAACCTTCTCAATTTCTAACAATAATTCTCGAATCTTTTCATTTCTTTTTTTCGTCATATCTTCTTTTTTCTGACGATCATATTCTAACAATTCAGCCTTCAACTGCTCAATTTCTTCCTCAAGAGCTCCCTTTTTATCATCAGTCAATAAACTTAATTTCCCGTTCGATTCACGTATTTTTTCAATCTTTGCATTACGCTCTTTTTCAAATCCTTTATGTTCAGCCTCTAAAATCTTGTCATAATCTTTGGTGCGATGATATTCATCAAACAAACGGCTCAAATCAACAAATCCGATCTTTGTATCTTTTTTAGCCGCATACGCGCCTGTAGCAATAAAACTCAAAACTAAAAACATTGCAAAAATAATTTTATATTTCTTCATCATAAATCTCCTTAAATTAGGCCGCCTTCGACGGAACTTTTGGCTTTCAGACATCAGTCGTCAGCCATCAGTAAATCACTGACGTCTGATGACTAACATTAAAACCCTCGACTTACACTAAAATAAAATTTTCCTGACTTACCTTCTTCACCAGGTTCGTCACTTAACGGATATCCGTAATCTAAATTAACAGGTCCAATAGGCGTTTTAACACGAGCGCCAAATCCTACACCAGATTTTAAACCTCCAGAACCAAAATCTTTAGCATCAGCCCAAACATTACCCGTATCAAAAAATGCAGCTAATTTCAAAAACTCTATAACAGGAATCGTATACTCAATATTCGCAACCAAAAGCGCCTCACCACCGATAGGATCGTTATTACTTGGATCTAATGGGCCAACCTGCCGTTCATCAAAACCTCGAATTGTTCTGGCTCCTCCAGCAAAAAACCTTTCAAAAATAGGCACCTTTGAATCTTCCCCATCTCCATAACCATCCACAATCCCCGCTCTAGCTCGAAATTCCAAAACTGATTTAAATTTCAAAGGCATATAATAATTCCCACCACCCTGCAACCTAAAGAAATCTTTGTCGCCTCCTAAAAGTCCACCAGCAATATCAAAGCCACCATTAACCGTAAAACCTTTTCTTGGACTAAACACACTATCCCGGGAGTCTCTTTTGAGATTAAATCCTAGAACACTCACAGTATTCGTCCCTTCCTCAGCAAGCAAATCAGCGGTTACGTTATCCTCAAAGTTTTCAATGGTTACCTCTTCAAATTTATAAGAAACCGTGCCGGAAACATAGTCTGTGAATCGTTTTCCAAGCCGAATATCTCCCCCTGCTTTCTCTTCATCATAAGAAAACCCAACATCTCTTTCTCGATCTCTTTCGCTTCGATAAAGATCAAAACCTCCCGATATCGGATAATCCATTATCCATGGTTCAGTAAAACTTAACAAAAGATTATTTTTTGTGGATCCCGTTTCTGCTCGCAATTGGAGCCTCTGCCCACCACCTGTAAATGTAGGCCAATTTGTAATATCAAAATTTCTTTGTTCTACCTCAACAAAACCTACCACGCGATCAACCGTACTGAACCCACCACCAAAGCTAAAACTTCCTGTCTTCGCTTCTTTCACTTGGACAACAAGATCTTTCCTGTCAAACGCACTTGCATCTTCGAGATCAAAACTCACATCTTCAAAATACCCTAAATTATTCAATTTTTCTTTGCTCCGTCGAAGTTTTGCACCATCAAAACGATCCCCAGGATACATTTTTAATTCCCGACGGATAACAATATCCCTTGTTCGCGTATTCCCCTGAATTTTAACCTTATCGATAAAAGCTAACCCACCTTCCGTAATATCTATTTTTATAGCCACTTTACCAGTAGATGGATTTAAAGCGGTAGACTCATTAACGTCGGCAAATATATACCCTCTATCAAAATATAATGTACGAATATGCGCTAGATCAAGAGATAACTTTTCACGACTAAACACATTACCTTCTTCAATTTCTTCCATAACCCTTAAAACTTCACGATTGGAAATAATATTATTGCCGGCAATAACAATGCTGCCTACAAAATACCGACTTCCTTCATGAATCTGAATATTAACATCAACGTAACCTTTATATAAATATTCTAAAGAATGTTCAGCTCGCGCATCAATAAATCCTCGCTGCTCATAAAAAGAAGAAATTCGTTCCATATCTTCATCCAACACTTCGTCTTTAAGATGTCCAGATCTATAAAAAAGTTTCCGTCGTGTCTTAATAACCCGTAGAATCTTTTTATCTTTAAAACTATCATTTCCTGTAATATGAATTCGCCTAATTCTAACGCGATGCCCTTCTCTTATAACAAAATGTAAACTTGCTTTATTTGTCACCTCATCAACAAATGTTTCCACATCAACTTCTGCCTGAGTTAAACCTTTTTTTGCATAAAGTTCTTTAATTGTTTTTATATCATCTTGCAAAGCTTTTTTATCTAAAAATTTACCTGCCTGCGTTTTTAATTTTCTGGAAAAAGCTCTTTGGTTTAGTGCACGCGTTTTAGAAAAAGTAACCTCTTCAACAATGGCCTTTTCTTCTAAATAAATAATCACTTTGAACCCACCCTCATGCTCCTGCCGGTCCACACGCACATTAGAAAAATACCCCGTATTGTATAACCGTTTCAAATCATCGCTGATGACAGATTGTATATAGTTTTGCCCCACACGGGTTTTGATTCTTGATAAAATTGTTGCGAGACTAATAGTTTTATTGCCTTCAACTTCAATCGCTTTAACAACGATTGATTCGTTCCCAAAAGAAGAAGGCTCTTCTATCGACTGAGCAAATACTTTGGCAGGAAAAAAGGAAATGGATAAAGCAAGAAGTATTAAGATGTAAAATTTTTTCTTCATTTTTCTCCAAGAAAATCGTCTTTGGCAACAACCTGACGGCGTATTTTTGGTGCCGACAGGAAAGTTTTATACTTTCCTGTACGGTCAATGTTTTTTTCGGATTGATTATAGAATTATTATTCTTGCCTGTCAATCAACATGTGCAAGATTTTCAAAGCGCATGTATTCCTTTACAAATGAAAGCTTTACAGTTCCAACCGGGCCATTTCGCTGTTTCGCAATAATCAAATCGGTAACCCCAGCGTTCTCTTCCGTCGGATTGTAATATTCTTCACGCATAAGCAATACAACAACATCGGCATCCTGCTCAATAGCACCAGATTCACGCAAGTCAGAAAGTTGAGGTCTTTTATCTTGCCTGGATTCAACGGCCCTGGACAACTGACTTAAAACAACCATAGGAATACTTAACTCACGGGCCAAAGCTTTTAAAGAACGTGAAATTTCAGAAATTTCCTGCTGACGATTATCTGTCTTATGGACACTGCGCATAAGCTGAATATAGTCCAAAATAATAAGTTGAATATCATTTTGCGCCTTTAATCTCCTCGCTTTTGCGCGTAACTCCAATACAGTAATGGCAGGCGTATCGTCAATAAATATTTTTGATGATGAAAGCTTTCCGGCGGCCGCTGTCAATTTTGGCCAATCTGCAGGCGACAAAAAACCAGACCGTACTTTATGGGCATCAACACGAGCCTGTGAACACAACATACGCTGAACCAACTGTTCTTTTGACATCTCAAGACTAAAAACAGCAACGCCGACATCGTTCCCAACACTCACATTTTCAGCAATAGAAATGGCCAATGCCGTTTTCCCCATAGATGGACGGGCGGCAAGAATAATCAAATCTGACTTTTGTAATCCTGAAGTCATTTGATCAAGTTTAGAAAACTTAGTTTCAATGCCCGTAAGATGCTCCTTACGTTGATACAATTTATCAATCGTTTCAATCCCTTCCTTCACAAGGTCTTTGATATGAACAGACTTTTGGCTTTGTTTTAAATCAGCAATCTCAAAAATAAGACGTTCTGCGTTATCTACAACATCTTCGATAGTGGTTTTAACATCATAGCTTTCTGTAACGATAGACGTAGCATTTTGAATAAGCTTCCGCAAAATACCCTTTTCTTTGACTATGCGCGCATAATGCTCGACATTGGCTGCCGTAGGAACAAAATCAATAAGTTCGGAAAGGTACGTTGAACCTCCAATCTGCTCAAGAAGCCCATCGTTTTTTAATTGATCGGAAAGTGTAATGAGATCGACATTTTTTCGGCCCTGATAAAGATCAGTTATCGCCCGAAAAATAGTACGGTGGGAGTGCTCATAAAACCACGCTTCATTTAGAATTTCAACAGCAAAGCCAATGGCGTCCTCATCAATAAGCATGGCGCCTAAAACAGATTTCTCTGCGTCAATGTTCTGGGGGGGGACTTTTATTTTTTGGTGACCCATAAACGTATTTTCGCGGTTACTTCAGAATGAAGTTTAACACCCACCTCAAAAATACCTAATTCTTCAATAGGCTTTTCGATGATGATATCTTTTCGATCAATGGTAAAACCTTCGACTTCCAAAGCCTTCGCAATGTCTGGCTCACTAATAGCACCATACAACTTATTCAGATCATTGACCTCTACATTGACCGTACAAGAAACCTTACTTAGCTTTTGTGCTAAATCTTCAGCCTTCTTTTTCTCTTGCTCAAATTGGGTTTTTCGTTTCTTCTCTTGAGATTCAACCCTTTTTAAATTCCCCTTTGTTGCAAAAAAAGCTAACTTCCGAGGTATAAGAAAATTTCGAGCATAACCATCTTTAACTTTAATAACCTCACCAACTTTTCCAACATCTTGTACATCTTGAGATAATATTACTTCCATTATTTTCTAACTCCTCCAACCGGTAATAAAGCCAAAAACCGTGCACGCTTTATGGCATCAGCTAGTTGTCTTTGTTCCTTAGCTGTGACACCGGAAATTCGTCGTGGGACAATCTTTCCACGATCCGTTAAATATTTTTGTATCAAGTTTACATTCTTATAATCAATATCGGCATCTTTTGGCATTTGATATTTAAGTGTATTTCTTAGCCGATTAGTTCTTCTTTTTGTTTTGTTTTTTTTAAAACTTTTATTCATCAAAATAACTATCCTCCTCTCTTTTTAATTAACTTTAAATGAGACGCCATAAATGGCGTCTCTATGTTTTACTCATCCCAAACAACATCTTCAGGTTTAATGGTTTCGCTTTGATTAGATCCAGCAGCAACAGTTTCTCCCGTTGCTTTCTCTGTTTTCTCTGTATCTTTTTCTTTACCCCCACCATAGCTTCCTAAAAACTGAACGCGTTCAGCCCGTACATCAATAGCACTACGCTTTTGACCATCAGATGTCTCCCAAAATCTTGATTGAAGAACACCTTCAACAAAAACAGGTCGCCCTTTCACTAAATATTGGCAACAAGCCTCAGCCTGCTTATCCCAAACTGTAACAGTTAAAAAACAAACCTCTTCTTTCAATTCACCCGTACTATCTTTAAATTTTCTATTAACAGCCAAGCCCAAATTTGCCACAGCTGTTCCACCCGGAGTATATCGTAATTCCGGGTCTCGAGTTAAATTTCCGATTAAAAATACCTTATTTAAATTCGCCATTTACTCCTCCTTATAAACTAAATTCCATAACCATTCTTTCGTGTTAATCAACCTTCTTAGTCATAAACCGAAGAACCTTTTCGTTAAGTTTCAATATTGGCTGTATTTTTTCAATACAATCACCTTCTCCTTCAAAATTAATAATAAAATAAGCTCCTTCATTGAGCTTTTTAATTGGAAAAGTAAATTTATGCTTTTCCTGCCATACCTGACTATTAATGACCTTACCACCTCCTTTTTTTATAATTTCGACGACAACTTTACGAACATCTTCCTTGTCCTCATTTGTTAATTGTGCATCAACAATAAACATCAATTCATATTTTCTAAGTATTAGTGTGTTTTCCATTTTCTTTCCTTTGATTAAGTTCCCTTACCATTAAATTCTGACATGGCTTTCGTAGTACCTTCTTGCTGCCATACAAGACAACAATCTACAGCCCTGCTAATAAAGTTTTCTAACTGCTTACTTTCCTGTTTTGTGAATTCCCCTAAAACAAAGTCCGTCGTATCTCGATTTTTAACTGCCTGCGCTGTGCCACAATTCGTATCTCCAATAATTCCCATCCGCAATCGCGCAAATTGGTTTGAATCGAGATGACGCATGATAGACTTCAAACCATTGTGACCTCCATCACGTCCTTTTTGCTTTAAACGTAATTGACCAAAATTTAAATTTAAATCATCACATACAACCAAAATATTTTCAATAGCCAATTGCTTTTTAGCTATAACAGATTTAACAGCCACGCCGGAATTATTCATATACGTCAGCGGCAATAATAAATTTAAATTTCTATATTTAGCTTGGCCTTCTGCCACCAAACCATTTGTGAAAGAACTCAATCGAAAGGAAGCATTAATGCGATCTGCTAATTGCCGTACAACTAAAAACCCAAGATTATGCCTTGTATACTCATAATCTTTTCCAGGATTCCCAAGTCCAACAATTAATTTATTTCTCCTCTGCATTCTTTCCTGATTCTTTTTCTGCTGTCACTTCTTTTTCTTTCTTCTCTTTTATAACTTCAGGCTCCTCTGGACCAACCTCACCGACAGGTTCGGCAGCTTCCTCTTTCATAGAAGGAACCACAGAAACCACAATAGACTCAGGATCATGATTTGTCTTAACATTTTCAGGCAAAACAATATCTTTAACATGAATCACATCGCCGATATTTAAAGCACTAATATCAATCTCTATATTAGCTGGAATATTTGTCGGCAAACATACAATATCTAATTCTCGTAACGGAGAATCTAACGAACCGCCATCTTTCTTAACCCCAATAGCTTCTCCTCGTGGAATAACTGGAACCTTCACCTCAATTTCTTTCGTCAAAGAAATACGGTTAAAATCAATATGCAATAAGGACTCGCTCACAGGATGATGCTGTTCTTCTTTAACAATTGCAGCATAATCCCTTAATTTTTTATCATTCTCCATCACACTAAGATGAAAAACAACGCTTTCCCCCTTATGAACACGCATGATTTTCTCATAAGATCTCCGGTCAACCTTAATCGCAGTCGGCTCTTTTCTTTCTCCGCCGTACACAATAGCCGGTATAAAATTTTCTTGACGAACAACTTTTACTTTTCGCCTTCCAATTTGATTTCTAATCTGAACATCTAATTTTATCTCTTCCATTTTTCATAAACTCCCATTAATTGTAGTTACGCTTTTACTTTATCAAATAAACAACTTATTGACTCTTCATCATGAATACGTTGAATAGCTTCCGCCAATAAATTAGCCGTTGTTACCACCTTTATATTAGAAATCTTTTTCGAATCCTCTAAAGGGATGCTATCCGTAATAACCAATTCTTTAAGCGCAGGACATTTTTTTAAACGATTGATAGCACTGCCCGAAAGAATACCATGGCTAATCGCAGCATAAACATCTTTTACGCCTTTTTCTTTTAACGCTCCAACAGCATTAATTAAAGATCCCGCTGTGGCCACAATATCATCAACGAGAATAGCATTTTTACCTTCTACTTCCCCAAGAATATGCATCACTTCGGTTTCCTCAGGATTATCGCGACGCTTATCAACAATGGCCAACCCAGCCCCCAACCGACCGGCATAAGCTCGGGCCATTTTAATTCCACCGACATCCGGTGACACAACAACTAAATTTTCTAATTTTTTATTATTAAAATATTCACAAAGAGGATTAATGCCGTACAAATGATCCACAGGAATATCAAAAAACCCCTGAATCTGATTCGCATGTAAATCCATGGTGAGTACTCTTTGAGCGCCGGCCGCCACAATCAAATTAGCTACCAATTTTGCCGTAATCGGCACGCGTGGTTGATCTTTACGATCCTGACGAGCATACCCATAATACGGAACAACCGCCGTAATCCTTTGAGCTGAAGCACGCCGCGCAGCATCAATCAAAATCAGCAATTCCATCAAATTATCATTAGTGGGGGGGCAGGTAGGCTGAATAATAAAAACATCTTTTCCGCGAATATTTTCTTTAATCTCAACACGAATTTCACCTTCACTAAATCGCGAAGCTAAAACATCTATCAACGGAATACCCAAAACTGAACAAATATCTTTTGCTAAATGCGGATGTGCATTTCCTGTAAGTACAGCTAAACCCTTCATATTCTAAGCCTTCCTTTTTGATATGATTCTCGCCGGAGCTCCAACAGCAACGCTGTAATCCGGAACATTTTTTTTCTTACTTACAACACTTCCAGCACCGACAATCGCTTGTTTTCCAATTTTTACCGGTGCGATCATAATGGAATCACAGCCGATAAAAGCCCCATCTGATATTTTGGTTAAATTCTTTTCCACCCCGTCAAAGTTTGCAGTAATGGCGCCTGCTCCAATATTAACATCACTTCCAACGTCAGCATCCCCCAGATAACTAAAATGTTTCATCATACTGCGTTTGCCTATTTTAGTTCGGGATATTTCAGTAAAATTACCTATCTCTACATCATCCTCTATTCTGGCACCCGAACGAAGCCGCGCAAATGGGCCTATCGAGCAACGTGCACCAACCTTCACATTTTTTTCAATAAACGTAAAAGGTTTAATAATCGTGTCTCGACCAATTTTCACCTCGGAGTCAATATAAACCGTTTGTGGATCCATAATCGTTACGCCATCGGACATAAATCGTTTCAATATTTTACGACGAAGGATAGCCTCGGCTTCAGCTAAACCTTCTCTTGTATTAATACCTAACCCCTCAGAAGGATTTTCAGTCTCAATTGTTTCTATCTTAAATTGTTTTTCATAAAATAATTCAATAATATCCGTAAGATAAAATTCTTTTTTCTTTTTATTAATTTTAATTTCTTTCAAGGCCTTAAACAATTCCTGCGCTTTGAAACAATATACACCAACATTAATTTCAGCAAGATCCCGCTCAAGCCCGACAGCATCGTTATCTTCACGTATCGCGACAACTTTTCCACTTTCATCACGAATAATTCGGCCATACCCTTCTGGATTATGGACAACCGCTGTTAAAAATGTGCAAACCGCTTCGCGTTTTTTATGCCGTTTGACAATATTTTTAATAACCGATTTGTTCAACAAAGGGGTGTCGCCGCAAAGAATTAAAACATTACCTTTATGATTCTTAAAATATTTTTCTGTACATTTCACCGCATCAGCCGTACCCAACAACTTTTTCTGCTCAACCGTAAGAAAATCTTTAGATAAAAAATCTTTCACTGAATCACATTTATGTCCAAGAACAACACATGTCTTTAAAGATCCCACAGATTTAGAGATATCCAACACATATTGCAACATAGGTTTACCACACACCTGATGAAGCACCTTAGGCGTGTCAGATTTCATCCGGGTCCCTTTTCCTGCCGCTAAAATTATAGTATTCAGTTCTTGCATAAATAAACTACCTTGGAAAATTAAACCCGCTTTGGAGATTGGCAGAATAATTTTTTTGGCCAATCTCTTAATTAAAAATTGGCTGCCCAGCCAGGACTCGAACCTGGAAAACGAGATCCAAATTCTCGTGTGTTACCATTACACTACCGGGCAAAATTTATGAATTTTTCACAACATATACTTGTGAATAAGTCCGTTGCATGATGGAACAAACTTGCTTGGCTTCCTGTTCGTTTTCAAAGGTGCCAAATACGCTTGGTCCACTGCCAGATATCATAACTCCTTTAGCATTCAATGACTTTAGTCGCTTTTGTAACTTTAGAATTTTCGGACATAGACCTACCACTACAGGTTCTAAATCATTGTCTACCATACGTGCCAAAGCAAAAAGATCATTTTGCTTCAAATAATGGAGCAGGATGTTAACATTATCGTGTATTTTTGTCAACTGCAATTTGCTGCGCCCTATTAGTGAAAGCTCGCCGTAAACCTTCCATGAATACATCTTAATTCGCGGCACAATCACAACATGCCATAATTCTGTTTTAACATTAAATTTCTTGATTTTCTCCCCTCGACCTGTGCCTAAACCAAATGGAGCATCATACAAGAAAAATGCAACATCACTCCCGAGCTTCTGGGCATACGACACCAATTTTTGCCTGCTTAACCCTAATTTCCAAATCTGATTAAGCCCCAAAAGAACCGTTGCCGCGTTACTGGACCCTCCCGCTAAACCCGCCGCAACGGGAATACGCTTTTTAATCTTAATTTCTACCCCTTTTTGAATGCCGGTAGACTGTTGTATCAAACGCGTCGCCTGATGGACCAAGTTTTTAGGACCTAAAGGCACCTGGGGATGATCACAATAAATACGAATATCGCCATTTTTATGGGTATTTGAACTTATGGATATTTCATCACATAGATCAATACGCTCAAATAAAGTGACAATATCATGAAACCCATCGGGTCGCTTATTAAGGACTTTAAGATAAAGATTGAGTTTGGCAGGTGATAGAAGAGAAATTTTCGGCATTACAGGCAGTCTAACGTGTCATAAGAACTAAGGAAGCTATTTTTCGCTTAAGGCCTTACTGGTTTGAAATTTCTTTAAAGAATTTAATTTTTCGATAACTTCTTGCTGATTAGGTAAAAGTTCCAAAGATTGCCCCCAATATTCAGCAGCCTCTTCCATACGTTCCATTTTGTAATAAACATCGCCAATATGCTCTGCAATCACCGGATCCTTAAGTAACGCATCGGCTTTTTTAAGAAATTCCAATGCCTTACTATACCTACCTTTTTTGTAATAAACCCACCCTAAACTATCGAGATAACCTCCGTTATCAGGGCTGATTTTAAGAGCGCGCATTATCAAATCCACCGCTTTATCAAGCTGTTCATTAACTTCGGCATAAAAATAGCCCAGAGTGTTTAAACTGCCGGCATGCTCGGGGGATTCCTCTACAGCACCCTCCAACGTATTAATAGCCTTGCGCTTCTGACCGACTTCCCAATAAATGGATCCGACCAGATACATAACATCCACATTTTTCGGATCCATCATAAGAACCTTTTCGTATTGCTGAACAGCTTCATCATATTTTTTCTGCAAATAATATAATTGTCCCAGCTGAGCATATACGTCAATATTCTCCGGATCCACCTTCGTGTATGTTTTTAAAATGTATTCATACTCGGCGACAGCTTTATCGTAATCTTTTATGGAGGAATAGATGAGTGCTAAAAAATAGTGTGACTGCAGATCTTCAGGATTGTAGTTCTTAACGAGTTGAAACTCTTCGACAGCTTCGGTAAGCATCCCCAGCCGCACATAATCAACCCCAAGTCTTAAATGGGTCATGTAGCTGGCTTTATCAAACTGTATCGCCAATTTATATTCTTGGGCTGCTTTTCCCGGCATGCCGAGAAAATCATAACGCTGCCCCATAGAATAATGCGCTAAAGCTTTAGAAGTCGAAACATTACTTTGATAGAAAAAGGCCTCTGCACGGCCTGCATTGAGCAGTCCGGCCACGAGGACAACAAGACAAAATGAAATTTTTATGTTTCTTAATATCATTGCTTTGCCTTTTTATTATGTACGAGCGCACGGCCTGCGCCCCCACTTATCGCGTCTTGCGTTTCTTAAGATGTCTTAAAGATTTTCTTAATTTTTTACGCTTATGTGTTCTAATTTTTCGATTTTTTCTCTTTTTACCACACGGCATATGTTACTTTTTCCTATTACTATTAATAACGGTTTAATAAATCAATTTATTCAACGGATACTCAATAATCCCCTGTGCACCAGCACTTTTTAAATTAGGGATAAGCGTCCTCACAATGCTTTCATCAATAACGGTCTCAACAGCTAGCCAATTTGAACGACTCAAATTTGATATTGTGGGGTCTTTCAGAGACGTCAATAGATCTAAAACTTTATCAAGATTCTTCTCTTCTATATTCATCTTTAACCCAACCATATTATTGGCCTGAATGGCCCCCTTCAGAAGCATGGCAATTTGATCCATTTTGCGCTTTTTCCATGCATCTTTAACAGCTTGTCGGCTAGCGATAAACTGCGTTGTGGACTCACAAATAGTTGAAATGATACGCAACTTATGCGCCCGCAAGCTGCTTCCAGTCTCGGTCAGCTCCACAATCGCATCGACCAAGCCATCCGCCACCTTTGCCTCTGTAGCACCCCAACTGAACTCCACATCGGCCTTAACCTTATTCTTCTTTAAATATTCCTGTGTCACATTAACGACTTCGGTTGCAATTTTTTTACCGCTTAAATCTTTAACCGATTTGATGGATGATTTTTCCGGTACCGCCAAAACCCACCGAACTTTGACTGAAGTTTGTTTGGCATAAACCAAATCAGCCAAAGAAACGACTTTCGAACGATTCTCCAGCACCCAATCAGCACCGGTAATACCACAATCCAAAGCGCCTTCTTCTACATAACGGGACATCTCCTGGGCTCTTAAAAGAACCGGTTCGATTTCCACATCATCAATCGTAGGAAAATACGACCGCCCTGAGACATAAATCTTAAATCCCGCGCGCTTAAACACCCGAATTGTCGCGTCCTGCAGACTTCCCTTAGGTAAACCAAATTTGAGTTTTTTCATAGCATTCTCTTGTTTGCACATGCGTGCGGTTATCAAAGAGCGGCATTATATCCATCCCATGCATATTTGTAAAGCAGATATTTTATCTTTCCAATACAAAGTATAAAACTAAATCAAGCATTTTGCCAATTTTTTTAAATGAACCATGGGCATAATAAATTATGCCCCTACGAATAACACACCCGCCGTACGGGCATGATTCATCACGCCCCTAATTGAATTTATATTATCTCCACACTCATTACCCCTTTACACGAGTCTTTACGAATTCTCCTTGTCAAAATTTTATTTGGAAGATATAATCCCTCTCAAATATTTACCGTCTAATTAAGGAGACCCCATGCTTAAATTATTACGTAAAAAAGGTGTTATGAAAAAGCTCATCTGGGCTGTTGCTATTGTGATCATCCTGTCTTTTGGACTTTTTGGTACAGCCTATCTTTTAACGGATAACAACCAACAAGGATATGCCGGAAAAATTTTCGGCAAAAAAATTGCTTTTGATGATTACCGCAAAAGTTTTAAAAGCACCGAAATTCAAGCTATCATGCGTTATGGCGATAACTTTAAAAATATTAAACAATTCTTAAACCTTGAATCTGAAGCCTGGGATCGACTGATACTCATGCGTGAAGTCAAAAAACAAAAAATTAAAATTTCTAATGAAGAACTCATCAAATCCATTGAACAATACGCATTTTTCCAACGGGATGATAAATTTGATACGCTTTTGTACAACGACATCCTCAAATTTGTTTTCCGCATCAAACCCCGGGAATTTGAAGAAAGCCTTCGTGATTCTTTAAAAATAAACAAACTCTTTGAACAAGTCTCCAGTGGCGAAACGGTGGCGGATGAAGACATCTTTGAAAACTACAAAAAACAAAATGAAAAAATTCAAATCAGTTATGTTTTTGTTGACCCGACACAGTTTCAAAATGAAGTCACTGTAACAGAAGAACAAAAAACAAAATACTACGCAGACAATAAACTCGAATTCCTAACACCCCCAGCAGTGAATGTAGACTACGTCAGCTTTTACTTTCCAGAGCCGGAGCCTTCGCTTTTGCAAGACACCGAAACAACAGAAACGAGTGATGGTGAAAAAAGTGAAGAAAGTAGTGAAAAAACAGAAGAAACTGAAAAAGCTGAAGCAGAGGCAAAGGCTAAAGCGGATAAAATTGAAGAAGAAAAAGATACCGTGCGCAGTACGGCTTATACCATTTATCAAGAACTACTGCTCAATCCTGACTTGCACGAAATTAGCGCAAAAAATAACCTTAAAATGCAATCCAGTGGATTTTTTAGTATGGAACAACCTAATTTGAGCCTAGGATGGTCTTACGACCTCCTCAAAACCCTCTTTGATATGGACACAAACGCAATCGCCGAACCTTATGAATCAGACAATGGCCTGCATATCGTAAAATTAACTGAAAAAAAAGAAGCTTATGTCCCCGAATTTGAAGAAATAAAAGAAGATGTCCGTCAGGCTGTAGCCAACAAAGAAGCTGAAACCTTAGCAGGCACTAAGGCTGAGACCTATCTCACCGCTATTCAAGAAGAAGTCAACAAAACCAAACTCAAAGACTTCCCTGGTGCCGCCAAAACGTTAGGCCTCGAAATTCACCAGACACCCGAATTTAACCGCGGCCAATATTTACCCAAGATCGGCATATCCAAAGAATTCCAGGATGCTGCCTTTACCCTAAACGAAGAAGCCCCTATTAGTGAAGTTGTCAAAACCGCTAATGGCTACTGCATCCTACATCGCGACGCCTACGTCCCCGTAGATAATGATGCCTATGCCAAAGAAAAAGACGCCTTATCCGAAAAACTCCTCACCGAACAAAAAAACAAAGCCTTCAGCCAATTCCTCTCAACCCTACGCATTGCAGCGAAGTTAGAGAATAATTTGGTGAAGGAATAATGGCTACATATTCTCCGGATCATCATCCCATTTCATAGGATTATCCCGAATGTATTGACGGATTTCGCGTAAGGATTGTTCATTGCGGATAATGTGATCGTGGAACCGAGGATGCCATTGAAACCTACAAACAGAGACGCGATGAATCGCGTCTCTTTTGATTGGAGACGCCATAAATGGCGTCTTTACGTATTCCGATGTTCCCTTCGTACAGACGCCATTTATGGCGTCTCCGCGATTTATGGCGTCTCCATAATTCTGTATCTTTCGTATCTCATACGTAACACGTCCTTTGTACCACCGCACAATCTTCGACAATGAATGCGACGACAACATCGGATTATGCTTCCCCGTCATCCCTCCCCCCAACGTACAGACGCCATTTATGGCGTCTCCACCATTTATGGCGTCTCCATAATTTATCAAATCCTTTTTCCTCTGCCCTGAAGCATCAATAACAATAATCCCATGCACATGGTTTGGCATGACAATAAATTCATCCGCGATGACAAATGAAAAACGATCTAAAATTTCATGCCAATATTTTGTGGCTATCTTTCCATATTCTGATAATTTTATCTTCCCTTCTAATATTTCTCCAAAAAAATGTCTGCCATCCCGAACACAAATGGTGACGAAATAGGCTCCATTGGATGAATAATCATAATTAGGTATCCTGATTGATTTTATTCGGTATTTCCCTTTATATTTTTGTGGCATTATGATTCCGTATATTTGATCAGAGACGCCATAAATGGCGTCTCCATACACCAAACCCCACAAAACTCACCAAAATCGGCATAATTAGCAATGCCCTGAACCGCCAATTGTTCGTATTCCCCCCATCCGTGTTCGTCCCATCATTCGCCAAAATCGTCGCCCCCGCACTCGCATCCGAATACGATACCGACACATACGACACCGACTGCGACGCGCCGGAAGAAAGGTCGAGCAACCAATCCGTGGCGGCTGTCAATGGGGCAAGCGTTAAAAGATTGCTTGCAGCACCGGTGAGTGTCAACGATCCGTTAGTAAGGATTGTCTGCGACGCACCGCTTTCGAAGTTGACGGTCTGCGCGGTGGACGTGCTGATTTCAAAATTGTAAAAATTCGTCGACCCGCGAACATTCTGCGTCGTCGGCGCCCCATCCAGGTCAACGGTTGCGGTGCGAGCGGTAAAGGCATTCACCCCGGAATAATTATTCCAGTCGCCGGCGACGTTGATGTTGTACGGCGTCGCCGAAACATCCAGCGTCCCATCCGCCAACGTAATATCCCCATCCACATCCAACGCCGATGCCAATGTGTATGTCCCTTCCTTGGCTTCCAACACCTTTGATTGTGCAAGTGCACTTACCTCAGATGCCGAAAGCGCACGATTGTAGATGCGGACGTCATCAATTTTAGCATTAAAATATTGAGCATTATTCGAAGTGTATCCTATCTTTAAAGAATCAGCTGTATCACCTCGTGTAAGAGTAAAATCTGTTTTTGTCTTTTTAAGCTCTCCATCAATATAAATTTTACCAGTTGTCACATCATCAAAAGTTGCTGCAAGGTGATACCATCGATTAGTTGATAAAGTATCTGTGGTGAGCATCTCCTCGTAAGAACTTACTGCATCTCGTATCCCAAAACGAACCTGACCAGAAGCATTTACTTGAAGCCTATAATTACCGTTACCCCCTAATTTATCAATAACCGCTCCATTCGCTGTTAAACTACTTGCATTTACCCAGGCAGACAAGGTTATTCCGTTAGCTTCTGTCATTTCCAAAACATCTCCCATATCCACATAATCATCCGTCCCATCAAAACTCAAACTCCAGGTGTTGGTGAATTTGAAGGGTTTGGGGGTGTCGGTAGAAGCTGTCGGAGAATTTGTCCACGTACCATTGTTACCGTAGCCACTGGAGTCGGTGGCAGTGCTGCCAGTGGTTTCATCCAGTTTCCAGTATCCTACCAAGCCATCCCCGATAATGAGGTCGTTGTAGGTGGTGGAGGTGGCGTTGATCGTGCGGTCGGTGGTGCTGGTCATGAGGACTGTTCCGCTATTGTGGCTGAAGGTGCCGCCGGTGTGGGTGTAAGCGCCGGTGATAATCAGGCTCTCGCTTGGGGCGGTGAAGGTTCCTGCCGTGAGGCTGAGGTCGCCGTCGATGATGAAGGTGGATTCGACGCCCGTAAAGGTCGCGTTGGCATTCGCTACCGGGAAGTCGCCGGTGAAGGTGACGACGTCCAATAACGTTGAGTGTGTCAGTGTTCCGTCTGTAAGTGTCAACGTACCGGAGACGGTCGCGTCATCATTGAACGTCCATTCGCCGCCTGTGCCGTTGACGGTGAGGTTGTTGAATTGTTGTTGACCGGAGAGCAATGTCTTGCCGGACGCCGTGCCGTCGAGTGTCACCGTCCCACTGCCGGCGGTAAGGATACCCCCATGATTCATCCAACTCCCGGCGACCGTCACCGCCTTGTTCGTATTCACATCCAACGTCCCACTGTTCAGCGCCAAATCCCCATTCACATCCAACGCATCCTGCAACGTGTACGTCCCACTCCCCGTCGCCGGCTGTCGGCCTGCGGCTAGGCGGGCGACTTCCGTAGTTGACAGCTCACGGTTGTAAATACGAACATCGTCAAGAAAACCATCCCAATAATGATCTCCAATTGCCGACCCAATAAGTCCATTACTTGCAATATCAATATTATCTAAACCGGAATCTTGATCTTTAACAATATTATCCACATATAAAGTCGTCCCTGAGGAATTTCGAGAAACTACTAAATGATGCCAAGATCCATCATTATAAAAATCTGTTGTACGCACATAGTTACCTCCTCCGCTCATCCAATAAACCCAAATTCCATAACCTCCATCATTAAAATCAAAATCAAGATTATTAGCACTGAGACTTCCAAAATGAAGAGCATGTTCCCTAGCACTTCCGGATGTTTTAAACCAAAAACTAACTGCATATTCTCCTGTTTGAAAATCCCAAATTCCAGTATCAATTATTTCTACATAATTATTTGCCCCATCAAATTCTAAACTCCGTGGATTGACAAAATTTACAGAAGGTACAATTGAAGATATCGTCGGGGAATTGGTGTGCGTCCCATCATTCCCATATCCACTGGAATCGGTGGCGGTCGATCCGCTTGCCTCATCCAACTTCCAATACCCCACGAGGCCGTCGTTTAGGGTGAGGTCGTTGTAGCTTGTGCTGCCGCTCGTTAGGGTTTCGCTTTCGGTTCCGGTGAACATGAGGTGCGAGCTGTTGGCGGTGAAGGTGCCGGCGTTGGTCCAGCTACCGGAGACGTGGAGTGTGGCGCTGCCTGTCGCTGTTAAGGTTCCGCTGATGTTGACGTTGTGGGCTTCGAGGGTTTCGTCCGTTGCGATCGTAAGCGTATCGCCGGAAAGGATGTCGAGCATTTCGTTGGTGTAATTGGCCGACGCATCTATGGTGAGGATGTTCGCCGCCGTGAACATGTGCATGATGTCTTCGTCATCGGTATTGTCGTACAGGCCTAAATTTGTGCCGGTCAAGCTTTGGTCGTCCGCGCTTCCGATCGAGAGCACGTTTTGGTTAAGCACCATACCGGTGATGGCGCCGCTTCCGTCGTGTTTGGTGACGGCGGTGGATTCGGTGGACTCGGCTTCGCCATCGACGAACACGGTGATGATGTCGCCGCTGGTGTAGGTGACACTGCTGATGGTCCACACACTGCCGGAGATGTCGGTGGTGGAAGCGCGGAGGTTGGAGTTGACGGCCACCTTCACTCGCCCGCTCGATAAATTCGTCGTCCCGCTAATATTCTGCGCAAAGAACCAATTGGTCGTATTACCACCATCCGTACTCGTGCCATCCGTCGCATCAATCGTCGTACCCGCACTCGCATCCGAATACGACACCGACACATACTGCACCGACTGTGTCGCCCCGTCAAAATCCAATAACCAATCCGTGGCAGCTGTCAACGGTGCCAACGTCAACAATTGTCCCGACGCCCCCGTCAACGTCAACGACCCATTCGCCACAACCGTCTGCGACGCGCCGCTTTCGAAGTTGACTATCTGCGCGGTCGACGTACTAATTTCAAAATTGTAAAAATTCGTATTCCCCCGTACATTCTGCGTCGTCGGTGCCCCATCCAAATCCACCGTCGCCGTCCGCGCCGTAAACGCATCCACCCCAGAATAATTATTCCAATCCCCGGCCACATTAATATTGTATGGCGTCCCCGAAACATCCAACGTGCCATCCGCCAACGTAATATCCCCATCCACATCCAATGCCGAGGCCAACATGTACGTCCCTTCCTTGGCTTCTAATACCTTTGCTTGGGCTAACGCCTTCACCTCTACGGCTGACAACGCACGCTTGTAAACACGAACGTCATCGATTATACCTGTGAATTGAATATCGCTACCCGCCCTCCCTCCTATTCCAAAAGCGTACACATCAGTATCAATATTTTTTGTTGCATGAGAAGAAATATCATCTGGAGTTCCATCAACAGCTCCATCCAAATAGATTGTCCCATTACCATCGCGGTCAACTACCGCAGCTACATGATGCCATGTATCATCTCTAATATCAGTAGCTCCATCAAAAGTAGCCCTGCTAGTGCCGTCACCAATACCTACCCATAATTTTGTTCCCGAGGTAAGAGCAAACCAATACCCTGCTACTGGGTCTGAACTTCCTCCTTTATTAATAATAGTTGGATGTGTATCAGTTTGTGTCGAATTTGCTTTCACCCATGCTGTTAGAGTAAAATCGTTTGTCCCCATATCTAAAATATCCGGGTCTCCTACATCCACTCGATCATCTACCCCATCAAAATCCAAACTCCCGGTGTTGGCAAATTTGAAAGGTTTTGGAGTGTCGCTGGAGGCTGTGGGGGAATTTGTCCAGATACCGTCGTTGCCGTAACCGCTAGAGTCGACCGCTGGGGTGCTCGTCTCATCCAACTTCCAATACCCTACCAACCCATCGCCGATAATGATGTCATTGAAGGTGGTGGAGGTGGCGTTGATGGTGCGGTCCACGGTGCTTGTCATTAGGACGGTTCCGCTGTTATGCGAGAAGGTGCCGCCGGTGTGGGTGTAGGCGCCGGTGATGATGAGGCTTTCGCTTGGGGCGGTGAAAGTTCCGGCCGTTAAGCTGAGGTCGCCATCGATGATGAAGGTGGATTCGACCCCCGCAAAGGTCGCGTTGGCATTGGCTACAGGGAAGTCGCCGGTGAAGGTGACGACATCGAGCAAGGTTGAATGAGTCAGAGTTCCGTCTATCAATGTCAACGCGCCAGAGACGGTCGCATCATCGTTGAATGTCCACGCGCCACCCGTGCCGTTGACGGTGAGGTTGTTGAATTGTTGTTGGCCGGAGAGCAAGGTCTTACCGGTCGCTGTGCCATCGAGTGTCACCGTGCCGCTTCCAGCGGTGAGGATACCACCGTGATTCATCCAACTCCCCGCCACCGTCACCGCTTTGTTCGTATTCACATCCAACGTCCCGCTGTTGAGCGCGAGATCCCCATTCACATCCAATGCATCCTGCAACGTGTACGTCCCACTCCCCGTTGCCGGTTGACGCCCAACCGCCAAACGGGCAATTTCTACAGCCGAAAGCGCACGGCTGTAAGTACGGACGTCATCAACCAAACCATTAATAAATTGGCTAAAAGTTCCATTATTATTGGCTGCACCAATAGATGAGGACGTTGGAACAATTGGTGAAATATTATTTGCATCTGTATCACGACTTATTCCATCAATGTAAATCTCACGATCATTACTTGCTCGTTGAACATACGCCACATGATGCCATGAACTATCAGCAAGATTTATACTTGTATCTGAATCAAGAAGAGTTCCTCCTGCTGCAGCAGCATCCCTGAAAAAAACACGCACAGATGGAGTTGCAGTATCAGATGTATCTCCATAATAAATAATAAAAAGACTGTTCACCCAAGCACTTGGAATTCCTTCACTATAAACAGTTAGCCCGGTAGCTGATCCACTATCAATATTCGCCCAAAAAGATACAGAACATGCAGATTGGTTAGTAACAAATCCTGACGAAATGTCTACATAATCATCTGTTCCGTCAAAATCTAAACTCTGGACATTTTTAAAATTTAATTGCGGTACATCCGCATTGGGTTGAGGTAAATTATTTCCACCTCCTGTTCCCTGTGGGGTTCCATCATAACCATATCCAGACGAATCCACAACTGTTGAACCTACAGACGTCTCATCTAATTTCCAATACCCCACCAACCCGTCGTTGAGCGTGACGTCGTTGTAGGTTGTGCCGCCGCTCGTTAAGGTTTCGCTCTCGGTTCCGGTAAACATGATGTGGGAGGTGTTGGTGGTGAAGGTGCCGGCGTTGGTCCAGCTTCCCGATACGTGGAGCGTGGCGCTGCCTGTCGCCGTTAAAGTTCCGCTGATGTTGACGTTGTGGGCTTCTAAGGTTTCGTCGGTCGCGATCGTAAGCGTGTCGCCGGAGAGGATGTCGAGCATTTCGTTCGTGTACGCGGCCGAAGCGTCGATGGTGAGGATGTTCGCTGCTGTGAACATGTGCATGATGTCTTCGTCATCGGCATTGTCGTAAAGGCCTAAGTTTGTGCCGGTCAGGCTTTGGTCGTCGGCGCTTCCGATGGAGAGCACGTTCTGATTAAGAACCATGCCGGTGATGGCGCCGGAGCCGTCGTGTTTGGTGACGGCGGTGGATTCGGTGGACTCGGCCTCGCCATCGACAAACACGGTGATGATGTCGCCGCTGGTGTACGTCACGCTGCTCACGGTCCACACACTGCCTGAGATGTCGGTGGTTGAGGCGCGGAGGTTGGAGTTGACCGCGACTTTCACGCGACCGCTCGAGAGATTCGTGGTCCCGCTGATATTCTGCGCAAAAAACCAATTCGTCGTATTCCCGCCATCCGTACTCGTACCGTCGGAGGCATCAATCGTCGTCCCATTACTCGCATCCGAATACGACACCGACACATACTGCACCGACTGCGTCGCCCCGTCAAAATCCAATAACCAATCCGTAGCGGCCGTAAGTGGTGCAAGGGTAAGCAATTGCCCCGACGCCCCCGTCAACGTCAGCGACCCATTCGCCACAATCGTCTGCGACGCGCCGCTTTCGAAGTTAACCGTCTGCGCGGTGGATGTGCTTATTTCGAAATTGTAGAAGTTGGTAGACCCCCGCACATTCTGCGTCGTCGGCGCCCCATCCAAATCGACAGTAGCCGTCCGCGCCGTAAACCCATTCACCCCGGAATAATTATTCCAATCCCCCGCCACATTAATATTGTACGGCGTCCCCGACACATCCAATGTCCCATCCGCCAAAGTAATATCTCCATCCACATCCAAAGCCGACGCCAACGTGTACGTCCCCTCCTTACCCTCCAGCATTTTCGATTGCGCTAAGGCCTTCACTTCTGTAGCTGATAATGCACGGTTGTAAATACGGACGTCGTCAATGAGGCCATCAAGGAAATTCTGTGGAGTCTGTGAAGTTGCGCCTATTTTAGTTGTAATATCATTTGTATTGATAACAGTTGTAGTGGAATCACTTTTAACTGCTATTCCATCTAAATACAAAACATAGCCAACTGTAGTATTAAACGTTAACATAATGTGATACCAGTTATTGATTATAAAACTATGTGTGTACGCTATTGGCGTCTCACTATTACTTTGAAACAATACACGATCAAGACTATCACTTGCAAACAACTGGTAAGCATTAAATGACTTGGCTATTAACGCTTGTTTTTTACCTCCTAATTGATCAAATTTTACCCACCCCCCCATTGTAAATGCTGTTGTAACATCAATACCCCCAACATCCACATAATCACTCGTTCCATTAAAATTCAAGCTTCCGGTATTAGTAAATTTAAACGGTTTTGGTGTATCTGTTGATGCAGTCGGGGCACTTTCCCACTCCCCATGATTACCATACCCAGAACTGTCACACGCATCATTCGTACCGTCACAACTTCCATCGTCTGCAGTTTCGTCTAGCTTCCAGTAGCCAATAAGGCCATCCCCAATAATGATGTCGTTGAAATCTGTAGACGACGCATTAATGGTGCGGTCGGTGGTGCTGGTCATTAATACTGTACCGCTGTTATGGCTGAACGTGCCGCCGGTGTGGGTGTAGGCGCCGGTGATAATCAAGCTTTCACTTGGGGCGGTGAACGTACCTGCGGTGAGGCTGAGGCTGCCGTCGATGATGAAGGTGGATTCGACACCGCTGAAGGTTGCATTGGCATTGGCTACCGGGAAGTCGCCGGTGAAGGTGACGACGTCGAGTAAAGTCGAGTGGGTGAGTGTTCCATCTGTAAGTGTCAACGCACCCGAGACGGTTGCATCATCGTTGAATGTCCATTCACCGCCCGTGCCGTTGACGGTGAGATTGTTGAATTGTTGTTGACCGGAGAGTAACGTCTTGCCGGACGCCGTGCCGTCGAGTGTCACCGTGCCGCTTCCAGCGGTGAGGATACCACCGTGATTCATCCAACTCCCCGCCACCGTCACCGCCTTATTCGTATTCACATCCAACGTCCCACTGTTCAGCGCAAGATCCCCATTCACATCCAACGCATCCTGCAACGTGTACGTCCCACTCCCTGTTGCTGGCTGACGGCCCACGGCTAAGCGGGCGATTTCTGCTGTTGAAAGCGCGCGGTTGTAAATACGGACATCATCAACTAATTCTATATCCGTGCCACCCCCCTCATATCCAACAATATTGACATTAATCACCGGAGTATCAATTGGCCCTAAAGTAGCATCACCTGTAACATTTTCACTACTCCCTCCATCAATAATAAGACGCACATTCGAACCATCAAAAAACCCTGCAACATGATGCCATTGCCCATCATTGTATGTATTTGTTGAAGTCGCACATTTATTCACATCTGAAACACGGATACAAAAAGCAAGAGCGTTATCCACTGTCGAAGACACTAAAAGAACATAACTTTCAATCCCTCCTCCCCAACGCGATACTATGACCTGATTGTTCTTACTACCACTAAAATTGACCCAGGCCATAACTGTTATGTCTCCACTTATATTCAATTCTGGCGGATTTCCTACGTCAATATAATCAGAACCACTATTAAAATCTAAACTTCCGGAATTGGAAAAATTGACCGAAGGCGTATTTGTACTGGCTGTCGGGGTATTATTCCATATTCCATCATTTCCATATCCACTGCTATCGAGTGACGGAGAACTCGTTTCATCCAACTTCCAATACCCCACCAACCCGTCATTGAGGGTGAGGTCGTTGTAGCTCGTTCCGCCGCTGGTGAGGGTCTCGCTTTCGGTTCCGGTGAACATGACATGCGAGCTGTTGGCGGTGAAGGTGCCGGCGTTGGTCCAGCTACCTGAGACGTGAAGGGTCGCGCTGCCTGTTGCCGTTAACGTTCCGCTGATATTGACGTTGTGGGCCTCGAGTGTTTCGTCTGTTGCAATCGTTAAGGTGTCGCCGGAAAGGATATCGAGCATGTCGTTCGTGTAATTGGCCGAAGCATCGATGGTAAGGACGTTCGCGGCGGTGAACATATGCATGATGTCTTCGTCATCGGCATTGTCGTATTGGCCTAAGTTGGTCGCTGTCAGACTTTGGTCGTCGGCACTTCCGATGGAAAGTACGTTTTGGTTGAGTACCATACCGGTGATGACACCTGAGCCATCGTATTTAGTGACGGCCGTGGTTTCATCCGATTCGGCTGCCGTGTTGGCAAAGACGGTGATGATGTCGCCTGAGCTGAACGTTATGTTCGACACTGTCCACACACTGCCGGAAATAGCTGTCGTGGCAGCGCGCAAAGTCGAATTCACCGCCACCGCCACGGTCCCGCTGGAGAGATTAGTTGTCCCGGAAATTGTCAAACCGAAAAGCCAATTGATCGTGTTGCCCCCATCCGTATTGGTCCCATCGGAAGCATCAATCTCGGTTCCAGCACTCGCATCGGAATAAGAGACGGATACATACGATACAGATTGTGATGCTCCGGAAGTGAGATCAAGTTTCCAGTCACTAGCTGCGGTGAGTGGCGCGAGCGTAAGCAATTGTCCGGAGGCCCCAGTGAAGGTTAGCGATCCGTTGGTGAGAATCGTCTGCGACGCGCCGCTTTCGAAGTTGACGGTTTGTGCGGTGGACGTGCTAATTTCGAAATTGTAAAAATTCGTATTCCCCCGTACATTCTGCGTCGTCGGCGCCCCATCTAGGTCGACAGTACCCGTCCGCGCCGTAAACCCATTCACCCCGGAATAATTATTCCAGTCGCCGGCAATGTTGATATTGTACGGCGTCGCACTCACATCCAATGTCCCACTTTGAATCGACAAATCACCGTTGACGTCCAATGCATTTCCAAGCGTCACCGTTGCGGTATCCACGTCTCCATTAGCATATTTCCCGGCAGCGAGGGCGGCCGCTTCAGACGCAGATAGAATACGGTTGTACACACGAAAATCATCAATATACCCGTCAAAAGGTCTTGCTAAATCCGGCCGGTTACCTACCCACGCATCATAAGCCGCATCTGAATCTCTTGTTCCGGATGGTGTTTGAGTTTCTGTCACGGTCACCGAACTGCCATTAATGTACATAATCGGATCATTTGTATCCGATCCATCCGAATACGTAAGGCACAGATGGCTCCATGCATTTGTCACGATGGAATTTGTAGGTGATTTCCACCTGCCATCTGTCGTATCAAAACCTTGCCGAAACCAGATCGTAGAAATCGTTTCATCAAATAAAAATGATTTCCCCTCACTTCCGGCCCCATCATCTTTTACATAAAGACGCGCATCGTTGGGGATGGTCCGTGGATAAATCCAGGCACAAATGCTGATGTCACTCAAATCATCCAAAGATGCCCCTGAACCGACATTTATGTAATCATCATTCCCATCAAATTCCAATGCATAGGGATTATCAAATGTCGTTGTAGGGTTAACCGTAGTAATCCATACAGGCTGATTGGTTAACGTTCCATGATTACTGCTGCCGCTGTAGTCGGTGGCGGTGAAGCCGTGGCCTTCGTCGAGTTTCCAGTAGCCGACTAAACCATTGGTAGTGGGATCTTCGACCTGGAGGTCATTGAGGCTGCTTGTAATTGTAACGGTGTGGTTGGCGGAATCGCCCAAAACTACGGTACCGCTATTATGTGAAAACGTACCACCCGATTGCGTGACATCACCTTTAAGCATAAGGGCTTTGCTTGGGGCGGTGAAGGTGCCGGAGCTGAAGGTGAGGTCGCCGTCTAGGATAAAATTCGCCGCTACTCCGCTGAATGTACCATTGTTGACGGTCATGTTAGCGGTAACGGTAACAGGATCGAGCAAGGTCGAATGTGTGAGTGTGCCGTCTGTAAGCGTCAATGTGCCGGAGACCGTCGAATCATCATTAAATGTCCATTCCCCGCCTGTGCCGTTGACCGTGAGATTATTAAAAGATTGCTGTCCAGATAATAATGTCTTACCGCTTGCCGTCCCATCAAGCGTCACTGTTCCACTGCCCGCTGTCAACACTCCGCCTTGATTTATCCAACTTCCAGCCACCGTAACAGCCTTGTTCGTATTTACATCCAATGTCCCGGCGTTAAGCGTCAAGTCGCCGTTAACATCTAAAGCATCCTGCAAGGTGTACGTACCACTGGCCGTTCCCGGCTGCCGGCCAGCGGCAAGCTTTCCACATTCATTCGCCGAAAGAGCCCGGTTATAATATCGCACATCATCAATACGGGCATTTAAAAATTCACCATAACTTGGATTGCCATTATTTGCCGCTCCTATGGTTATTGATTTGTCTCCTGCAGAAAAAGTTCCCGTGTGGGCATCTGTGAAGTCTACACTTCCATTTACATAAAGAATGGCATTGGCCCCATCGTAAGTCCCGCACATGTGTATCCACTGATTATTGGATGGCGTTGAACCAAGAGTCTTGTCTGATTCACCATCACTGGTAATAACAAACCATCGAAAAACATTATTCTGAAAACCAAAGAAATAATGCTGATCGCTACCTGTTCCTTTTTGTCTTTGGGTTACCATTTTCCAACTTGCCTGATCGGACAAACGATAGACCCATGCTGAAATGGATACGGCATCCACAATTAAATCAAACTCCGGTGCATCCGGAATTTCAACATAAGCTGCGACGCCATCAAATTCCAGGCTATTCGTATTGAGAAATTCCAATGGGGCGGCAGTACCTACAACCGGTGTTCCGTTCCACGTTCCACTATTGCCGTATCCACTGGAGTCCAACGTAGGACCTGCAGATTCATCGAGTTTCCAATAACCGATTAGCCCGTCGTTTAGCGTAAGATCATTGTAACTTGTACCACCGCTGGTGAGGGTTTCGCTTTCGGTTCCGGTGAACATGACATGCGAACTGTTGGCGGTGAAGGTGCCGGCGTTGGTCCAGCTTCCTGATACGTGGAGGGTCGCACTGCCTGTCGCGGTGAGCGTTCCGCTGATGTTGACATTATGGGCCTCGAGCGTTTCGTCTGTGGCGATCGTTAAGGTGTCGCCGGAGAGAATATCGAGCATATCGTTCGTGTAATTGGCGGACGCGTCGATGGTGAGGACGTTCGCGGCGGTGAACATGTGCATGATATCTTCGTCATCGGCATTGTCGTACAGGCCTAAGTTCGTGCCTGTGAGGCTTTGATCGTCGGCACTTCCGATACTCAACACATTCTTGTTAAGCACCATGCCGGAAACATCGCCGGAACCATCGTATTTTGTAACAGCAGTGGTTTCGTTTGATTCAGTGGCTTCGCCATCCACAAATACGGTAATAATGTCACTTGAAGTTAACGTCACGTTCGTAATTGTCCACACACTACCGGAAATATCCGTAGTGGAACTGCGAATCGATGAATTGACGGCCACGGCAACCCGCCCGCTGGACAAGTTGGTGGTTCCAGAAATACTTTGGCCAAATTTCCAATTATTTGTATTGCCTCCATCGGTATTAGTCCCATCTGAAGCGTCAATCTCCGTCCCGGCGCTCGCGTCGGAATAAGACACAGACACATACGATACAGATTGTGATGCCCCGGAAGTAAGATCCAGCAACCAATTTGTGGCAGCGGTGAGTGGTGCAAGTGTAAGCAACTGCCCGGAAGCCCCGGTGAGTGTCAACGACCCGCTGGTAAGAATTGTTTGCGACGCGCTGCTTTCGAAGTTGACTGTTTGCGCGGTGGATGTGCTGATTTCAAAATTGTAGAAATTCGTATTCCCGCGCACATTCTGCGTGGTTGGCGCCCCATCTAGGTCGACCGTCCCCGTCCGCGCCGTAAACGCATCAATCCCCGAATAATTATTCCAATCGCCAGCAACATTAATATTGTACGGCGTCGCGCTGACATCCAATGTTCCACTTTGAATAAACAAATCACCATTGACATCCAAGGCCGATCCTAATGTTACTGTCGCCGTATCTAAATCACCATTACCGTACTTTCCGGCCGCCAAGGCGGAAATTTCGGTGGCTAATAAGGCCCGATTGTAAACACGCACATCATCAATAAGGCCGTTAAACCAGTTTGAGGCACCAGAACTCCCGTAATGAGCGCCGACATAAAAATCCGCATCTGATGTACCCAATGGAGCCGGTTGGGCGGTATCGTGAACCACTAAACTTCCATTCAAATAAAAATCTGCATTTTGACCATTTCGGGTTAATCCAAGATGATACCATACGCCAAGGTTAACGGCCGTTGTGCTAATCAATCCGCCATTAGCACAACCCGATTCTTTAATAATGATATCCGTACCGTCAAACTGCACTATCGGATTATAATAACAATCCCCAGC
>JAJDCA010000025.1 GCA_029261055.1 Candidatus Omnitrophota bacterium | reverse complement strand
GGTTTGTGTTTGTCATGATGTCCAATAGGTTCCTCCTTAAGGCTATTATAGCCTTCTTAGAACGTATAGGCAATTTCGCCTTACGCTGATAGTTAATTAACCTTTGGACTTGAGGACACTATCGCTGAAAAAACGGGTATCTAATATTAATAAAGAAATCGCAGAGATGTTTAATGGGGATGCCGATGCTCTCAGGCAATTAGGGGACAAAAAATTTAGAAGTTTAAATTTTCAGTTGGCGGCGTATATTTGGTTATTTGCCGCAAATCCAAATATAAAATGGACTCATTTGGTTGGGGCAGATATCCCTTTTGATTCTCCTCTATGGGGGTGGAATTTTGTAACATTTGGAACTGGGGACATTAAAGCAGATGTTGTTTATTTCCCGCGACCAGGGGTGACACGTGAAAAATTTGGAACTGGGAAGGGCGCAAAACAAAAATTATCTGAAGAAGATGCGGATAAAGTGGATAAATTATGGGAAGAGGCAATTTACAAAGTAAACACGAAACATTATCTCAACGTTTCATCAGGGCCAGTAAGAATAGGCATTGCCAAAGGAGACGCTTTGGTTAATGGGAAGCCAATACATGAAATGATTCCGGAAAAAGTGTATGAGTTTATCAAAAAAACTCCAGAATTAATGGAACTGTATAAAAAGGAAGTCTTCGAAATTAATTTGTCTATGCGGGGAAAAGGCGCTGGTGCATTAGAAAAAAATAATCGAGATATGTCTATGATAACGCGTAAAGGCGGGATCGATTTTGATACCAATACGCTGCCATTAGATGTGAAAGGCGACGGAGTTGATTTTAACACTGAGGCTTTTACTAGCGGATTACCCTGCCTCGATGAAGAGCAAGACGGCACATGTGCACGCTTTGATTTTGAATCCCTCGAGTCCATATCGATCACGGGTTTTACGCCGGTAATTTTTCAGATTGTACCGATGCCGGCAGTGGAATTACAGATGTTTTTAGGGGTTCAGGCAGGGGGGCAGGAAGTGGTAAATTATTTATCGTTCCGTTCTTTTTACGGCGTAATCCGTTTGACTTCTTTGATTTGATCGAAATGTTTATCATAGCTGCATACTGTTTTAATTTGTCGATTGAGCATAACGGCTGCATGAATGGCGTCGCGAGGTTCGATTTTTTCGTATTTTAGAAGAAGTTTTTGTCCCAGGATCATGTCGGTTTTTGTGATGGGCAGGATGATGGGGATAATCGTGAGGATTTTTTCAAAAATTTGGAATCCCATGGGTTGTTTATTGATTTTACGGTAGCGGTAAAGGATTTCCTGAAGGACTTCGGTATTGGTAACAACGGTTGTTTTGCTTTGGGACATTTTTGAAAGAAATTGTAGGGAAGGCTGTTTATGTGGATGCGCGGCACCTGCGGCATACATAAAAATATTGGTATCGATAAAGACGGGATTCATATGAGGTCTTTCAGTTTGCCGGTAATACTGTCTTGTTCCATGGTTTCCCAATTCGAGACAGGGGCGCCGATTTGAGATAATTCATCAATCGCTTTTGCGCGGCGATTTTTGTCCGAAAGCAAATAGCGATCAATAACGGCTTGACGGATAAGTTTGGCCACGGACATGTTCAGCATTTTGGCTGTTTCTTTTAGTTGCTGATAAAGCTCAGGGGGGAATAATATGGTTGTTTTTTTAGACATAGTTTGCATAAGAACCTCCTTTTTATTTCCGCATAGGAAAGTATAAAGCTTTCCTATCGGCACCAAAAATACGCCTTCAGGTTATAGACAAAGGCGATTTTCTTTATCCATATAAATATATAGCACAATATATGGATGTTGTCAAAATTAATTATTGTAAAGTTATGAATAAAAATAAATTGTACAATTCAAAAATCATCTCTATGTGCGTGTTGATCAGCTTTTGTGTATCGATGATCGGCCCGTTGCCAAGGGTTGCAGCGCAAGAGGGGGTTGCTTTGCCTATCGTTGAGCCAATGCTTCGTGTGAGTGAAGTTTTTACGCCTACGTTGATCAAAGGGGTAAAAGTGTATCCGGACAATCCATTGCGGTTTGATTTTGTGGTGGATGAGGGTGATGTAGGGACGGCCCCCCGTGGCCGCCCGGACGCAAAGGATGGCATACGCAAAGAATCCGAAAAATTAATCAAATATTTCCTCGCATCGCTGACAGTGCCGGAAGAAGATTTGTGGGTAAATTTGTCACCGAATGAGCCGGACCGTATTATCCCCGAAGCTTTTGGGCAGACGGAGATGGGGCGAGACCTGTTAGCGCAGGACTACATGCTCAAACAAATCACCGCGTCATTGATGTATCCGGAGGATGAGTTGGGGGCAGAGTTTTGGGAGCGCGTGCATGAAGAGGCGTACGCAAAATATGGCACCACCGATATCCCGGTCGACACGTTTAACAAGGTATGGATCGTGCCGGAGAAAGCGGTCGTTTACGAAAATGCCGAGACGAACACGGCGTTTGTTGTCGAGTCACGGTTGAAGGTGATGTTGGAGGAGGATTATGTTGCTACGCAACATAATGGTGACGCGTCGCTCGTGACGCGTGACTCGAAAAAACATTCGGATATCAAACGCGCCACGCGTCACGAGCCACTAGCGACGAACCTTATTCGCGAAATTATCATCCCCGCGATAGAGCAAGAAATCAACGAAGGCGCACATTTCGCCCAACTCCGTCAAATTTACCACTCGCTCATCCTCGCGACGTGGTACAAACGCAACCTCAAAGAATCCATCCTTGGCAAAATTTATCTCAACCAAAACAAAATTGACGGTGTGGATATTGCCGACAAGCAGGCCAAAGAAAAAATCTACCAACAATACCTAGAAGCCTTCAAGCAAGGCGCGTACGACCTGATTAAAGAAGAGTATGATGCGAATACACAGGAGATAGTGCCGCGAAAGTATTTTTCAGGAGGATTGAGCTGGTTCGGGATGGACAAGGCCATGGTTGTTAAGTATGAAAACAAAGAAAATCGAAATTTCCTAAATAGATCCTATATTTGGATTCGTTCATTTTTACGGGGTAAGAAAAAAGAAGAAATTCTGGAGGATCAGTGGCCTTTAGGACTTTCTGCAGATGAGGAATATCCTGATGATCAATTATCAGAAGAGCAATTGTTGTGGAAAGCACGTTTAAAAGATTTATGGATTTACAAGATGACTGTTCAGGATGAAAAATTACCCATGGTGATCAGTCTGGGAGATTTGCATGGGTATAAAACGGCAGTTGATGCACTGGCAAATATTTTGAAATTCATGGATGCACAATTTTTAGCACAAAATGCGCCGATGAAAGGAAAAAAACTAGAAATTATCCTGCATGGTGATGTGTTTGATAAGGGCGACCACGCTGTTGAAGTTTTTGATAAGCTTAAAGAATTGAAGCAAATTGGTGAACAGCATGAGAACATTTCTGTTCATTTTTTGTGGGGGAATCATGATTATGAATTGATGGCAAGCATTTATTTGAATGATTGGGACATTGAGGATAAATGGTTGGAGTCTCGGCATGGCGGACTTAAAACACTAAAAAATTTTAACAGTAAGGGAAGGGCTATTATGGAAGCTGCTGAGTTTATGTTAGAAAATAATGAATTATTTTATATTAGCGCGTGGAAATCTATGCATGTGCATTATGACATTCCTGAATCGCTTGACGCGGAAACACTTCAAGATTTGAAAAAACAAAATGATGCAATTCGGGAGGCCATGCGTCGCAAAAAACAAGTTTCAAATGAGCAAATAACAAGTTTTTTTCAACAACAATCGGTAGAGGGTTTTTATAATGGATTTACAAGTTTAGAGAACTCAAAAGAAGGCATTGATAATAAATTTTTACCGTTTGGCATATTCAGCATGATTGTTGGGCACGGACATCATAAGAAATTATCAAATATTGATAATCGTATTTTTGGAATTGATTTTAGCGATACAGAAGATATTGATTATCTTGTATTTAGAAATAATGGAGTTTTTCTTCATTCTGTACAAAAGAATAAAGATACTCAGGTTTTAAGTAAAGAAGATATTCTGAGGAATATTGATGAAGAGATTAAACGGATAGATGGTAGATTGGATTTTTCTATTCTGACGCGATCCATCACGAAGGCTTCCTCTGTTCAGACCAAAGGCGGGATCGACTTCAATGCCAATGCGCTGCCACTGGATGTGCAGGGTAATGGGATTGATTTTGACGCGGAGGCCTTTGCGAACACGTTACCCTGTCTCGATGAAGAACAAGATGGAACTTGCGAACGCATTGATTTCGAATCCCTCGAGTCCATGCCGATCACTGGGTTTACTCCAATCATTTTTCAAATCATGCCGATGCCGGCAGCGGAATTGCAGATGTTTTTAGGGGTTGCAGATGAGAAGACGAAAAAGGATAGTGAAAAGGTGAGTTTTTTGCAGTGAGAAATTATTAAAACGCTTGATTTTTAAAAAACTTTTCGCTAGAATACGCGTTCTCATGCAAAAAACGGACTTGATGGACAAGATTGTTTCTCTTTGTAAGCGACGTGGATTTATTTTTCAGTCTTCTGAAATTTATGGCGGGTTGGCTAGCACGTTTGATTATGGCCCTTTAGGGGTTGAATTAAAGAAGAACGTAAAAAATGCTTGGTGGCGATCGGTTGTACATCATCGTGATGATGTGGTAGGGCTGGATGCCAGTATTTTGATGCACCCCAAAGTTTGGGAAGCCTCAGGACACACCGCGAATTTTCATGATGTTTTGGTTGACTGCAAAAAATGTAATACCCGCCTTCGAGAAGATCATATCCAGGATGGCCAATGTCCTAAGTGTGGAAAAAAAGAATTTACAGATGGACGCGCGTTTGATTTGATGTTTAAAACAACCATAGGCGCTGTTACTGATGAGAATGCCAATGCTTATTTACGTCCGGAAACAGCTCAAGGTATTTTTGTTAATTTTAAAAACGTGATTGATGCTACGCACCGCAAGCTTCCTTTTGGGATTGCCCAAATCGGAAAATCTTTTCGTAATGAAGTGACAACCGGAAATTTTATATTTCGTATGCGTGAATTTGAGCAAATGGAAATTGAATATTTTAGCAAACCGGATGAAGCTGAAAAAAATCATCAGCAATGGATTGATACCCGATTTAATTGGTACATGGATTACGGAATCAAAAAAGAAAATCTTCAGTTAAGACCTCATGGCGATGATGAACTCGCCCACTATGCCAAAGGATGTACCGATGTGGAATATCAATTTCCTTTTGGATGGTCTGAATTAGAGGGCATTGCCAACCGCACCGATTTTGATTTAAAACAACATTCCGAATTTTCTGGTACAGATCTTAGGTATCACGATCCTGTTACTAATGAAAAATATTTTCCCCATATTATCGAACCTTCCAGTGGCGTTGATCGTGCGACACTCGCTTTTTTAGTAGATGCTTATCATGAGGAGGAAGTTAAGGGGAAGATTCGGACTGTTTTAAAATTCAACAAACATTTAGCTCCAATTCATGTGGCCGTTCTTCCCTTATTAAAGAAGAACAGTGAGATTGTGGCTTTAGCCAAAAAGATTAAACAGGATTTGCAGCAAGATTTGGTTTGTGTTTACGATGACACAGCCGCCATTGGTAAATTGTACCGCCGTCAGGATGAGGTCGGTACGTTTTTTTGTGTCACCGTAGATGTAGATTCTTTATCTGACCAAATGGTTACGATTCGTGATAGGGATACCATGCAACAAGAGAGAGTTTCCATCGCACAGTTGAGGCAGTATTTAAGAGAAAAATTGTTTTAATCACAAGGAGTGAAAATGTCAAAAAAGTATGTGTATTTTTTTGGGGGCGGAAAAGCCGAAGGTAAAGCAACAATGAAAGAATTATTAGGCGGTAAGGGGGCTAATTTAGCGGAAATGTCGACGATCGGCGTACCAGTTCCTCCCGGATTTACGATTTCTACAGATGTGTGTGAGCATTATTACAATAATGGAAATAAAAATCCTTCGACTTTAGATAAGGAAATTGATGAACATATCGCCCGTCTTGAAAAAACCATGGGCGCAAAATTTGGTGACAAAGATAATCCTCTTCTTGTTTCTGTTCGTAGCGGGGCTGCAGTTTCTATGCCAGGGATGATGGATACCGTATTGAATTTGGGTATCAATGATGAAGCTGTTCAAGGTCTTATCAGACGCACAAATAATGAACGTATGGCCTGGGATTCTTACCGACGTTTTATTAATATGTTTGGGGATGTTTGCATGGGCGTTGATCATGAGCATTTTGAAGATGAGCTTACACGGATTAAAAAGAAATATAAGCGCAATTTGGATACGGATTTAACGGCCGCAGAACTTAAAGAAGTTGTTGAGGCTTATAAAAAGGTATACCAAAAGCATATGGGGAAGAGTTTTCCAACTAATGCCCGTGAGCAGCTTACCCATGCGGTGAATGCGGTTATTCGTTCCTGGAATATTCCTCGCGCGATTTCGTATCGTACTATTAACAAATTACGTGGTTTAAAAGGAACAGCGGTTAATGTTCAAGCTATGGTTTTCGGTAATATGGGTGACAATTCCGGAACTGGAGTAGCCTTTACACGTAATCCTGCTGATGGAACTAATGAATTTTATGGTGAATATCTTATTAATGCACAAGGCGAAGATGTGGTTGCCGGTATTCGTACACCAGACCCGATATCAAAATTACAGAAAAAAATGAGTGGCATTTATAGCGAATTAGATGGCATTCGTAATAAATTAGAACGCCACTACCGTGATATGCAAGATGTTGAGTTTACGATTCAAGACGGTAAGCTTTTTATGTTGCAGACGCGAACAGGTAAACGAACAGGGCTTGCCGCTGTTAAGATTGCTGTTGATATGGTAAAAACCAAACAGATTTCTGAGAAGGAAGGTTTAATGCGGATCGAAGGGGATCAATTGAATCAATTGCTTTTCCCGATTTTTGATCCAAAATCCAAGGCAGCAGCTATGGCTACAAAGCGATTTGTTGCCAAAGGGCTTCCTGCAGGTCCGGGGGCAGCTAATGGGCATGCTGTTTTTACGGCTGAACGTGCCGTAGAGTGGGCTAAAAAAGGTAAGAAAGTTATTTTGGTTCGTAAAGAAACTTCACCCGAAGATGTGAATGGTATGTGGGCCGCAGAAGCAATTTTGACTTCCACAGGTGGTATGACATCACACGCGGCTGTTGTTGCTCGTGGTTGGGGCAAATGTTGTGTGGTTGGTTGTGGTGCTTTAAATATTGATTACAAGAAAAAGATTATCGCCATCAATGGCCAAGTTAATATTAAGGAAGGCGATGAGATTTCTATCGATGGTTCCACCGGAGAAATTTTGCGTGGACACATTGTCACATCCGCTTCTCCGGTTGTTTCCGGTATTGTCGATGGCAATAAAAAAGCCCTTAAGGATCCTGTTACGCAGATGTTTTTAGAAGTCATGCGATGGGCGGATAGAACACGTAAAATCAATGTGCGTACGAATGCCGATTCACCTCAGGATGCCAAAAATGCTCGTGCTTTGGGAGCTGAAGGTATTGGGCTTTGCCGTACAGAACATATGTTTTTTGAAGGCGACAGGATTTGGGCTATTCGGGAAATGATTCTGGCTAACGATCTTCAAGGGCGGGAAAAGGCATTGAAAAAACTTCTTCCTTTGCAACGTAAAGATTTTGAAGGGATTTTCAAGGCAATGAATGGTTTTCCTGTTACGGTCCGTTTGTTAGATCCTCCTTTGCATGAATTTCTTCCTCATGAAAAAAAGGGGCAAGCCGAAATGGCCAAGCGTCTTAAAATAAAGCCTAGTGAGGTTAAGTCTAAAGTAGATAGTCTTCATGAATTTAATCCTATGCTCGGTCATCGTGGATGCCGGCTTTCCATCACGTATCCTGAAATTTGTAAAATGCAGGTAACGGCTATTATGGAAGCGGCCTGTAATATGGCAAAAAAAGGCATCAAGGTTTTTCCTGAAATTATGATTCCTTTAATTGGAACCAAGGCTGAATATGATATTTTGGCAGAATTGAGCCATGATATTGCCAAGGCTACCATAAAAGCTAAAGGTGTTAAGGTCAAATACATGGTGGGGACGATGATGGAAATTCCACGGGCTACGTTAATAGCAGATCAGGTAGCAGAAAATGCGGAATTTTTCTCATTTGGAACCAATGACCTAACGCAGATGACGTTTGGGTATAGCCGTGATGATGTTGGCACGTTCTTGCCGGAATATGTAGAAAAGAAAATTCTTTTGGATGATCCGTTTGCCACCATTGATCAAGAAGGGGTGGGGGAATTGGTCAAAATTGGTGTTGAGCGAGGTCGCTCGATGCGTAAGAATCTTAAATGTGGTGTTTGCGGAGAGCACGGGGGTGATCAAGCTTCTGTGATATTTTTCGCCAAAGTTGGCCTGGATTATGTTAGCTGTTCGCCATATCGTGTGCCTATTGCCCGATTAGCTGCAGCACAGGCTGTGATTTAATTTAAAGTGGTAAGTGGTAAGTGCTAAGGGGTAAGAAAAAATTTTCATGCCTTTAGTGCTTACCAGTTGTCATTAAAACTTACTGAGTGAAGTGAGGTTTAATTAATGGATGCTATAAAATCATATTTGAAACAGCTTAGACCTATTCCCCTTCTAACCGCTCAAGAAGAAATTGATCTTGCCCGGCTTATACAAAAGGGGGATAAAAAAGCGCGTGAAAAAATGATCCGGTCTAACTTGCGTTTAGTTGTCACCATGGCCAAGCGTTATATTAATATGGGGATTCCTTTAAGTGATCTTATTGAAGAGGGTAACTTGGGGCTTATCCGCAGCGTCGAGAAATATGATCCTGAAAGAGGTTTTCGTTTTTCTACATATGCTACCTGGTGGATTAAACAGGGTATTTCACGATCAATTATTGACCAAGGAAAGTTGATCCGTGTTCCGGTTTATATGAACGAAGGAATTTTAAAATATAAAAAGATGGTCGATAAAATGACGCAGACCATGAAGCGTAAGCCGACTTTTGGTGAGGTTGCCAAAAGAATGCGTACTTCAGCGGAGAAAATTCGAGAGTTAGAAAATGCCACGGCCAAAATGTCCAGTTTTGAAGCGCCTATCGGTGAAAGTGGTGAAGGGCAAGTCAAGGACATTGTAGAAGATCAAAATCTTATTGCAGCGGACGAACAGTTAGAAATGTTCCTTAATAAGGAGCGGGCATTAAGTTTTTTGGAAGTGCTTGGAGAAAGAGAAAAAACTATTATTGTCATGCGTTTCGGCCTTAATGATGGAGATCCAAAAACGCTTTCAGATATTGCTAAGACGTTGGGTATTTCCAGAGAACGGGTCCGTCAGATTGAAGCAACCACATTAGAAAAAATTCGATTTAATATTAAGAAAAATAAGGGCAATGACGAAATTGAGGAAATGCCAAAAAAAGGCAAAAAAAAGTGAGTCTTAGAAAAAGAAAACCTACGTTTGTTTTAGTTATTCCGAGATTTGAAGATATATTTCATTCTTATTATGCGGGTGAAATCATTCGGGGGGCAAGTTTGACGGTTAGCCGTCTTAAAGCGGATTTATTAATTCATATTACGGATCGTTCAGATCATCGTGGTTGGTTGGATTCAAGTTTAATGGATAGAAGTTTTATTGACGGTATTATTTTTGCAGATATTGACAATGATATTAATATCGTAAAGAAAGCAATCCAACAAGGAATGCCGTGCATGGTTCTTAATAATATTTTAGAGGAACCGATAAATTTTGTAGCGGTTGACAATAAAAAAGCAGCTTTTCATGCCGTGCAACACTTTTTGAAATTAGGGCATAATCATATTGCCACGATTGCCGGCGATGTGTCGACGCAGGCCGGATTGTGGCGTTTGGAAGGGTATCGAGAAGCTATGCTTAAGGCAGGTATTCGTACACCGCGCAGTTACATTACATTCGGAGATTTTTTACGCACACCAGCACGGGCTGCGGCTCAGAAATTATTGAAATTAAAAAATCGTCCAACGGCGATTTTTGTTGCATCAGATGTTATGGCTTTGGAGCTTATGGATGTGGCTAAAAAAATGCGTATAAAGATTCCGGAAGAACTTTCTATTATTGGGTTTGATGACAATCCGTTAAATAGTGCCAGTGCGATACCTCTTACGACGGTATCTCAGTCTTTAACGGAATTGGGGCGTTTAGGCGCTGAGCAAATTTCACAAATCAGTCGCGGGAAGGTAGAGTTACCAGTTAAGATAATTTTACCAACAAAATTAATGAAGCGAAGCTCTACGGCAAAAATTTAAGGAGGTCTGAAATGGATAAATTAACTCTTAAAAAAAGTGATTTGAAAAATAGAATTCGTGATATTCATGATTTTCCTAAACAAGGTATTATTTTTAAAGATATTACCACGCTTTTAAAAGACAAAGCCGCTTTAAAAAAGTCTGTTGATTTGTTAGCGAATAAGTTTAAAAAAGAAGATATTGAATTTGTGGTGGGGGTGGAGGCGCGTGGATTTATTTTTGGAGCAGTACTAGCGTATAAATTAGGCGCAGGATTTATTCCCATCCGTAAAAAAGGAAAGCTTCCCGCTAAAACACAAAGTGTTACATATGAATTGGAATATGGTACCGATGTTTTAGAAATTCACGAAGATGCTCTGCATGAAGGGTCTCGCGTCCTTATTGTTGATGATTTATTAGCGACCGGAGGTACGATCAAGGCTGTCGCTGATTTAGTCAAAGCTCAAAAGGCCATCATTGCCGGTGTAGCTTTTCTCGTGGAATTAAAATTTCTTAAAGGTATTCAAAAATTAAAAGATTTACCGGTTTATTCTGTTCTAAAGTATTGAAACATTTATTTCCTTCCTTACAAGTTTTAGGCCTCAGTATACAGATACTTTAAATAATGCGCCTGTAGCTCAGATGGATAGAGCGCGGCCCTCCTAAGGCCGATGTCGGAGGTTCGAATCCGCCCAGGCGCATTTAATTAAGAGATTGGCTGAACAAATTATTTAGCCAATCTCCAACGGGTTTAATTCTCCGAGGCCTGCCTGACGCAGGCAGGCTTGCCTCGTTGTAATGTTTTAAGTCGATACCTCGTGGGCTTGTGTCAATGGACGTTTAGAAGTGTACCAAAAATGGCCACGAAAAGTGTACCACCTTTGAGTTAAAAAGGGCCGATAATGAAGATTGGTAGATAATTCTTCGTATTTTCTAGGCCTTGAATGCTCTATGATTTAATAATTTT
>JAJDCA010000024.1 GCA_029261055.1 Candidatus Omnitrophota bacterium | reverse complement strand
AAAACAGGCAAAACAGCAGAAATAATTCACTTGATGGGTTAATTGGACAACTTAATTATAAAAACTATAAATATGTTAATGCAAACAATTCAAACTTGGTCAGGACAGCTTGCTTAAGTTGACACGTATGGGGCTTGCCCTGGGGTTCATATCCTTAATTAATATTTATATTCAATTTGACAATTAATTTTAGTGTGATATAAAAATATTTATCCTTTCAGTGGACTTAGTATAAATAAAAAAGCATATGACATTAAAAAAAATCAAAGTAAATATTAATTCTCTACTCAAAGAAGCCTTTAATACTCTTCTTAGCCATCCTTTAATTTTATTTCCATTTATAACTATTGTATTCATACGTTTGCTACTTCTTGAAATTCTTTATTTCTTTCCAAGAACTCCTTTAATTGTCTTTTTTGGGCCGATTGTTGAAAAATTGTGGGAGCCTAGTTTTTTACATTATCCGTTTAATTTTATTTTAGTTTCAAAGTTGTTTCAAAATTTTCAATATTTGTTATTTATTTGCGTGGACAGTTTTCTAATTGCAACAGCGATTGCGATTCTTTACGCCGTTAATAATCATAAGCCGATTACTTTTCGTTCCGCCTTGCGGAATACTTTATCTCAATATATTCATATTATTGTGAGCGCATTTATTCTGGCGGCGTGTTTTTATGGGCTGCATCATCTGTATGAATTTGCCATAATGAGATTTATTAAAATGGGTTCAGTTGGTAAGGTGTTTTTTATATTAAAGACATTCATGGAGCATGGAGCCCCGTATTTAAACTTATTACTCAGTATATTTATTTCTACACTTTTTGCTTTTGTGTTACCCATTATTGTTATTGAGAAAAAAAAGGTGTTTTCAGCAATAGGGCTTAATTTTAAAAATTTATGGGGTTCACTACGCGTTGTTTTTATGGTCGTGCTCATTCCGACATTGTTATATATTCCTGTTCTTTTATTAAGAAATCATGTGATAAGCAATCTTTATGAAACAATGCCCGAAGTTCGTGTCTTAGTCTTGATTGCCAGTACCATTATACTTATGTTTGTAGATGCTTTGGTGTATACGGCTGTAACCATTTATTATCTTGTGAAAAAAGAAGGACTATGATTAAGTTAATTTATAAATACACTTTTATACTTTTGGCTGTATTTCTTGTTTTATATTTTTTGGGATCAAAAGATGATTATTTGATTGAAAAGAAAATTTGGCAAGTTCAAAAACAGTATCAGAAGTTACAAAATACACAAGACGCTATTCCTGAACAATTTTATGATAAAATCATTCAAAGTTATTTGAAGATTATCAAAGATCATCCTCATTCAGATTTGATACGGGGGCTTTATATTTCCATAGGTAATGTGTATTCATTCAAACAAGATCACGTCACAGCAAGGAAGAAATATTATGAAATTATGGTTATGTATCCCGAAGACTTTGAGTTGCATTCTAAAGCATTTTATTCTTTGGGAAAAACTTATGAACAAGAGGCGAATTGGCCGGAAGCACTAAAATTTTATAAAAAAATTCTTAATAAATTTCCATTAACCGAGATAGGGTTAAAGATACCTCTGTATATTGCTAATTATCATCGGAAAAGAAATAATTTTAATGAAGCTATGGATGCTTATGAAGTAGCCATTCATTATTATATTCAACTGGGTTTGGATCATCCAGATTCTAAAATTGAATTTGTGAGTTTGGGATATTTATCGGAAAGTTATCTGTTGCAAAAAAGATGGATAGAGGCTATAGAAATACTCAAAATGCTTTTATTCAAATATGCTAATTCAGGCTATTTAAACACAAAAAATGCCGATATGATTATAAAAACTATTAATAAGATATCTGCTTTTCATTTAAAGGATTATACGATCGCAGTAAAAATTTATAAGGAATTTATTGCGAAAAACCCATCTCATTTATTAAGTAATTACCTTCAAAAAATGATTGATGCTTTTGGCCAGTTAAAGAAAGAAAATGTCGAAACTTCTACTGAAGGTTTGAATATTAATTTTTAACCGCATAGGAAAGCATAAAACTTTCCTATCGGCACCGAAAATACGCCTCAGGTTATCGTCATAGGCGATTTTCTTGCCTAATAAAGTGTATAAGCATCTATTCATCTTCCGAGCAATCTTTTATGCCTGAAATTCCACAGACAAATTTTCTTCACAAAATGGGAGACATTTGTGATGCTGTTAATGTTGCCATAAATGTAGAAGAATTATTTGAAATATCGTTAAAACAAATTATGGCATTGTTTGGAGCCAAACGAGGGTCTATTTTTATTTTGAATAAAAATGGAAAAGACTTAACTCTCGAAATAGCTCAGGGAATGGAAAGTGATGAGAAGGAGCGCATTGTAAAACGAATGGGCGAAGGTATTGTGGGGCAGGTGGCAGAGCTCAAGCAACCGATTTTTGTTAGTGATATTACAAATGATGCGCGATTTCAAAATTTTAAAGCCAAAAATCGTTATTTAACCCCTTCGTTTATTTGTGCGCCTTTGATTATCAAGGATAAACTTATAGGTGTGATTAATATTTCTGATAAAGAATCGGGTATTCGTTTTACCGAGAATGAAATGCAACTGTTAGATTTTTTGGCAAGCCAAGTTGCTATTAATTATCTACGAATAAAGCTTTATCATAAGTTCAAAAATGTTGCTAAAGAGACAGAAGATCTTAAGAGTAAATTGGGCCAGAGTGATCAGGAAACACAATATCTTAAAAAACAAATATCCATACAAGAAAAATTAGCTACAATCGGAAAATTAGCTGGAGGGATTGCGCATGAATTTAATAACCCTTTAGATGGTGTTATGCGGTATACAAATTTATGTTTAGAGCATATTCACGAAGATGAAGTGGTGCGAGGGTATTTATTAGAGGTAAAACATGGGTTGAACCGTATGGCTAATATTGTCAAGAACCTTCTCGCGTGTTCCCGGAATGATTTGCCTCCCGGAGAAAAAGTCGATTTTAAACAAGCTTTAGGGCAAGCTATTCTTGCTAAGAAATCTGCTATTGTGCAAAAGAATATTGCTCTTGAGATGAAAATTGCTGAAGAGTTGCCATTAATTGCCGATTTAGGGGTAGAGCGAATCTTAACTAATCTTTTGCATAATGCGATTGATGCATTATCCAATGATGGAAAAATTATTGTAAAGGCCAAATATGAACATCAATGTTTAATTTTTTCTGTAGGAGATACCGGCAGCGGTATTTCACATGAGAACATAGAAAAAATTTTTGAACCATTTTTTACAACCAAAGATATGACAAAAGGCTGCGGGTTAGGATTAACCATTGTTGGTGAGATTGTTAAAACTTATGGTGGGAAGATAGATGTAAAGAGTTACCCTCAAAAGGGAACTACTTTTAACGTTACTTTACCAATTATTTAGACAGGTGAATTTATGAAAAACTATAGTATATTGATTGTGGATGATGAGCCTCTTATTCGTGAGTCGCTTTATGAGATATTGCGTATGGAAGGATATCAGGCTCATATGGCAAAAAGTGGGGAAAAAGCGATAAAAACTTTAAAAGAACATGAAATTGATATTGTGATTACAGATCTCAAATTACCCCAAATGAGCGGTCTTGATCTTTTAAAGGTTATTAAAAAGGAATGTTCTTCAGAAGTTATTCTCATTACAGGGTATGGATCTGTTGAATCAGCTGTTGAAGCGATGAAAGAAGGTGCTTTTGATTATATAACAAAGCCTATTAATGATAATGAAATTAAAATTATTATTAATAAAATTATTGAAAAAAGAAAACTTATTAAAGAAAATCAGATTTTAAAAGAAATTATTGAAAAGCAATGTCCAAGTTCTTTTTGTGGCATGATTGGTTCCAGCGAAAAAATGCAGCATGTGTATCATATTATTGATTCGGTAGCTAATAGTAATGCAACAATATTGATTACAGGAGAAAGTGGAACTGGAAAAGGCATGGCTGCCAAGGCAATACATGAATCAGATCAGAGTCGCAAAAATAAGCCTTTTGTGGAAATTAGTTGTGGCGCATTATCGGAAACGCTTTTAGAAAGTGAATTGTTTGGGCATGTTAAGGGCGCCTTTACCGGAGCGATTAAAGATAAAGAAGGCCGTTTTGAATATGGCAACGGCGGAACTATTTTCTTGGATGAAATTGATGCATTTTCTCCAAATTTGCAAGTTAAACTTTTGCGTGTTTTACAGGATGGTGTTTTTGAAAGAGTTGGAGATAACCTTACACGAAAAACTAATACGCGAATCATTGTGGCAACGAATCAGACTTTAACAGATCTTGTGGTTCAAGGAGAATTTCGAGAAGATTTGTATTATCGTATTAACGTTATTGCTGTCCATATGCCACCTTTGAGAGATAGAAAAGAAGATATTGCTGCAATAGTTGAATATTATTTAAAAAAATATAGTAAAGTGAATAATAAAGAAATAATAAATGTTGCAGAAGATGTTATGCAGATGTTTAAGAATTATTCATGGCCCGGTAATATTCGTGAACTTGAGAATGCGATTGAAGGGGCTGTTATAATGACCAAAACAAATACGATAAATAAACTTGATTTACCTAATTTATCTAAGTTTGAACAGCCGCCTACGGCTTCATTACCACCATTGCCATCGGGAGAGGTTTCTTTAAAGAAGGTTGTCGAAGAGCCTGAAAAAGCTCATATTATTGAAATTCTTAATGGCTGTAATTGGAATCGTAATAAGGCTGCGGCTACATTAGGTGTAAATCGAACAACTTTATATAATAAAATGAAGAAATATAAAATTCTCGATCAAAAAACATTATGAACCAAGAACGATTACAACAATTAGCCCAGAAAATTATTAAAAAAGATAAATGGTGGGATCTTCTATCGCGGTTAATTGATGTGCTACGTATTAATATCTTTATCGTTGATAGTCAAGGACTGATCATGTTACCTCCGGAGGAAGGGAAATATGGGGGGCATTTATTATTGGATAAAACATTAGGTTTTGGTTTTTTTCAGGAATCAGATAATATTATGAATGGTTTTGAGCTGCATGGTTCTTATTTGGAGTCAAAGAATCGGTATAAATTACATTCTTTTGCCATTCCCATAAATGCAAAAGAAAATAGAATAGGTTATATGATCGTTGGACCGGTTATTTTTAATAGACGTCTTGAAAAGGTGGAATATGCAAAATTGGCAAAAAAGTATGATGTAAATGAACTGGCGCTATTGGAAGAAATTCATCAAATACGTATTGTTTCCAATATGATGATGAACTCAATTTTGGAATTACTTTCAGGTATTGTTCGGGATAATGTTGAATTAAGTGTTCAAAGTATCGAAGGTGATTTTGATGGTTTTAGCGGAAATCAGAGTGCAGAAGTCCAAGAAATTTATTCGCAAGTGCATTTGGATGAAATGTTAATCACATTTTTAGATGTCGCCATGAAAATGACAAATACGGAATGTGGTTCAATTATGGTCCTTGATGAGCAAAAAGAAATGTTTACGGTGAAGGCTCACCGTGGACTCGATTTAGAAAAAAGCAGAAAGGCTTGTCTTAAATTGGGCGAAGGTATTGCTGGGCTGGCGGCCAAAGAAAACTCTGTTTTTGTGATTGATAAAAAACAAAAAAATGATCGGATACAACATCTTTTAAAGCGGCCAGAGATTAAAAAAGCTCTTGTTATGCCGTTATCTTCTAAGGGCCAAGTGTACGGCATTTTAAATTTACATACCAAAAAAAACGATAGTAATATTCAGAATAATCTTGAAAATCTTACATATCTTACTCAATTAATAGACAACCACTATTAAAATTATGGGTGAACGGCCTAACTTAGCTAAAGATTATCGGTTAGGAGAATATGTGAAATTGGTTTTGCTAAACCTGTTATTGCCACAAGAGTTGGCGCGCATACAGAAGGTAGTAGTGGGTGACAGGGCTTATTGTCCCCTGTGGCTATCCTGAGCGTTTACACACAGCAATTTTACGACTCGTGTCAATGGACGTTTAGAAGTGTACCAAAAATGGCCACGAAAAGTGTACCACCTTTGAGTTAAAAAGGGCCGATAATGAAGATTGGTAGATAATTCTTCGTATTTTCTAGGCCTTGAATGCTCTATGATTTAATAATTTT
>JAJDCA010000023.1 GCA_029261055.1 Candidatus Omnitrophota bacterium | reverse complement strand
TATTCAAGCACATAGAAATAATTACTAAAAACAAACTTCCTGTAGATACAAGGCGTGTGACCGAGAGAGCCTGAGACGTACTGTATGTACGTTGTAGGCGACCGACCGAACACAACGCAGTAGATGCAGGTAGGCTTGTTTTGACTTTAAATAGATTATTTACAATATAAACCTTAGATGGGCCAGCTGGACAATCCCCCGATTCCCCTCCCTCATTTGCCAGCCCACCAAGCTATCAATTTATCACCCCCCTCTTATTTATTCATTTTGACGATCATTTTCTTCACACCATCCATATCAAACATAGTTGTTTTGTATATATTGCTTAGATAATCGACGTAAATAATCAGCTTCGCAAGATTAGCCTCATTTTTAACCATATTTTTGATTATCTTTGACACTTCCTTTTTATAATCGGCACTTTGCATTTCAGATGTTTTAAAAGGAACGTCAAACGCCTTTAAAATCAATCTACAATTATCCATACAAATTTGATGGATAAATTTCTCAATCAATATGTGTATGTCCAATACTTTCGGTTTTTTTGTTAAAAACTGTTTAGTTGCCTCGTGAAATGTATTAAGCGTTTTGTCATATTTCGTTTTAGCAGTTTTTCTTTCTTTTGTACGTTGCTCTTTCGTTTCCGCTTTTTTCTTTTGATCGGCTTCGTATTCTTTTTCTTTACGCTGTTGAGCCTTTTTTTGTTGAATAGCATAGGTCTTCTGCTCTCTTTCTTCATACTCCTTATTTTTTGTGTCATAATATTTCTTGTCGTAAGTAAAAACCCTTTCACCGTCTATATCATTAATAACAATGCCCACCATGTTGTCCTGTTTTGCTTGCTCAAAGGTAAAAATATCATCAAAAGGAAGTTCAAAAGCTATTTCCTCTAATGCTTCCAATAACTCAAAATGCTGATGGCGCGCCATACATTGCGCAATTTTAATTTGTATATCCTCTCTCTTAACTTCGGCGATATCTAAAGCCCTATTAATATCAATTTGACCATCATCAATCATTTTCAATACATTTTGATGAAGGGTTGCAAGTATTAACAGTTTCTTAATATCTTTGACTTTCCATCCGTAACGTTTAGCGAGTGTTTGTTCTGTAACTTTTTTCTCTTTATTAATGAGATTGGCGACACCGACAGCTTTCTCGGAAATTTTTAACTTATCCTTAAAATAATCTGTGGCAATCGGCACTTCTTTTTGTTGCTGTTCATCAAGATTTCTCTCAATAACAGGAATTTCTTTAAGCCCTAATTTCTGACACGCCATAAATCGACGTTGACCATCGAGCAGTACAAATTTGCCATTGCCATTTTTTGATACAGCTAAAGGCTGTAAAATTCCTAACTCATTAATGCTCTTGGCTAAATCATCAATGCCGTCAAACTGCGTGCGTGGGTTGTACTTTATTTCAATGTCGGTTAATTGAACGTTCATTTTTCATTCTCCTTTTTTTAAAATGGGGATAATTCCCCATTTTTTAATATTCACTCGGAAACAATATTGTTGTCGCCGACCTATCATGTTCTGTAATAATCCAAATCTTGTTTTCTCGTATTTCAGCAGATAATTTCTCAGGGATTTTGTAACTAGAAAATAATCTATCCCCATCCTTTAAAGCTGAATTATTAGCTTCAATATCTTCTTTCTCTAACTCCCCCCAATCGTGTCTTGCATGTCGCTTAACACAACTTTGTACAAATTTTGAAAACTCAATATTCTTATCAACATCAAATGTAATGCCTTGAGTAAGAATGAATCTTCCAAATTGATTGGAATGAAGTTTTTTAAGTTCTAAAAGAACACCGTCCTCAATTGCTTCCTCTAAACTGTAAGAATGAATAATATTGCTCATAACCAAACTCCTTTCATTTCCCCCCAAACAACAACATCCCCCTTACACATTTCTTTTTCCGTTGGACACTTCGCCAGCCATAGAACTGGATTTAGGTATTTCGCTTGTTTGGAAAGTTGGTGAGTGATGTTTTGATTTAGGATTTTCATTTACTGTCCTCTTCTTTTAATTTGAAAATGTAAAGAGCATGTCTATTTTTAGATGTCAAATACACGTTTAGACGACCTAATGTCGTCTGTATTTGACAAGGGAGTGGATGCGCGCAGCCATCCCAGCGAGCGGTCTGAAAATAGTCATGCTAAACTTCAAATCATTAAAGGAAGAGGACGGTAAGACGAAAAGGCTGAATCAGATAACAACACTCGCCTTTTTCCAGGCAAGCCAATACCCAAATCCAGTACTATGGCGTTGTTCTCGCTCGATAAGCAGCATCTATACTTCAACTCAATATTTACTGATTCTAAAATAGGATTGGATTGGCGGATGAAGTATCGTTAGGGAAGGGTTATAGTTCTTTTTAGATACAAGGCGTGCGGACGCGGGGCCTGAGACGTAATGAACATTACGGCGAAGAAATAGTCCCAAGGAAGTACAACGCAGTAGATAAAAGATGAAATATAATCCTGAGTAGATACTTCTGGAAGAATACATGGCTATTGAAAGAACGTAGAGTTAATCACAACCAAGACTCCGACCAAATAATTGATAAATCCTTCTTCATCAATCGAAACTTCATAATCCAAAGATCCTCATTATAATAATTTCTCAAGACCACAAAAAAGTATGCTGGACGTTCATACAAAATATCACACTGCACGCGCTCGACATCACAGCCATCAGATAAACATTTCCGCTTAACACCATCTTCAATCTGCCTTAATTTTTTCAATATCCTGTTCATTAGCCACCTCCTCTTTCCAGAAAGTTAATAAAATTGTCCCTAAATAAATTCTTCTCCTGTTATAAAATCAACAGCTTTCTGAGCCTTGCCGGTAGCATTAATCAAAAACTTACTGTCTTTTTTTAAAACAGCAAGCCAGCCTTGAATGTACGCTACAGAATTCTTAAATGTTAAATTTACAATACCTGTCCTTGCACATAGAAATGCCGCTCCTGTCTCTGCGATCAGCTCTTCTTTGGAATAATCGGCACTACCAAATGAACTGACATTAATAACACCTTCTCGTTTCAGTCTTGTCGAGTGGCCTGTGCTGTGAACCAACTCATGAAATAACGTCGCATAATATTTTTCACTAGTTACAAAAGTTTCCTTTTTCGGCATATTGATACAATCATCACTTGACCGATAATATGCACGTTGCTCTTCGTGTCTTACTTCCGGCCTATTCATATAATTGTTAACAACAACCTCACAGTTTTCATCTTTCTTAAATTCATTAAGATTTTCTGTTAGTGATTGATATTCAATACCAGAAACTTGTTGAATATTGAAAACCCGATAATATCGAAGCAACGGAACCTTCTCCGGCTCTCCCTTTTTATTAACGTGTGTCTTACTATCAATCCAGTTCCAATAAACAACAATATGCGATTTTGACCCCGGCTTGACAGACCCACCTAATTTCTGCACCTGATTAAAGGTTAAGAAATATGGTTCTGTAAAATCTGTTAGCCGAAGCAGTAAACAATTAACCCCTCTATATAATTTCTTAGTAACAAAGTTCATTGGCATCCCTCCCCCTGACCACGGCTTGCGCCATGGAATAATCCCTTTTTCTAATTCTTCAATAATCCGATTAGTTACGATTTGATAAACTGTTATTTTTGTTCCCATTGTGCCATCTCCTTTTCTGTTAAACGGTTTTTGCTTCTTTTTGACCTATAAAAACCACAGACAAGTCAAGGATGGCTACAATACATACAGGCCACTTGCAAGCGTAAGCGCCGTCCTTGACCTGTGGTACAATGAAAAAACCTAGAAGCAAAAAATGGAGAATTGGCGGGATCACCGCAAACTAAACGGCAGGAATTAACTAAAAATTGTGTAAGCAAATATTGAGGCGGGTGTAATACGAAGAAATGTTGGCTAAAACCATAAATTTATCATGGCTTTTACAGCATTATCCCTCTAACTTCCTTCTTGATAAAAAACAGGCTTTCATGTTGAGATACCGACAAATACATCATTCTTTCAATTTTCTTTGACAATACTTCCTGAACTGCAATAACGGACAGGCGGACGAAGATTCGTCTTTTTTGCTGTCTCTTCTTTAAAAGAAGAATCAAGAGTCTGATTTAATCTGTTCTTACTTTTTCGTTTAACAAATTCTTCAATTACCTCCGGACTGATAAACAAGGACTTTATGTGTTCAATTCTTCCTATCGCTCTATCTTTATTAAAAACAAGCATTTCTCCATGGTCATTTAATTTCTCAGCCCCAGATTCATCTATAATGATTTCGGATTGATCTGCCGTTGCCGTCTGAAAGGCTATTCTACAAGAAAAACATCCTTTAATCTTGTCGGAATAAATCTCCGATGATATTCTGGAATCACACATAACAAAATGAATCCCTAGTCGAACAGAATCATTCATAATATCCGGAATGATATTCTTGAACCGCGCCATATCTCTGTACGCAATATCACAAAACGTATCAATTATAATAACAAGATAAGAAATCTTGTTGTTCGGAAATCTTTTATTATAAAGTGCAATGTCATTACATTCGGTAATACGTAATTTCTCTGTTCTGCGGTTTTTTTCTTTCAGTACTTTTCCCAACTCACTCAAACATTTCTCAGGATTTTCCGGAATATCTGACATTAAATGCGGTAACTTTTCATAATCACACAATCCGGTTATTTTCGAATCCAATAACAAAAATTTTAATTCCTTATGATTATATTTCTGTGCCAAAATATAAATCACCGTTTGATTAAAAGCTGATTTTCCTGTTCCGGTACAGCCTCCTATTAATATATGGCCAAGATTACGTAAATCTTCCACAACATAATTTCCTTTATCATCCATTCCAAAAATAACAGGTAAAATCATACGATCAATCATTCTTTGTATCTTTTCTTGCATTCTCCCAACATCCTCCCTCTTTGAATAAAAAATTTATCACCTATTCGGATGAAACCCCATCGGCTCTTTTTTGTTCCGATTCCATCTCGGACGGTATTTCACCTTTGGCATCCCACACAACTGTAACGGAGTATTTATCAAAAATAACACAATTGCTGATAAAGAAAAGAATATACCTCGAATGATAATAGGGCCCAATGTAAACGTAAGGCCAAATACTGTTCCTATAACCCATGCTGCTATGATTAACAATAGGGGAGAATAAAAAAGTAATAAAACAAGATCGTCACTCATAAGGCTTACCTTCCTCTTTAAGAATTAATCATCAAACTCAAGCGCCCCTTGTTGAACATATACCATTGTATCTTTTTTCTCATCTGCTTCCAAATTATTTCTCTGGCCGGAATGCACATAATACTTTTCGAATAATTGTGCCCCCCCTTTTTTTTCTTCCTTTGTTTTTTTCTGATAAGGCTTTTGTTTAATCTCATTAAACCGCCCGAAATTCACACACACATTTTCATTGGTTCCCTTATAAAGATAATACCCTTGCCCGTATTCATGAAGGTTCTTAATCCTGTCCGGTTTAAAATGAAACTTATTAACCATCTTATTCGATGATTCTCCATTGTAAATTTGATTACCAAACTGCCCCCCTACTTTCCGGTAGGTCGCCTCTTCTGTAACGTATGTCCCGATATTTTCGGCCACCATCTCACAGAGTTTAGCACTTGGCTGTTTTAAATAAATTTTATTAAGCGTATTATCATCGATGAGTTCCATAAACGTCTCGGAGATATCCCGTAAATCACTCAAACTTTGATGCGCCAAGGTTGTCATGATATGACTGCTTCTGGCCTTATTAAGAATCTCTATAAACGTATTTTCCGCAAACGCGCCGTATTCATCAATAATGATGCTGATAAACGTATCTTTTGGTATCTGGCCTGTCTGAATTAAAGAAGAAATATATCGTAAATTGGCCTGAACCATTCTGGCAATCCCGCAGGCTTGTATCGGGTAAGCATTGGTCGGCAGTTGAAAATACACAATCTTGCGCTCCCGAATAATATCTGTTAAGACAATATCACTGTCGTCTTCATTAAGAATATCATCCCGATAATCCAGCAAATAATTATTAAACCCTGAAATCACATGCCGCCACCCCTTTTCTTTTTTAACCGTATCATCAATTTTCTGATTAAGAAGTTTTAAATATAAACCTCCTTGCGGACTTGCCTTATCTACCTTTCGGTTGGTATCACGAAAACACCCGTCATCATTAAGATATGTATATACATCCATCGGGGAAAACGGTTTGTTTAATGAATGCAGAATATAAAACGCACAAGTAAAAATAGTCTTAGACGTCTCTTTATAATACGCGTTATCTGTCTGAAAATTTTCAAAGAACGTATCAATAATAATTTGAGGATCACATTCTCCGACATAAAGAGGATTATATGTACAGGACAAATCTTTATGCGCAAGCGAGAATAATAGAAAATCTTTATCCCGGCCCATCGACGAAAGAATTCCGTTAATCTCATCAATCGTCTTTTTCTCCCCCTTGGCATCAATAATAAAAATCGGCCGATTCTTTAAAGCGTCCTGATAAATTAATGATTTAAAAATTTCTGTTTTACCTGACCCCGTAAGACCCAATAACTGGCAATGCTTTGTTCTTTGTATATCTTCAATACTGACAATATCCTTATTGTCTGTCTCCGCATTAAGTCCCAAAAACGTCTTATCCTTATTTTGACCGTCGGCATAAAATTGATTTAACCTTACACCAAGTTCAAACGGTTTAAATGGAAACTCCATAGGCCTTCCCGCATCATTTACCTTGATTCCCCTGCGCAACATATTAATCCTGTTTAGACCTTTCTCAAAATGATGCCCGACAAAGATATAAACCAATAGCACCAATATCCCGCTACTGATAAGAAACACCACAAAAAAAGGGTTCCTTAAATAATTATATATCTCATCCCAATAATAAAAAACGACAGCCCCTGCGAGTAAAACAAACAGAATGTGTTCATCTTTAATAAAATCATTTTTGTTGGTTTCTTGATCCATAACGTGTTTTAACCAATTCAATATTTTTATGATCTGGCGTATCCGGTGTGGTGAATATCGATTCCAAAGCCATAAGATTTTTCTTTTCCCTACTATCTCTTCTGTACTGCATATACATATTCATAACAAGACTGCCTGCCATGACACATAACACTGTCCTGGAAAGAAAATTACATATAATCCTTTTAGTAAGTTTCACGGGCTGAAATCTCCTTTCCAAAGTGTCCGGGTTTAATAATTTTATGAACGACACGTTCGCCAATCAATTTATTATCATCATCATAGTCATTGACCAAATAGGCTTGCGTCTTTGCGCAATGCCATACTTTGTCCGTACCTTCCAAACTTTGCGACTCTTGAGAATATGCCCCTAACGAACGTTTTCCCCAGTGGCCTTCCTGTTGAATAATATACTCGTAATACCCTTCAACCCAATTCCCTTGTTTATCTTCAAACCCGTTAACCCAAATAGAATCTACTTTCGCGCAAGACCACACCGTGTCGGTTTTCTCGGTATAAATTTCCTTATTTTTGTATAATTTGGCATGGTTACCGCTGTTCATAGTTTGACACCCGCATGTCATAAACAATAAAATACTGATTAAATAATAATTTCTCATAACGGTTTAACATCCACTGTCTTTTCAACATAGACTTTAACTTGTGACCCGGCACTGACAATCCCATACCCTTCTGCCTTCTCAATTTCTTTCTGCATACGCTTAGCTTCTTTTTCAAAACTGTTAGCACCGCCTTCAAGAGCCGCATTACGTGTTGTTGTCTCAACTTCCCTGATTCCTGTTATGGCATTTGTGGCTGTTTCCTGAAACCCTAAAAGAGCACCACTTAAAAAATTTAAAATACCGGCCAGAATCCTTTTCTTATTCTGCCGGTTAATAAGAATCGCAGTGAGTCCAGCCGATCCATCCTCACTTAATCCTATGGCCCTAATCTTAATCTCACGCCCATTCTGAAAAATAATTGTATGAAACGATACCAACACCCTGTCCCGCTCTATCCCAGGACGTGCTGTGCCGTATATCCGCGTACCTGCCGGCAATAATAAACGGTTAAAATAAAAACTTTTCATTACCTGTACAATAACAGGTGAAGCAAAATTATTAGTGACGATGTTATGAACTAAAACACAATTAATCATACTCCCCAAAGGAACAAGGTTTTCTGATTTGCGGTTCTTTACATCCCCATACATAAAAGCAGGCTGGCTTACTTTCTGCCGTGATCGGATAGATGGTTTCTTTTGTCTGTTGATTCTAGTTTGTGGTGTCATCATATCATCCGGGATTTCAAAACGCGTACCTTGCTTTTCCAGATTAATACTAGCCTCCGTAATTTCTTTTTCTTTTAGAATAGGTTTTGTCGAAGCTGTCGCCGTTGGTTCTTGGCCTATAGACATATAATACGAACCTAAAACAATAACACATACACCCGCAAACGTTAAAACCGTGGCCTCTCTTTTGCCGCTGTTATTCTTCTTAAAAAATAAATTAGTTAAGGACATGTTCTTCTCTCCATATACCCAACCCTAAGGAAAAATCATTATCCATCGAAACATACGTGTCTTTAAGAATCAGCCACCCATCTGTTTCTTCCCCTTTTCGTAAGGCATGATTATCAAAAATAATGTACTTAAGATTTAACTTTTGTCCTTTCACATAAATATTAGTTGCGCTTTCACTTAACTTAAGTAACTTGTCATCTTTGCTATGAATGACCATATGAAAAATTAAATACTGCGGATTCTTATGCGTAAACGCCTCGATTAAATCGACTTTCACTTTATCGTCGCTGTATTGTTTGAAAATACCTTTTCGAAACACATTGTGTTTATTAATCGCCCCGGCCTTCTTTAACACATTGTAATTCCGTCCAATCTTTAAAAGACGGCTGACTGAGATATCTTTGACCCCCTCAGGTAGGTCACGGATATATTCTTCATCCAAATCAATCACCCGGTCAAAATCCTCCGGGTCCACGATCAAAATTTCAAAATTATATCTCCTACTACGCGTATAAACCGTCAGATTAGTTTGCCCCTTATCCACAAGCGGCCATATAGATACCGCATTGTGCAAATTTAAAATCTTTGTCGCCAAAATATGAGCGTTACCCGGCTCCACAAGATCAGGTTCCTCAGGAAATTCCAAATGCGTTGACCGACCTAAAGCCACCTTAACCAGCATCACATCGTGCTCCTGTGGATCTTCGTAAATCACCTGACCTTGTGTAACATACCGCCCGTTATCCTGATTAGCTGATACCGAAAGAGCTGTAAATAGACAAATAATAATTAACCAATATTTTTTCATATTTCCTCTTTTTCTCCATCCGATTTGTCCTTAACTATTTTCTCCACAATTTGTGAAACAATTAACCCGTAAGGATTTGTTTCTGTGGCTCTGATTCTCTTGACTTCGAACATATAAACCTTGTCTTCTCCTTTATAATGTCCATTTGCATAAATAGTACGGACCCCTTGGACTTCTACAATAAAAGGACTTTTTTTCTTTGTTATTGCAATATCATGAATTGAAAACTGATGAAAAACACCTCCTTTTGAAATCCTTGATTTAAGTTTATTATAAGACTCTAAAATAGCCTCAATGGGTCGCGCAGTTAAATAATTCCGTATACCGTCGATCTGTGTGGGCAATGATGTCGGGGAAAAACTTAAATACTCATTAGTAATCATCCGTACAAAACTTTCCAGCATCTTTTCTTCCAGTTTATACTCTTGTGCCGAAGCAACCGCCAAACTACCTTCGTTTCCGGTGAGGATCATCGGTCGTTGCGATACCTTAACCATCAAGAGACCGGCAAGAATCATATTCAAAATAAGAGAACCTATCCCTAAAAACGTCAGCGTCTTGTTATGACTGATTAATAATGCCCGATTAAATGCCAATTCACTCATTTATTTTTCTCCTATGTCTTTTTAAAACTATTAAAAAGGTTCGTTCCTTTTCTTGATGGTTCATACCCTGCTTTAACAGCTGCGCCTTTAACAGCCCCTTTCGCAAGCGCCCCCGTTACACCAAACCCATACCCCATTAAATTCAAAGACTTTCCCGTGAATGTCGGTGCCTGTGCGATAGCGGATGTATTAAGGGCTCTCCCCGTGGCAGATGTAATCGCTCCACTCGTCCCCCCTACCCCCATTCTTAATCCTTCACGGACAGCTCCATAAGCCCTATTCGTTGCCAAAACACCGGCCAAAGAAGCAACTCCTCCGACACCGTATCCGGCTGCAAGAGCCGTGACTATCATAGGTGCAAAAATAACCATTGCCGACACAGCAAAATTTATACTGACAAAATTCATCAGCCCGTCTCCCGTTTCCGCTATATTCGCGCTGATAGCTACCGCAATCGCCAATGTTAATTGCCAGATAACCGGCCAAAGAAGGACTGCAACATAACTGGTATACCATCCCGCAACCACCTTAGCTGTAGTCCGGAACAAAATAAACGGAATCAAAACAGGACCAAGTTTGTACAAGAACCCGGCAACAATAAAACGAATAGTATTCATCACATAAGAAGCAATACCGTAGAATATAAAGGAAAGATTAATCACAATGTTGGTTACCCCATTTTTCCCGAATTCCTTAATCTGATTTAACACTCCTTTCTGCTGGTTACTTTCATAATACTGTCGAAAATTTTCAACAATCAGTTGGTATTGCGCAATAAAATCCTGCTCCGGATTAATTTTATTATTAACTCCTATGGCAATATCCCGTGTCGTATCCATAATCCATACATAACTCTGTAGAAGTGCGATCCCAATAATCACCCGCAGAATTAAAGACGGCCAGCTGGCTTTATTTGAAAAAACAGCCAAAAGCGTAAACAATATCGCCAAAGGAAACAGCCCAAAAAGCAGCAATTCCCCCGTCTGAAGTGACGTGTTTAAATCTTCTTTGATTATTGTAATCAGTGTCTCGAAATTCATATTTTACATTTGAAAAATTTCCGGCTTCACAATACCTATAATCTGGCGTATTTCCTCATTTTCCTGTTCTAACTGCACAGCTTTTTCTTTTCGATCAAGGTTAACATTAGCCTGCCCCACACTCTGTGTTCTTAATAATTCCGAAAGAACAAACAATGTCTGATTTTCCATCTCAATTAACTGGGCCAATTCCTGCGCAATTTGCCGCATCGCTCCTTTTTCATTCACAATCTTGGAATGGTCAGCTAACTTCTGCGCGTTTTCTGCATTCTGTTGGTATCGTTTCTGATAACTATCGGCAATCGTATACCCTCTTGAATTGACACTGTCTGACATATCAATATTTTCATAAATAATACCGGCATCTTCCATCCAGTTATCCAATGTCCCAAAAATATCCTTCCATTGTTTAAGTGTGTCCCCATCAATATCCACAAAATCTTCAATATTTCTTAAGTCATTAAATATTTCTTTTCCTTCAACCATAACATTCCTGAAATCCGTTATAAAATCTACGCCATCCGGCCCAATACTAGCCTCCGTCGCCAATTCTAATATATTCTGGGTATCTTTAACCTGTGACTGAAGTAATTCAACTGTATCCGTTAATTCCTTTAATCGTTGCAAATGTTCTGCTGTCTGTTTAACCGTCTGCTGAATAATCGCCCAAGCGTCACTCGCCATGACAATAGATGGCCTAAACACAAAAGAACAAACTACAACAAAAAAAATCATCCCATATCTCTTCATTAAGGATACACCTCGATATATTCGTAATGTTCTTTATACCTAACTCCGTTAACTTCCTGCTCCTCAACCTTGACCCTCTTTAATTTAGGCTTACCACGTGTTTCCTTAGGTCTGCCTGTGTTCTGATCCCAATACTCAATAGCTACATCCGCCTGGGCCTGGGTATACCCTTCTTCGTAGGCCTCCTGCATTTTTTTATTAATCTTTTTTGTTTGCATATCTCCCACCACAGCCCCGGCAATACCGCCGGCAAGTCCCCCGATCATAGCCTCTTTTTCATTCTCATGTATCCCATACCCTGCTCCGCCACCAATAACCGCACCTGTCCCAATGTATGAAGCCTTATTCATGCTGCAACCAATTAAGATGATAACTATTCCTAAAAAAAATATTCTTTGCCGCATAATATCCTGCCCTCCCTTTTAACAAACACTTTCTACTAACTCTTTCTCCTGTGCCTTACCCATCCCTTTTGGAAATGCCTTCGCGCATTTCTCAAGAGTTGTGTAAATATCTAAATCAGGGTTCTCTATATTTATCCGTTCATAATATTCAATATCTTCGGACGCCGTTGTCGCCATCCAGTATTCAATTGGTGTAGGACAAATAACTATTTTGGCGCTGATATTTTCCATTTTCTCTGACCTGGAGAAAAACACCTCCGAGTATTCCCCTTTCTCCACCCGTAAGGATTCGATCAGTCGCCTTTCTTGTTCATTAAAAGAAAAACATTTAACGATTTTTTCCACCGTTTCCGCTTTTTTCTGTCGAAGAATAAACCGTGTGTCCACATTATCTAAAATGGCATGTTCAAGCCCATTACAAAAGAAATCATTAAACGACTGCGTCACAGATATAGCACTGAATCCGTATTTCCGACTAGTACGGTAACACTCAATAATTAACGCAACGGCCTCCGGAGTATCAAACAGTTTCCAACATTCATCAAACACAACAAATTTCTTCCGTCCAAGTTCCCCCATCACCTTCCCCCAAACAAAGTTTGTAACAACACTAATCATCACCGACTGCAATCGCGCAAAATCTTCTAATCCTTTAAAATCAAAACACACCACATCATTATCCAACGATACCGTTGATACACCATCGGTATACTGTCCGTACTGCCCTTCTTTAAACCATATCCCTAAAAGTCCAACCACCCGTGTATGAAATTCCTTAAATTGCGCATTCTGTTTTGCCACTTCTTTTAAAGCAGCTTTTAAATCACTTAACACCGGCTGATTACATTTCTCATAAAGACAGCGGATGCTTCTAAATATATAATCTTCAACAATCAAATCTGTATTCCCAAACCGACTAAACCCTCCCATCATCTGACCAATAGTTTTTGTTTTTAGAATTAATATCTTAGTCTGCTCCTGATCACTAAAATCGCTCAGCTTCTTTTTACGGGCCAAATCAAACAAGTTAATCGTAAATTTCTCTTTTAATCCCAAATCAATGTATTCTCCGCCTTTTAAAAGCGTCTGCCTGCGATACGACCCACCGACATCAATATAAATTTCAATTGGACTGTTTTTGGAATATTGATTAATGATTTGATTAACCGTAAACGACTTACCGCTTCCGGAACACCCAACGACAATTGCGTTATATGCCGAAAGATCATTTAAAAACGGATCATACGTAATAAGCCCCTGGCTTTTTGAAAAGAAAATACACTCACCTCTACCGCTCCCGCGAAAGTCACTAAAAAACGGTAAAAAGTCAGCGATATGCAAACTTTTGGTAAATATCCATCGTGACGACTCCTTCGTCCACCCGGGCAAAGATCCGACAAACATAGCTTTCACCGCCCCCCATCGTTCATCATGCATTTCCGTACTATTAAGGGAAGAAAACACATTGATGACTTCGCCTGTCTTCTTTTTGACATCCTCCAGTTCTTCCGCATACACATGCACAATTAATTGCATCTTGAACATTTTTTGATTGGTTTGCTGCATTTCCTCAAGAAGTGTTTCGTATTGCCTTACTTTTGTTTCCGCATCTTTATTAATAATACCGAACATTCCCTTAATATTGCCGTATTCCCGTTTACGTAAAGATTCGATGGTTTTCATCCCCCATTCTTTTTGAGGTGTTTCAAAATTAACAACCACATCAAATTCGGAAAATGAAAGATGCGTAATCCGGGATAAAATTGCCGGGTTGGTTGCCTCTGGCAGAATCTTCAATGAAATGTATTTATGAAAATACCCGCCATATTGAAGGTATTCCCCTTTCTTATCATCAATGTAAAAATCAGAACAACACACTTGTCTGGTAAAAATTTCATTCTCTTTGGGTTTTGGACACCTCATCCCCTGTTTTTCCCTATCAGGATTCAAATATTTATAAACAAATGACATAATTTCCGTTTCATCCATGTGGCGCAATTTTAATTCTCCGCTCTGAAAACAATCTTCAATGGATTGACGAATTGATTTGAAATTATCTTTATGTCGCTTAATTTGCTCAGCACTTCCTTTATGGACTTTCTTAAAATTCTTAAAAAACTGAAAGCCATTCTTTTTTACATCACTTTCTGCATAGTTCACAAAAAAATGACACCGCCTGCGGCGTAAAAGTTTCCTACCCTGAATATCCTCAAACTGCTGGACTCTCTGGGTGTGCATGGCTTTAATCAAAGAATTTTTTGTTTTAATAATCTTATGCGCCTTTATGGCTTCATTGTAATTACTGTCTAAGGTAAAAAATATTTGATAGGTAGCCTTATCGGTAAGATTATTAATGACCGTCTCAATCCGATTGGAATGTGTAACCAACTCCTCGGATGAAAAATTGTCTACAGATGGACAGCTTACTTCATAACAGGCTGTGAGAGAATCATCATCAAACACAATGAGATCATCCTCAATGTGATTATAAGGAAGCAATTTTTGTAAAGAATTAAGCTTAAGATCAAGATTACGGCCTTTGATGGAAGCGCTCATGGCCTGCGGGATGGCGGTATATTTCTTTTCCCCTAAATACCAGCTAATGAAATGCTCCGTAGCCTTCGGTGGTTTCCCTCGTTTAATAAACTTAAGAAATCCCGCCACCCCTCCAGCAACGCCAAGAAGAATGAAATTGTTGATGTGCATAGCTTGTAAAAACAAAGCAATACCAAGAACAAAAAATATATCCCATTCTTCAAATCCGAACACCACCATGCGATCCTGGAGGTTTCGTAAACACCGTTCGGTGAAATTTCTCATTCTATATCCCAAAAGCTGTTTTAATGAATGTAACAATAAGTGGCGCGGCAAAAACAATAAGAACGCCGACAATGGCACTGTAAAAAATATGCTGATTTCCGATGCTCTTCTGCCATCCAGCAAAAATAAGTAAAATAATGGCAATCGGTGTAGAAATAGTTAACACCTGCTCTTTTAGTCCGGTAAGACTGGTTTCAAGATCAGCATAGGCCGGTGACGTTACACCGATTAAAGCCATCCCCAAAACTGCCGCCCTTAATAAGAGAAGATACCCTGGTTTTTTAAAAACTTTCATGCGTTGCTCCTTTCTTTGGTTTGTTAATTTCCATTTCCTTATAAAAATCACTTAACGTAATAAACTGAAAATACCTGCCTGCGGATTCAATCTTTCCAGACTTAGCCAACTCCTTTTCTATTACATTTAATTTGTCTCGAATAAATTCATCTTTACAAATATAAATGACATTCTTCTTTTGCACATCATGACGTTTCGCATAAAACTGAAAAATATCTTCATATCTGTTTTTATTCTTTAAGGAACGTTCACATTCCAAGAAAATCTTCTGCTTCGTTCCATCTTTACGCAACCGCCAAAATATAGCATCAGGTACTTTCTTCTGGATAATCCAACCCCTTTGTTCTTCCGGCATAGCTCTGATATATTCTTCAGACCACCATTGAATAATTTTAATCTTGTTAGTTTGTGTAAAAATAAATTGGATATGATTCATATTCAAAGAGTGTTCAATTAATGCCAAATTCAATCGACGTACTCTCATGAGGGGAAAATCGGAGTAATATTCTCTTAATAAATTATACAAATCTTTACTGTCTACATACCTGTCAATGGACGTTTAGAAGTGTACCAAAAATGGCCACGAAAAGTGTACCACCTTTGAGTTAAAAAGGGCCGATAATGAAGATTGGTAGATAATTCTTCGTATTTTCTAGGCCTTGAATGCTCTATGATTTAATAATTTT
>JAJDCA010000022.1 GCA_029261055.1 Candidatus Omnitrophota bacterium | reverse complement strand
ATCAGAGAAAACGCAATCTTGAAATGGCTCGTCTGCTGCGTTATACTGCATGGCAGACAAGTCAGCATGGTTCTCACAGAGAGCCATCAGAAGTAACTATGCAACCGGCTTGAGGTCAAACTCGCTGAAAAACTCCGTTTTCAAAAACTAATGGATCAATGGTCATTTGGTTAATCGCCTTAACAATATCCATATCTCCCAACATACTTTCATCACGAGTGGTTTTATTAATATCCCCTAATTTTGCCTTAATATTTAAGGCGGCAAAATCTAACTCACTTTTATGCTTTGGTGAAAGACTAGCCAAATCAATATACCTATTCTGAATCATTGCGACATCACTTCCACCGGAAAAATATTTCCTAGGAATAATTTCTTGCGTATTCGTGTCGTACTCCTCTTTAATATAGTCATATACGCCTTTTTTAAAAGCTTCGAGGTATTGAGCGTAAATTTTTTGATTGATCTGTTTGTCTTTTGTATCAATCCCTTTAGTTTTCGATTGACCAACATAAACTTCGCCCAAAAGACTTTTTCTTAAACGATCTTTATACCATTTAGCTAATATCGCTGAATTATAAATCTGACGCAGATTAGCAAAAGTTTTTCCTGTATTAACCTCTTTTTCAATTTCTGGGATAATAATCGTACGAATAATTTCCGTTGTTAATTTTCGATTTTCTTCCTCTTCCTCCAGCATAACCTTAAAATGTTTATCCACGATAAAAGCACTCTTACCCTGTTCAAAAACAATTGAATTCTCAGGAACGATCCAAACCTTATTAAATGTATTCATAGGAATATCTGTGGTCCCAAATTCTTGATAAGCTTTTTCAAACACTCTATCCCAAAATTTTTTCCCTAACTGTTCTTCCGGAAACATTAAACTCGCCGTAAGCTGCTTTAACATATAATCCTGCGCCAACAAATCACGGCCCATTTCTGTATCGCCAAAACTTTTTGGAATGATACGATTTTTTTCGTAAGGGCTTAAATTCACCCACATTTGATCCTCTGGAACGGTAAGCGCCGCTAGAAAATATTTAATCAATTTCTTTGATTCATTCTTCAAAGCTTTATCATTCAAACGAGAGTCACCTCGATCAACAATAAAATCTAATTCTAATGGATTGTTTGGATAAACGGTTAAGCCCTTAATGATCAATGGCGAATAATGTGGCGTAACAGCAACTCGAACGCCTGGATTTGGAAGATTTAATATGTTTTGTGAAAACACCTCTGCATAAACATTCACTTCAAGAAGGCTTACTAAAAATGAAATAATCACACAATGACATATTAATCGATATAAAAAATTCTCTTGGATTTTTTGTTTAAACATTATTTTAGATTTTTACAATGAAGTCTCCCCGGGGCAAGCCTCGAGGAATTAAACCCGTTGGAGATTGGCTAAATAATTTGTTCAGCCAACCTCTTAATTAAAAAGGAATTTTTGTTCTGCGAATACTACGTAATTAAAGTATAAAATATTTGTAAACCTTTAACAAGGAGGCGTGGGAATTTAAGGAAGGTGTAAGTCTATTGATGACAGATATTTACAAAATTAACAAAAAAAATATGCTTTTTGAGGCTAATTCTGCCACACATGCAGAATTTTAAGCACTTTTTGGAAATTCTGATCGTAATCAGAGGATTTTTTATCGCCCAATGATCAACAAAGCCACATAAGGACAAACGTTAAACGCTAGAAAAATAATTTTAAAAAACCCCAAAAGTGAATAAATCACCACATTAAAAGTTTCGCGGGAAATAGGAAACCTTTTATTTTGTGTACGATACACTGCATCTGGGGCCAATATGCACATTGTGGTCCAAAAGAGCAACAAGGTGCCATTGATGATGGTACACCACAAAAAGAATGCTGTTACAATTTGAATATTCATGAGGATCCTTTTTTAATTTATTCTATTTATTTTTATCCTATGTGACAAGCACTTAACAGCACGATTCAAAATAATAAAAATTTCCTATCGTAACTACGTAATCCACTGAATTCGAATTAATTTTTCTAATATCTTAAATTCCACATCACCCGTGAAGAGTTGGGCTTTGTAGATTTTTGTGAGAGCGGCGGCGAGGCAGACGCTGGGGCTTAAATGATATTTTACGCGGAGCTGAGCGGATTCTTGGGCAAGAGGCTGATCAACTTTGATCAGTTTAATCGGCAGCATGCTTATTTTTTTCATAATGCGTGCCGCTCGACTTTTGCCGTATTTTTGCGCGCAAAAATAATAAATTTCGCCCCAATGGATCACGGTGATCAAGATCTTTTTCTTGCTTACAAAGGCCTCTTCAAAAGCTGAACAAATAACATCGGAACCTTTATCCTTTTCAAGATAAGTAAGAAAACTGTATGTATCGATGACTTTTTGCATGTTACTTTTTTCTGGATTTAAGTGCTTTATCTTTGTGTTTTTGTTTAACAAAATCTTTTAAAAGGCCTCCTTTGGGAGGTAAAACACCTTCTAATTTACTGATAAAATTCTTCGTAATCGGTCTTAAAATAATGTAATCCCGTTTCTCTTCAATGACTAAACGCTGTCCTTCTTTGATACCATAACGTTCACGTGTATGCGCTGGGATCACTAATTGTCCTCGAGAAGATACTCTTATTGTAACCATTAAACACCTCTCTTTCTGTTAATTAGGTGAATTCCCCCTGCAATCTTGCTTCGGGGATATTCACCTGTATTGTAAACACAAAATAAAAGTAAGTCAAATTTTAATTACCTTACTTTATTTAAAAAGTAAGATTCTAAAATATTGACTTATTTATTGCCCCGCGGAGCAACTTTTTAAGTCGCGTGTGACGCTTCGTTCGTAAGAAAATGTAAATATTTAACTGATTGAGCTGTCGAAGAGTAAACAATCCATTGGTTTGTTCACGGTTGTTTAACCGTAAACAAACCTCGGGGGACTACCTAAGTTTTCCGAAGGCAGACCCCCGAGGATTGTTTACTCATCTTTTTAAGAAAATTGTTTGAGCGCGTTTCGAAGAATTTTCTGAAGGCGCTCATGGATGTGATGATTACGTTGGCGGTCCGTAAATATTTCCAGTACGGTGGCGGTGCGGCTTTTGAGGGCTAGATTGTAGGTTTTGACAAACTCTTCTTTTGTCTCGGGCGCAGCGTAATTTAAATCAAACATGTCACATGCGCCGCTGAAGGTAATGTCTTGTGGGACGGCAAAGAATTTTTCAAAAACATTTCTTTGCCCAATATTTTTGGCAACAGGAAGAAAATCAAAGATTCCGCCGCCATTGTTGTTAAGAACAACAATCACCATCGGTTGATTCAGATGTCGCAACATGGACAAGGAATTCAAATCGTGTAAACACGCCAGATCACCAATGAGCAAGGTGACAGGCTTATCCAATCCTCGTAAAAAACCGGCAGCAGAAGCAAGGATGCCGTCAATGCCGCTCGCCCCTCTGTTGCCCCCGATGACAACCGGAAACCCATCGGGCACACCAAACATATCAACGTAACGAATAGGCATGCTGTTGGCTAAAAATAACCCTGTGTCTTTAGGAATATTTTGGGTGATTAACCGTGCTACTTGTGGTTCACAAAGGTCTTCTTGATTTTGTAAAAAACGTTCTATTTGTTCATTAAGAATCTTCCCCACCTCACGCATGGTGCTCAGTATTCGTTGACCTTTGCGCTGCGGTAAATGCTGACAGACCATCTGACAAAAATTTGCCACAGGGCTTTGAATACGCAAACTGACATTGTGAAGTGGATCATTGCGCAACGGATGATTAAGCACCATGATGTATTGCTGCGGTCTAAGGGCATCCATGTATTCGTACCACCGCTTGGACGTAATGCGTCCGCCTAAATGAAGAACCCCATCAGGTTTAAATCGATCGGTAAATTTTGGTGACAACAACATTTGATCAAAATACGCTGTAAGCTGTTTATTTGATCCCTTGTAGCCTAATCTCAAACCCGACGTAACATCCGGAAAGATTGGCCAATTAAGTTGTTCGGCCAGTTTTAAAACGCCCTGTCGTTCTTTTTCGCTTTTGAGTTTTCCAACGACAATAATGCCTTTTTTTATTTTTACAATTGCATCCACCGCTTTATTCATTTCTGTTTTCGGAAGTGTATTGGTCGGTAAACAGTACTGTGTGTAAACATTTGTATGCGCTAGCCAGGATTGAATACTACGCAAATACAGAGAAAATTTTGTCCCTGCTTTGACAGGTGCCAAAGGTTCACGGAACATGCAATTAATGTGTACAGGGCCGGGCAACTCTCCCTTAGTACGGCTGATGGCTTGGTCGATGGTGGTTAAAATAAATTCCGGCGGAATGTCGATTGTCGGACAAGGTTGATCAAAATGCCAACGGACGTATTCACCAAAAATCTTCACCTGATCAATGGTTTGATGTGCGCCTGTCGCACGTAATTCCGGCGGACGATCGGCTGTAAGAACAATTAAGGGAAGTTTCTTTTTGGAGGCCTCAATAATGGCTGGAAAAAAATTGGCGGCGGCTGTGCCTGAGGTACAAATTAAAACGACTGGTTTGCCTGTCGCGGATACGTATCCCAAGGCATGAAAGGCTAACCCTCGCTCATCAAAATGCACAAAACTTTGGGCTTTAGTATTTTCAGCTACGGCGAGCGTCAAAGGCGTTGAACGTGATCCCGGCGCTACACAAAAATAATCAACGCCATTGCGGATCAACTCCTCGACCATGAGACTGGCCCAGAGATGATTAATGTTTTGGTTCATAAATTTAGAAATCAGAAATAAAGAGGTAAGAAATAAGAAGTAGAGATTTAAAAAATAAGGAACAGAAGTGTGAGAAACCAAAAGCAAAGTAAAATTTTTTTAAGCTTCTTTATTTCTTACTTCTCTCTACCTTTACACTTACCTCTCTGCCTCTTGTTCCTTGCTTCTCTACTTCTTTACACAAATATTCGCATAAAATTCCCCATTTTATGCTCGATCTCTTGCCACTCGGCTTCGGCTGTTGAACCCTCAACAATACCGGCGCCTGCGTACAAAGAAAGTTCTTTATTTTTTAATAATGCGGAACGAATCGCCACAATAAATTCAGCCGTGTCAAACCCTACGTACCCGACAGGAGCCGCATACCAGCCTCGGGTAAAAGGCTCTAATGTAGTAATGGCTTCCACCGCGGCTTGTGTTGGCGATCCGCCTACGGCTGGTGTAGGATGAAGTTCTGTCAAAATAGCATCATCTGTACTTTTTTCATTCAACATGCCTTCAAACTGCGTAAAAAGATGATGCCCACTGTTTAATGTTAAAACCTGCAATTCTTCATTGTAATTTATTTGGGTACAAAAATTTGTTAAGCTATTTTTTACGGCATCCACAACGAACTGTTGTTCGCAGACATCTTTGGCAGATTGACACAGATCTTTCTGAAATCTTTCATCTTCCGCATCCGTTTTTCCTCGAGGAATTGTCCCCGCAATGGCTTCACTTTCAATACGCCGACCAGTACGTTTGTACAAACGCTCCGGTGAAGCCCCTAAAAAAGCCGTGGCATCGTCCGGTTGAAAACAAAAATGGAAACAGTCTGGGGTTTCACTTTTCAATGCCGCCAATAAATCCACGGGATTTAAATCTTCTTGGAGTTCGAGAAGCGATTTACGCGCTAAAACAATTTTTTCGTAGGTCCCCTGTTTTAATTGATTACTTACATGATCAAAAATTTTTTCCCATTGGTTCTTCTCAGGAAAATCTGTCCGTTGAATAAAAGAACACAAAGGCTGATCACTGCATTCCGCACTAAAATTAATTTTTTCTAATTCTTCTAGAATATTTTCTATTTTAGCAACATGTACATCTTTTAAAGCGATGTTAAAAGCTAAATAACTTTCATTATTTTCTTTAAATAACTCAAACCGAGGCACCCAAAAGCGACACGTTCCAAAAGCCTTCCATTCTGCATCAGTCGCACCATTCTGAAAACTAAAACCACCGTAGTAGCGAAGATGAGGATTGTCCGCCGAGAGATGCTCTTCAAAATAATTCCAAAGTACGGCCAAATCCATCTCTTCTTCTTTGTAAATACAATCCGCCATGCCAATACCTGCCGTTTCAAAAGATTTATTACGATCAGCCCAATAAATTTTTTCGCTGTGTGGCTGCTGGCTCAACCAACTTTGTAAATTAATGGATGTTATTGGAAATTCATACCGCAGGATAGCAGGCGAAATGCCAATTGGAGAAATTGATCCAGGTAAATTACGAATGTGTTTTACCAAGACATCTTTAATTTCATAAGTGGCATGCGTGTTTTGAGCACGAAACAACGTCATCATGCCTTGTCCCCTTGGTAAATCGTGGCGACGCCAAATAAAAGTGAATGGGCTTTAACTTTCTCAAAACCAGCTTCACGTATTTTCTGACAAAAAGCTTCTCCATATGGAAAATCTTCGATGGTTTGATTTAAATACCTGTAAGCTTGATTATTTCTAGAAATCAAAGCGCCAATGAAAGGTACGCCTTTACGTAAATAAAAAAGATGCAGATTTCGAATGAAACGATTTTTAGGTAAGGAAAATTCTAGAATTAAAGCGCGTCCACCAGGATTCAGGACACGAAAAATTTCTTGTAATACTCTTTGGGGATTCTCAACATTGCGTATGCCAAAAGCCATGGTAACGGCGTCAAAATGATTGTCCTTAAAGGGAACGTCATGGGCATCGCCATGTTGAAGGTTAATCTGGACGGCTAATTTCTTTTTGGCGACTTTGTCTCGGCCAATAGTAAGCATTCTCTTAGCTGGGTCAATGCCGTAACCGTATTTAACATTTCGATTGTGCCGCAATAATGTGAGCAATACATCTGCCGTACCTGTGGCTAAATCAAGCACCATCTGATCAGGGCGAGATGTTAAGCAACGGGCTAATTTTCTACGCCAGAGAATATGTAAACCGAAAGAAATAAGATGGTTGGAAAAATCATATGTCCGAGCGATGTTGTCAAACATCTTCCATGACTCAGACTTGGGTAGAACCAGAGGTGGTTTTTCAGATTTCATGGTGGGGGTTTTCATTTCTGCTTCGATACCTCTCAACCTGCCTGCCGGCAAGGCAGGCTTACTGCGGGGGTCTAATTGTCGCAGGAATGAAGCCTTACCTGGATCCCCCTCATCGGGAAGTTTAGAATGCTTCATTTCCAAACAAAGACTTCACGAAAAACTTCAAACATGTAGGCCGCGCCCCATCGTAGGACCTGCAGTTTGCGTTCGCCTCCTTCCCGTGCAGGCTCATCACCTGGAATGTCTACTACCTTCAATTTACGTTTCGCACATCGAATGGACAGCAAAGGCTCCCAACTGACTTTCGTACCGAATAATTTTTCTTCTGTTGTGTAGCTTTCATCTTTGTCGAGGTCCAGCTGACTGATCAATTTTTTATTGTACGCGCGGTAAATCACCATGGCATCGGTGTAATGACCACCATGAAGAAGATTAATCGTGGTCGTAAACAACCAGTTTCCAAATCCCGTAATCAAATCATCATCGTAACTTTTAGCGCCCTCAGCATACCGGGACACGATGACCATGTCAAAACCTTCTTTTAATTTATTAATACAGACGGGAATCAATTCTGGAATGGAGTTTCCGTCAGGACTAAAAGTAAGAATGACATCACTTTTGACATGCGGTAAGGCTTCCATGTATGCATTACGTATTCCCGGCTTTTTTTGAACCACCACATCGTAGCCTTGTTTTCTTGCGTAGTCGGCTGTTCCGTCTGTTGACTGTCCATCAACAATCAAAATTTGATCACACCATTCTTTCTTAACCTTAGGCATGATGGTTTTCATCCCATCAATTTCATTGAGTGTGGGGATTAAAAGTGTGACTGTCATTACAGGTTTATTTTCAGGGGTACTTTTTTTCTTTTTGGATGAATACGATGTTTGCATTTTTCCTCTAAGGTTGGAGCGGGCGATGAGAATCGAACTCACGCTATCAGCTTGGAAGGCTGAAGTTCTACCACTGAACTACGCCCGCAATATTGTGAATTGTTTTAATCCAGGCGAAGCCAAATCTAAAAATTTTGACGAAGACTGGTGGGCAGGGGAGGATTCGAACCCCCGAAGCGCGGACGCAACAGATTTACAGTCTGTCCTAGTTGACCACTTTAGTACCTGCCCTAAAAAAAATAATCAGTGGTCAGCCATCAACGATCAATTCAAAATTTCTGAATATTAACCGCTGATCACTAACCACTGAGATGGAGCTGGCGAGAGGGATCGAACCCCCGACCCGCTGATTACAAATCAGCTGCTCTACCAGCTGAGCTACGCCAGCAAATGTTTCAAATATCTGAAAACAAATAGCTTATGAAATCCTGGTATTTTCTTGCTTTGTCGAAAAACGAATTTGTGCTAAATCCGTGCTATTTCTGTGCTATCGTTATTAAAGAGCGTATTATACCCAACATCTTTGTTTTGTAAACTAATTTTTTCAATTGCTTCAATTAATTGATCCGACTTAAGATGTGCGTAGCGTTGTGTCATTTTTGGAGTTGTGTGTCCGAGCAATTTTTGCACCACATAAAGATCAGTTCCTCTGCTGACCAATTGGGAAGCAAACGTGTGGCGGAGATCATGGAATTTAAAATTCGCTATCCCTGCCCTTCTTAGCGCCGTATTAAATGAACGCTTGATACTCCCAAGAGGTTTTTTTGTGTCAAAATTTAAGAAAATATATCCCGATTTTTTAGTGAACATATTTTCTAATTCTAACCGAATATCTTGACTAAGAGGAATATGCCGTGATCGTTTATTTTTGCTCATTGACTCATGCACATAGATGAGGTTATTTTCAAAATCAACATAATTACTATTGAGCGACTGGCCCCATTTGAGATTGATAATTTCTCCCCACCTCATACCTGACTGCAAAGCGATCAGAACAATGGGTCGTGTCATCTCATGACAATGAGATAACAACCTCTCTTGTTCTTTTTCTGTAAGCCATCGGCAACGCTGGTTATTTTCAGGAAGCTTCTTAATTCCCATTGTAGGGTTTCTTCCTAAAAAAATGTCCCATTCAATAGCACGGTTAAACATTGATTGTAACAATGAATGGTACCGATTAACCGTTGACGGCTTCACTTTTTCAAGCCTCTTCGCCAAATATTGTCGAATCATACAGGTATCAATACGGTCCAGCGCATGCCCTTTAAAATATTTCACCAAATTTCTTACCAAACAAGACTGCTTCGTAAAATTCTTATTCTCAAGACGGACATATGTATCAATGTACTGTTGGGCAAAATCTTCGAAAAGAATATTATGGCTTTTCGCAATATCAAGATATTTGCCTTCAACAATTTCTGTCTCGAGTTTTTTTAAAACTTTTACAGCAGCTTCTTTGTAAGGTGAAATCAATTTCCGGACTTGGCGACCGTTTGGATCAATGTAATTGATACCCCACTTCTTTCCTCTTTTAAAGAGCGTGCCCATTTGACGTTCTCCTTTGCTGATCCATCCTCCTTGCAAATGGGCGTTTACTTCCGACACGTCAATCTGAGCACAATTATATCCCATCCGAGAAGAAAAGCAATAAGAGTTTAGATCAGTTTGTAGTTTGAAAAATATTTTTTATCTTTGAGAAAATTCTCGCGTACGCCATCCAGACGAATGCATTTGTTCCGCCTGTTTATCTGCCCAAGAATCAATATTCCTGATATCAAAACGAATCCCACCATTGACACGGTAGAATGGAATCTGACCACATCGTATCCATTTGCGGATGGCACTGACACTAAATCCCAAATATTCAGCAACTTCGCACACACTCATAAACCGTTTTTCCATTGTGTTCTCCTCCCTTCAAAAGCATAAAACCAAAACGTAAAAAGTGACCTTTCAGGCCTTATTCGCATGAAATCCTATTGGATTTTTCGGCTTTTTTGGTTCTTCAAGCAAGCGGCGAATGGCCTCGAAAACAACGGTAAAGTTTTTATCATGTTCTTCAAATTTGCGTTCTAAATCATCCATTTTACGAGCCAAATCTTTGTGCGACATCATTAATTCTCTTAATTTGGCAAAAGCCCGCATAATTTGAATATTAACCTCAATGGCCTGATCGCTATTAAGTACACTTGAAAGCATCGCAACCCCCTGCTCTGTAAAAGCAAAAGGCTGATACTTTATGTTTCTACCATGTTTCAAGGTCGCAATTTGCGACCTTGAAATCAAGGATTGAGCTTCTTCCAAAGTAAGCTCAATCAAAAAATCCTCAGGGAACCTTCTCATGTTTCTACGCACTTGCTCCTTTAATCTCTTAGTGGGTACACCATAAAGCTCTGCCAGGTCTTTATCAATCATCACCTTCCGCCCACGGATTAAATAAATCTTATTTTCAATACGTTCTTGCGGAATGACATGTATTGCATTTTTTGAGTCTACTTTCTTAGTCCCCATTTTTTTCCTTTCTTCAATCATCACAAACGATCACCCCACCCTGATCTTCAGTACTTGCGCTACCTAAACGGGTCTTATTTTTAAGGTGTTTTGTCTCTTTAAAACAATTCAAATAATATTCTTCAAACAATCGCAGGCCCTGCCGTTTATTCGGCTTGATATTTTTGACATATTCCCGACCCTTAATACTTGGAAAGCACCCTAGATTTACACATCGTTGCGTATTGTCCCCGCGATAAACAAAATAACCTTGGCCAAACTTATGTAAATTCTTAATCTTATCCGGTGCAAAGTGGAACTCATTGACAATTTTATTGGACGTTTCACCGTTATGAATTTGGTTCCCGAAACGACCGCCCGTCATTTTGTATGTTTTTTCTTCTTTCGTGTATGTCCCCAAACTTCGGGCAATCAGCTCACATAACTCCGGATCGCTTTGTTTTAAATAAATTTTATTCAATGTATTTTCATCGATGCGCCGCATGAATGGTTCCGAAATGGCGGTTAAATCACTTAAACTCTGATGCGCAAGCGTCACCATCATGCCGCTACTGCGGGCTTTGTTGAGCACTTCAACAAAGGTCTCTTCTGCAAATGATGCATATTCATCAATAATCACACTGACCAGCATATCCCCCGGCAATTGACCTGTTTGAATGAGTGAAGAAATGTAACGTAGATTTGCCTGCACCATACGGGCAATACTCACCGCTTGAATCGGATAGGCATTGGTAGGCAGTTGAAAATACACAATTTTTTTCTGACGGATCACTTCGGTTAACACAATATCGCTGTCATCTTCGTTAAGAATATCGTCCTTGTGGTTCAACAAATAATTATTAAAACCGGTAATAACATGCTCCCATCCTTTGTATTGATCAACAATCCTCGATATGGTTGTGTTAAATAATTTCAAATAAAGTGTGCCTCTTTTATTCGTTCTTTTTATTTGCCGGTTAATTTTCTGGCGACATCCCTCATCTGTTAAATAGGTGTACACATCCATGGGTGTAAATGGCTTTCCTAAAGAATGCAGAATGTAAAAGACATTGGTAAAGATAGTTTTGGCGGTTTCCCTGTAGAATGTATTTTCATCCTTAAAATTATTAAAAAATGCATCAATGATAATTTGAGGATCACATTCGCCCACGTACAAAGGATTGTACGTGCATGACATTTCTTTATGGGACAAAGAAAATAACATAAAATCCTCACTGCGGCCAATGGATTCAAGCATAGCATTGAGATGATGAATGGATTCCATTCCTCCTTTGGCATCGAGGATAATAACCGGTCGGTTTTTTAAGGCATCCTGATAAATCAACGGCAAGAAAATCCCGGCTGTTTTACCTGTTCCCGTCATACCCAATATCTGCATATGTTGACGCCGCTGCGCATCAGGTATGCTTATTATTTCCTTACGGTTGTTTTCCGCATCTAATCCGATAAAAGTGCAGTCTTGAATTTTAGAGTCTTTGTAAAAACGATTTAATTGTGCCGGAAGGTCAAACGGGATAAACGGAAAAGAAATAGCATTTTTATCCGCATAATTTTTTATGCCGTTTTGCCACATACGAATTTTATTCAAAACTTTCTCGAAATAATGCCCGACAAACAAATACCCCACATACAGCAATAATCCAGCCCCAATCAAGAAAATAAAAAATAACGGATTATCCATCTTCGCATGAATTATCTCTCTGAGATGATAATATCCCGACACTAAAACCAACAGGATTAAAACAGCGGCATCATGCCTATTACTATCAGGTTTTGCTTGGTTCATCTTGAGTTTCCTTTTTAGGTGGATTTACTTCTTTAATTCCCCAATGCCCATCCTCAATAATCACATATTTGTAATGTCCATCGATCATGTCACCATTTTCATCTACGTACGGGTTAACCCAAATCTTTTTTGTTTCTGCCGGAACCCATACCTTTTCGGTTTGAACGCTCTGATATTGTATCTTTGGCAATGTTTTGTCTTCTGTCTTCACACGATTGTATTCAAAGGTGACACACCCTGAACAAACAAAACACAAAATAAAAACCATCGCAGCTTTATGCGCCATACATTCCCTCCTGTTTACAACGGTTTCATATCCGTTGATTTCTCAAAATAAACAACCAGCTCCGTCCCGGCGGTGACAATGGCATAACCATCGGCTTTATCCAGATCTTTTTGAATACGCTTAGCCTCTTTATTAAAAGTGTTACCTACTCCCTCCAAAACTGCATTGCGGGAACTAACCGTAACTTGCGGCAGGCTTGTGACGGCATTGGTCGCTGTTTCCTGCAATCCAAGCGCAAGGCCGCTGAAAAAATTAAGCACCATCTCGATGATTAATTTTTTGTTGTGTTTATTTACAATCCACCCAGTTAAACCGGCTGAGCCATCCTCACTTAACCCCAAAGCCTTAATCTTCACTTCCTTCCCATCCTGAAACATGATGGTATGGAAAGTTACTAAAATACGGTCACGCTCTCGTCCTGCCCGGGCTGTTCCGTAAATACGAGTCCCAAATGGCAATAGCAATTTCCCGCCAAAATTAAAATTTTCCCATACCTGAACAACTACAGGCGATTTAAAATTATTTGTCACAATATTATGGATCAATAAACATTTGATCATGCTTCCTAGCGGAACAATATTTTCCGATTGATAATTTTGCGTATCGTCGAACACAATAATCTTGGAATCAGCCTGACTACGGAACTTTGGCATTTTTGCAGGTGACGTTTTCCGAATTGTTGAAGATTCGGAAAACTTAAACATCTTGGATAAATCTACCGACTTCTTCTGCTCTTTATTTAAAGGAACATTGCTTGCCTCGATGATGTCGCGTTCTCTAATAATGCTCTGATTAGTTTTCTTAATCGTTTTCCTATTTTTGTTTTGAGACAAAAAATACGAACCAAAGACAGCGGCGCATATGAGCATCCACATAACAACAGACGGCGTACGCTTTCCGGTATGATCTGTTTTAAAAAAAATATTTTTATAAAATGTATTCTTTGTCATGGATGCCTACCCCTACCTTGAATTCATTATCTAAAGAAACATACGTATCCTCTAAAATAAGCCAACCGTCTGTTTTCTGACGCGCATTCAGTTTTTGCGCGTCAAACACAACATAAGCCGGGACAAACTTCTCTCCATTCACATAAACATTCGTATTTTTCTCAACAAGCTTTATCGACGTATACTGCTTGTTATGAACCACAATATGCACAATAAGATAATGCGGATTTTTATTGGCAAAGGCTTCAATAATATCGACACGCACATTTGCGTTGTCGTATTGAGCAAAGATGTCCTTTTGAATAAAATTCCTCCGATCCAACTGACCGGATTCTTTTAAGATCGTGTAATTTTGTGTTTTTTTAAGAATTTCCCGTAAAGGTAAATTTTTAGGCGCCTGCTTTATTTTCTTAAACGCCTCTTTAACATCAATCACATAGTCCACATCCTGTTCATCCCCAATGATGACCTTATAATTGAAACGTTGATTAGGCGTGAACACAAAAAGGTTAGTCTCTCCGATTTCAAACAAAGGCTTAATCAGAACATTTCTTGAATTTTTGGGGACTTCAATCTGCAACAACTCGCTGTCACCAGTTGTCACCATCGTTGGTTTTTCGGAAAATTCTAAAACTGTTGTGTAGCCAATGGCTGTCTGTACTTTTAATATGTCATCCTCCTGCGGTTCTTCATAAAGCACCTTACCCGGATTAAGAAACCGATTCGCTTCAGAAGCGAATGAAGCTGTACTGATAGAAATAAACAAAACAAATAATAATAATCTCATCGCTTCACCTCCGATTTGTCTTTAGGTTTCTCAACAATCCGGGATACAATTAACCCGTAGGGGTTTGTTTCAGTTTGTTTAATTTTTTGCACCGCAAAAACATACGCTGCTTCCGTGTTCTTATTTTTTCCATTAGCATAAATAGTACGGATGCCGCTAACCTCAACGGTAAAAGGGCTGTTCTTTTTTGTAATATTGATGTCGTGGATAGTAAATTGATGAAATACAGAACCTCTTTGAAGCCGCTTTTCATTTTTTTTGTAAGAATCCAGAATCGCCCTCTTTGGATCATCCGTTAAATAAGGCGCAATGCCTTGAATTTGTAAAGGCAGCGATGTGGGGCTAAACGACAGATACTCTTTTGCGATTAACTTTACAAAACTCTCAAGCACTTTTTCATTCAATTTAAACCCCTGTTTCTTTAAAGCCGTCACTTGTCCCGAATCTTCAAAAACGATCAAAGGTGTTTTATTGAATGCAAAAATTAACATAATCACCAAAATCAAATTGATAGCGATAGATGCTAAAGATAATATGGATAACACCTGATTATTTTTCTCTAAAATGACACGATTAAAAGCCAGTTCACTCATTTTGATCCTTCTTTTTTGTCTTCATTTTTTTACGAATAGCCCATAGGGAACTTCTCTCCCCTTTTGATAAGTTTAGGCCAGTCTTATTCGCCATATTTTTAATGCCTCCATACATAGCCGCTCCCGTAACATGCCCGGCATTGCTAACCATATTTCTCACGCGTTCACCTAATGTTACGGAAGGATTGATTCCTTTTTGAGAAACCGTCCGGGCAGCGCCAGCAACTCCACCCGCTGCACCTGCAAGCCCGGCCACACCAACACGTCCCCCTTGCTTCATCGTATCCAATGCCATCTTAGTCGCAAAGGCACCAGCTAGTGAGACCGCACCTCCGGCCCCGATACCTGCCGCAAGACTCGTGATAATCATTGGTGAAAACACCAAAATAAATCCGATGGCAAAATTAAGGGCCACAAACTGCTCAATCCCCTCACCGCTTACACCGATACGCTCACTAATAGCGACCGCAATTGACAAGGTTATATGCCAAAGAATAGGCCACGACAAAACCGACACATAACTGGTGAACCATCCGTTTAAAACACGCTTGGTTGAATTAAATAAAATCAACGGAATCAATACCGGCCCTAATTTGTACATAATTCCCACCACAGAATACCGGATGGCCTCCATAATTCTTGAGACGATGGCATAAAAAATAAATGAAAAATTAATGATCAGGTTATGCACTGTATTTTTCCCAAAATCTAAAATCCGGGTGGTGAAATTTTGCTGAATACTTTCTTCATATTCGGCCCGGACATTCTCGACCATTTGCACATACTGATTCACAAAATCCTGATTAGGATTAATCTTCGCATCAAGGCCGATCACAATATCTTTGGTGGTATCCATAATCCAGACATAGTTTTGCAGCAAAACAAATCCCACCACCAACCGTAATAACAAACTCGACCAATTCGAATTATTATGAAAAATACCCAAATAATGCGTCAAAACCGCTAGGGCAAACAAAGACGCAATCATAAACCGTCCCACTTGCATAACTCCGTTTAAATCTTCTTTGACGACATCAGTCACAAATTCCATAAACTTACATCCCAAACGTATCGGTGCTCACAATATTAATAAACCGACGTACGCCTTCATTTTCCTGTTCAAATTTAATAATCTCTTCTTTCCGCTCTAAATTCTTATTGGAATTTTCCACACTCTGACTTCTTAGCTGTTCGGAAAGAAGATAAACAACCTGATTTTCCATCTGCATGAGATGGCCCATTTCTTCAGCGATTTGTTTTAAGGCCCCTTTTTCACTGACATTCTTTGCATTCGCAATAAAATTCTGAATGTTTTCTGAATTATTTTGATAAAGCTCCTGATAACTGTCGGCAATACTGTATCCTCGTGCATTAACTTTATCGGACATATCAATATTCTCAAAAATTTCTACTGAATTCTCCACCCACGCATCCAGCGAACCGAAAATACCGCCCCATTCTTCAAACAAGTCCCCATCATTGTTCACATATCCACCAATCGTATTAATAAGATCATTGGTCTCAAGGACAATATTGCGAAAATCGCTAAGAAATTCCAAACCATCAATACCTTCACTGGCCTTTACGGCTAAGTCTAATAATTGTTGCGTGTCGGCCACCTGCGATTGCAACAATTGGGCTGTTTCTATGGCTTCATTAAGACGTCTCGCATGTTCAACGGTTTGAATGGCTGTTTGCTGTAAGACCGCCCAACTCGAATCCGCCGACACAAAAGAAACATTTAGAAAAAACACCAACAAAAAACTCAAACAAACTCTCATTCATACACCTCCAATGTTTCGTAATGGGATTCGTAAACCACATCACCCATTTCACGTTTAGGAACTTTAACTCTGCGCAGAGTTTTGGAGTATTGTTGTTTATCCCCTTTACCCGTATTTTCGTTCCAGTCCTTCGTAGCCACATCAAGCTGGGCCTGGTCATAACCATTTGTGTACCCTTCACAGTACTTTTTCGCTTCCTTCTTTTTATGAACATCCGCTACCACAGCTCCGGCAATTCCCCCAGCCAAACCTCCGATAGCAGCGTCCTTCCCATTTTGGTTAATTGCATATCCAGTCCCAGCCCCAATGGCTGCACCTGTCGTGACATATGCCACTTTTTTACTGCTGGCACATCCGACAATCAACACTGATAAAACTAAGAATGCTATTTCCTTAATGTTTTGAATCATTAAACCGTCCCTCCTGTAAAATATTAATTTGCCTTTCCTATACCCTGAGGATATGTATCTGCACATTTTCCTAAGGCTTCAAATATATGTAATTCAGGGTTCTCCCCTTGAACAACATCAAAATGTTTTAAATCCATGGAATCTGTCGTGGCCATCCAATATTCAATTGGCGTCGGACAAACCACGACCTTTGAACTAATATTTTTCAATTCCTTATTTTGTGAGAAGAATATCTCAGCAAACTCGCCTTTCTTTATTTGTAACGACTCAATCAGCCGTTTCTCTTGTTCATTAAAATTAAAATAATCCACAATCTGCTGCACAGTCGGTGCGGAATTCTGACGCAGGATAAACCGCGTATTCGAATTGCCTAAAATTGCATCCTCTAAACCATCCCCCAGAAAATCACTCAATGACTGCGTCACCGAAATCGCACTGGCTCCGTATTTACGAAATGTCCGGTAACATTCGGCAATAAAGGTAGCGGCCTCCGGCGTGTTCAATAATTTCCAGCATTCATCAAAAATAACAAACTTTCGACGTCCAGGTTCACTCATAATCTTGCCCCAGATAAAATTCGTCACAATCGTCAACATCACAGCCTGTAAACGTTGAAACTGCTCCAACCCTTTTAGATCAAAACAAATTATATTTTTATCCAACGATAACGTAGACGGGCCATCCGTATATTTGCCGTATTGTCCGCCCTTAAACCAATTGCCCAAAAGTCCAACCACAGGATCATAAAAAGCTTGTAACTGCTTATTACTTTTAGCTACCTCGCGTAAAGCTTTTTTGAGATCACTCAATACCGGATAGTCCACAGTTTCATACAAATGCGCAATGCTACGAAAAAGATAATCTTCCACAATTTGATCCGATTCATTAAAACGGGATAACCCGCCGATCATCTGGGCAATGGTCTTGGTTTTAATAATCAAAATCTCATTTTTCTCATCTTCGCTAAAATCGCTTAATGTTTTGTTTTTCGATAAATCAAAAAGGTTAATTGTAAATTTTTCTTTCAGCCCAAGATGGATATACTCCCCGTTTTTCAACATGATCTGCCGTTTGTACGAACCGCCAATATCAATAAAAATTTCCATCGGATCATTTTTGCTGTACTGATTCACAATTTGATTGATAGTAAAACTCTTGCCGCTTCCTGAGGCGCCGATGACCACAATGTTAAACGCGGTCAAATCATCGGCAAAAGGGTCATAAGATGCCAAACCATGGGTACTGTTAAAAAACAAACATTCCGCCCGGCCACTGCCTTTAAAATCAGAAAAGAACGGTAAAAAGTCAGCTAAGTGCAACGATTTTAATAAAAGCAAACGGGATGACTCTTTTGTCCATCCCGGTAAAGTACTTAAGAATATGGGTTTGACGGCTCCCCAGCGCTCATCGTGCATTTCCGTTCCGTTTAAACCGGCAAACAATCGGATCACCTCAATCGCCTTTTTCTTCACATCCTCTATTTCTTCAGAGTACACATGCACGGTCAACTGCATGCGGAACAATTTTTGATTATTTTGTTGTGTCTCTTCAAGTAAGTTTTCATATTGAGCCACCTTTGTCTCGGCGTCTTTATTCACAATATTAAATAAACCGGACATATTCCCGTATTCCCGTTTACGCAAAGACTCAATCTTTTTACGCCCCCACTCTTTGGTTGGCGCCTCAAAGTTGACCACAATATCAAATTCGGAAAAAGAGATATCCGCGATATGCGCAAGCAGAGCCGGTTCGGTAGTTTCCGGCAGGATTTTAAGCGTGACAAACTTATGATAAAAACCGCCGTAATGCAGAAACTCTCCTTTGTCTTCATCTATATAGAGGTCAGAACAGCAAATCTGCTGGGTAAATGTTTTGTCAGATTTCGGTTCAGGGCACTCAAGCCCTTGTTTTATACGGTCAGGGTTTAAGTATTTGTACATCAGCCTCATCATGTCAACAGGCTTTAGCCGTTTAAATCCTAAATCTGCACCTGACAATCCATCTTCAATCGCATGGCAAAGAAAGCCAAATTCCTGCTTCAACATACTAATGTCTTGATGAACTTGCTTGGAAACCTTCATTGTTTTTAGCAAAGACTCAATATAATTCTTTTTGGTTTTTGGCTGGGCATAATTCACGAATAGATAACACCTTCTTTTGCGAAAAATCTTCTTTTCCTGAAAGTCCTCTAATTTTTTAATCCTCTGAGCATGCATGGCCTGAATTAAAGGATGTTCTGAATGAATAATTTTGTGCTCCTGAATTTCTTTTTGATAGTCACTATCCAGCGTAAAAAATACCTGATAACTGGCCCTATCCGACAGGTTATTGATAAATGCTTCAATCTTTTGTGAAAAACATACTAATTCCTCCCCGGAAAGATTCTCCAAAGATGGAGATTCAATTTCATAACACACCGATATCGAGTCATCATGAAAGACAAGATAATCATCCTCAAAATGACTGTACGGAAGCAACTCTTGCAAAGAATTAAGTTTGATATTCAGGTTCCTTCCCTTAATAGAATGGGTAATCACTTGTGGAACCGCGGTAAATTTCTTAGCCTTCAAAAACCAGTCCACATAATGCTCGGTGGCCTGCATCGGTTTGCCGCGTTTGATAAAATATAGGAACCCTGCGGTTGCACCGATGATCAGCCAAAGGATAAGCTTGTGCATGTTAAAGGACTGTAACGTCAGCGCCAGCCCCATCACAATGAACAGGTCCCACCCTTCAAAACCGAAAACAATCATCCGGTCCTGCAAATTTCGTAAACATCGTTCGCTGTAATTTCTCATTGGTTAAACTCCAAAAGCGGCGCTAATGAATTCAACGATCTGCGGCGCTGAAAACATAATCACCGTTCCGATTAAGGCTGCATAAAACAAGTGATCATTGCCCATGGCCTTTTGCCATGCGGCTATGATCAAAAAGATAATAGCCAGCGGCGTTGAGATAGCTAAAATCTTTCCCTGCAAATCAGCCATGCCGCTTTCCAAATCAGCCCATGCCGGGGACGCCATAATCAGCAGAAGCCCGATAATGAACAAAAATTTAACAGGTTTACATTGAGTTAATTTGACAATTTGACGCATTTTTCTTCCTCCGTTTTACGGTTATTAGATGAGTACCGGGCAAAAAAATCCTCCAAAGTGATAAACTGAAAATAAAGGCCCGCGCTCTCGAGCTTTCCTGCACTGACTAAAGAGCGCTCAATTTTTTCCAGTTCACTCCGAAGGATATCGTTCTCACATATATAAAGGACGTTTCGTTTCAAAACGTCGTCTCTGTTAGCATAAAATTGAAAAAGGTCTCTATACCGCGATGGGCTTTTAAGCGTGCGTTCGTATTCCACAAAAAACATCTGCCGTGTGCCGTCTGAACGCTTACGCCAAAACAAAGCATCCGGCATTCTGTGCAGAGAAAACCCCATACGCCGCCCGTTCTGTAAGGCTTGCAGATGACGCTCCGACCACCACTCAACAATATTTATCTCGGGTGTGTTCTCTAATATAATACGAATAGAATTCATCCCTAGAGTATGCGGAATTAAATACAGATGAACTTTACGCACCTGCATATCGGGGAGAGATGGAAAATAAGTTTTTAATTGATGAAGAAGTTTTTGATTATCCACATACCACACCCCGTGCGGGATATGCCCAAATTTTGTATGCGCTAATCCGAGGTGATAAAGAGTAACACGGATAGAATTAAGAGAAAGGTTACCCGGAAGGCTTTTCTGAATATCCTCTACAGTAGCCACCCCCTGCTCAGCAACGAACCTTAGAATTTTTATCTTCTGTGGAACATTCATAAATAATTTTTGGGGAAATTTACTACTTGGGGAAATGGTTAATCGGGGGAAACGAGCTTTTGTTACTACTAGTGAAGGGTAAAAAAATAATTCAATTTAAGATTGACTTTAATTTAATCTTATGAACGTAGTTTAGCAGTTTGTTTGGATTTGTCAATAAAAAAATTTTCTCTTAGAGTTTATAAACAAAACATTTTTCAAAAAAAGCATTGCGCCAGAAGAATTATAACCTTACACAATGTTACGCGGGCTTAACACTATTATTCTTAACCTTCAAATCTTCATTATCTGACTGGGCTTCAGTTACCTTAGTAAATTTTAAAGGTCTCCTAACTGTGTCCAAAGACACGCCGGCCTTTAATGCTTGCATAACACCAGCAGCTTCAAGATAATTCTCAACAATAAATAGCTTGTCGTAAGCAAACGGTAAAGATCGAAGATCATTTTTCATTCGATTCTTATTTTCTTTTACAGCAATAACTGGTATACCCTGTTCAAGTGCCGCAATAGTCGGAAGGCCAACACAACCATCAGGAATAAGTAAACAGGATACATCTTTTGAAGAAAGTATTCCCGAGTTATTAAGAATTTCTGTTTCAGTAATTATTTTGGGGCTTTTATGTAAACCCTTTAAAATACAATGAAGATACGTCAATGATACTGCCTCCGCAGCTTTTCGGGGATCTACTCTACCTGCCTCTATATCCGAAACGGTTCTCGATTCGCACATTGGAGAATGTGCAGACGGTATATTTAAAATCGAAGAAACCGCATGAGTTAACATAGCTTCTACCCCACCCCATGGATTCAGCATTTCATCATCCTTAAAATAATCCATATGATAATTCATCGGTACATTTATAATCGAAGATAGCGCAACAGCATCAAAATCTTTTCCATATCCACCAATCGCTTTAATTAGATTCTCAAGACGTTCTACTCTCCCAACAGCTCTGCCAGAATTTTCTGAATAAAAAGCCCTCATCAAAACATTATCTTCTACCATCAAAACCTCTGTACTATTTAATCCAAATGCTGCCCTTGCAGCTGAAAGAGAATTAATTGCTGAATCGTGGAAGAATTTATCTTGATGTTTATCAATGACCAACAAAATCCTATTTGATCTTACCTTCTGCAAACCAACTGTCCCCATAATCATCCGGGATATTACACTTCCCTCAACATACAGAGTATTTTCCGGCATTTCGTTAATGTCAGACCCATTGACAACATTTGGATGCGTAATTAAATTATCGCATGCCGAAGCAATAAGACGCGCAACCGGACCAGCATCCCCTGAATGACCGCCTATCTCAGCTCCAACACCAGTCGGGACCAGCAGAACTGCATTAAACTGATCAGTATTCTCAAACTTTCTTTTCCTAAAATCAAAAATACTCTCTAACTTATGTGATGATTTAAGAATACCTAATTCACATTTATAGTGAGTCGCATCGGAGGACGTAATTACAAAACGAACAGGCTGTTCACCCGGCAACAATTGACGTTCCACCTCATTACATAACTCGACTAGTGATTTTTTAGGAAGATTTATTTCTTTTTCATAAAGAATCATGATTTAAATCCTTTTTATTACTTGCGAATTTACAGTTTTACCACAAAACCATTTCTCTGAAAATTTTTTAACAACATTTTCATCAAAATCTTTACAAGAAAATACGTTTATATATGTAGCTTTTAAAATATCTAATGTATGTATTACTACGTTGCTTGTTTTAATAAACTGGACTGCTGTTGTACCCTTTAAATGTGGCTCCGTTTCTTGCTCTTCCGGGGGAAGCCCATGATCATCCCACCAACAAAGCTTCTCCCTCTCCATGTCAATCAAATCGCACAATTCCTCAAAATATTTCTTAATACTTTTGCGATTGAAAGTTGAAGGATCACAATCATGCAAATCAATTATAAATTCTTTGCCATAATTAATCATGTAAATTTTACCTTCTTTTTATAAAAATTAAATTACTTATTATTTTTAATTTAATTATTATCATCCATCTTACTTCGCAAACGATCAAAAACCCATTCAAAAGAAAATCCTGAAGCTATCCCCCAAAAAATTGATCTTGCCAAATCAACAAACTTTTCATTCACATTATCAGAAGGAATATTAGGAAATGCAGCCCCATCTAAAATCCCTCCTGCTACCATTGAATATAAAAGTATACCCGCAACAAGGCCTAAACCTGCACCTAATTTGACTCTTGATAAAACTTCTTTCCCTTTAGTCGTTCCTACATCAACAACATTTGATTTATGTAAATTTAACAAGACTGCAGTGATAGCTCCTCCGATTCCTAAAAGGCCCCAATTGAAAATTCCAAGAACAGTAACGTCTACGTTAATAGGGTGAATTACTGGCAGTAAACCCATAGCTAGCAATAAAGGAATCGTAACAATTCCAAATAATTTAATATCATGGACGATTGCAGATCCCTGAGACCAATATAGATCATAATCTGTTACGTGCTCAAGTAAAGTTTTAAGTTCAGCTCGCAATGCTTCTGCCGAATCATCCTTTTTCTCTATATCATTCTCTTTATCACTGATTTGTTCAATCGCTTCCTTTATTCTCTCTTCCCATTTAGTATAATGTTCGATACTATACCTCTCATCAGCATACTCTTCCAAATCTTCTAAACTTGACAATGCACGAGCTTTTAATTCTTCAATTTTAAGAAAATCAACTAACATTTGATTCAAAGATAGAATCTGATATTCTGTCCACCCCCATTCTCCTAACTGTTTCAATCTTATAACTTCTTTCTTAAGATCATCCAGCTTATTTTTAAAATCCTTTGGCCTCTCAGGATTATCAACACGTTTATAAATCGTGCCTGCTTCAACAAAAATAGAGTTCACTTCACTTGGATCTTCAAGGCGCAACTTATGCCTTGTTATCTTATGTCTAACTAAACGATAGATAAGTACATTTATTATCAGAAAGCCCAAAGCAACATAGGAAAAACAGATATTCGGAGGAAGCTTATTGATGCAAAATTGATCTAATAGGTAATATAAAAATAAAAAGGCTACGGCCACATTAAATCTTAATATCCATTTTTCATTCTGCGATATTTTAGGAGGAAAGAAGAATTGAAATTTTTCGCTATCAACTCCTGAATTTACTTCAGGAAGTTTATTACTTTTCTGTAATTTTTTGTCTGAGGTTTTATTCATTCTTATCCCAATAAATATCGAATTATTTTATATAAATATAACGTTCAAAACAAGGTGATTCTCATAACCAGGAAATTTTTGTTATCCCAGTGTTATCCAACGGACATTTTCGGCAAAACGAATAAAAAGCCCACGAACTAAACCACTGACTTTTAATATTTTAAGTTGGTTACGGGGCTTAAATTTGAACCAAGGACCTTCAGGTTCACTACTCCACGATAAACTCTTTAATATCCCCAATCCGTATGACTTACAGGTAATTTATTTAACTCTGTTTTTAATTTTCGCCAATTTGGTAAATATTTATCCATGTAGTAAAGAAACCTTTCGTTGTGATAGCGTTCCAACAAATGAACCATCTCATGGGCAATGATATATTCTAAGCACTGCTCTGGCTTCTTTGCCAATTCGAGATTAAGCCAAATTCTTTTCCGCTCAATACTACACGATCCCCATTTGGTTTTCATTTTCTTTATCTGCCAGTCACTCACCTTTACATCCAACAACTTTTCCCATTTCTCAATTAACACAGGGCATTGTTTTTTTAACTGCTCCCGATACCACTCGTTCATTATTTCATGACGTTTTTCAACATGGGCTCCAGGTCTTACATACAAATCAATGTAGGTTTTGTTTTTAATAACAACCTTGGGTGGGGCTTCTATTTCAATGATATTGAGTAAATATCTTTTACCTTGAAAATAGTGACTTTCACGCTGTTTATATTCTCTGGGGGGGATTCTTTCTTGACCGTAAAATCTTCTTTGGTTTCGTTTTATCCATCCTAACTTGGAAATGGCATAAAGCCTGACAGTATCTTCATTTGTTTTTAATGGTGCGGCAATCCGAACTCTGCCTGTCGGTGGGTAAACAGCAAGATGTATATTCTTTATATCCTTACGAATTACATCAATCTTGATTTCATTAATTATAATCTCCGCCATTTAATAATCTCTCTGATTTCTAACAAGATTTAAAATACATTCAACTGTTGGTTCTTTAACTTGAAATTCATTCAGAATTCCGCCAATCGCATATTTTACAGCCTTAGTTTTCTGAATATTATCCCTCCATCCATCTTTTTTAGTTGTCAGGATTTTATGGTCTAATTCATTTGCTAATGCTTCATTTTTACCAAGATTGTCAAACAATGCTCTTTTCGTTGAGGTATTAAGCGAAGCAGGATACTCTACTGATGTGTTTGGTTTTTTTACTTTGACCGATAAAGCAATAATCCCATTCAAATACTTTTCATATTCTGAAGTCCCCTCTTTTCGTAGCTGAATAAGTTCATTAAGAAGCACACTCATCTTCTCGTAATACATCGGATTAGTCGGACTTTCCTCAATGATAACTTTTCGTAAATTATTCTCTATTGCCTCTGCCATCGCTTCTGGTTTATCACGAATACTCTTAGGAAATTCTTTAATAGAATCTTTACCCCCCTCCACCAGCAATTCCACCAAACTCAAATCATCAAAATTGGCAAGTATTCGCCCTTCTTCTGCCCCAATGTAGCTGTCAATCAAGTGACGCATAGCCGGTTCGTATTGCTTCAAATCAATATAATCACCACTGGCAAGCTGTATTTCTTTCCGGAGGTTTTCAAAATGCTTAAGATCACCTTTTATCTGTTCCGTTTCGGTTTCAGAATAACCAGCCTCTTTCATGTCCCCAGCTATATTGGCATAAGCCCTAATGAGTGCAATGGTGAGTTTGTATAACGCAACACGCCTTGGCTCAGTATCTTTTAATTCATCAGGATTTTCCGTGTTCTTACCACAGAAATAGTGAATATTATCCATAGTGCCTTGTGGTGGTTCAACGGCCTCACATAATGCCTTGATGGATTCCAATGCTTCGTCCAGACGTTCTTTACCTTTTGCCAAACGGTTTTTCAATAAGCCTTCTATATCCGATTTCTCATAACCTGCCAGTGCCTCGGAAGTATAGTCTTTAACGGCCTGCTCCAAACTCTTGAACAAATCCATATAATCAATGATGTAGCCGTATTCTTTATCATCTCCATCCAGACGGTTTACACGGCATACGGCCTGAAATAAACCATGGTCACGCAGCTTTTTATCAAGATATAAATACGTAGCAGAAGGGGCATCAAACCCTGTAAGCAGTTTATTGACCACAATCAACAGTGTCATTTGAGCGGGTTCATCCACAAACTTTTTCTTGACCTCTTTTTCAAATTGCTCCACCTTATTCATGGCAGACTCAGCATCTTCATTAAAATATTCAGCCAGCATCTTTCTGTAAATCTCAAAACGTTGCAATTTTTCGGTATAACCCTCACCTGTTTCCTCACCTTTAATATCCGCATAAGTAGGGACAAACGAGGTTACAATGGCACAATTCTTTAATCCCGCATTTTTAAAAAGTTCATAATATCGACAGGCATTATAAATACTATCGGAAACTAACATGGCATTGCCCCTACCGTTTTGAAGGCGTTCCTTTTTTGCCATGTCCATCATTATGTCCAATACGATTTTCTCCAATCGTGATTTGGAACTGAATATTTTCTTCAACGTCCCCCATTTTTGCTTCAATTCGACTTTGGCAAAATCAGTTAGCCCACGGGTTTTAAGTTCAAACCATTCATCAATCTTATCAGTTGAGGTTATCTTTTGCTCAATGTCCCTGGCTTCATAACGTAAATCCAATACCACCTTATCGGACACAGCTTCATTAAACTTGTAGCTGTGTATGTATCTACCAAAAACCTCCAGACTGGTTTGCTTGTCTGATTTTAATAAAGGGGTTCCGGTAAAACCGATGAATAAAGCATCCGGAATAAACTGCTTCATGGCTTGATGTAATTTTCCTGTTTGCGTCCGATGACACTCGTCCACAAAAATATAAAGGTCGCCTTTAGCTTTAAAGTCCGTTGGAATGCTATTTCGTAAATCCTTTAAATACACATCCATATCTTTTTCATCTAGCTCTTCCTTACCGCCAAATTTATGAATAAGCGAACACATAAGTAACGGTGACGTGTCATTGAGTTTATAAAGTAAATCCTTTCCGCTTGTGGTGCGATAAATATTTTCCTGAACGCCTTTGAAAACTTTTTCTATCTGTTCGTCTAATTCCTCACGGTCAGTAATAATCAATACTCTTGCGTTGGGATTATATTCCCGTATCCATTTAGTAAGCCACACCATTATCAAACTCTTACCGCTTCCCTGTGTATGCCAAAGGATACCACCTTCATTACGCTTTACAAAATCCTGAGCGGCTTTTATGCCGAAGTATTGGTTATGTCTGGCAAGTTTCTTTTTCCCGTCATACACAATAAAATCGTGCAGCAGTTCCAAAAACCGTTCCTTATGCAGTAACTCAATGATATTTTTATCCAACGGATATTCGTATTTGGCAGCTCTGTCACGAATAGGTTTGGTAAGCTGCAATAAACAAGCATGGTCTTTATTAATTTCTTCGCTGACCTCTTTCCATTTTAAAAAATACTTTTCCTTGGTATCAATAGCCGCGTAGGCAAGTCCTTCAATGTCGTTTCCTGCCATAACATACTGAATGGTAGAGAAAAACGGCTTGATGAAAATATGCTTTTGATTATCTAAATTTTGGCGGATACCTTCGGTAATAGAAACTGTGCTGCGTTTCAGTTCCAGCACGCCTAAGGCAATGCCGTTAATATACAGCACAATGTCGGGGCGTTTTTTATGAATGCCTTTGATGGTGACTTCTTCGGCAATGGCAAAATCATTTTCTTCTGGATGCTCCCAATCAATCAGCAAAACGGTCTTCTTGTTTTGTCCGATTTCAGGCAACACGTTGACACCATAGCGAAGCATCGAGTACACTTCTTTGTTTACATCATACAAAGACTTACTCTGGTCGTTAACTACCTTGCTAAATTCATAAAGGACTTTACTGATTAGACTTGGACTATGTTTCTTTTTGACAAGAAATGCCGTTAAGATTTCTTCTTCAATATTGCTATTATTTTCACGGCCTTCCCAATTTCCAAGATAACGATACTTCAATTCGCTCTGAAACAAAGCCACTACCCTGTTTTGTGTTTCCCGTTCCTTTTTCCCGATATTACTCATGGTAACCTTATCTTCCCTGTTAATAAATTCTGCATCATGCCTTGCTTAATCATTTTGTATTTCTCTAACTTCTTCTCTAACTCTTCTATCTCTATATCCATGTCAGAAATAATTTTTGCTATACGTGTTTGTTCAGCTTTTGTTACTGGAAATCCCTTCTCAATCATTTCAATAGTTTTTGCATTTAAACTCGGCACTCCTGATGCTTCATTGTAAGAATACCAATCTATCAAATTAAATATGTAGAAAATAAACTTTGCGTCATAGTTTTCAAATATTTCAGTATAAAACAGCGTATCAACTGTCCAGAAAGGAATATTCATAAATTGTGGTTTATCTATTGTTCCTTTTCTACCAATCAGGACGGACGGCTTATTATACAAAAATCTATTTGATCTTCCCATCACTCCCCCAGATGCTAAAATTGGATATATCCCATTGTCGTCATTAACTTCCTTTTGACTTTTACCATGTTTAACTTTTAAAACCTTCCCCAACCTCTTAATTACCCACCCCTCTTTCGCCTTCAGCAGCTCCTGCATCGCCCCTTGCTTGATAGCCCGTTTTTTGGCAATGAGTTTTTCTAATTGAGTAATGAGTACATCGGCATCGTTTAAGGCCGTGGCTATGGCGGTTTGCTCGGCTTTGGTGGGGGGAAGGGGGATGAATTGGTTTTTTAAAACGACTATTGTTAAGGCTTTTTGAGAGCTACCAATGGCATTATTTATAATTTGTTTTTTATAATTACTAATTTGAATTGATAAATATTTTGGATTAACTCCTTTGACTTTTTTTAGCCAAATTAAATTCCCATCTTTAAAATAAAACTTTTTATTATCAGGAATCAAGTAGACATTGCCAAGGGTTCCAACCGCTGTAATCAATATGTCACCTTTTGAAGGAACATCAAACTGTCTCTTTATTTCTTCATATCGGCTTTCTGATATAAAATACTCATTATCTAATTGTTTGTTTTCAATTAAAAGACTTATCTCCTTTCCTCTATAAAATGGAATGCCTTCGGGAATATATTCGTTCTCAAAAATCCTCTTACTTGAAGTTAGCTCACACAATTTCTGTATTGAAGTAACTTCCCAATCTCTCGGAATTGTCCCTACGTCCGTCTTCATAAACTCGTTTTGTAATTCCATTGTCTCTACCATACGAAATTCATTTCTTTTAAATGGCGCTCTACTTTAGCGGTTAATCCATCTACCTCACTACTCAGCTTTGGTAAAGGTGTCTCGTAGCGTTCTGCCAGCTCTTTAATGCGTTGGGTGAGACGGTGGCTAATATTGTCCATTTCAGTGCGGATGCTTTGCTCCATGCTGTGCATCCATTTCTTTTCTACTACTACAGTTTTTATCTCATCAATGCTCAGCTTGGGGTATTGGGCAATCACTTTCTTTTCCAATTCCCCCAGTGCCTTTTTTATTTTTGCTTTGGTATCGGCTTCATCATCCATCAGCTTTTTATATGCCTGTACCTGATCATGCTCTTCCGCATTATCAGCATTCCGTTTCCCTAATTCCTTAATAGCTTTAGCCAAATTGCCTTTACTTATTTTGCCCTTATCGTCTATGGCATTGGCAAGCAAACCATCCTCGCCTCCATGCTCTTCCCTCAGTTCGTCCATCGCGGCATTCATCGTTTCGGATTGGGTTTCCAATTCGTCAATGGCTTTTTGTTCTTTGGCAAAATATTCCTGAATAATTAAAACAGGTGGTATCAATCTACCCTCCAGCCCTTCAATACCGGCAACCGGTTTCACTGTTTCCTTGCCGCCTTTTTTAGTTTTCTTTTCTATGCGTTTCAATTCATTGCCCGCTTTCCAACCATCTGCCGCCAGTTCATACAAATCATCCTGCATGGTTTCAGCCCAATATTCCATCAAGTGCTGATACATGGCATATTTATCTGTGAGCTGTTTGTTGTCGTAGTACCTCAACAGATTCTCAGATATGCGGTGTATCTCTTGCTTTGGATGCAGTCCTTTATCCAAGGCCTTGGTATAAGCAATGGTTTCAGATTTCCATTTATCAAATACCGCATCCATCTCTTTACCAAAAGCGGTAAATTCAGGGTGGTGGAAAATGGTATTTTTAATTTCTTCATTGGTAATATTGAGTTGATAGTATTCAGGACGTTTGTCAATGGCCTTAAATAAATCAGCCTTCAATGAGGGATAAACCGTCCAATACTTTTGCAGGGCTTCTACATCCCCTTTTGGAATACCACCAAGCAAATGGGCCTCTATGTCCTGAATATCTTCCTCTTCCTGGCTGTCAATATAGCGGGGGATGTTCAGGTTGTAATCATTCTTTGCGTCAGAAATCTCAGTAATGGGAATAATACGTGAATACTTCGGGGTTTCAATGCGGTGGTTAAATGTGTCTACCATTTTATGAATGTCCTGCTCACGAAGGCGGTTTTTATTGCCATCCTTGATAAAGCCTTTACTGGCATCAATCATAAAGATATCTTTGCGATCAGCCGCATCCTCCTTATCAAGAATAATCAAGCTGGCGGCAATGCCGGTTCCATAAAATAAATTGGGCGGCAATCCGATAACACCCTTGATGTACCCCTTTTTAATAATCTTTTTGCGGATGTCGGCTTCGGCGTTGCCACGAAACAACACACCTAAAGGCAATACAATACACGCCTTACCTTTTGATTTCAGGGATTTAATCAGGTGCAGCAGAAAAGCGAAGTCCCCATTTTTCTTTGGCGGTGTATTATCATACCCGTCAAATCGTTTATAAATATCATTCGTTAGGTTTAAACCATTCATCCACGACTTGTAACTAAAAGGCGGATTAGAGACGGCATAATCAAATGTTTTAAGTTCACCCGTATCCTCATTCTTAAACTCAGGTGCTGATAATGTATTACCCTGGAAAATATCTGCGTCAGGATTTCCGTGCAGCCACATATTCATCACCGCTAAGGCACGAGTGGCATTGTCATTTTCCTGTCCATAGATAGTAATGCCATGCGGGGCTTCATCTGAAGCCTTAAGCAACAACGACCCCGAACCGCAGGTGGGGTCATATATGGTTTCGGATTGACTTCTGGATTTACTGATGCCAATCACCTTTGCCATAATTCGGGAAACTTCGGCAGGTGTATAGAATTGGCCTTTACTCTTTCCACTTTCGGTCGCAAAATTACGCATCAAATATTCATAAGCATCACCCAATAAATCATCACCCTCGGCACGGTTACCGCTAAAATCAAGTTCCGGCTTTTCAAAAATGACAATCAGGTTGGTAAGTTTATCCACCTTGTCTTTACCCTTCCCGAGTTTTTCATCATCATCAAAGTCAGCAACAGTAATGACACCCGTCAAACCATTGGCTTTAGCAAACTCACCAATGATCTTATTTATTTTGTCACCAATATCACTCTTACCTTTGTGCTTGACCATGTCATAAAAACTGGATTCAGCCGGAATCTCAATCAATGGATCTTTCTTATCAGAAACATACTTCATAAACAACATAACCAGCACATAGTCTTTGTACTGGCTGGCATCCATACTCCCCCTAAGCTCATCACAACTCGCCCAAAGTGAACTGTATAATTCAGATTTCTTTATTGCCATATTCTATTTTCCTTTAATTTTCAAGGTACCGACCTGATGGCACTTAATCCACAGCAAAAAAATTAAAATAAATACTGCCTATCATTTCGTTTATTTTGACAGCAATTTAAAATAACTAAATTAAAATATTTATATCACAACTTGGCTTTTCATTTTACAAGACGGACAACTAATTCGCAACTAAAACAGTTTATCACAAAACCCGATTTATACATCAGAAAACCTCCAACATTACACAAAATTCACAAAAAAAACGGACAGTTTAACGAGATGTCCAGCTCGTACGGCTTAGATGACCCTGAAGACAAACACCTTGTAGTTTTCGCTCTTGGCGGAATAGTAGTCGGTGATGAACAGGTCGTTGGCGAATTTTTCGTAGTCGAAGTAGTTTGCGATGTGCTCGGGAATTTCCATGGTCTCAGAAACGATCTCGTAAGCAAAGTCTTCTTCGGAATCCCACTCTCCTTGATACGCTTCTTCGAATCCTTCCCGTGTGGCGTAATTTGTACCGACATAAGCGGCGTAATGGGCCCAGGCTTCTCCGTGTTCCTCAATTAATTTAGCCATTTCGGCTACGGTTTCAATGTCTTCATACTCTGATAGTGAAAGACCTTCAAAACCTTCATAATCATGGATGGCCCACTCTTCTGCTCCCGGTATGGGGCTGTTTGTAAGCATTTCCTGAATTTCGGCATGGATATCATCGGCATCCTGCGCGGCTTCAATCCATTTTCCGTGAAGTATCCCGTTATTGTAAGCGGCTAAACAGGCAACGTAGATTTTTGGTGAAGTTTGTGTGGTTTGAGTGTTGTTCATGACGAACTCCTTTCGATTCTTTTATTTTTAAAAGGCATGCGTGTCAAGGATGCGAAGCACTTGCAAACCCCGGCTTTTCGGGGTGCAGTCCTTGATACGTATGACATAATAAAAAAACCAGAATCGAATGAGTTCCTCGCTCGAAGATACTCCTGAGTCAGCGGTCACTAAAAAATGCAACGAATACGAAATTATTGTTTAAGCAAATATTGAGGCGGGTGTGATAGGAATGAATGTTGGCTAAAAATAAAGCCAATGACGTAAATTCGTCAGACACCATCGGTCTATTATCCTTTGGAAAAAGTTGATTTCTTTAAAACGTATTTTACTGCGGTTAATATCTCGCCAGACTTAAACGGTTTTACAATATGCTGCGTTGCACCGGCACTGAAACACTCAATAAAACTTCTTTCCCCCTTTTGCGTCACAAAGATGACAGGGATATCCTTTGTTTCTTCATCACCCTTTAAATTCTTGCAAACTTCTTCGCCTTGCATTTTCGGTAAGATACAGTCAAGAATAATAACATCCGGACGCTCTTGCTTAGCCATTTCTAATCCAGATTCTCCGTCATTTGTGATCAAAAAATTTGAATATCTTTTTTCCAAGTCTTTTTTAATCAGTTCGATTTGTGTTTTTTCATCTTCGATTATTAGAATAAAAATATTCCGCGAAAAATATTTTATAATCTTACGAAACATTTACATTCCTCCCTGCTAATTAAAGGATAAGCCCGCCTTGTTATAGATTTTTTGTGTCCCAATCAGGCAGGCTTACCCGATCCGTGGCGGGTTTTAAAGATTGCATTACTTGCTTCTCTGACCGCTTATTTTAAGAAAATCTTTCTCCCCTTCCCATCCAGCCAATTTATTTAGCTGTTTCACAACCTGCTTAACCTCTTTAAGCGCATCTTCTATGCAATACCGCGGGATCCTGTTTTTGGCAGCATCTTTGCCTGACATTATTTCCAAAATGGTATGGGGATATTGGAGGGTGTTTTTAATTTCGGCAATAATTTCTTTATTATCTTTTTGCACTACCATACGAATAAAACTCTCTTGGTCACTCAAAGCGTTATTTCAATACAACACTATAGTATTCACCACTATAGTGTGTAGATCAAAAAATGTCAAGAATATATACTATAGTGTTCATCAAAGGACGCATCCCTATGAAATCAAATATTTTAATAAAATTTGGAAGAAAGATAAAAGAAGAGAGGTTAAAACAAAACCTTTCACAAGAAAAGCTAGCCGAACTTTCCTCATTACATCGTAATTACATCGGAATGATTGAACGGGCAGAGAAAAATACAACGCTTATCAGTATTGAAAAAATTGCCAAAGCCCTCAAAACAACACCTTCAAAGCTGTTAAAATTATAAATCACGAAAATTATACCGCAGAACAATGTTCCCATTTTTCACATTTACAGGTGCATAACGTATTTCCGCACTGTCAGAATACCAATCCCCTCCCCACTGAAAAGTGATATTGCCAGATAGATTTTTTGTTTGATATTCTTTGCCATTCAAAATTAAATGAATAACTGCTTCACCGTCAATATAACCCTTGCCGACAATTTTAATACCATAAATATTTCCTTGTGATTTCCTTTTATGGATAGTAATAATTTCAGGCTTCGTGACATCAGAAATCGTATAACTCTGTGAGGACACTCCACAGCCAAAACAAAAAAATAAACCAATTGTAGTTACAATTTTTTTCATTTAATTATACACATTCTAACAATTTAACAATTGACCACAAACACAAATGTGTTGCATTTCAAACAAGGTATGGTATATCTGATAGTGAGAGTGGCAAGACCATGAAGGTTGCGCTAAGTGTTCCCTTCCATCGGTAGGCCAAAGCTTAGCCACAAGAGGCCTTCAGGGCACACTCTTTTTTTATGCCTTAAAACATCCTCATAAACTATTTTTGAGGAATTCACCTCATTAAACCATTAATACGTTCTTCGAGTTTTTTGAGCGCATTGATAATTACATCAAACTCCGGTGGCGATTCAAAGAACATTTCATTCATTTGGTGATAATCTTTTGCCAATGATTTTACTCGTTCAGATCTTGGCACCAGCCGTAAGCTTCCTGGTTTGGCTTCTGTATATTTTGCCCATGCAGACGCAAAGAAAATACTTTTGTGTTCCGCAACGCGTCGTAACAAGTCAGGGTTATCTAATGCCCGTTCCAATATGGGCGTCAAGGATATTTGATACGTATCATAATAATGTCTCGACATCCTTGCTGGAGTCACTTTATCACTTGGTTGATGATACAACATATGTAAAATTGTGGCTTTCTCCCAGAATGTTCTTTCTGCTGACAACACACGAACCGTAACCTCCCGGTCAGATATCATACTTTCATACTCAGCAACATAAGGTATAACCTTGGCCTGTTCTACTGGCCAATGATCTGACCGTGCTCCAAGTTCAATCTTAACAATCGGCTTAATAAAGGTGTTTACCAATATCTTCTAATGAAAATAGCTGTCTGAGTATCCAGCAGACCCAAAAATCTTTTTCAACAAGTCCAGGACTCCAATCAAGATGATTTGCTGTTTCCTGAAAATAGACGCTGCGTTCGTTATCTGGTAAGCATGCAAAATTATTCATGTTCCTCTTTTTCCTACTTTGCTAATTTGCGAAATATGCTACCAATCCAATCAGGGGCATACTGAATATCCCGCATTAACTGTTTTTTATCTTTAGCTGTAAGTGATTGATGCAGTCTTTCTATGGTTCGGTCATCCACATGAGCTTTCCCCAAATACCTGAGTGCTTGAATGACCATCCCACTTATACGGTTGGCCGTAACCATATTTTTTGGACTAGCCTTTTTCAAAACGATTGTCTTTTTACCCACCATAACAGTTCGGGTTTCACCATCCGTTAAAAAAACGATCTTTGCAGGCACTTGCTCAGACAATCCAAGAAGATTTGCCGCATAGGCTCCGGAAGGCTGAATACGTAACCCCTCCTTTCCCGCCAATGTCTTGGCGATATCCTCATAGTTAGCTGACAATTCACCCAGCTTCGGATGCTTTTTAGGATAATCATAAAGGCCCCGCGACAACCTACGAATATGACCAGCATTTGTCAGACGTGCTAAGACTTGTTTAACGGCATTGCGATTGCCCAGATCAGAAAAACTCACAGGAGTAAAAACCCACCCTCTGCCTTTTCCGTGCATCCTATTAAATATGTTTTTGTGAAGACTTTTCATGACTTATATGTCGCTTCCTTGTAACCAAAAGTATACATGATTGGTTACATAAATTGCCCTTTCGTCAGGCGGGTTGAACAAGACCACTATTTCTCCATCAAGTTGACTATTGAGTAAATGCTCGCAATAGTCAACTTGTTGAAGGAGCCAGCTTTTCATCTATTATTATACAATTCAGCGCTTTGATGAAGAACCCACACAACTTGATCATTTTTTATACCAATATAGTGAGGTATCCAAAAATATTGCTGCTTATAACTCAAAAGCTTGTTTCCCCCTTTATAATCTCTCTTAGACATGGGGCGTCCTAATTTTTTTATTACATCGTCATAAGAGTGGCCAACTATTTCAGACTCCCAATCGATTTTTACACCACCAGGCTCTTTAGAGCTTTCATATATTAGTACTGGGATAATCGGAGCTGACAAAACTAACATAAGACCAGCGGCTACTCCATCACTAATATTATCTGCATTAATACCATTACTTTTCTCATCTTCTATTTTTTGAGCATATGAAGGAAGCAAGCTTAGCCTTTCATGAATTACCTGCAAATTATCCTTATACGGCAAATCATTGTGATGATCTATGAACGCCTCCGTCCATACACGTTCCATTTCGCCATATTCGACAATATTTGTTAACATGTTGTTCTTGAAAAGAAAGGCATACCTATCATAACAAACACCTGAATATCGATTGCCGTCTAATAAGTAATCATAATAATTTGAAAATGTAATACCTATTTTATCCTCAACTTCAACACGACTTGAATTAAATATACTCTTTGTCGATACTTCTCTTTGTATTAGCGTATCAGTGTTAGTAAATGCACAACTACTGGCACAAATTTGCAACAATAAAATCAGCAGAATATTTTTTTTCATTTGTTTGCCTTTTTTGTAATAACTAAAAATCAAGTTCACGGTGTATTTTCTTGTCTTTAAAAAATATTTTTGGAACACTCACCTTCTCATCCAAAAATTTTAAACCATCAATTTCTATTGCAAACGGAACACCTGGATTTGGTGTCAAAGTATCAAATCGAATTGCAAAGCCCAACCATTTCTTTCTTTCAGCCTCGAAGTATTCATATACCTCCTTTTCATATTCTTCCACGCTCCACATATATGAGTCTTTGTTTGACCCCTGCATTATGGAGCCTACCCGCCAATTTGGATTTGGTGAGCCCAATTTAAGTTTAGGCCTTAAATACTTACTTGCTTGAATACGTTCACCATTTTCAAGTTCCAAATATACTTCTCGTGGATTAAATGAAAAATTTTCTGTGTCTGCTCGCATAACAACCTCTACCCCGTTTTTTCAGCGATAGTGTCCTCAAGTCCAAAGGTTAATTAACTATCAACGTAAGGCAGAATTGCCTGTGCGTTGCAATAAGGCTATAATAGCCTTAAGGAGGAACCTATTGGACATCATGACAAATACAAACCCAAAAAAAGAACGAGGAAAACTCAACGCGGAGCAACTTTACGAAATCTATCTGGAATGCAACGCGCCAAGCGCACCGGTCAAAACCATACTGGCACGGCACGGATTAAAACCATGGGATCTGGTCGCCATACGCAAAAAAGTCAAAACGGCGGCCATGGAAGCCCTGGCCAATCCGGGCAAGCCCGGTCGACGGCAACAAACAGTGTCGGTCGAAGAATATCAAAAAGTATCCAAAGAACTGAACGACGCCAAAGACGCGCTGACAGCCGTCGGTCACGAATTTGCCTTGCTAAAAAAAAGAACAAGTTAGGCCTTAAAGGAGCGCTCACAGGTCATTTTAAACCTGAAATCAAAAAAACCGTGGTCAATATCATTAAAAAATCCATAACCAAAGGCATCAGCCAGAAAAAGGCTTGCGAAATATTCGGCATTAATCCCCGAAAATTCCGCCGTTGGGCTAATTCTAAGCCTGCAAAGCCGCGTTGCGCCTGGAACAAATTGCTTGAGCACGAACGTCAGGCCATCGAAGATGCCGCGTGGTCACCGGAACTTATCGGTAAACCCGTAAGCCACGTTTTCGTACATGGCCATGAATCAGGTATGTTTCATGCCTCTTTATCTTCGGTCTACCGAGTGCTTAAAGCTAGAAATTTGGTTAAACCGCGTAACTATCATCGAAAGACTAGGCCTTACATAAGCGCACACGCGCTCATGGACGATGGATTCTCACTTCTATGCTACGACGGCACTCTGTTTAGAACTGATTCCGGAATCAACGTATGGGCAATTCCAGTCATGATCCTACCTCAAAGATACCTTCTGCATATCGGACACGCTCTACACTCGATATCCTCCAGAGACCTCACCCGGACGGTACAAGAAGCTCATGCTCTTATACCAGAACATCTCACGACCAAATTACTCGCACATTCCGATAGAGGCTCAGCCATGAAGTCCCGCTTTACCCAAAAAACTCTCAAAGAACTGCTCGGCGCGCCCGTACATTTTGGACGGCCACACACACCCGACGATCAGGCATGGATAGAATCTTTTATCAAAACTCTCAAATATCACAGGGACGCTCCAAGTTCATTCGTACTGGTTGACGATATCCTGCGCTGGCTTAGCTGCTTCCCAGATATTTATAACAATGATCCTCACAGTTCCTTAAGCTACATTACCCCGCTTCAGGCACTGTCCGGTCAGAAGGAGGTGATACTCGACCAAAGAAAATGTAATCTTGAGATGGCTCGTCTCTTGCGTTATACTGCTTGGCAAGCTTTTAAATTTAGCCATCATACAGAATCATCACTAGTGGCTATGCAACCGGCTTGAGGTCAAACTCGCTGAAATATTCCGCTACATAAAAATAATCTCCTTCAACAGGATGATGAAATGCAACACCGTAATCGTTGTCATATCGTATTTCTTTTTCGTATAAATAGCTCCCTTTAGAGTATTTTCCCTTAATCTCTTTTTTCTCGTCAACCAGAGGTATAAAAAATAGTTCTACCCCACCTCTCGCATAACGATGATTATAAGGATTTACGTAAATTCGAATGTCGTCTAATTGGACTTTAACAACTCCATTCTTCCAATCCTTATATTGCCCATGAGAATTTAAAGTCTGACTTACATAAAAATCACTAATTCCTGCACAACCTGAGACTGATAAAAATATTATTAGAATTAAAGAAATTTTTTTCATTTATTCCCCCCTCAACTCTGTGCCATCAATTTTTGTAGAAAATTTTCCGTAATCTCCTCGATCAATTCATCTCTTAACTCAGTTAACACACCCGTACTATTAGCGTTGCTTCCATAATACGTATATTCAAAATAAGATGGTGAATACTTTTTAGCCTGAGCTTCGGAACTCACAAGAAAAGCCACTTGGCCAGTACGAACATTAATAAGCGCCCCTGAAGCTTTTCCTTCGGCTGTGTGTTTTTGACTTGGCAAAATGTAGGCCCCAATGACCGTCATATCAAAAAAGGATAAAAAATTATTTGTCGTCTCATAATCAGCTGCACCTCCAAATACAAACAAATAATCCGCACCTAAGTGCTTGGCTAATCTTCTCATTTTCGTAAACTGTGAATATGCATCCTCAGGGTTTTCGGCGCTCCCGTTATTATTCAGTTTTATCCCGGATGCGGGAATAGACATAACTTCTTTAATCATGCTTCTTTCATCTTTAAAATTCTCGATCATCTTTTCAGGTGCCGCCGTTTCTCCAATTTGAGCCACAGCAAGCCTAATTGGGCCAGTGATGTCTTCTCTACCATTGGATTGCATTGTTTCATTATCATACATACTGTAAAGCATGCTTGAATAGTTATACTGACCCTTTTCTCTTACAGAGAGTCCCGTTGTATTACATCCTGCGGCCACTAATGTGATTAAAGCTAATAGGACTAAGTTAATTTTCATTTTCATTGTTTTATTCCTTTCATTTAAAGTATCCCCACCGAACCAATCGGTGTGGATACATAGAACATATGGTCATTGATTTTCTTTTCTTCTGTGGATACCTTTGGCTTAAATTTGTCGACAGTCGTTTCGATCGATCTCATGAACTTATATGGCTTTGTCTTGGCTTTTTCGAATTCAACTAAACCAACCTTGCCCAAGCCAATGAGAAAAACTACCCCAAGTATGATAAACATTATTTTCTTTCTGTTCATTAATCCCTCCTTTCTTCATTTTCATTAACATATCTAAGAAACGGATTATCAATTACTCCTTGCGAATAAATTGCTGCTTTTCCATCATTAGAATTAATTCTAATATTATTGTGTTCATCGATAAATGCCTCCAGGATTTCATTACCACTTTTGTATTGAAAGGCCTTAACGATACCCTCTGCATCTAATGAAATGGATAAACTCTGCTGAACCTCGTAATATGAATTTGGAATCGGCCCAACAAAAACTGTAAAAGGCAAAAGTGCTAAATTATTAACAAACCTTTCACCTTTTTTAGTTTGCACAAAATTATAAGATAGGATTCGGTCATACTTTAAATCTGGAGTAATATCAACAGGTTCACCAAGAAGCCTTTTTAAATCTTTTTCTGAACTGTAATTGATTCTAATTTTAGCTAACTTTTGGTCTGACAAAGCCAACTCATCCGCAAAACCAAAATCAGATAAAATACTGAATAAAATAATTGTGAAAAAGACCCTGACTGTACTAATCATTTTTTTCTTTCTCTTCATTAAATTCCTCCTTAAATTCGCACCATATAGTTAATTGATATACTGTTAACTAGTTAACTATTAGGGCAAAAAAATTTACTCCATCAAAGTCCCTAACCATTTAACCAATTTTTCCGCGATAATTTCTCTATCTTTAACCGGTACTTTATCCATAAGACTACTCATTTCACTACTATATTCATCCCACATCCCATCTAGTAAAGTTTCCGCCTTTTTGGTTACCTTAATAATATTCACCCTTCGATCACCTTCCATCGGGAATCTTTTAACCATCCCCTCTTTTTCTAATTTATCAATGAGTTTTGTCATATTGGCCGGCGTAACAATCAAATGTTTGCTAATATCTACCTGACTTAAACCGTTATCTCCCCCATGCGTTCTGATAGCTGCTAATATATTTAATTTTCCAATAGATAGGTCATATTTCTTTAAAAAGGAAGTCATTTTATTACTGCAGATATTATAAAGTAAAGCTAGACTATAAAGTGCCTCTTCATAAGGTTTTCCTCGTCCGACTACTATTCCGTATTTATCTAAATTATTCATCATTTATCTCCTCATCCAGAATTAGTTTACCAGTTAATTATCTATTATGCAAGTACTATTTTCAAATATAGATCACCTAAATTGCCCTTTCGTCAGGGGGGTTGGACAAGACCACTATCCCTCCATCCAAACTATGGTTGAGGGGGAGTGGTCTTGGGCAATCCGCCACGCTTCATCGGCGGAACCCCTGGCGAAAGGGCAATTTAGGTGATTACCTTCTTACTGTCAATGGACGTTTAGAAGTGTACCAAAAATGGCCACGAAAAGTGTACCACCTTTGAGTTAAAAAGGGCCGATAATGAAGATTGGTAGATAATTCTTCGTATTTTCTAGGCCTTGAATGCTCTATGATTTAATAATTTT
>JAJDCA010000021.1 GCA_029261055.1 Candidatus Omnitrophota bacterium | reverse complement strand
GTTTGTGTTTGTCATGATGTCCAATAGGTTCCTCCTTAAGGCTATTATAGCCTTCTTAGAACGTATAGGCAATTTCGCCTTACGCTGATAGTTAATTAACCTTTGGACTTGAGGACACTATCGCTGAAAAAACGGGGAAGTCCTTACGTTCGGGAAGTGTTTGATCATTTAAAAGAATATGGGGCTGATTCGGACAAATTTATGAGTGTTTCTGATTTGCCTAATGTGGCAAGAAATAATGTGTTAAAAAATCTTTCTTCTAAGCTAAAATTTCGTATTAGCGGTATGGACAAGAAATGGGATTTTTATATACATAAAGAAACAAAGTTACAAATTATAAAAAAAGGTACGAATTATGAAAATGGTAAGCTTGTTAATGAGTTGCAAAGTTTTCAGCGTAAAGGAAATACCCCCACATTTTTTCCTGAGGAAAAGAGTCAGGAATATTATGAATTAAATTTGGTGCCTTTTGGGTATGTTCACCTTACACGCGGAATTCTGACGAATGAAGTAAGGATAAAAATAATTCAAACAGTTTTGGATAGTTTCGCGTTTAAGGAAAATGAATTATTTTTTCATTATCATATTTGGAATAAGAATATTTTAGTTAAATTTGGAGAAAAAGAGGAAATAGAAGATGTGAAAATTATTGATTGGAAAAAGTTGCGCAAGGAAAAAATCACAAACGCAATGAGAAGAGAGTATTCCGGAAGGATTTTAAACCCGGAGAATATAAAGTTAGATGATTTTAGAGAGTTAAAAACTTTTCCAGAATTATCGGGGATGGATACTTTTTATGAAGAAGTATTGATGTATTACAGTTTTCTCAACTTTAAGGAACAAAGGGATGCTGCGGTTTTATCCGAAAACAAAAAAGACAAAGTTGACAATAGCATGATCCAAAAAAATAAATTCTCAAACACGGCAACGATGCCGGATCTTTTGAAGGGATATGATCTGGATGTTACATTTTATGTTGATTCCAAGGAAGAACAAAACAAATTTCTTTCACAAGGTATAAAAACAAAACTTTTTGAGGAAGAAGGCTTTCCTGCTCCACAAATTTTACAAGTAAGTATATTTAATAAAGAAGGTGGAAAAAAACAGTTGCAATCAACAGTGTCTTTTTATATTTATCCAAAACAGAAGGTTATGGTTATTTCAAATTTTTTTCCTGAGTTTTCATCCTCGGAAAAATTAGGAAAAGGAAGGGCTTTGTTGAAGTATTTACTTAAATTTTATCGGGGGTTTTCTTTTATTTCTTTCGCAGTGCATCCTTTTCAGCTTATTGATGCTATTGATGATAGTGCAAAAATAGGAGAAATATTAGATTTTGAATTTTTTAGGGGGTATCGTTCTTTATTGAATTTGGAAGGTTCTGAAGGAAAGGGGATTAAAAAATTATATAAAAAAATTAACTCATCAAATTCACAAGATTTGAAGGAGCATCATAAAATTGAATTATTAGAAGAAATAGAAAAATCAAATGTGTATGGCACTATTCCTGACAAATCTATGGTAAGCAAGAAAAAAGGCGGGATTGATCTTAATCGTGATTACCTCAATATTGAGTCCCAGGGCAATGCGGTGGACATGGCGATGTTTTCTGAGGGGTTGCAGAGTATTTCGATTGAAAGCGGGTTGGTGCCGGTGATTAAGGGGATTGCGCCAGTGACGAATTTGCAGCAGCTTTTTACGCAATAGGGAGAAATTTTTCAAAACATGAGCCTGGTCGGACCCCGCTGGGAAGGGATATCCAAATTTACTACATCATGTTCTTAACCAACCCCAACACACCTTGTTTCCAACCTACGCGATGTGTGACGCCGCCTTCGGTGGAGAGTTCATCTTTGTGGTCTACGTACCATTGGTAAGAGCGGATGAGGGCTTCGGCATTACTGTATTTGGGTTTCCAGTTAAAGCGCGATTTCATTTTTTCAATAGAGACAAAGGAATCTTTACTCGCTGTACCGTACACCCATTTGTACAGAGGGGAAAGTTTGAGTTTTTCAAATAGCGCCAGGGCAGGCACTACAAGGCCAGCGGGTGTTGGCAAAACACACGCCCCTTTTCCGGCATATGTGCATAAGGCGCCGACATCTTCTAAAACAGTTCTAAATTCTTCTGCACCGATATTAAATGTGTCGTTAGCAAACTCAGGATTGGCGGTTAACAGAATGTAGATGGCATCGACCAAATCTTCGACTTCCAGAAGCTGGTAGCGATTTTTTCCATTACCAATAATCGGAATTTTCTTGCCGCAATCCACCCAGTCATACAAAATTTGAAAAACACCAAGGCGAGTCGTTCCAATAAATGTTTTGGGGCGGACGACCGGAATACACATTCCTTTTTGACGATATTCTTCGTACATTTTTTCAGCTACAATTTTTGTTTCACCATAAGGCCCTACACCAACCATGGAATCGCTTTCGTACAGCGGATGTTTATCGGGAACACCGTACACGGCTGTGGAGGAAATGGCAACAACACGTTGAACGCCTGTTTCCTGTGCAGCTGTTAAAACATTCCGTGTGCCGCCGACATTGACATCAAAAATTTCTTGAGCAGAATACAGCGGTAAGGCGGCCGCACCATGGATCACAAAATCAACATTTTTAAAAATAGTTCTTAAGGCAACGGCATCCCGGATATCGGCTTTAGCGTAACGGACATTAGGTGGGTGTTCTTTAAGGTCAACGGGGGCAGGATCAATAAGGATAATTTCATCATATTTATCCGCGAGTTTATGACTTAAATGATATCCCAGAAATCCTGCGCCGCCAGTAATCGCTAATTTCATAAAATCATTCTCCTAAAGTCCAAAATAGATGACTGCAACGCAAACCCCAACCCATAAAATAATATTAATTTGTATATTAGTGTCGGATAATAAAGCGCGTGTCGGGTCGCCATCATTATTATTTTTGTGAATAAGATAAAGGTAGCGGAAAATGCCGTAATAAACAAAAGGTGTGCTGTAAAGTAAATGGTTGCTCCCAAATTGTTGCACAGTACGGTCATCAAGCGTGTAGAGCATGTAGACAATGACAACCGATGAGGTGATGACGGCAATCATCTGATCAATAAAATAAGCATTGTATTTCTTCAGGACAAGGCGTGTTGAAGATTTTTTTTGTTCCTGCAATCGTAATTCTTGACGTCGTTTGTTGAATCCAAGGAATAAAGCGAGGAGGATGGTCATAATCAGGGTCCAATGAGATATGGTGATTTGTGCCACCACGCCCCCGGCAATCACACGCAAAAGAAAAAAGGCTCCCAGGCAAAAAACATCAATGATTACGGCATGTTTAAGTATTTTGGAATAAATTAAATTAAACACAAAATAGATTATTGTTATCCATCCAAATGGAACGCTTAATTTGAATGAGAAAATAAAAGATATGGTTCCAAGGATGATGGCTGTTATGAGGGCTTGTTGCCGGCTTATTTTTTTAGATGCAATGGGACGAAGTTTTTTTGTGGGATGCCGGCAGTCTTTTTTGTAATCCAGGATGTCATTGATGAGATAAACAACACTGGCCGTCAAAGAAAAGAGGATAAAAGCAAGCCCCACATGAAGGTTCTCAGGATAATTAAACATTTTTTTGCCAAAAACTACGGGTAAGAAAATAAAGAAATTCTTGATCCATTGTTTGGGTCTTAAAGCAAAGAATAAATATTTAAACGAAATCTTTTTCATCGAATGTACAAAGTTCCTCCGTTAAAGTCACCTTTAACTTTTCGGTAATGATTTTTTTGGGCATATTGCACAAAAGGAGCTTCTAAGAACTTATCTTCAAATCCCACCAAGATAGCTTTCGGTGGGTTCTCAGCCAAAGTGTTGTGTAGGGTTTTTTCAGATGTCCCGACATATTTCTTGTGTTTTTTATCAGGAATTAAATTTCCGATGCGATATAAAAAAGAGCCTGTGGCCAATTCTTTGTAAGTAGGTATTCCGGATTCTATGGCATACAAAGGGACCAATGTGGCTAAACGATCATTGGGTCGAAGGGGGCCCATGTGTTGTTTTATGCGGTGCGATGTTTGGTTGATAATGGTTGACGGCCAGTGTTGGGCATTGAGTGCATGAGGAAAAGCGCGTAACATTTTTGGGCCGGCATAAATTATCGAAATAATGACACAACAGGTTAATAAAACTTGGGCCGCATTTTTAGTTTGTGTTGGGAGAGTGTTGTACAGGCAGGATAATAATATGATTACATAGGGCATGGGAAAACAGAAGTATTGAACCTGAAGAGGCGTGGGTACAAAAATAATGATGCTTGAGAATAAAATGAGTAAAACCACCAACACCGTTTCTCGAGTACTTTTTTCTTTTTTTATCGTCAGTAAAACCATAAATAACATCCCGATCATGAGGGCGATATTCGATGGAAATCTTACGATATTTTTGGCAAAGCGTAATTTGGCGAGGAATGTCAATGTGTGGGGCTCGCTTATTTCTTGACGCCAAAGGGTATTAAATGTGTGGTAACCCAAATTATTGAACAAGAAAGTGTCGGTTCTTGTGATCAAATAATAAAACGCCGGTAAGAGTCCAATCGCCACGCCCACCACAAAAGGCAAAATAAGATGCTCTGCACGGTTTCGGAATGTCATAGATTTTGGATAAAGGGCAAGAATAAGGATAAATGGCGGGATAGTGGCGATGTAAAAGAGTTTTCCCCCGATGGCAACGGCTAAAAAAAGGCCGCTTAAAAATATCCCCAGAGACCATGTTTTCTTGGATGAAATACTTATGAGTATAAAATATAATCCTAAAAGAGTAAAGGCCATGGGCATAATATTATTCCACGCATAACTCATGGAATACATCAGGAGTTTATTAAATAAGAGTAAGCAGACAGATAGACTAGCCACCCACACATTTTGGGATAATTTTTGGCAGATTAAAAAAAGGCAAGTGGCGGCCATGCCCATGAAAATAAAAGCCCACAGTCGACCCCAAAACAGATAGTCCTGTGTTTGTGTTATTTTAAAAGTGATTCCATAAATCATCGGTAGGTAAGGCATTTGCAAATACGCAAAATCTTTGTACATCGCATGATCTTGAATCAACTGCCCCGCGGTTAGGTACATATGTTCATCATGACTTAACGGCTGTCCCATGATAAATCCGAATATTGCAAAAATGGAAAATAGAATGACTAAGGTGGAAAGTATTATTTTGGGTGTTTTTTGCATGGAAAATTACGTGTCATCCGCGAATGTTTTACTCGGGGATCTAGGTATTTCTTTTTGGGTTCCCGCTAAAAGCTTGCGGGAATGAAAATATTAATATTTATTTTATTATGTAAAAGAGTGTTTTGATAGAAAAATTATGGGTTTTTAAGTGGGAGTATTTCGTTGGATCAAACAGGAAGTAATTTCTGAAGAGGGTTGGAAAAGATGTTTTTATGTTCTGCTAAAGATATTTCGAGTTTTTTTTTGAATAGCTGTAGTTCTTCTAAGGCTTTTGCGCGATAGCTTTCTGTTTCTTCAATCATTTTAGGGAAGAGTTTTTTGTAGTATTCAATGCCGTCTAATAAGTTGTCTCGAAATTTATTGAGGTATTCGACCTGTTTGTCTGAGGGGGTTGGCGCACACTTTTTGATTTCTTTCCCTAAATATTCTACATACATTTTTAATTCTTTGATAAACATGTGCGGACGGTAGTCTGGATTTAGTAAATTGATACGTCCGTAAATATGGCTTACCATTTCAGTCAGGGTGGCTATTGTAGAAAAATAAGCCATGTTAGGGCCAGGGCAAACAGCGGTAAAATATTTTAGGTTCTTCTTTTCTAGCTTATTTTCAATAAGAGGTGAAGCCGCTAAATCGTGACAAATACAAGCTTTTTGGATAACCGCGTTCCATTGTTTTTTTAATTCCGCCGGATTATCACGTAATTCCGGAGATTGTTCAAGATTTTCCAGCTTAAGTTTTTGATACTGACGGGAAGCGGTACAAATAGGTTTTTCTGTAAATTCGGTGTTTGATACTAAATGACCTTTGGGACAGGCACTTCCTGGGCGGTCTGTACGGACGCGTCTCATTTTTTCCAAATCACTGAGGGAATCTCTTAAATTGTTAAAAGGGACGCCGAGCGGAGAAATAGGGCTGAGATAAAGGTCATTTTCTGTAGCGGCGGCTAATTTACCTAAGGTTTCTTTATCCACATTAGTGGCTTCAGGAACAAGGAGAAACGGTGTTCCCCATCCAGTTCCATCGACTTTGTACCAGGTAAATAAAAAATCATTTTCTTGAGATGTACCAATGCCGCCTTGGGCCGTAATATCGACGGAATGTGGTTTTTCAAAATTTTGTTTATTTTTTGTTTTAAGAGCAGATGTGTAAAGTTTGTGGATGCTATCAATAAGTTCTTGTTTTTTATTTTTGAATTCTTCCAGGATCGGCCCCATGAGAAATCCGTCTGTAGCAAAGGCATGGCCGCCGCAGTTGAGTCCGGATTCAATACGGTATTCCGAAACCCAAAGGCCTTTTTTGGCAAAGAAACGACCTTGCGTGAGGGAGGAACGATAATCGCTGACTTTCAGGACAATTTTTTTCTTAATAAATCCACTGGCATCGGCATAAAAATCTTTAAATTTTTCTACATAAGTGTAAAGCCGTCGGTTGATACCGGCCGATAATATAATAGCGGAATTCAAGGAGCTTTCGGCATATCCACGTAATGCGGCCAGGGCATCGGAAAATTCAGCCGGAAGCGGTGTTTTATCCGTTGCAAAATTATTCCGGTCGAGTTTTGTCATAATATTCACATCAATACTTCCCGGGCGCATTTGAGCACGTAGTTTCGTTTGTAATTCTTTTTTAGTTTCAGTATTTTCTTTCTGAAGCATGGTTTGATATTGAGCTTTTAAAGGGGAGTTATCGGCAAGCAGTTCGAAATATTTTGTGATTTCACTGTCCGGTTCAAACGCTGAATTCTGAACATTGGCAAAGTCTTTTTTAACAATAAGGTCTAAGAGGTTAAGGTAAGCCGTAATTCTACGGGCGCGGTAGTCTTCGTCATATTTTGTGATCGGTGTGTAGGCTTCGCCGATTTGTTCGCAATAATATTTGCGCATGTCTTCAATAAGGGTGTCGTCTACCAGGGATACAACAGACGAAATACCGTATTTCGCCACCTTGATCGGCGAATCAATCGTAAATCCGGTCCCCATGACAGGTATGTGGAATGAGTGTGTATTATTCATAATGTATGCCCCGTAGTTCTTTATGATTACCTCTTTATAATAAAAGTATAAATCATATGAGGTAAAAAGCAAATTATTTTATTCTATTTGCTCAAACAGGCGAATTGACGGTGTTTGCCTTTAGCGTAAGTGTGAAATGGTTCAGAAATATGTTATCCTTTATATATCAGAAAAAAAGTCGTTAAGTCTTAATGAGGTCAATTCCCCGTAGCTTGCTGCGGGGAGATTCATTAATATTATGAAGAAATTAAATGTTTATATATTTAACAGAATTGTAACGATATTGATTCTGGGGGTGTTTTTAAGCTCAACAATTCTTCCGCCAGTCCAGGCAAAAACCAACCTTATTCCTGAATCTGCTTTAGAGGATCTTCCGATTCCCGGCGCAATGGTCACGATGACCGAAAAATTCACACCGGTTTTAATTCATGGGTTAACAATTCATCCCAATAATCCATTCGAATTTGATTTTTTTGTAGGAATAGGAGATGCAGATTTGAAAGAAGATGCTCTTAGGGATGAAGCAGACAAGCTTATTAAATATTTTTTAGCCGCTTTAACCGTACCGGAAGAAGAAATGTGGGTGAATCTCTCTCCATATGAAAAAGATCGCATTATTCCTGAAGGGTTGGGAGATACCCAAATGGGGCGAGATCTTTTGATGCAGGATTACATGCTTAAGCAGTTGACGGCTTCCCTGATGTATCCGGAGACAGAGCTTGGAGAAGAGTTTTGGAATCGTGTGTATGAAAGGGCGTATGAAGAATATGGGAGTACGGTGATTCCAACGAATACCTTTCACAAAGTTTGGATTGTCCCGGGGGATGTATTGGTATTGGAAAAAGACAATAGTGCGTATGTTTTAGACAGCCATTTGCGCGTTATGTTGGAAGAGGATTATTTGTCCAGGGACCAGTGTTTGGACTGCACAAATCAAGTGTCTACTGATGTCATTCGAAATATCATCATCCCGGCAATTGAAAAAGAGGTTAATGAAGGAAAAACATTTAGCAATCTACGTCAGATTTATCATTCAATGATTTTGGCCACATGGTACAAACTCAATCTTGAACAAACTTTTCTGGGACAGGCTTATGTAGATCAAAATAAAACCAGCGGAGTAGATACATACGACAAGCACATTAATCAGAAAATTTATGCCCGATATGTTGCCTCATTTAAGAAGGGCGTGTATGACTACATTAAAGAGGATTATGATCCTTCCAGCCAAACCATTCTTCCCAGGAAATATTTTTCTGGTGGGTTTTCAGATAAAGGCATACTTTCTAAATTAGTGAAAAGTAAAACAGCCAGGGTTTTGATGTCTTTGGCCGAAATATCCACTCTTTTATTTTCCATAGAAGGTCGCGTAGCAAAAGCAAAGGAGAATGTTGAAATTATTAAATACCTAAGAAAATTTAATAATATTGAGTCTGTCTACAGTATTAATGTCAATACTTTGCTGGATGGTTTTCGATTTCCTCCCTGGATGAATCCTAGTGCCTACCTAGAAGAGCAGATGGATCGTATTAGAAAAATAGGATACTTGAAAGGGGCTGCGGAAGATCGAAATAATAGAACAGCCCTTACGGGGTCTAATAACAGATATCTTCACATTCCAGAAAGAATTCGAAAAAGATTAAAACCATTTAAGCGGTTTATTGATGCCAGGAAGAAAAAAAAAGAAAGTCTTTATGACAGTTATCGAATAAAAACAAATAGTGCAGAGGAAGAAGAGGACGGTCAGGCATATTTAAAGGGTCTTAAAAAAACAGATCATCAGGCGTTGATTGGAATTTATAAACTTATTGTGGAGAATGATATTGAATCTGCGGAAAAGATTTTGGCATATTATCAAGATCAAAATAAAGTGCCGGGAGTATCCATGAGCGAGGCCTTTATGGTGGGTATACTAGCGGCACATTATACTTATCGTACAGGGCAGCGTAAATTTGCTCCGCTTATCAGGCGTATTCAAGAGGCAGCTTTTAAATTGCAGGATTCAAGATTTTCCAACGGTCAGCACATGCCTGTTAGCTCGGATAATCCGCGGGAAGATATGACGATGGATTCATTATTGGCAAGCGCGTTTTATAATATGGTTCTTAATTTGTCGGATGTAATTTATAAAAAGGGAGGTAATGACAAACAGGGCAGAATGCGTCTTGCCCTTTACATGAAGAGGCAATCAATTAATGAGTACTTAAAAACACAAATGACCAGAGGATATTTGAACCGTAGTCAGGATAATACGGTTGTTAATACTTTGACACAAGCTCTGGCTGGATTAATTTTGCCTGGAGAAAATTTTGTTAAAAAAGCATTATTAGAAGCAAGGTCAAAAAATTTCAAGAGTTTAAAGAAAGGTATGGAATATGAAAATTTTGAAGGAAAAAAAGTAAAAAATATGCAGTATTACACAGTTGATAATATTTCCTCCGAGGCAGATTTTATCGCTAGCATTTACATGTCATTGGCTTTGGATATAAATTTTAAAATAAAGGCAATAAGAGAAAGTTTTGTTCAAAAGGTCCTAACACCTTTAGCCAAACTTAGCCATAATAAGAGGCATCAAAGTCTTCCTGAATCCAATGTCATGAATCAAGAGGTAAAGCGGCCTTACACGCACTCTTTGACAAATCATCCATCAACTGTTGGCGCTGTTCTTTACATGTTTGCTGTTTTAAGAATAAATCCTTTTCAGCTGGAACAGAATTTGAATATTGTTGATCCGGATCCGGCAGGTTCGTATCAGAATATACAGGATAGGCGCAATGAGTCTGTTGAGAAAAATCTTCAGGAGTACAACCAAATTGTTAAGTTTTTAGAAAGGAATGAAGGGGCTGAACACACAAAAGCAGAGACCGTAACGGTCGAAGTGATGAAAACAGTATTGGCTCATCAGAATTTAAATTTTACACTAAGCAGTTTGCAGGAATTAGCCCAGCAATATTATCATAATGGTAGTCATGAAATAGGAGGTTTTTCTTTAGCGGTCGATCAAAGGATTAGTGACGGAATTGAGAGTGCCATATTGCCAAAAGAAAAAGATGAGGATATTAAAAACGAGCTTATCCAAACATTATTAAATTCAGACATATCATATGGCTGGAGAGCGGCTGCGTTGAATGTGTTTATTAAGAATCATGGAGAAGAAGCAGCCCGAAATCTTGCTCAGGCGAATCCGAAGGGGTTATTACCGGTGATGATAGAGGGAATGCTAAAAGATACGGCCATGACAACTTCAACCGGTGGGATCAATTTAGATTCCGCTATGATGAATATGGCGGTTCAGCATGACGGGGGGATGGTTTCAGTACCCTTTCCAATTCAGCCAGAAAGTTTTTCAGAAAACTTTACAGGTATCATTCCTATTATTCAGAACATACACCTGATCATTGGCCCCCCGATTTCTGATTGATTTTGTCGGCTTTTAATAATTGATTTATAAATTGCTTTGTATTAGAATGCGGATCTTCTATTCAAATAATGATAATTAATACATGATGAATCAAAATTTTTATAAGCAACTGACTGATAAAAGTATCGCTGGAGAGGCGTTATCGCAAGAAGAGGCTCGAGATGTTCTTGTGTCGAAGGATGTTGAGTTATTGACGCTTCTTGATGCGGCTTTTACCGTGCGGAAAAAGTTTCGGGGTAAGGAAGTTGATATTCATATTCTTAATAATGCACAAAATGGATATTGTCCCGAAGATTGTAACTATTGTCCGCAGTCCAAACCTTCCGAAGCCAAAATTGAAGAATATCCTTTAAAGTCTGATCAAGAAATTTTAGCGGAAGCGGAAAGTGCGCATAAACGTGGGGCGCATCGGTATTGTATGGTGTTTGCCGGCCGTGGGCCATCGCGTAAAAGGGTGGAGCATGTCGCCCAGCTTATTCGTTCTATTAAATCTCAGTATCCGATTGAAGTGTGTGTATCGGCTGGTTTAGTGGATCAAGAAGGGGCAAAAATTTTAAAAGAGGCTGGGCTTGATCGGTTGAATCATAATTTAAATACGTCCAAACAGCATTATCCGAAAGTTTGCTCAACGCATACATTTGATGACCGGGTGAATACTTTGCAGGCCGCACGTAAGGCAGGGCTACAGGTATGTTCCGGTGTGATTGTGGGTATGGGGGAAGAGCCGAGTGATGTGATTGATGTGGCCCAAACATTACGGTCGATGCAGGCGGCTTCAATTCCTGTGAATTTTTTGATTCCTATTGAGGGGAATATCCTGGATAAAAAGGCTCTTTTATCTCCGGAATATTGTTTGCGTGTATTGTGTCTGTTTCGTTTTTTGAATCCGCAATCTGATATTCGTGCTGCGGCTGGTCGAGAAATGCATCTGCGTGGTATGGAAGTTATGTCACTTTATCCAGCGAATTCATTATTTTTAGATGGGTATCTTAATGTTAAAGGCGAAGAACGCCGGAGTACATTGCAAATGATCAAAGATGCCGGGTTTACTATTCGGTCAGAATATCCTTTGGATGATTTGATTCAAAAAGAAACAGTTCAGTCTTCCACGCCTCAGCGTGATGGGGCAACAAAATCTCTTTTGAAAGATATTCAAGATTTGAGACCTCAACTGCAATAACTCTAATGAGAACACAAAAAATTACCATATCTGTGATCGGTGGGCACTCTATTAATAAGGAAGAAGAGCAGCTTGCCTATGAAGTAGGCCAAATGGTCGCCAGGTTAGGGGCTGTGTTGGTGTGTGGTGGGCTTGGAGGCACTATGGAGGAGGCATCACGTGGAGCCAAAGAGGCGGGTGGGATGACGATCGGGCTTTTACCGGGAAACGATAAAGACACCGCGAATCCATATATTGATATTGCTTTGCCGACAACGATTGGATTTGCCAGAAATGCTATGGTGGCGGCCTCAGCGGATATTATTATTGCTTTGGCAGGAAGTCATGGCACGTCTTCAGAGATTTCTTATGGTTTGGTTTACAAGCGGCCAGTGATTGATTTAGGAAATTGGAGTGTTAAGGGTATGGTGACCGTTAAAGATTTGCAAGATGCGGAAGATCAAATTTTAGGGTTGATAAAACAAATTCAGAACCACGCATAATTTATATGTCTAAAATTCAAGATATCTACAAAGTTGTTTCAAACGAAAAACTTTGCCCGAAGTTTTATCGTCTCTGTTTTGATGCCCCGTCTATTGTCAAGACAGCCCAACCCGGGCAATTTATTCATATTCGTGTTGATCAAGGATTAGAACCATTTTTTCGACGGCCTTTTTGTGTGTATCGTGCAAAAAAATATGTGGAAATTTTTTATGAAGTAGTAGGCCTTGGGACAAAAATTTTATCGGAAAAGAAAAAGGGTGATGATATTGATGTGGTAGGCCCTGTAGGAACGCCGTTTAGTCTGCCGGCAAAGGAAGTCAAAACGGTTGTGATGATCGGTGGCGGTATCGGCGTGGCTCCGTTTCTTCCTTTCACGGATATTTTAAAAAAACGAAAATTGGAATTGATTCTTCTTTATGGCGGGCGTACAAAGGATTATGTATTTAACATGAAGGAGTTTAAATCCAATGGATGTAAGGTTCATATTACGACGGATGATGGAAGCGCAGGAACAAAAGGACGTATCGATAAACTTTTCTCTAAGATTCCCATTGATTCAGAAAAAACATTTGTCTACACTTGTGGCCCAACCCCAATGATGGCCGCCGTCCAGAAATTTACTCAACAACATGGGTTGCGTGGTGAAGGCTCTTGCGAAGAAGTCATGGCCTGTGCATTAGGTGCCTGTTTAGGCTGTTCCATCAAAACCACTAAAGGGTTTAAAACCGTCTGTTACGATGGGCCGGTGTTTGATTTGGATGAATTAATTTTTTGACCATATAGGAAAGTATAAAACTTTCCTATCGGCACTAAAAATACGCCTTCAGCTTATCGACGTAGGCGATTTTCTTGGGAGGGACAGATGACTTTAGTCATTTATGTAATCGTTGGGTTAATCGGTGGGATTTTCAGCGGGGCTTTGGGGATCGGTGGAGGTACCGTGATGGTGCCGGCGCTTGTGATGTTATTTGGGCTTACACAACATCAAGCGCAGGGGACGACGTTGGCCGTAATGTTGCCGCCGGTGTTTATTCTTGCGGTGATGCGGTATTATTGGTCTGGCCATGTAAAAATACAAATGGCGATGTTTATTGCTTTGGGTTTTATTTTCGGAGCTCTTCTTGGAGCGCATTTTATCCAAGGGGTACCGGACGCCCATTTAAAAAAGGCCTTTGGAGTATTTTTATTATTAATCGGTTTTAAAATGGTATTTATCACCAAATAGGAAATTATAAAATTTCCTATTGGCAACAAAAATACGCCTCAGGTTATCGAGGCAGGCGATTTTCTTGAATGAACCTTTCTGTTAAAATTGGTAAAGCCAAATTTCAAAATCCTGTAACCGTCGCTTCAGGGACATTCGGGCATGCTGAGAAATATTATGCCCTTGATGAGGTTAAAGAGTTAGGCGCCATTGTACCAAAAACTGTAACACTGCACGCGCAGGAAGGTAATCCTCCGCCACGTATTGTGGAAACTCCGTCGGGGATGTTGAATGCGATCGGTATTGAAAATCCGGGCGCTGATGCATTTATTCTTAATAAATTGCCAGGGTTAAAAAAGACCGGGGTGCCTTTGATTATTAGCATCTTAGGGCATGGCGATAAAGAGTTTAAGATTTTAGCAGAAAAGTTTGATGCGGTCAGAGGCGTTAAGGCCTTGGAATTAAATTTGTCTTGTCCTAATTTACAAAAAAAAGTTTTGGTCGCCCAAGATCCTAAATTGACATATCAAACGATTAAGATGGTAAAAAAGGCAACCAAACTTCCCATCATTGCAAAATTATCTCCCAATGTAACGGATATTTCCCTTATTGCTAAAGCCGCTGAAGATGCCGGGGCTGATGGCGTGAGTTTGGTGAACACATTTACAGCCATGGTTATTGATGTTAAAACGCGAAAATCAAAGTTAGGTAATTTTACCGGTGGATTAAGCGGTCCAGCCATACGACCGATTGCCGTTCATATGGTGTACAAAACAGCGCAAAAAGTTAAGATTCCGATTATCGCTATGGGTGGCATTATGACAGCGGATGATGCCTTGCAGTTTATTTTAGCCGGGGCTAGCATGGTCGCTGTGGGGACGGCTAATTTTATTAATCCTAGGGCGCCTTTGGAGGTGCTTACAGGGATTAAAAAATACATGCGGAGCAATAAAATAAATCATATTAAAAATATGACAGGTAATCTTGACAATCATAAAAAAACAAGATAGCATTAAATTTTAAAAAAGAATTTAACTCTTACAAGGAGAATAATCATGTCGCAGCAAGTTCAGGAACTTATTGATAAAATTAAAAGTGAAGGCATACAAACAGCTGAAGAAAAATCGCGTGAGATTGAATCGCAGGCACAAGCACAAAGTCAGAAAATTATTAATGATGCGAAAAGTCAAGCGGAGCAAATGATTATTGAAGCTAAAGAAGAAATTAAAAAAATGCAAGAATCTACTCAGATGGCCCTCAAACAAGCCTCGCGCGATACATTGCTTTCCTTAAGAAAAGAAATTGAAAATACTTTGCAGAAAATTATTGTTTCACAAGTTAATGAAGCTTTGTCCTCGGAAAATTTGAGTCACATTCTTTCAACGGTTATTGAAAAAACGGCTGAAAAGAAGGGGGCGGATACGGATATTCAGATCGCTTTAAAAGATGAAGATTTAAAAAGTCTCAAAGACGGTTTTACAGCCAAGCTTCAAGATAAACTCAAGCAATCCATTAAGCTGCAAGCCGCCGAAGATATTAGCGGTGGATTTACCATCAGCTATGATGGAGGTAAGTCTTCTTTTGATTTTACAGACGAGAGTTTAGCTAAATATTTAGGGGCCTACCTCAACACTCAAGTAGCGGAACTTGTGAAGGACGCGGTTTAATGAGTCATGCGTATTACTATTTTTCTGCAAGTTTGCCGATGATTGATTTTGATAGTCAGCCGCCTGTGTCAATCGCCGTTTTTTTGGAAGATTGTCAGCGGCTCCTTTCCAAAAATGATTTTCTTTTGATAAAAAACGTATTGGAAGATTCAGATGAAAAGTCTGAAATGAGTAATGCTGTTTTTAACGCATGGGTAAAGTTTGAAAGAGATTTCAGTAATGCCCTGGTCTGGTTTCGGGCAGAGAAAGTGGGTAAGGATCCATTAGATTATATTAGAGGAGAGAGATACAGCGATCCGTTTCATAATGAAATTATTCATCACGCGGATAAGGCTCCGAATCTCTTAGAGGCGGAAAAGATATTAGATCGTGCACGCTGGCAATTTTTGGATGATCTGGCAGGCGGGCATTATTATGATTTAAATTTTATTATTATTTATGCTTTAAAATTAAAAATTTTAGACCGGCATCATGAATTTCGTTCGCCTCAGGGGCAGAGCATTTTTGAAGAATTACAAAAGGCCGAAATTTCATAAACAAAAGGAGTGCATGGTGGGAACATCTATACGAGAAGGTAATGTAATTGGAGTCAATGGGAACATGGTGGCTGTTAATTTTAATGAAAATGTCATGCAAAATGAGGTGGCTTATGTCGTGGTTGGTGAGGAGCGTTTTAAAGCAGAGGTCATACGTGTAAAAGGCAAATCAGCTGATTTGCAGGTTTTTGAAGATACAACCGGCATTATGATTGGTAACCGTGTAGAATTTTCGGGAGATTTATTGAGTTTAGAATTGGGGCCTGGGCTTATAGGACAGGTTTTTGACGGTTTACAAAATCCGCTTCCGCAACTTGCTGAAAAGTACGGTTTTTTTCTGAAAAGAGGAGCTTATCTTAAAGCGCTTGATTATGAAAAAAAATGGGAATTTACACCTTCTGTTCAAGTGAAGGATAAGGTTCACGCAGGTGATTCCTTAGGGACGGTTCCTGAAAATATGTTTAAGCATCGGATTATGGTTCCATTTGATTTAAAGGGAGAGTTTGAAGTCATTAAAATTTTGGAAAAAGGAGATTATTCCATTTCCACGAAGGTTGCGTCATTAAAAGATGAGGCGGGTAAAACACATGACGTCACAATGGTTCAGTCTTGGCCTGTCAAAATTCCTATTAAAGCGTATGTCGAAAAATTAAAACCTGTTGAGCCTCTGGTAACAAAATTACGTCTTATTGATACGCTTGTTCCTGTGGCTGTCGGTGGGACATTTTGTACACCTGGACCGTTTGGTGCCGGTAAAACGGTTTTGCAGCATTTATTAAGTCGTCACGCGGAGGTTGATCTTGTGATTGTGGCGGCTTGTGGGGAGCGTGCCGGAGAGGTTGTTGAAATTTTGGAAGAGTTTCCGGAGCTTATTGATCCTAAAACAAATCGTAGTCTTATGGAAAGAACAATTATTATTTGTAATACAAGTTCTATGCCTGTAGCAGCACGAGAATCAAGTGTGTACACCGCCGTGACGTTAGCAGAATATTACCGGCAAATGGGATTGAATGTTTTATTGTTAGCCGATTCAACATCACGATGGGCTCAGGCGATGCGTGAGATGTCTGGGCGTTTGGAAGAGATTCCCGGGGAAGAAGCTTTTCCTGCGTATTTAGAATCTCGGATAGCTTCTTTTTATGAACGGGCAGGATTAGTTAAATTGCGGGATGGAGGTAAGGGGTCGGTTACGATTGGTGGGGCGGTTAGTCCTGCTGGTGGAAATTTTGAAGAGCCGGTGACGCAAGCCACATTAAAAGTTGTTGGCGCTTTTCATGGTTTGTCTCGTGATCGGGCTAATGCACGGAGGTATCCGTCCATTGATCCTTTGGATAGCTGGAGTAAATATACTAGTTTTATTGATAGTGATAAGGTTAAAAAAGGGCAGGATATTTTAAAGAAAAGTAATAGTGTGGATCAAATGATGAAGGTTGTTGGTGAAGAAGGTACATCGACAGGAGAGTTTATTGATTATTTAAAAGGAGAGTTTCTCGACTTTGTTTATTTGCAACAGAATGCTTTTGATAAGACAGATGAGGCGACAGATGCAAAGCGTCAGAAATATATATATGACATTATTGTAAATATTATTGATAAAGAATTTAAATTTGAAAACAAAGATGATGCACGTCGTTTTTTTATGGAATTAAGGCAGATGTTTATTAATATGAATTCTGTGAATTTTGAATCAGATGAGTTCAAAAAGAATGAACAAGAGGTTCAGAGCAAGATATCGGTTTAAATCGTTGTGGTTAACAAAAGGAATTAAAAATGCAAAAAGTCTACAGTGAAATTATACAAATTGCGGGAGATGTTATTACGGTTGAGGCCGAGAATATTGCGTATAAAGAATTAGCTGAAGTACGGTCCAGTCGAGGGGTATCGTTGGCACAGGTGATTCGTCTTGAAGGAAAGAAGGTGTCCCTTCAGGTTCTCGCTGGAAGTCGCGGTATTTCAACCAATGACAAGGTTCGCTTTTTAAAACATCCGATTCAGGTTTCATGTTCAGAAAATTTGCTTGGACGTATTCTTACTGGAAACGGAGATCCTCGGGATAACGGTCCGGTATTGACAGATAATTTAATTGATATTGGCGGGCCTTCGGTTAATCCTTCAAAACGGGTTGTTCCTAAAAATATGATCCGTACCGGTATTCCGATGATTGATGTTTTTAACTCTCTTGTTGAGTCACAAAAATTGCCTATTTTTTCAATTGCCGGTGAACCGTATAATGAACTTCTTGCGCGTATTGCTATGCAGGCAGAAGTTGACACGATTGTTTTAGGCGGCATGGGATTGAAGTATGATGATTATTTATTTTTTAGAGAGACTTTAGAAAAACACGGGTCATTATCCCGTTCAGTTCTTTTTGTACACACCGCTTCTGATCCTACGGTGGAATGTCTTTTGGTTCCAGATATGTGTTTGGCCGTAGCAGAAAAATTTGCTTTAGAAGGAAAAAAGGTTTTGGTGTTGTTGTCAGACATGACAAATTTTGCTGATGCTATGAAGGAAATAGCGATTACGATGGAGCAAATTCCTTCTAACCGTGGGTATCCTGGCGATTTATACAGTCAGTTAGCTTCTCGTTATGAAAAGGCAGTTGATTTTGATGGCGCCGGGTCTATAACCATTTTAGCTGTAACAACCATGCCTGGTGATGATGTTACGCATCCTGTGCCGGATAATACCGGATATATTACCGAAGGGCAGTTTTATTTGCGCGGAGGACGTATTGAACCTTTTGGAAGTTTAAGTCGTCTGAAACAGCAGGTGAATGACAAAACGCGTTCGGATCATCGCGCTATTATGGATCGCATGATTCAGCTTTTTTCTGATTACCGTGAAACGGTTGAGAAGCGCTCTATGGGATTTCAAATGAGCAGTTGGGATGAAAAGCTTTTGAAATATGGGGATCGTTTTGAAAGTGAATTGATGGAGCTTTCGGTGAATATTCCTTTGGAAGAAGCTTTGGATTTAGGCTGGAAAATTCTTTCAGATACCTTTGAGGCCGCAGAAATTGGTATTAAAGAGGCGTTAATTAATGAATATTGGCCCAAAGAAAAAGTTTCCTAGATGAGTAAAATTAAACTTACAAAGGGTGAATTAAAAAAGCAGAGAGACAGTCTCAAGCAATTCTGTCATTATTTGCCTACATTGTTATTAAAAAAACAGCAATTGCAGATGAAAATTTTAGAAGCGCGTCGCCTTCTTGATGATCGTCAAAAATCATTAGATCTTAAATTAAACAATATTAAAAAATGGGTAGGATTGTTAGCAGAACCTGGTATTGATTTACGGCCATGGGTTGCGCCGATCAAACTGGATACAGAAACAATGAATATTGCAGGGGCGAATGTCCCCATTTTTCGCGATCTTCATTTTAATCGTATTGATTACGATCTTTATGAAATGCCTTTGTGGGTAGATAAAGGGGTTGAAGAATTGAGATTTGCGATAACGCTTATGGTGGAAATGGATATTATAAAACAGCAAATTGAAATTTTAGAAAAAGAGCTTAGAGTAACGACACAGCGCGTTAATCTTTTTGAAAAAATTAAAATACCGGAATGCATGGATAATATTCGTATTATTCGTATTTATCTCGGCGACCAGCAAGCTAATGCTGTTGGGATCAGCAAGGTTGCTAAAAAGAAAATTGATATACGCAGTATGCAAGAAGTTGCCGTCGTTTGAAATAGGAATATAAAATATGATCGTCCCCATGAAAAAAATTCATCTTATCGTCCAGAAAAAGGATGAAAGTGTCGCTTTGGAAAGTCTGCGGGATTTTGGTTCTTTGCATGTTGAACATCAGGCACCTTTAGGAGGGGAACGATTAGTTGAATTGAAAGAAGAGGTTAAAAGGTTAGAAAATGTTATTTCGTTTTTACGTCAGAAAAAAGAAAATGGGTCGCAAGAGTCCTGTCCTGACTGGCAAAAAGAATGTTGCCATATATTGGAGTGGTTAGATGATATTGAAGACTTAAAGGAAAATATTTTCAAAAGGCAGGTCGCTATTAGCCAATGGGAAGCGTGGGGAAATTTTGAGCCTCAAGATATTAAGGCATTAGAAGACAAGGGTGTTTATGTTCAGTTATGTGAGATTCCGATTACAGATAAATCAGAGCCTCCGCAAGATATTGTATTTGAAACTATTTTTACGATAGGTGGGTTACGCAGATGTATTGCGATTAGTAAAGGACATGTTGAGCTAGAGTATAAAACCATTTCACCTGCGGATGAAAGTTTGGAAAAAATGCATGTGTTGCAGGAGCAGGATCAAAAACAGATCAAGGAAATCGAACAAAGAATTACGGATAATGCGAAATATTTACAGGCTTTGGAAGGGGCTTTGGTGGAACGGCAGGGTTGTTTACATTTTGAAGAGGTGAAACGCGGGATGCGTAGTGAGGAAGAGCTTACGGTATTAAAGGCTTTTTGTCCTGAGGACCAGGTTTCTCAATTGGAGGCAACAGCTAAAAAAGAACAGTGGGCCGTTACTATTGAAGAACCTGCGGATGATGATATGCCCCCAACTTTGTTAAGGAATAAAAAGTGGGTCGATTTAAGTAAACCGATATTGAAGATTATTGATATATTGCCCGGGTTTAAAGAATTTGATGTAAGTATGGTTTTTTTATTATTTTTTATTTTATTTTTCGCGATTTTGATCGGAGATACGGCGTACGGTTTAATTTTTATGGGAGCAACTTTTTTTGTTCAAAAGAAGTTTAAGGCAAAAATAAAAGATAATACGCCATTTAATTTAATGTACATTTTAACATTATGTACATGCCTGTGGGGTGTTCTTACAGGCACTTATTTTGGTCAGCAGTGGTTACCTCCGGCGATTAAACCTCTTGTTCCGTGGTTAAATGAAATTAGTAATATTCAGTTATTGTGTTTTGTGATTGCTTTGGTTCATTTATCCATTGCAAGGATTTGGTCTGCTGTGGCAAAATTTCCCTCGATTACTTTTTTAAGTGAAGTGGGGTGGATGCTTATTATTTGGGGTATGTTTTTTGTGGCTAAGATGTTTGTTCTGGGATTGGCATTTCCTGCATTCGCAGGATATTTTTTCATGGTGGGTATTCCTTTGGCATTTTTCTTTATGGTGGAACCAAAAGATTTTTTAAAAACGGTGGGTATGGAATTGGTGCCATTCTTTCTTAGTGTCATCAGCGCGGGTACAGATTTAGTTTCGTACATTCGTTTATTTGCTGTAGGCTTAGCCACGGTCGCCGTAGCTGATGCGACCAATGGTATGGCTTCCTCAGCCCCCATTTATGCGGCCCCTATTATATTAGTCATGGGGCATGGATTAAATTTGATATTGGCTTTGATGGCGATTTTAGTGCATGCGATACGGCTTAATGTTTTAGAGTTTTCAGGGCAGTTAGGATTAGAGTGGACGGGGGTAAAATATAACCCGTTTACAAAATTTAAAAATTCATAAAAGGAGAAAACAATGGATGCAGGATCGTTAATGATTTTTGAAGATTTTGGAGTAGCAACATGTATGGCCATGGCCGCCGCTGGGTCCGCGTTAGGAACAGGTAATGCTGCCATGGGAGCATTAGGCGCCTGGAAAAAATGTTTTAGTCAAAATAAATCAGCCCCATTTTTGCTCATTATCTTTGTAGGTTTTCCTCTTTCGCAAACAATTTACGGTATGATTTTGATGAATAATATTGCGACAGCCGCAGCGGTAGGCCATCCGCTGATTGGTATTGGACTCTTCGGTGGTTTAGGTATGGGCGCCTCCGCTATGATGCAGGGAAAAGCTGCTGCAAGTGCCTGTGATGCTTTGGCAGAAACAGGTAAAGGGGCATCAAATTATATTATTGCCTTAGGTATTATTGAAACCGTTGCTTTGTTTGTCATGGTTTTCTTGATGGGTAAGATTTCAGTGTTTACAGGATAATTTTTTGTGGTATAATTCAAAACTTTGGGCGATTAGCTCAGTTGGTTAGAGCACCTGATTTACATTCAGGGGGTCGAAGGTTCGAGTCCTTCATTGCCCACCAAGTTTTTTGCGAAGCAGTTTTTTGCGAAGCAAAAAACAAGGTGTTGTCTCGATGTTTTTACGAGACAACGCCTTATTCTCTTGCGAAGCAAAAAACAAGGTGTTGTCTCGATGTTTTTACGGGACTACACCCCAGTATTTTGACCCGTGTCATACCAAATCCATTAAATAATTGTACCTAATTTTAGTTCTACTTTCTCGTAAAAACGTCGAGAAAAGTAGAATTGGTTTTAGCAATTATTTTCTGGAATTGGTATCACTCATCAATTACCATTTTCTTGGTCATTTTGTGAACTATGTTATTTCGAAGTTAGAAAAATATGTCAACAAAAATACGGCTGAATAAGAAAATAGCTAATTTTTTTGGTTATGAACTATTAAAGAGTAAAACTAAGCAACCCACCCTTGAATCTCACCTTCCTGTATTATTTCAAAAATTAAATATTAATTGTGTTATTGATGTTGGAGCCAATTTTGGTCAATATGGGTTAATGTTGCGAAGAATTGGCTACAAAGGAGATATTATTTCTTTTGAACCTGTTTTAGGTAATTACCAAAGACTAGAAAAAATCGCGCAAAATTATCCTCATTGGAGAACGCATCAATATGCCTTAGGAGAGAAGAAGGCGCAATTAACCATTAATGTACCACAGGCATCAGATCTTGCATCTTTTCATAAGGTTAATCAATTTGGAAAAGAACAATATTTTAATAATGCGGATACTAAATTTACAGAATCTGTTCAAGTTGAAGCTTTGGATGACGTATTTCAAGAAATTTTATCAAATGAGGAAAAGAGTAATATTTTTTTAAAGTTAGATACGCAAGGATATGATTTGGAAGTCTTGAAAGGGGCCAAAGAGTCCTTGGATTCAATAAAAGCACTTCAGTCAGAAGTATCTTTCAAATCTACCTACGAAAATATGCCTACACATATTGAGGCTTTTACTTTTTTAAAAGAGAAAGGCTTTGAGATTACAGGTTTGTACCCGGTTGGACGAGATGAAAATATGGCCATCATCGAAATGGATTGTATTATGAGAAATATAAATTCATGAGAAAGGTAGCCAATTATTTTGGATTAATGTTGGACTACAAATCTAATTGATGTCTTGATGAAGGGGTGTTGATTTTGTCTTGACGGTTTTCCATAGCGCGTGCCAATATATTTAGAAATAGGACAAGATGGGTGTTTGACAATACAAGTAAACAATTGTATACTTTAATCGAAAGTTAAAATAATGAGTCAATTTACAAGTAGTTATTATTTAACAGATTCAGGGAGGTCTCCTGTAGAGGAGTTTATAAAATTATTAAATCGACGCACACGGCAAAAGTTTTTCGCCGGTGTAGAATTATTAGAAAAATTTGGCAAGAAATTACCGGAGCCTCATGCGAAGTGCATTGGTAATGATATTTATGAATTAAGAGTTCGTGGACAAGAAGGACACATTAGAGTTTTATATTTTTTCTTTTGTCAGGAGACTGTTATTTTCACGAACGGTTTTGTAAAGAAAACAAATAAAACACCGAAGAAAGAAAAACAACTAGCTTTATCGAGAAAGAAAATTTATTTTGAAAGGATGAAAAATAATGATTAAAAAAATAGGCGTTAAGCGAACCAGAAAAGTTTCAGATCATCTCAAAGAAGAGTGCAAAGACCCTTATTTTAAAGAACTGTGGGAATTGGAAGAACAAAAATTAGAAATAGTTAAGCCGATTATCGCCTACCGCATAAAGCATAAATTAACGCAAGGCCAATTAGCCAAAAAAATAAATGTCACACAGCAGCATATTTCCAATATCGAAAACGGTGAATTCAGCAGCATAGCCACTTTAGAAAAAGTCTTACTTCATTTAGGTTATACCGTCAAAATAAAAGCTGTACCTTTAACGCCGAAGGCCAAAAACCGTATTAAACAGTCTGTTAAATCCTGCCGGTAATAATCGGATAATTTTGTAAATAGTACCTTGCACTGTTTATTTTTAATGTAATATGTCTGCATTTTCTTTGTTTATTTATAAATTGATTTACAAATTATGTTATATTTGCTACCATCTTTTTTACTATGGCAACAACAAATCTTGATACAACAATAAAAGAAGTTTTAAGCAAACGACTGAGTGAGCTTGAAGAATATTTCTCAGCTGATGTTGTTTTTTATTATGGTCAAATTCATCCTTCGTACGTGAAAGGTTTTAGAGATTTTATTGAAAAACTAGTAGAAGATGAAAAGAAAACGAATACGTTAGTAGTTTTTCTAAATACTCCAGGTGGGAGTGCTGAAACCGTTGAGAAAATGGTAGATATCATTCGCCACCATTATAAAAATTTATATTTTGTAGTTCCTGATTATGCTATGTCAGCTGGAACAATATTTTGTATGTCTGGCGATAAAATATATATGGATTATTCCTCTTCTTTAGGGCCAATTGACCCGCAGGTTCATAATGGGAAGGAATACGTTCCCGCCTTAGGTTATTTAGATAAAGTTCAAGAATTGTTAAATAAGGCAAAAGATGGATCAATTACTAAAGCAGAGTTTTTAATTTTACAGAGTCTTGATTTGGCTATGTTAAGTAGATACGAACAGGCAAAAAACTTAACAATTACTTTGTTAAAGAAGTGGCTGGTTGAATATAAGTTTAAAGATTGGAAAATTCACGAAACTGATTCAATTAAAAAGGGGCAAGCAGTCACTAAAAAAGAAAAAGAACAAAGAGCTGAAGAAATTGCTGAAATGTTAGGTAGTAATAAAACATGGCATTCTCATGGTAGGCTTATAGGGGTAAAAACATTAACAACTGTACTTAGATTAAAAATTGAAAATTATTCTAAGGATAAGTCACTAAGGCATTTGATTAGGACTTATAATGATGTTATAGTTGATTATATCGCACAAAAGAATATACCTGCGTTTGTTCATAGCAGAAATTTTTTCTAATTTTTGGAGATCTTGTAATGGGTATGCTAAAAGAACTTAAAGAAGTTGTGAAAGATAAAGAAGATATTTTCATAAAGGATTCTACTTTTCAAGAGCTACAAGAATTTTATGAAAGAATGAAAAAGCAGGGGCTTGTTATAAAAAAGGATTATACAATTCCGCCAATTGATACAATTGGTTATAAAAAAGATACTTCGCATTTAGATGACAGTAATTATTTAGGTTTTGTTTTATAATAAATAAAACAGTTTCAGAAAACATTAATTGCTGCAGTGTTATTACCTTCCTAATTAATTTTTCCTTCATGTTTCTAAAACAAAATAACTCCAATTTACTTTATAACATGTTAATATTGGGTTTCTGATTGGCTATTCAATGTTTTAATATTTTACATATCAAAAAACTAAAAGAAATGAACGGCTACTTTAAAAATATAATTCTAAAATCCACAGGAGCGCGGGAGTTTTTTAAAATTATTCAGATTCAGAAATTGTGGAGTGGGTATGGGGCCATTGTGCGTTATGGGCTGAAAGGTTCCAAATGGTCAACGATTGTGGTTAAACATGTACGTTTACCGAAAGGATCGACTCATCCTCGGGGGTGGAATACGGATTTATCGCATAATCGGAAATTAAAGTCATACGATGTCGAGACGGCGTGGTATGGTCAGTGGAGTTCTTATTGTGATCAGAGTTGTTATGTGCCGGAATGTCTCGTGTGTGAATCGCATGACGATGAGGTTTTGATTGTTTTAGAGGATTTGAATGGTGCGGGGTATGCAGAGCGGCGCAATTCGGTTTCGATGGATGAGTTGAAGGTGTGTTTGAAATGGTTGGCCCATTTTCATGCAACATTTATGGGGGAAGTGCCTGAGAATTTATGGGAACTTGGAACGTATTGGCATTTGGATACGCGTCCGGATGAGTTGAATGTTTTGAAAGATAAGGCGTTAAAGGATGCGGCGCGTTGTATTGATCAAAAATTAAAGGAGAGTCCTTTTCAGACATTTGTGCATGGCGATGCGAAATTGGCCAATTTTTGTTTTTCATCCTGTGGAACGCGGGTGGCGGCGGTGGACTTTCAATATGTGGGGGGTGGTTGCGGCATGAAGGATGTTGCATATTTTATCGGTAGCTGTCTTGATGAGGATGAATGTGCAAGATTTGAAACACGACTTTTAGATTATTATTTTCAGGTTTTAGGAGAAGCCCTCAAGGGTAAACAAAAAGATATTGATATTCAGGCCTTAGAACAGGATTGGCGTTCTTTGTACCCGGTTGCGTGGAGTGATTTTCATCGTTTTATTAAAGGGTGGAGTCCGGGGCATTGGAAGATTAATGAATATAGTGAGCGCTTGGTTAGAAAAACATTGGAGGCATTATGAAGTTAAGTTTGGATGATTTAACGGCACTGGCTAAAACAGCGATTGACGCGGCCAAACAGGCAGGTTATTTGATAGCGGATCATGCGGGGCGTGATGACCTTGTGGTAGAAAAAAAAGAGTCAGGCGAAAGTCTTGCGGCGCAGGTGGTCACTGAGGTTGACCGTAAGAGTCAGGCAATGATTCTTAAGGCGATTGAGCAGGCATGTCAAACGTATGACCTTGGTTTGTTGGCAGAAGAAAGTGAAGATGATTTGAGCCGTTTCGAAAAAGATTATTTTTGGTGCATTGATCCGATAGATGGAACTTTGCCCTTTATAGAGTCTCGTTCTGGATATGCTGTTTCCATTGCATTAGTTTCCAAGGAAGGTGTTCCTTGTATTGGGGTTGTTTATGATCCGCTTGAGAAAATATTGTATCATGCCATTAAAGGGGTGGGGGCTTTTCGTGACGAAGAACCATGGAATGTCAGGCAAACTTCCAGTGATTCTTATGAGACGATTGATCGTGGGGGAGCTGTGATGAATGCGTGCTGGGTGTTGGAAAATGCCCCGGCCTGTTTTTATAAAAAACCAAAACCGCAAGACGGAGGAGGGTGTCTTTGGGATTATGCGGCGACAGCGTGTTTGTTTGAATCGCTTGGCGCGTGGGTGAGTGATATGTGCGGTAACCCTCTTGAGCTGAATCGAAAAGAATCTTTGTACATGAATCATAAAGGTGTTTTGTTTGCGAGTAATAAGGCCATTGCAAAAGAATTAGTGTTAGGTATGAAAGATATTGATAATACGTAGAAAATGAGGTAATGTTGCTAGCAATGAAAATTCAGAAAATATTTTTATGGATACTAATGGTGGCCCTTGTGACCGGTTGTGCTACTGGAAGTAAGCATATATCCAAGGATGTATCCAAGCAGGATAATGCCGTTCAGGTTTGGATGAATCAAGCGGCAGGTCTTGAAGTAATGGAAACGTATGCTAATGCGCACGCCCTGTATGTTAAATTTCGTGCATTTTTAAAAGACAGTGATCAGTCAAAAGTATTTTTTGGGCGTGCCGTATGGGATGAAATTATTCAAAAGAATGCACAGGCTTTTGTTAACTTGGAAGTCCCCTTGGAATTTATTGAACAGACTTTGTGGGAATCCCGCTTAGGGCATCTAACTCCTGTTAAAAGTTTACCCTCGGCACAATGGCAAGTATTGCGCAAAGCACTTATCCATGACATTACACCAGATGCCAAAAATGTTGCCGCTTTGGTTAAACATAAAAGAAAAAAGACGCTTTTTTATTATGATGAAAATAATCAGTTAGTCGTGGCAGAGTTTAAAAGTAAACCACAGGATATTAAGGTTGGCGTTTCTTACACGCAAAATGAAATTTCAGAAAAAATTGTAAGTGCCTTGAGAGATATTACGCCTGCAGATAAGGGCAATTTAGGAGGAGTTTTTATCACAACGCTGGATGAAGAAATACATCTCAATCCTTTTCTTTACGTTAATTTAGATCAACAATTTTTTGTGAATTTGAAGATTCAGGACATGTCACAAAAGAAATATAGTGGGAGTTTATTAAAAAAAGGACTTAAGACTTTTGATCATTTTATTTTAGGTAGTCATGTTTTAGGGTTGGTCAAACGTCCGGTGTCGTCAGTTTACAGGCTTTTTTCATGGACGAAAGATACGGCGTATGGCGTTATGAATCCTTCTACGAGGCTTTTTATGGAGAGGCAGCCGGTGCCGCCGCTTTATCAGGGCGAAGCAATGGATCTTGAGGTGTGGGAACAAAAGTTAGATAAACTTCTTGGTAAGAAATCTTCCAGTGGAACCATGAATTTTTTAATTGATGGCGAAGAATTCTTTCCGCGATTAATTGAAACCATCAAAAACGCTCAAAAATCAATCCATGTGCGTACTTTTATTTTTGACAATGATGATTATGCGATTAAGATTGCGGATCTTCTTAAAGAAAAATCAAAAGAAGAAGGCGTGGATGTGAAGGTTTTACTCGATGGTATGGGGCAAATTATGGGAGAAGGTAAGTCTGCAGAAACATTGCCGGCTGGGTTTACCCCGCCGGATTCTATTGCCCGTTATTTAACACAAGATTCCAATGTTCAGGTACGCGTGCGACCGAATACGTGGTTTAAGTCAGATCATATTAAAACAACCGTGATTGATAATAAAATTTGTTTTACGGGGGGCATGAATATCGGGCGGGAATACCGTTATGATTGGCATGATATGATGATGCAAGTGCAGGGATCTGTTTTGGAAGGAATTATTCAGGATTTTCATAATGCATGGGCGCATGCCTCAGCGTTAGGGGATATTGGTTATTTAGCAAGTGTTATGAAACGAAAGAATGTTCCTAATTTAACAGCTGACAGCTATGCTATTCGTGCATTGTATACAATGGTCAATGATCCACAAATTTATAAAGCGCAGCTTGCAGCCATTAATGAAGCCAAAAAATATATTTATATCCATAATGCTTATTTTTCCGACAATGCCATATTGTATGCCTTAATCCAGGCCCGCCGTCGGGGGGTCGATGTTAGGGTGGTGTTGCCGGTGAATGGTAATCATGAAATTATGAATCAAAGTAATATTTTGACAGCCAATATTATGTTGCGTAATGGTATTCAAGTATTCTTTTATCCCGGGATGTCCCATATTAAGGCGGCGGTTTATGATGGGTGGTTGTGTACGGGATCAGCAAATTTTGATCGGTTAAGTTTGCGAGATAATCTTGAATTAAATTTAGCAACGTCAGATTCTCAAACAGTTAAGCGGTTTGAAGAAATGCTGTTTGAAAAAGATTTTGAAAAATCGATGAAGATGATTGAACCTTTGAAGAGCGGTCTTAGAGAACATCTTGCCGAATTTCTAGCAAATCAGTTGTAAAAAATGAAAAATTTTTTACTTTTTGTTTAATGAAAAATTAGGTATAATTACAATAATTAGTTTGAATAATTTAATAACAATCAGGGAGGAGATGAAAATGAAAAAAATAATGATACTCAGTCTAAGTTTTTTATTGCTCCTTGGTGTCACGACCGCTGGTTTTGCCCAAGAGAAAAAAGTTAATATCAAAGCAGAAAATATTAAACGCGTCATAGAAATTATTAAACAAAATCCAGCCTTATTTCGTGATCCAGAAAAGATTAAATTATTTCTAAGGCTTGCGCAAAGTTTACAGAAGAAGAAATAAGTTTTAAAAAGTTCTTTACAAAAAGGGTTATTAATAATAAACTATGCGTCATTATTAAGTGTTTGAAGGGCCCGTGGTGTAGCTTGGTTAACATGTCAGATTGTCGATCTGAAGATCGCGAGTTCGAATCTCGTCGGGCCCGCCAGTCTTCGCTCAATTGCTTTCGCGTTGAGCTTCGCCTGGTTTCACAAGAAGAAGGTAACAAAAATAGTAAAATTGATAAAAATTAGCACCCACATTGTTTGGGTGCTTTCTTATTTATAAGGAGAAAAAGTTATGCTTACTATTGATGATTTTAAAAAAATTGAATTAATTGTTGTTCAGATTAAAGAGGTTAAAGCTCATCCTGACGCGGATAGGCTTTATGTATTGAAAGTCGACACAGGAAAAGAGGAAAGGCAGCTTATCGCCGGTATCCGAGGATCTTATTCAGAGGAAGCCCTTATTGGTCGGCGTGCTGTTATGGTGGCTAATCTTCAACCTGCTGTGATTCGTGGTGAGGAATCGCAAGGCATGCTTTTAGCTGCTTCGTCTGATGATGGCCCTGTTTTATTGGCCCCGGAACGTGATGTGCCTTTAGGATCAGGAGTGCGATAATATGAAAATAACTTTTTTAGGTACCAATGGTTGGTATGATACCAAAACAGGGAATACAACGTGCATCCTTGTAGAAACAAAGAATGAATATATTATTTTAGATGCCGGAGGTGGGCTGCACAAACTTGACCTTTACATCAAGAGTAAAACAAAACCAATTTACCTTTTTTTAAGTCATTATCATATTGATCACATTACAGGTTTACACACGCTTGTTAAATTCAATTTTCCTCAAGGGATGACCATTCACGGACCACGCGGATTAAAAAAACTTTTTAGTACATTTATACGACAACCCTACACAGCCCACATTAAACAATCAAAAACTAAGATTACTTTGATTGAGTTAAATAAGAATACACAGGGACTTCCCATAGAGGTTACTTTCAAGAAACTTATTCATTCTTCTTTTTGTTATGGGTATCGATTTGTTGTTGAAGGAAAAATTTTGTCTTATTGTACAGATACTGGGCTATGTCCAAATTTGCTTGCATTAGCGCGACATGCGGATGTGCTTATTACGGAATGTGCTTTGAAATCAGGAGTGCGTGATGATGCCTGGCCGCATCTCAATCCGGAAGATGCTGCTAGTGTGGCAAAAGAAAGTGGGGCTAAAAGATTGATATTAACTCATTTTGATGCCAGAAATTATCAAACTCTTGAAGAGCGACGTAAAGCCCAAAAACACGCCTCAAAAATATTTCCACGTGTCATAGCTGCCACAGATCATAAGCAAATAATATGCTAGCAGGTTTTAGTTTTTCTTGGCCAGGCAGATAATAGATGAGCCGAAGGGGAAATTAAATCTTTTTAGGAACCAAGCTTCAAATTTATAAAATAACAAAGCAATTTCATTGATAAACTTTGGGGCCATTTTGATGGTTGATTCTGGTCGATGATTAGGGCGTAATTTATCCAGCCAACGTAGAGCAAAAACTAAGGGAAATATAAAAAAGTTCGAATAGCTGCTTTTAATAATTCTTAAACCACAGGCATTAAAGAGCTCTGTCAGTTGTTTTTTTGTATATCTACGTTTGTGATGCAGGACAATATCATCTGCCCCCCAAAGCAATGGGAAGGCAGGGACGGTAAGTAATAAATGGGAATCTGCCTGCATATTTTTTGTGATATTTAATAGAGCCGCTTTGTCATTTTCGATATGTTCAAGGACATCTAAACAAAGGATCAGATCAAAATATTTTTGGGGGATAGGTTCTTTGCTAAAATCAATATTAAAGATATTTGTTAATCCTCTTTTTTGTGCAAATTGGATAGCCTCATTAGAAATATCTGTCCCATAAACGTCTTTGCCTTTTGATTGAAATTCTTTGAGGATTATACCTGTTCCACATCCGATATCAAGAACCGAGGTATGTTGAGGAATGTATTTACTAATGAGCGCATGGATAGCCAGGCGTTTTCCTTTAAACCACCAATTATCTTTTTCTTTATGATACATTTCAGTGTAAAGCTGTTTTTCCATAAAAATCTCCAATTTACTTATTGAGGGATTCCATTTTATAATATTCCCGATTGACATCAAGAGAAAATCAGTGTAAGTTTAGAAAAAATTGTAGAGTATAAAATAATGCGTATAACATTTGTCTCCATAGGATTTGAACAGTTAGCTATCAGCCAATTGTCCGCTATTGCCAAGCAGGATGGGCATGAGGTCAATCTTGCCTTTAGTGCTTCCTTATTTAATGATCGTTATAATTTAAGTGTTCCTTCCATTGCACCTTTCTTTGATGATCGTAATGATGTTATTGAGGCCATCAAAAAACAAAAGCCCGATGTTCTGGCATTTTCTGTCATAACTGGAACATATCAGTGGTCACTTTCAATCGCGCAAGAAGCCAAAAAGCTTTTCCCACATATAAAAACAATATTTGGAGGCGTCCATGTGTCTGCGGTCCCGGACCGTGTGCTGAATCAACCTCAAGTGGATTATGTCTGCATCGGAGAAGGGGATGTCGCCTTTCCTCAAATTCTAAGAGCAATTGATAATAAAGAATATACGACACCTATTATAAATACAAGATATCAATCTCCGCAAGGGCAAATAGTTCGGGGCAGGCAAGAAGGGTTTATTCAAGACCTTGATTCTTTGCCCATTTACGACAAAGTGATTTGGGAAGAACATGTTCGTATTGGAGATAGATATTTCACTATGGCTTCCCGTGGATGTCCCTATCGATGTACATTTTGTTTTAATAATTTTTTTGCAGAATTACCGGAAGGTAAAAAAGGGAAATATGTTCGTCAGCGGAGTGTTGAACATATGATGTATGAACTCAGAATGGCAAAGAAACGTTACAAGTTACGTATCGTTGATTTTCAAGATGATGTTTTTACAGTGGATAAAAAATGGTTGAAGGCATTTTTGACCATATACAAAAAAGAAATTAATGTGCCGTTTCAATGTCTTACGCATCCAGGGTACATGGATGAAGAAATCGCTCAGTGGCTTTCCGAGGCGGGGTGTGTGTGTATTCAATTAGGTGTTCAAACGGTTGATGAAAATTTTAAATATGAATCTATCAAACGTTATGAAAAGGCCAGGCATGTGGAACAGGCTTTAGAGGTTATGCGTAAATATAATCTGCACCCCAAGGTTGATCATATGTTCGGTTTGCCTAATGAACCTTTTGAAGCCCAAGAAAAGGCGCGGCAACTTTATGTTGAATATACGCCTTATCGTATTCAAACTTTCTGGACAACCTTTTTGCCGGGAACCAAAATGTTGGATGAAGTGTTTGAAATGGGGATGCTGACACAAGAAGATGTCGATCGTCTTAATGATGGGTTAGGTTTTGATTTTTTTCGAAATAATCATAACCTTCAAGATCCAAAACAAATGAAATTATATAAATCTTATGAGGTAATTTTTAAATTACTTCCACTTTTCCCAAAATTTATTCGGAAAAAACTTAGTCCAAGCGTTTTTAAATTCTTGCCGGCACCGGTTTGTTCCTTTATTGTGTTTACAATTGATGCCTGTTACGGCATATTCACGCGGAATCCAGATCATGTAGCATATGCCAAACATTATTTGTATCATTTGTATAAATTTTTTAAAGGGAAATTAGGTCTGAAAAAACCTCCGGCAACGCGTCCAAACACGTTGGAGCCATTTCTCTTAACGCCTCCCAAAAAAAATACCCCAGAAGCGCAATCTGATTCCGCAGTAATCAATGTTTAGGAATAGTTTTAGAGTGAATATTTTTTATCCGGAATAAATTAAAAAACATGCTGGCAGGATCTATAAATATTCTTACTTTTGAATCAAAAGAATTTTCCCATCGGACAGGGACTTCTTTTACCTTTAATCCAAATATTTTTGCTAAATAAAGTATTTCAACATCAAAACTGAATCCTGTAATTTTTAAATGATGGAAAATAGTATCTACAGCGGTTCTGTCAAAACATTTAAAGCCGCACTGGGTATCAATGTAATTAAGGCCCACAATCCATCGTACGAGGAGGCCAAAAGACTTGCCAATAAACACTCTTGCAAGAGGTTGGCTTACAACGATATTTGAATCGGGCATGCTTCGTGAAGCAATAGCAACATTAAAGCCATCCTTAATGTATTTGAGTAAGTTTTCAAACTCTTCGATAGGTGTAGAAAGATCGGCATCTGTGAATAAAACGTATTTACCTTTTGCAGCAAGGAATCCTTTTTTTACGGAATGCCCTTTGCCTTTGTTTTTTTCATTCAACAAAATGGAAATTTTTAGGTTATTTTGTGAGGAATATTTTTTAATAAATTTTTTAAGAATAGATACAGTTGTATCAGTGCTACCATCATCCACTAAAATAAGCTCATATTTAAATTCTTTCTTTGAGAAAAAAGTCGTAATTTTATTTACGGTACTTTTAATCCTATTTTGTTCGTTATAGCAGGGGATGACAATGGATAAAAAATACTTCATGTGTTCCTCAGATTTTTTTGTAAAAGGATAGACCTTGTTAAAATTTTCGGTATTATAGGAAATAAATAAATGATTGTCAAAAATTCAGAATTACGACTTATTCAAATATTATGCATAATAGACGACCCAACAGTATTACAAAAGAAAAAATTCTTTTTTCTTTGATTATTATTCTTCAATTCTTCATTTTCTTTTACCTCATTTTTCAACGTAGAATAGTAGGAGGCCACGATGGATTTTATCATTTTGGTGTTCAGTATTATTTTCTTAATCATACGGCCGTTTATGGGGAGATTCCACAATGGATACCGTATATCACACATGGTGTCACGGCGGCATGGAGTTATGCCATTCACGGAATGAATGGGCTTTTGCCTAATGTCTTTTTTCATATGAAGGGGTTACTTAAGAACTTTGATTTTATTTCCATTTATTATTTGGGGATATTTTTTGAAGAATTCATTCTTTTTATTGGGACATGGTTGCTTGCAAGGCGTTTTTACTCATCGGTTATCACGGGTTTTTTTGTGTCTGTATGCGTTCTTGGTTCTAGTATTTGGATGATGCAACTGGCCACAGGGTTGCATGTATATTATGTAATTCCTCTAATTCTCCATTTTTTCCATTCATTTCTCGAGACATCTAAATGGCGGTATTTTTTCTTAGGCGCCAACCTGTTTATTATTCAGACAATTTGTAATGTGGCGTATTTTATTCCCATGATTAGTTTGATCATTTTTTTGTATTTTCTTTTTTATATTATAGGAAATGAGAACGTTGTGTGGAAACAAGTCAAACATATTTCATGGAAATGGCCCGCGGTGTTAAGTATTTTCGGGGTTATGATATCTTTTATCCCGGTTTACAAATTGATGAAAATAGGGAGTGAAGGTGTTGTTACGGCTTCGGTGGGGAGGAGTGATCAGGGGGTCGTGGGAATAGATATGTTTTTAAAATACGGGGGAGATTTGAGTTTATCCAAATGGTTGGAAATCTTTTTTGGGGTTTCTCCTGCCTTAGATTATACATTGTACTTTGGTTTTTTTTCTTTCGTTTTTGTTGTGTTTGGTTTGATATTTAATATGCGAAAGAATAATATGCATTTTTTCTTAACGGCCTTAACAATGTTGTTATTTTCTATGGGGAGTTTTGTGGCGGTATTTTTTTACCATTTTTGGCCGTTGATGAAATTTTATCGGCATATCGCGCTGGTTTCTGTTGTTGTTAAAATGTTCTTTTGTTTTGTAGCTGGATTTGGTTTTGAAGCTGTTGTGATGCAGGTATCCTATAAATGGAAACGTAAGGTCATAGTGGCAGGACTTATTCTTTCTTCTGTCGTTATGATATTTTTATCTTTTAAGATTTTTTCTCTGGCAGGAGACAATGCTCTTTGGTCAAAGTTAGTGCATAGCATGATTCAAGGAAAGCTCCCTGAAACTCAATTTATGGGTGATCCTCACCAGATGTCTACAAGATTTTATTTTTTTGGCGGGATGGCTATGGTTTCAGCTATTGTTTTGGGAGCATGTGTATTTGTGCATCGGGTAAAATATCGTGCCATGCTTATTGGACTTGTGTTGTTGATACACGTTGTTAATTTATATGGATATAAATTTTCAGAGATACATTTACGGACAATTCCACTTAAGCAGAAAGAATATCAGCATACAACTTTTCAGGTGACCCCTTATGTAAGGCGCCGAGCTTTAAATTTTGATAAAAATCATCCTCGAGCTTCGATGATATTAAATTTATTGTCAGGAACGAAATACGGATCTATTGCTAATTCATTTATGTTTAATGAACAAGTAGGATCATCATTTAGAATGGATTATTGGTTGTCACCGTTTGATCAGTTTATGAAGGCTTTTTGGGGACAAAATATTCACGATACAACACAATCGCCTAGAGGATTTCGTCCTTACAAGGATCTAATTTTTCCTTTGAAGCATCCTGCAGCAAGGAAGTTTGCAGGTTTAACAGAAGATAAAATTCAGATTTTTTCTAATGCCCATGGTGTAGATGGAGATAATGGGGTTGCTTCTGTCATGACGTCTTCTGAGTATACAGGGGATACTTTACTGGTTTTGCATTCTCAACAATCACAGAATAAGAAATTAGAAACATTTTCCTATTTTACGAGTGGTCGGATTAAGGCTTTGAAATCTTTAAGTAAGGAAAATATAGGAGTGTTACAGTCTAATGAGCGGCTGAATATTCCATATAAAGTAACGGATTTTAATTCTAATCATGTAAAAATAAATGTCAATGTGCTGCAAGATTCTGCATGGTTATTTTATAGCGATATCTGGCATCCCTCATGGCAGGCTACGGTGAATGGCGTGGCTGTTCCTGTTTTTAAAGCTAACTTAGCCTACAAAGCCGTGCCTTTAAATCAAGGCCAGAATGACATCCACTTTTTCTTTCGTCCCAGGAATATTATATTGTATCAAAAATGGATAGGCCTTAATGCCGCATTTTGGGTCGGAATGATTTTTTGGTTAACTATCCAAGTGTTTCGTAAGGATGAAGAGCCTGTGATTTGTTGAAGTTTCGTGGGGATATTACTGTTGCGTATAGGCATCAAACAGGTCAATTTTTAAGGCTTTTGTATAATCTTTTTCACCAGATATTTGTTTTTGGCGTACGTCACGATAATATCCTGTGGCATAAATTTTGAGAAGTTTATTAAGATCAATAAAATGTCCGCTTTTCACACCTTGCTTTTCTAAAGTTTTGTTCGTGACTTTGACAATACTCCCCTGGGCAATATTTTTAAAATTAATGTCCGAAGAATCTTTTCTATTTTTCATGTAAATTCTTTTTATCATAGCTTTGACGCCATAATCGTTTTTATGAAAACTCGTAAACATGCTAAATTCATCTCCGCCAATATGAGGGTTTATGATGGGTCTTCGAATATATACGGTGCTGACTTTTTTATCAAGCAGAGGTTCGATTTCAGATTCTAAATAATTAATTTCTGCCATCGACAGATAAGCAAAATCACGTAAAGTATTTTGTTGGGCCAATGCTCCAGCAATCCATGTTAGGATAACCAAAATAGCCACGAATAGTTTTTGAGTATTTTTTTTGTAGAATATAGGCGCCCAATAATAAATGCAGGCAATGAGACACATGACTAAAAAAGAAGATTGTGCAAATATAACACGGAACAAAGGGAATACATCACGCGTTCCGTTAGCAATTTGAGGGCTTTGTACGCCTAAATAAATGATGAAAAGCAGTGCGGTTGTTTGAAAATAGTCAAACATTTTTCTCGGGAGGGTTTTTTCTTTCCACGCTTTAATCGTTTTTTCAATAAAGAAAGTTAGACCGGTCATTCCTATAAAAGACAAAAATATGTAGCCAGGTATTTTTGAAGAATCAATAATCCAAAGATTGACTGCTCGTGGATTAGATAAACTGAATAATGTGCGTTTTAAAAGGATAGAGATATTTGTCTCGATAGAGATGCCCACTTCTTTTGTAAAAGTCCAATTTGGGTAATGCTTAAAGTACATAGGGATAACGATAAATTTATTAATGATGATGTAAATAAAACAACTCACGGTAAATAATGCAAGATAGCGCAGTGTTATTATTTGTTTTTGTTTTTTTGTGTAGTTTTGGCCTAGGAGGAGGACTATGGCAGGGGGGATGAGGAGAAAAATTACATTAGTTTGATAGTTAAACCAGGTTATTAATAACAAAATAATGCAGAGCAGTATTGAGGGGGAAATTTTGAAATCCTTGCGAAAGCATCCGGTTACCTTGTGATCATTTAACAGGAGCATGCAGAAGGCAATTAAAATTAGGGAAATACTGTTATTTGCCGTAATAGCCTGGGCAATAAAGAATTGACTTCCGGGTAGTGTAAAGATAAGCACGCCCATTAAGGTAGCGGGGAGTCGATTGATTTGACAGACAGTAGAAATCCAGTAAGAAAATAAGCCGCAAGTCAAAGCCACAGAAATTAGACTAAGCAATCGTAGGTAGCTAAAAAAATTAATATCTTGATTTTTGTGGTAAAGAGGATAGAAGGCACATCGGGCTACTTCTGCCAAGAGAATTCTTCCCATACTTACTCTACCAGCATATTCATACGAGTTCCGGCAATTATCTACTGGCTCAAATTCTTGAAATTCGTAATCGTCATGTTTTTGGTAAGTTGATAAAACTGTAGGTAGGTAAATAGCTGAGCAGATGGCTGTACAGATGAGAATATGATATAAAAATGATTTGGGAAGTAAGAGTTTTTTTATAAACATATTTGATCGTATCATACCGGAAAATTAATTGAAAAAAACATTTTTTTGAGAAAAAAATAGAAAGTGTGATACACTTTTGTTTATGTTAAATAAGGAGTTAGCTCAATTTGTTCCCGCAAGGGTTTGTCTTGCTTGTGATGGCTGTTGTCGTTTTCATGATGGTGGGAGTGTGTGGCGGCCTAAAATTACAGGGGATGAGATCAAACGATTGTATCCAGACAAACTTGATGTGGCCAATGCTGTTCTTGATCAAAAGGCTGTGGATGATAATGGGTATTTCAAAACTGTGAATGTTGATGGGGCATGTTGTTGTGCTTTTTTTGATGCCAAATATCATACCTGTAAAATTTATTCAGAACGTCCTTTTGAATGTGCTTTGTATCCTTTCCTTTTGGTTAAAAAAGAAAAACGTATTTTTCTTGGTGTGCATTTAAGTTGTCCGTACATTCAAGAGAAGCATTCTTCAGAAGAATATAAAAGATATGTGGAGACCTTAAAAGAATTTTTTCAAGCTAAAAATGTTGTTGAATTTGTTCAACGGAATCAAACCTTGGCCGGAACGTATTTGAAGTATTTAGACGAAATAGAAGATCTGTTCTTCTTATATTAAAAAGCTGTTTTTAAATTTTTAGGGAATTACAAACAATAGACATTTCATAATTATGAAATGTTGGCTTTAAAAAAACGAATATCAAATTTGGTAATTAATTTTCACGTAATGCCTTAATCTGTGTTAGAATTTATTCCTGATTATGAAAAATTTTAAAACATTAACAATAATAAGTTTTTTAATTTGCCTCGGAGGATGTGCGCAGGTTACAGAAACGGTAAAGGTAATCTATGGGTCTTCGACGCGTGCATTGGAAGAGGCGAAAAGCGAAGCCATTACAAAAAAATATTCTTGCCAATATGCCGAATGTTTTGATTCAATATTAACTTTAGCACGACCAAAATTATCACATATTCCATTTAAAAATGATTTATCCGAGCCAGAAGTGGTTGAAGACGGTGAAGAAGTGGCTGTTCTCGAGATAAGCACTAAAAGTGGATTTTTTGATATTTTTATCGAAGACTATGCTAAGGGGCATATCGTTGTGATGGGTATTGCCGGCAATGTCGATACAACAGAGGTAGGAATTTTTCTTTCAAGCTCAGGCAAAAATTCAAAAAATACGCAAATAGAAATTTCTTCATTAAGCAGTAGCGCTAAACGTACATTGGCTGAAATTGTTTTTGAGCATCTTAACCAGCATTTTTCTGAAAAATAAGGGGTTGTCCAAAAATAATTTGGACAATTATTAAATTTTAAACAAGAAATTTTCACGTTAATTTAAGAAAACTTCTCTAATTTATTTCTGGATAATTCCTAATGAAACGATATACAAAAATAATTTGTACACTTGGGCCTGCTAGTTCCAAAGAGGGCATGATTATAAAAATGGCCGATCGCGGGATGGATGTTGTCCGTATTAATTTTTCACATGGAGATCACAGTCAGCATAAAAAGATGATTAATTTGGTTCACACCGTAAACAAAAAATATGACCATAAAATTCAGGTTTTGCAAGATCTCGAAGGTTACCGCATTCGTATTGGAAAATTTAAAAAAGCTAAAATTTTAAAAAATAATCAGATTGTCTATATGTCCAATGAGGCGGTTGGTGAAGATGATCATATTCCTTTTGATTATGAAGATGCCATAAAAAAGATTGAACACGGGGCTAATGTTTTTATTGATGATGGAAAGATTTATTTGCGTGTTATGAGTAATTCGGGGAAGCGTTTGAAATTAAAGGTGATTCAAGGCGGGGTGTTGAAAGAACGTAAGGGTATGAACATTCCCAAGTTGAAATTACAAGCTAATATTATGACAAAAAAAGATAAACATGATTTAAAATTTGGGTTAGATAATCATATTGACTATGTTGCGCAATCTTTTGTGAGGAATAAAAAAGATATTCAGCGTGTAATGGATATAGTAAAAGCAAAACGGCCAGAATGTCAGGTGATTGCCAAAATTGAGAATCAGGAAGGGCTGCGTAACATTGATAGTATTATCGAAGCGTGTGATGGGATTATGGTGGCTCGGGGTGATTTGGGGGTTACGATGCCGATTTATAAAATTCCAATTATTCAAAAATATATTATCCGTAAGTGTAACCGAAATAAAAAGTTTGTGATTACCGCCACGCAAATGTTGGATAGTATGATTGACTTCGGTCGTCCCACGCGTGCCGAAGTTTCTGATGTGGCTAATGCGATTTTAGACGGGACTGATTATGTGATGCTTTCAGGAGAGACAGCGGTTGGTCGTTACCCCTCACGCAGTATTAAAATGATGAGCCAAATTGTCGGGTACACAGAAAGCTACGAAGAGACAAAGCCTAGATGATCGAACATGAATTGTTGTTTTTGGGATTACTCAAAGACGGTCCCAAACATGGTTATGAAATTAAACGTCTTATTGAAGAAGAGTTATTTCCGCTGGTTGGCTTGAAAGTCAAATCGATTTATTATCCCCTTAAAAAAATGGAAAAATTAGGCCTGATTAAAAAAGACATCGGGCGAGAAGGAAAATGGCCGGAAAAATATACATATAGTTTAACGCCTAAAGGCGATAAAATTTTTGACCATTTAATCACAGACAGTTTTTCTTCGATTGAAAGACCTTATTTTAATATTGACCTTTCTCTTTATTTCCTCCAATATGTAGACAAAAAGACAGCTAAAAGACAGTTACGTGGTCGTGTTATGTTTCTTAAACGTATCAAACGACAACTTCAAACAGTTAAAGAAAAGATGCAAACTTCTCAAAAGCATCTAGAGGTTATTCTCGAGCATGATCTGGATCTTGTTGAAGCAGAAATTAAATCAATTACGCGCCTTATGGATACCTTGGCCTAAATTTCGGACCACGCAGAGGGGGATTTCACTCGTTGAATTGCTCCTTTCGGTTGTTCTGATAGGGATTGTTATGCTGGGGGTTATCGGTGTCAATACAACCTTGGAAAGAGTGCAGGGTGGAGGTCAAAAATTATTCTTTTTGCGTTCAAAAGTTATGGCCGCTATGCATACGATGAAAAGAGAGGTTTTTCTTGCGATTGGAAATTCTGGGGATATGGGAGTGCGAACCACTGTGATAGCTAACAGCATAGATTTATGTTTGCGTAATGATGTAAATGCAACTCCAGATGATTTTAATGACGACACATGGACCTGTTATTATCATGGAGCATCTAATGATCTGCATAGGTGTACGAATTTTGGGGCAGCATTTTTTCCTTTTGTTTTGTATAGTAAGTGTGTTAGTAGTGGAGGATCATGGGATCCAAATTTTGAAATACCCCTGACAGATCCTAATTTCTTTAATGTTGTTTTGAGCCCTGATGGGCAAATAGATTATGTTGAAATATTATTGAATGCCGTAGTCGATAGCAGTATTCCTGTACACTCTGTTGACAATCCTACTTATTCTTTGTCCACCCGCATCAGACCTGCTTCGCACTATTAAAGAGAAGAAATTGATTGACAAATCCTCCTTTTTTATTAAAATCTGACTAATAAAATTTTACTAGTTTTGAACTGGGGTCGCATATAGATATGCATCTCTTTACCATTAGTAATTTTATATCTTTACATAAATAATTATTATGAATATACAGAAACTTTTAAAAAATACGGGCCAGAAATTTGTAGATAAGCCTGCCATCATTTTTAATGATGTGCACATTTCCTTTAAGCAATTAAATGAAAAAGTTGTGAAACTGGCTAATATCTTATCTGAGAATGGTGTTCAAAAAGGAGATAAGGTTGCCATTTATCTTCCGAATTGTCCGGAATACGTTTATAGCTATTTGGCTTGTTTTTGTCTTGGAGCCGTGGGCGTGCCATTAGATTTTATGCTGAAAAGTGATGAATTGACGTCATGTTTGGAGCATTCAGAAGCGAAGGTTCTGATTGCGAAGTCAAAAGATGAGGTTGTGTTAACGGAGTTACAAAACAGGGTTTCCAGTTTAGAAACCCTGTTTTTATGTGAGAATCTTGATGTGCTTATGGGCGTAGCCTCCACAGAATTATATTCCGTTGAAATTAAAGCGAATGATCCTGCTCTTATTATGTATACCTCTGGGACAACAGGTAAGCCGAAAGGTATTTTACTTAATTATCGCCATTTGGAAGGATCCCCAGCGGCCATGGATCATTTTGTGGATTTAACAGAAAAAGACATTAAGTTAGCGGCTATTCCTTTAAGCCATATTGGCGGATTTATTTATATTCAGAATTGTATTAAGTTTGGCATCACGGTTGTCCTTATGGAACGTTTTCATCCATTTAAATTTTTAGCGAATATCCAAAAGTATAAGGTGACTTGTTTTCACATTGTACCGCCGATGTATACGGCCATTTTAACCTTGAAACAAATAGAAAAATTTGATTTGTCGTCTTTGCGTTGGGTTGTGGTATTCGGGGCGCCGAGTTCACCAGATATTCTGGAACGGTTTCACCGTTTTTGTCCTAATGCGAAGCTTTTAAACGGTTGGGGCATGACTGAAACCTGTCCACCAAATACGGTTACGCCGATGGATAGCGACAATATTGTCAGCTGTGGTAAGCCGGCTCCAAATTGTGAAATCAAGATTTTTGATGAAAATGATAAAGAGGTAGCGACTGGCGAGATTGGTGAAATCGTGATGCGTGGTTGGGTTGTTATGGAAGAATATTATAAAGATTCTGAAGCTACAGCAGAAATCAAACGAAACGGATGGTTGCATACCGGTGATTTGGGTAGGTTTGATCAAGACGGTTTTCTTTATATTGTAGGGCGTAAAAAAGAAATGATCAAAGCTGGCGGCCAAATTGTTTATGCCCCGGAAGTCGAAGCTGCGTTTTATAAACATGAATCTGTAGCGGAAGTCGCCGTCATAGGTGTACCTGATGAATTAAGGGGTGAAGTTGTTAAGGCTTTTATTGTATTAAAAGAAGGAAACGATCTTAGTTCTGAAGATTTGCGTTATTTTGCGCGTGAGCATTTAGCCCATTTTAAAGTGCCGCAATCAATTGAGTTAAGAAATGAGTTGCCAAAGAATCGTACAGGAAAAATTAATAAATCATTATTAAAGAATGAAACAGTAACCGCATAAATATTAGGAGAAAACATGAGTACACAAATGAAAAAAGAAGTTCATATGACAGGTAAAGATTTGATGGGAATGGTCCAGTTGCGTCCTGAGGATCTTGGAAAATATGCTATTGTGCCTGGGCCGAAAGAAAGATTAGACGCCTTAACGAAACGTTTTGAAAATCCAATTAAAAATTTTAGTTTTATGGAATACAACATGTACACGGGTAATGTTGATGGTACAAAAATTACAGCGATTAACGGGGGGCGCTTTTCTGCCGATACGGCGATTACTACAGAAATTCTTTGTAATGCTCAAGCTGGAACTATGATCCGTGTGGGTAGTTGTGGGGCCTTACGTGATGACATCAAAATCGGTGACATTGTTGTGGCCGACAGTGCCGTTTGTGGTGATGGGGTGACCCCGTATTATGTGGAGGATAAGAATTTTGAACCTCAAACAGATAAGGCTTTGACTGATAATTTGATGGAAGTTGCTCAAGCTTCCGGTTACACGATTCATAAAGGTAAAGTATGGTCGACCGATGCAATTTTACGTGAGACACGTGAGCATGTGGGTAAAGCGGTTGATAAGGGCGCAATTGCTGTTGATATGGTAACTTCTGCGTTTCTTACAATTTGTCAGACTTATAAAATTCCGGCTGCTGTCATTTTGGCGGTCAGTGATAATGTTATCGAAGGTGAAATGGGATTTCTGGATACTAATTATTACATTGCCGAAGGGGCAATTATTTCTATCGCATTAGATTTAGTTAAAAAATTAGAGGCACAAAAACAGGCGGCGTAAATTATGGCAAAACAAGTTAAACCTATGAAAAATGCAGAGAATAAAATAAAAGAGTCTCCTTTATTTTGGCCTGCTAAATTAAACAATAATACGCTTTTAGTTTTGGATGAAACGCTGATTCCGAAAAAGGTGCATTATGTTAAGGTGACGAATACGCAAGAGGCTGTAAATGTTATTCGTCAAATGAAAACGCGTGCGTTTGGGCAATTTTTGGTTGTGCTCAATACGTTTCTTTTGAATATTGATTTTGCCTTGTCAGACAAAGATCAGGTAAAAATTCTGAAGAAAACAGCGCAGGCGTTGAATAATAGTCGTCCGACGTTTCCATTTTCAGAAGTAACCTCAATCGTTGTAGCTTGGGCAGAAAAAGCAATCAAACATGAGTTTGTATTGCAGAGTTTTGTCCGGAGAAATATTCTTGGTTATTTAGAAGGAATTAGGGCGAGACGTTTACAGCGTGTGAAAGCAATTGCTGATCTCATTCAAGACGGCGATAGTGTTTTGACACATTGTAATGTCAGTGGAGAACTCGCAATGGCGGCAAGTCTATGTCTCGAGAAAAAGAAAGATGTTCATTTTTTTGCCACAGAGACGCGGCCGTATCTTCAAGGGAGCAAGTTAACCTGTTGGGAATTGAAGCGTATCGGGGCAGAAGTCACACTCATTGCTGATAATGCTGTTGGTTCTGTTATGGCAGATGGGTTAATCAATAAAGTTATCGTCGGTTCTGACCGTTCCTGCGCCAATGGTGATTTTGCAAATAAGATTGGGACCTATCAGATAGCCGTTTTAGCTAGAGAATTTGATATTCCTTTTTATGTTTTGACACAACCATCGGATAAAATTAAAAGAGGTTCAAGTATCCCGATTGAAATTCGTGATGGTGAAGAAATATTACGATATGAAGGTCGTAAAATTGTAAGAGGTAATGTAAAGGCATTTTACCCAGGATTTGATGTGGTTCCACGAAGTTTTATTACGAAAGCCATACCCATTAATACAGGACAATAATGAAAAATACAGAAATCCCAAGAAAAAAATCAATCGTTCTTTTACATGGCCATTTTTCAAAGTTATTTTTTGATACGTTGAAGGGACAAAAAACATCTGAATTCTTTGTATTAGAAGGTCGACCCAATTTAGAAGGGGCCAATATTACCTGTCGAGAATTAATAAAGAATAAAATTACACCAACGCTTATTACAGATAATATGGCAGGGTTTTTATTTTATAAAGGGTTGGTTAAAGAGGTTCAATTAGCGGCCTATGACATGGATGAAGAAGAAAAGGGAACCCTTTGTCCTATTGGAGGATTAATTTTAGGTGTTTTAGCTAAAAAACATAAAATTCCAATGTATGTTCATTTGAATGATAAAAAAGATTATTTATTATTAGGAAAACCAAAAGAAATATTTTCTTTTAATGGAAATCGTGTAGCCCCAGCAGGCATAAAAGGGTATGTCCCCTTGGTGGAATGGTTACCAAAGAAATATTTTACCGTATAGGAAAGTATCTGCTTGCCGGCAGCTAAAACTTTTCTATCGGCACCAAAAATACGCCTTAGGTTATCGATGTGGTGATTTTCTTGTGAAAGGATAATAATTAAATGATGACGGAAGAAGAATTACAGAGTGTGAAAAAGAGTATTATTGCCATCGGACATCTTTTGTGGTTAAAAGATTTAGTGGGTGGTTTGAATGGGAATATCAGTGTACGTTTAGACGAGAATACATTATTGTTAACGGCTCATGGGACATGCTTGGGGCTTCTTCAGGGAAAAGATTTATTAACAGTTGACCTTGAAGGAAAAGTGTTAGGAGAGGGTAATGTTTCGACTGAGAATTTACTGCATACATCTATTTACAAAAATTATCCTGAAGCAAGAGCTGTTATCCATACGCATACAACATACACGAATGCTTATTTTTTAGAAAATGAAACTATTACACCCCGAATATTTGAGTCTAAGTTTTATTTAGGGGATGTGAAGGCTGTTCCACAAGCGACTCCCGCCGTGACTGATCCGGAACCTGTTATGGACGCATTACGAAATAATAATATTGCGGTATTACGAAATCATGGCGTTGTGGCTAAAGGGGAAGAATTGTTTGATTGTTTTTTACTTGTACAAGCCTTGGAAGAGGCTGTGAAGATTGATGCGATTAGTCGGTTGTATTCTAGCGGTCAGCGGTCAGAGGTTAGTAGTCAGGAACAGGCAGAGTCCACGCCTACGGCATCAAAAAAATACAAATTATTTTCTCAAGAACAAATTGATGAAATTGTGCAGTTGGTGAATAATGATGCGCAATTGCAGAGTTTGGGTGAAAAGACAGCGATGACTATGGATTTAGGGGTTCATTTAAATGAAACGGGAGAGACGTTTAGTTTTTGTTTTGAGAACGGAAAAATTACCAAAGTAGGCAATACGGATGAGGTGGAATTTTTTATTACCGCCCCGGAAAATATTTGGCGGGCTGTTTTTAATCAGGAAATTGATCCGTTTGTAGCGACAACGCAAAAAAAAATGCACTTAAGAGGCGACTTTGCGAAGATTTCTAAATGGTATGCGCCTTGCAGCCGTTTGTTTGAATTATGGTCGCAGGTACCTGTCGAATGAATACAAGCACCATCCAACAATTAAATTTATTGATCAATGGCAAAATAGTTTCTGCGAAAGAAGGAAAATATTTTGATAGCATTAATCCTTCTATCGGTGAAACTTTTGCTCAGGTAGCTGATGCAACGCTTAAAGATATGCAGGCCGCTATTGCTTCGTCACGTAAAAGTTTTGAGCAAGGACCTTGGCGAGCGATGACACCATCGGAGCGAGGAATTTATTTAAAAAAAATTGCTAAAGCTATCCGCGAGCAGGCCAAAGAATTGGCGGACTTGGAAACGTTGGATATTGGAAAGACACTCAAACAATCAACCTTTATTGATGTGCCGACATGTGCGGATACGTTTGATTATTTTAGTAATATAAGTGAGCCTTTTGAATCCAAGACATGTTCTATCGAGTTGCCATCGCCTGTTAAAAGTGTTGTTGAGCGAGAGCCTATGGGGGTTGTGGGATGTATTATTCCCTGGAATTATCCTCTGATTATGGCGGCCTGGAAGATTGCTCCTGCGTTAATGGCGGGCAACAGTGTGATTCTTAAACCGTCACCTTTGGGGTGTGTTTCGATTATGAAATTAGCTCAGATCATTCAATCTTGTGATTTGCCAGCTGGGGTGTTAAATGTTATTCCATCGAGTAGTCATGATGTGTCGGCAGCGCTAGTCAAAAGTCTTGATGTAGATATGATTAGCTTTACAGGAGGGAATGAGACGGGTCAAGAAGTCATGCGACTTGCCGCTGATACGACTAAGAAATTGACTTTGGAATTAGGAGGAAAATCCCCCAATATTGTTTTTGCGGATTGTGATTTAGATTCTGCGATTGGCGGAACGATGTCCGCTATTTTTATGAATCAGGGGCAAATGTGCACAGCCGGATCACGATTATTGTTAGAAGATCAAATTTATGACGAATTTATGGGGAAGTTAATTGAAAAGACAAAGAATTTAAAGGTCGGTAACGCAGACAATTATGAAACAAGTTTTGGTCCGTTGATTAGTCAGGAACATAGAGATAAGAATTTAGCCTTCATTGAACAGGGAAAAAAAGATGGTGCAAAACTTGTTTGTGGCGGCAAGATTCCGGAAGGTGATGAATACAAAAATGGGTTTTATTTTGAACCGGCCATTTTTGAGGATGTGGATAATGCCATGACCATTGCCCAGGAAGAAGTCTTTGGCCCTGTTTTAAGTGTGATGAAATTTTCAGGAACAGAAGAAGCCATTAGAATCGCTAATGATACGCCCTATGGTTTAGCGTCAACGCTGTGGACAAAAGATTTAGATAAAGCGAATGATGTAGCCAAACAATTACAATGCGGCACCGTATGGATCAACACCTACGGCGGTTTTTACAACGAAGCCCCATTCGGCGGATATAAACAAAGCGGTTTCGGCCGCGAGCTAGGCATCGAGGGGTTATTAGAATATACACAAATCAAACATGTATGCACAGACGCAACGCCAGAAGGAAAACCTTTGGTAGCATCGTGGTTTTGAATGTGAGCGATAAAAAAAAGTATTGGGGAAAAATTTTTCTAGGAATGTTAATGGTTGGATTAGTAGGCATTCCTCTTTTGGCAGTGCTGCCCATACTGGTATGGATGATTTTAGGCGCATTATTATCAGGTTCGGAGATGGGAGCTGCTTTTGCGGGTGGATTCTTTGTTATAATTCTTATCGGTAGTTTTGTTGGAGCGGCATTTCCTGGTTTCATCGTTAGTGTTTGTTTAACCATAGTGGGATATATTCTTTTGAAGCAAAATATTTTTTTTGTAAAATTTCGAAATTATTTAATTTTGTTAGGAGCTTTAAGTGGAATTGTGTTTGTCTCAACTTTTATCCCGAAACCATTTGATCTTTATGCTTGGCCTTGGTTTGCGGATGGTATTTTTACAGGAGGATTAGCGGGCTATGTTTTAGGTCGAATTATTTATGAACCACTTTGTATTTTAGTAGAAGATAAAAAAATTAATTTAATAAAATAGGAGAAAATGACATGAAAATTTTATTTATCACACCACCAATGGGATCTTGGGCGACGCACGGGAATCATAAGGCGCCGAACCAGTATTATGCGCAACTTGCAGCTTACGTGCGGGATAAGAAGTTGGCGGAAGTTCAAGTGTTGGATGCTAAGGCATTAGAGATGAGTTATGATGAGATGGTCGAGGAGATTAAGGCGATTAAACCGGATATGGCGGTGTTTGGTGATCTTTTGCATTCCACCGGCGGCTTGGCGGTTATTTGGCATTTTAATGAAACAGCCCGTCGTATCAAGGAAGTTCTGCCCGAAACTCTAACGGTGATGGGTGGTCTGTGGTATTCCGCGCTTTTTAATGAAACCATGCAACTTAATCCACAAATTGATTACATTATGATTGGCGAAGGGGAACTTACAATTGAGGATTTAATCAAGAATCTTCAAGATAAGAAGGTTGAGTTTAAGGATATTGCCGGATTAGTTTCTCGAGGAGCAGATAGTCAAATTTATGTTGGACCGCATCGCGGACTTATCCCGGATATTGATACGCTTCCGATGGCCGCCTATGATTTGTTTCCTATGGATAAATATGTGGGACACACCTATTGGAAACCATTTGCGGAATTGATGACCTCCCGTGGATGTCCCGGTGGATGCCATTTTTGTTATGAGTGGAGTTTGTATGACCCACGTTCAAATAAGAAAGATTTTACATCATGGCGTGGACATTCAGCCAAGCGTATTGTGGATGAATTAGATGTGCTTCACAATGAATATGGGGTCAAGGTGGTTGTGTTTCAAGATGATGCATTTAATGTGGATGCCAAAGTGATGAAGGAATTTTGTGAGGAGAAAATTCGTCGAGGTAATCCTATTCAGTGGGTGAGTTTAGGTCGCGCAGATGATTGGATTACGCAAAAAGATATTCTTCCGCTTATTAGTAAGGCGGGATGTTTTATGGGATTAGTTGGGGTTGAGGTGGAAAGTGATGAGGAACTGAAAAAGCAGGGTAAAGGGGTAACGTTGGAGCAGATTAAAGATACGGTGAGCGAATTACGTAAAAATAATATTGCAACCGTGGGAACCGTTCTTATTGGTTTGGAAAATGATGATGAAGCCTTAATCAAAGAGCGTTTTAATGTGGCTGATCAAATTGATCCGGATATTTTGGCTTTAGATTATGTGACGCCTGTTCCAGGATCACCTTTATGGAAAAAGTCTTTATCTCACGGATGGTTTGATCCAATGAAAATTAATCTACGTGAATGGGATTTTCATCATCCGGTTATTCCAACCTTGCATCTTTCTATCGAAGATGTCGGTCGTTTGGGGGCCTGGGTGATGCGCGAATTTTATTCCAAACCAGAGCGTATTCATCGAATTATGGATAGCAGTTATGATAATTTGGTTAAATTGTGCGTAAAAGATTTTATGTCCAATATTGCTAAATTTGAAAAAGCCTCTAGAAGTGAGGAGACATTCGTATGACACAAGCACAAACACAAATCACATGGGAAAAATCAGCGCAGGATAAGTACACGACTCTGATTACAAAAATCCCCCTTTTTCATCGAGAAATTGCGAAACAAGTGGTGGATAAAAAGGCTGTGATTAATGCTCAAGAACGAGGGGCTGCTCAGGTAGAAGAATGCGATATTGTTCGCGCTTTTTTGAGTGAAGTTCCTATGACGTTTTATAGTCTGATGGTGCGTCTTATGGATGAAGTGGGGCTTGATTGTAAGAAATATGAATAAAGGAAAGTAAAAATGAAGATTGCTGTTATTGGGGCTGGAGCTATTGGCTGTGTTGTTGCTGCTTATCTTTCAAAAGCCGGAGAAGATATTGTTCTTATCGGGCATGAAGATCAAGTGAATGCCATTGCACAACAGGGGCTTGCGCTTAAAGGTGTCCGTGGTGAGGAAACTATTAAAGTGCCTGTTGCCACATGTCTTGATCAAGAATGTGATTTAGTCATTTTTGCGGTTAAGTCGCAAGACCTCGAGGATGCTTTTCAAGAAAATAACGAATATTTAGATAATGTCTTGGTGTTAACTACTCAAAATGGTGTACAAGCAGATAACATTCTAAGTTCTCATTTTGAACGCGAAAAAATGTACAGCAGCATTGTGATGTTTGGGGCGACGTATACTCAGCCTGGTGAGATTGTTTTTAATTTTGAAGGTGATTGGATTATTGGTAAGCCATTTACGTATGTGGAACCGAAAGTGCATGAGCTGGCAGAAATATTTAAAAAGGCGTTTAAGGTCGTTGTCGCCAATGATATTATGGGCATGAAATGGTTAAAATTATTTGTTAATTTTAATAATTGTATTCCGGCTCTTATCGGTAAATCTATGCAAGAAACATTTGCTGATTTAGATTTATGTCGATTAAGTATTATGCTTTTGAAAGAAGGGGTTGATATTGTCCGCGATGCCAAAATTGATTTAGTTTCTTTGCCACAATTTCCTGCGGAGAGGATAACTGGTTTAGTAAATATGCCGATTGAGCAGGCCGCGGGCATTATAAATAAAACATTAACAGCGTTGAGTAAGGAGCCATTGTACGGATCAATTTTGCAGAGTATTATGCGTAAACGTAGCAGTGAAATTGATTTTATTAATGGGGAAGTGGTGCAGTTAGCTAAACAGATGCGTGTAGAAGCTCCTTTAAATGAAAAAATTGTTGATCTTATTCATAAGGTTGAACAGGACGAAAAATATTTTGAAGTAGATGAAATTAAGAAAATTTTTAACCTTAATAAACAAGGAGTCACCTGATGACTAAAGAAGAAGTACTTGATCTTATTAAAGATGCCGGTTTTGGCTATCTAGCGACGAATGAAGGAGGTCAACCACGTGTTCGACCAATGATGCCGCATTTAAATGATGATGGCAAACTTCTCTTGGCATTACTCGGCCGCTCACGGTCAATTGCCCAAATTAAGGAAAATCCACAAGTAGAGTTTTGTTTTGTGGATAGAAAAATGTGGTATGCGCGTGTTTCTGGTAAAGCTGTTATTAGCGAGAATAAGGATAATAAAGAAATTTTGTGGAATAATATTCCGATGTTAAAACAATATTTTAGTGGTCCGGAGGATGGTAACTTTGTTTTGGTTGAAGTGGATATCGAGGCTGTTGAAGCAATGACTCCTCATCAAAAAGAACCAGAAACGATTAATTTAAGCTAGGGAGAGATATATGGCAAGACGTGTCGTAGTGACAGGAATTGGGGTAGTATCCCCAAATGGAATTGGAAAAGAAGCTTGTTGGAAAAATATGATTAACGGCGTTTCTGCCATTAAACGTGTGACTGAATTTGATGTGTCTATGTTTAATACAAAGATTGCAGCCCAAGTTCATGATTTTGATCCCATGGCATTAGGATTAACGCGTGAAGAAGCTTTACGAACGGATCGTTATGTTCAATTTGCTATGGTTGCGGCACGCATGGCCATTGAAGATTCTGGTCTTAATATGGGGGAGATTAACAAACGTCGTATGGGTGTGTCACTGGCCAATGCGATTTGTGGGACTAAATATATGGAAGAAGAGTTTGCTTTGGTGACGGATAGTGGAAAGAATCCAATTGATCCAACTATTGTTCGTCCGGATCTTTATGATGCTGCAATGTTCAATACTCCGTCGAGCGAGATTACCGCAAAATATGGATTGAAAGGTATTTGTAATACCATATCCACGGGATGTACGGCCGGGACAGATTCTGTAGGTTTTTCTTATGAAGCAATTTCTGACGGAGATGTAGATATTATGGTCACAGGAGCCAGCGAAGCACCGATTACACCGATTACTTTTGGGGCTTTTGATACAGTGAATGTTTTGTCGGTACATAATGATGAGCCGGAGAAAGCTTCGCGACCTTTTGATGCAAAACGTAATGGTTTTGTTATTTCCGAAGGGGCCGGGCTTTTAGTTGTTGAAGAGCTTGAGCATGCGCGTAAACGTGGGGCACGTATTTATTGTGAAATTGTTGGTTTTGGCACGACGTGTAATGCGTATCACATGACAGATTTACCTCCACAAGGAGATGCGAAGGCTGAATGTATTAAAATTGCCTTGGATGATGCGCATGTAAAACCGGAAGAGATTGATTACATTAATGCACATGGATCATCAACGCGGCAAAATGATGTATTTGAGACCAATGCGTATAAAATGGTTTTTGGTGATTATGCGTACAAAATTCCTATTAGTTCATTAAAGTCGATGATTGGGCATCCTTTAGCTGGAGCTAATGGTATTGAACTGACGATAGGGGCTATGATTTTTGAAAGGAATATCCTTCCACCGACGATTAATCAAGAAAATCCTGATCCGCAATGTGATCTGGATTATATTCCAAATAAATCGAGGGAGAAGAAGGTTAATTGTATGCTTAAGACCAGTAGTGGATTTTCAGGAATTCATTCGGCGATGGTATTAAAAAGATACGAGGATTAATTTATGAATAAAATTGCAATAACAGGGTTTGGAGTTATTTCCCCTAGCGGGATTGATAAAAGAAAATTTTGGGCGAATGTTAAAGCAGGACGTTCAGCCGTTGAAGAGATTACACGATTTGATGCATCGAAATATGCATCGCATGTAGCTGGTCATGTGCATGAATTAGATGCGTATAGCAATGTGTCATCCCGGTTGCTTAAAAAAATTGATCTTTTTTCACATATGGCGCTTGTTGCATCAGAAATCGCGATTCAGGATGCGGGGCTTGATTTGTCGACTGAGAATTTAAATCGTGCCGGTATTTTTATGGGTAATGCCATTGGGGGTTGGTTGTATGGGGAGACAGAATTGCGAGACCTTTATATTGAAGGTCGCGAAGGCGTGAGTCCTTTTATGGCCTCAGCATGGTTTCCTGCTGCGCCTCAAGGACAGGTATCGATTCATTATGGTATGAAAGGTTACAGTAAGACCGTTGTGGCTGATCGTGCTAGTTCTTTGATGGCGATTGCGTATGGTGCCCGTACACTTAATCGAGGAAAAAATGATTTTATCATCGCTGGAGGTATGGAAGCGCCAGTAACACCGTATGCATTGTTATGTTGTAATACGTCAGGAATGTTAACACACAAGAATGAAAATCCTGCCAAAGCGTACAAGCCATTTGATAAAAATCGTGATGGATTTGCGATTGCCGAGGGGGCCGGTATTGTTACTTTAGAGCCGCAAGAACGTGTCAAAAAACGTAATGCGCATGTGTATGCCAATATCATTGGTTTTGGTACGACGACGGACGGGGTTGACCGTATTGAACCGGCATCTGATGGAGTAGAATTGGCCTATGCAATTAACATCGCATTGGAGGATGCTCAATTAGAGCCGGCACAGATTGATTACATCTGTGCGGATGGAGCCGCCACTCAAATAGGCGATGTTTCTGAAACAAAGGCCATAAAGCAAGTATTTAATGGCAATGCCAAAAAAATTCCTGTTTCTGCGCCAAAGTCTATTTTTGGAAATATGCTTGGGGCTTCCGGGGCTGTGGATGTTATCACAACTATTTTGGCTATGGAAAACAATATGGTACCACCAACGATTAATTATTCTGAAGCAGATGATGAATGTGATTTGGATTATTGTCCTAATAAAGCACAGGAAAAAGAAATTAAGAATGCATTGATTATCAACCGTGGTCGTGGAGGCATTAATTGTGCCATGGTGTTGCAGCGTGCTTAACAATTATCAAAAAGGAGAAAAGCCGTGAACGTAGACGAAAAAGTCAAAGAAATTTTCCAGCAAGTATTAGATGTCAAACCTGAAGAAATTCAACCGGAAGCAAAGTTAGAAGATTCTTTAGGGGTTGATTCGACAGAAATGGTTGAAATTTCTGTTGGTCTCAAGAAAGCTTGTGAGGTTGAATTGGCAGATAATGAATTGAAAAAAACGCATTCATTTAATGAGATTGTAAAAATTTTAAAATCGAAAGCCATTGTATGATCATTGATTTAAGTTTACCGATTGACGACACTCTTGAAGAAACGCATGATGCGAAGATTGATCGTATTACACATGCCGATGGGGTGGAGCATTTTAATTGGGTGGTGATGAATAAGCAGCCTGGAGGTAAAGAGCGATTTGAAAAGGGTGAAAGAGTGGCTACAAAAGAAGAAATTCCTGATGGCGAGATGCTTTCTTTGGAAATTGTTCATTCGTCCGTACATATGGGCACGCATGTTGATGCGCCGTTTCATTATGGAAGTCAATGTGAAGGGAAACCGGCTAAGCAGATTATGGATGTACCGTTGGAATGGTGTTATGGGCCTGGGGTTGTCGTGGACTTTACGCATATGCAATATCCTCAGAATATTCACAAAGAAGATGTGATTGCAGCCCTAGAAAAAATTAATTATCAACTTAAACCAATGGACATTGTTTTGATCTACACTGGTGGTGACAAATTTTTAGGGACACCTGAATATATTTCGAAATACGTTGGTATGATGCCGGATGCGGTTGAATATCTTTTAGATCAGGGTATCAAGATGATGGGGATTGATACGATCGGTTTAGATCGGCCTTGCTTTGAGATGTTTAAGGAATTTTTAGAAACAAAAGATAAATCCAAAATTTGGCCATCGCATTTTCTTGGTCGTCGTTGGGAATATTGCCATATGGAACGATTGGGTAATTTAAAGGCTATCCCCAAACCTTATGGTTTTACAGTATCGTGTTTGCCGGTCAAAGTTCGTCAAGCTGGTGCAGGTTGGGCCAGAGTGGTGGCTATTCTTGATTAAATAAACTCAAGGAGATGAATTATGAGCGAAGAAAAACAAGAGCAAGCAGAAGAAAAAAATGGTAAATCTGATTTGAGAGACAATCTTATTTTGCTTGCAGTGATTATTTGGGCCATTTGTATGATTGTGTTTCGATATTAATGGTAGGTTAGGTTCAACAACAGGGAGAAAAAATGGGACACACACGAAATTCTATTATTATTAATGCACCATATAATTTAGTTTTTGATGTTTCGAATAATATCGAACGGTGGACAGAATTATTTGGCAAAGAATATGTTAAGGCTGAGGTGTTAAGCCATGAAGGTAATGAAATTACTTTTCGGTTAACCGATGATGAAGAGAAGTCATGGGTTTCTAAGCGTTGGCTTCACAAAGAGCAAAATTATGCCTATGCATCCCGTCATGATCCGATGTTTCCTTTCAAATATATGAAAATTATTTGGTTGTATCATGAATCTGACGAGGGCGTATTGATGACATGGATTCAGGAGTTTGAAATGGATCCGGATTTTACAAAATTTAATGATGAACAAATCGAAGGGTTCATCAATGAGCATTCTCAGCATAATATGAAAATTTTTAAAGACGTTATTGAAAAAGAGGCTGAAGAATTAGTAACAAAAGATTAATTTATTTTTTCATTTGTCTCGGTAATATTACTATATCATTTAATACAGCCGCTGTGGCGGCTGTCATACCGACGATTAGTCTTGATTTAAAATTGGCCAATCTTGTGGTTGCCAAAATCATTCCGTATTACCTCATACCTTATGGCATTGGGGCGCTTATTTATGCCCCGTTAACCAAGCATTTTTCCTATCGTAGAATATTAGGTTTCGCCTTAATTTTATATTCTTTTTTTACGTTTTATTGTGGTTCAGTCCATTCATTACGTTATTTTTTATTTGGGCGTATTGGTATGGGGATAACGGCTGCGTGTGCAATTCCTTTAGGATTGATGATTATTGGGGAGTTTTTTGAAAAAAAAGTCCGTGGGCGGCTAGTGGGATTATTTTTTAGCTGTAGTTTTTTTGCTTCCTTGGCGGGTATTGTTTTAGGGGGGGTAACTCATTGGCGGTGGTTATTTTTTGTGCCGGCTTTTTTAGGACTGATAACGGCGCTATGCCTCTGGAGAGTAAAGCTTGACTTATTGAAGAATGTTCATGGTGTATCCATAAATTATTTAAAAGCCTTCAAAGACAAGGATATCCTTAATATTTTTGTTTTTATTTTCTTAATAAGTTTTCTTTATCATGGGGTGCACAAATGGTTTGGGATTTATTTAAGCCAAATTTACGCATTAGATAAGCTGTGGATAAGTTTTTTCTTTGTTGTTGTTGCTTTGGGTGGGGCTTTAGGGCAGATCGTAGGGGGGCATTTATCAGATAAAAGAGGGCGCTTAATTACCTGTCGCATAGGTGTTATTGGATTGGCTTTAAGCGTTATGTTGTTGATTGGAAATTATCCGTTATTTATTTTAGGCATAATATTTTGTTTTATTTCGGTGTTCTGGACTATTGGGCACAATGGGTTATCCACATTATTGACAGACTTCCCTGATAAGGATAGGCCGGTTATTGCAAGTTTGAATTCTTCTGTGCGTTTTATTAGCGGAGGGTTAGGCTTTTTTATTAGCCGTATTTTTGTTGAACAAAATTTTGGGTTGACTTTTTTTGTAATTGGTATATTAATAATACTATTAAATTATTTAATAAATAGATTATTAAGATAAATAATGGAGAAAAAATGGAACATATTAAAGGAAAAAATGCGATTATTACAGGGGCAAGCCGTGGGATTGGGAAGGCTCTTGCATTAAAATTAGCTCAAAATGGTGTTAATGTGCTATTAGCCGCGCGTAATCAGACAACTCTGGATGCAACAGTCAAAGAAATTAAGGAAAAAGCTGGCGATACTGTGAAAGTTTTAGGTTTATCCGCAGATGTTGGTAAATTAGAGGATTTACAAAAATTATCAGAATTAGCGTTAAAGGAATTTAGCGCTATTGACATATTAATCAATAATGCCGGTGTATCCAGCCAATATCCTTTTGAAAAGCAGCCATTAGAAGATATTGAGAATTTAGTACATACGAATTATCTAGGGTATGTGCGGTTAATTCGTTTGGTGATTCCACATATGATTGAGCGTAAGCAAGGGGCGATTATTAACATGGTTTCTGGTTCTACTTTAGTTGATCCTGTGCCAAGAACATTTGTGACGTACAGTTCTTTAAAGGTAGGGTTGCGTGCTTTTTTAAAAGGTTTATTTTGGGAAATGCGGGATCATGGGATTAAAATTACATCTATTTTGCCGGGTGTTGTGGATACCGACCTAACAGATAAATTAGAAAATATTACACAGGAGCAGAAAGATCGTTTGATGTCGGCTGATGCTGTCGTTGATATGGTTATGTTTGCTTTATCGGTACCTCAGAATACATGTCCGTTGGAGTTGGCTGTTATTAATCAACAAACACCGTGGACAAAGCCGATTATTGATTATCAACAAAAACAAGCAAAATAATAAGGAAAGGGGGGGGCAAAAAAATGGACAAAACAATATGCACATTTCAGAAGAATAAGTTTCAAGAAATTCGTATTGGGATTCGTGAATTTAAAGGGAATGATTTGATTGATATTAGAACGTGGACTATGACGCAGGGTACTGAAGAAATGGTACCTACAGCAAAAGGCATATCAGTTAATATTCATTTGTTAGAAGATTTAAAGAAAGCATTGGGTGAGGTTGAAAAGATTTTAAAAGACAATAAAATGCTTTAACAATGAATAATATCATCGATGCCCACAGTCATTACATGCCGCCTGAGGTGGCTCGTCATACATCTTTTTTTAAGGTTAATTGGTCTGATATTGATCATCACTTAACTTTAATGGATGAAGCGGGTATCGAAAAGTCGCTTCTTCTGTATCCTACCAGTGATGCGCACCTGCAAATGGGTGGATGGTCAAACCTTTGTCGTGTGTACAATCACGAATTATCTGAAATAGTTAAAAAGAATAAAGGGCGTTTTATTGGCGCTGGAATTTTGCCTGTTGATAATCCAGGCTTATTAGAGGGAGAGTTACAACGTATTGAAGATTTGGATTTAAAAGTTATTTCATTGGCATCCAGTTATGACAGTAAGTTTCTTGATGATGAAATGTTTTATCCTATTTTTGAATTTGCACAAAAAAGAAATATGCCAATTCATGTCCATTCTCAAATTATTAATCCCATAGGTGAAGAGCGTGTAAAAGATCCTTTATTAACGCCGGTTTTAGAATATGTATTTGATGTGACCATGTGTATTGGTAAAATGATGATGACAGGTGTTTTTACGCAATTCCCCGACGTGAATTTCATTTTTGCTCATTATGGTGGAGTGCTTCCGTTAGTCAAAGAGCGCTTTGATACAACGTATGCGATGTTACGTAAAAGAAATTTTGTAAAAGATTTATCTCAACTTCCCGGCGAGTATTTTAAAAATATTTATTTTGATACAAGTGGATCAAAGTCTTTGGCATCACTGTTGTGTGCCTTGGAAGTTACAGATTCATCGCATATTCTTTTTGGAAGTGACTTTCCTGCGAATCAAAATTTTATTCAATCCATTGAAGTCGTCAAAAAAACTTCTCTTTTGGATAATCAAAAGGAATTAATTTTAAGAAATAAGTTGTTGCAGTCTTTATAGTTACAAAAGTGGTTTTTGGCGATAATTTAAATAACAAATCAATTGAGAAAATCGCTTGACAATGAATAAATGTTTTGGTATTCTTTTGGACCTTACAGGGGTTAAACATAACTCTTAAGGGTAAATAAAATTTTTGATTGATCTTTGAAATCTTTTGTCCGTAACAAGGAATTGCAGAACACAATTGTGATGCAATTCCAAAACAAGCCAAATTAAAAAATAAAGCCAAGTCATTTTGGAGAGTTTGATCCTGGCTCAGAGTGAACGCTGGCGGCGTGGATTAGGCATGCAAGTCGAGCGATCTTTGTTGGAAACTTAATGATCCAAGCTTCGGCAAAGTGAATTAAGTGGAAAACGCTAGATAGCGGCAAACGGGTGAGTAACACGTAAGTAATTTTCCTCAAAGTCAAACATAGCTTCGTGAAAATGGAGGTAATATTTGATAATCCTTGAAAAATGTATGTTTTTCAGGGTAAAGACTGGGACCTTCGGGCCAGTCGCTTTGAGATGAGCTTGCGTCCTATCAGCTTGTTGGTGAGGTAATGGCTCACCAAGGCATTTGACGGGTAGCTGGTCTGAGAGGATGGTCAGCCACACTGGGACTGAGACACTGCCCAGACTCCTACGGGAGGCTGCAGTCGAGAATATTTAGCAATGGGCGAAAGCCTGACTATGCGACGCCGCGTGCAGGATGAAGGTTTTCGGATCGTAAACTGCTTTTGTTAGGAAAGAATGCCCAGACGTTAATGGCGTCTGTGTTGACGGTACCTGACGAATAAGTCACGGCCAACTCCGTGCCAGCAGCCGCGGTAATACGGAGGTGGCAAGCGTTACTCGGAATTATTGGGTGTAAAGGGCAAGTAGGCGGTCTAATAAGTGAGGGGTGAAATCTTCCGACTCAATCGGGAAACTGCCCTTCAAACTATCAGACTTGAGGTTGAAAGAGGGAAACGGAATTAGCAGTGTAAGGGTGAAATCTGTAGATATTGCTAAGAACACCAGCGGCGAAGGCGGTTTCCTGGTTCAAACCTGACGCTAAATTGCGAAAGCTAGGGTAGCAAACAGAATTAGATACTCTGGTAGTCCTAGCCGTAAACGATGAGCACTAGGTGTTGGTCCCTCGGGATCAGTGCCGCAGCTAACGCGTTAAGTGCTCCACCTGGGGACTACGGCCGCAAGGCTAAAACTCAAAGGAATTGACGGGGACCCGCACAAGCGGTGGAACATGTGGTTTAATTCGATGCTACGCGAAGAACCTCACCAGGACTTGACATGCCCGTCGTACTCTCTTGAAAGGGAGAGGTCAGCTAGGCTGGACGGTGCACAGGTGCTGCATGGCTGTCGTCAGCTCGTGTCGTGAGATGTTGGGTTAAGTCCCGCAACGAGCGCAACCATTGCCCCATGTTGCTACCTCACGTTTTCTGCTTGCAGATACGTGAGCGCACTCTTGGGGGACTGCCTGGGATAACCAGGAGGAAGGTGGAGATGACGTCAAGTCAGTACGGCCCTTATGTCCTGGGCTACACACGTGTTACAATGGATGGTACAAAGGGTTGCCAACCCGTGAGGGGGAGCTAATCTCAAAAAACCATCCCCAGTTCGGATTGAAGTCTGCAATTCGACTTCATGAAGCCGGAATCGCTAGTAATGGGAGATCAGCTCGCTCCCGTGAATACGTTCCCGGGTCTTGTACACACCGCCCGTCAAGCGATGAAAGCCGGGGGTACCCGAAGTCCTATGTAGGTAGGCCGAAGGTAAAACTGGTGATTGGCGCTAAGTCGTAACAAGGTAGCCGTACGGGAACGTGCGGCTGGATCACCTCCTTTCTATCTTATTCGATAGAAACCCTCTATGATGGGAGAATCATAGAATCAAGTTCTTGCTCACAAGAACAAGTCCACATGACAGTAGACAGTATTTCGAACCTTCGAAATGCTTGGCTTTTATTTAATTTTTTGGCAAAAGCTACTTAGGCTTTAAGGAAAAATAATTTTTTTAGTTTAAAGTCTAGAACCTAAACTCATTTTGGGCCCGTAGCTCAGTTGGTTAGAGCACCGTGCTGATAACGCGGGGGTCAGCGGTTCGAATCCTCTCGGGCCCACCAGTCTGAAAGGGTTCAAGGAATGGCGTAAGTTTAGGGGCTGTAGCTCAGCTGGGAGAGCACCTGCTTTGCAAGCAGGGGGTCAGGAGTTCGATCCTCCTCAGCTCCACTTTTATACGGATAAAAGATTTAAAATAAATTTGTAAATGATGACTTAGATAAAAATGCAGTATTTCTGCCATTATTATCTAAGTTTTCTTTTGATCTTTGACAATTATGTAAGATAGAGAACAATGAAGTAAATACAATTTTGCGTAACAGCAAATATTGGTCAAGCTACTAAGGGTTTATGGTGAATGCCTTGGTAGACTCAGGCGATGAAGGACGTGGTAAGCAGCGATATGCTTCGGGGAGCCGCAAACAAGCTTTGATCCGAAGATTTCCGAATGGGACAACCCACTCAGGTTTATACCTGAGTATCTCTTACTGAATACATAGGTAAGAGAGGCGAACGAGGTGAACTGAAACATCTAAGTAACCTCAGGAAAAGAAACCGAAAGGGATTCCCCCAGTAGCGGCGAGCGAAAAGGGAAAAGGCTAAACTCTTCGTCATTGACGGAGGGGGTTGCGGGACCTCAATGTGGGACGTGCGAGGATAGTAGAAGTGTCTGGGAAGTCACACCAAAGAAGGTGAAAGTCCTGTAAACGACATTCTCAAGCGCTCTAGAGGTATCCCAAGTACTGCGGGACACGGGAAACCCTGCAGGAATCCAGCCCGACCATGGGCTAAGCCTAAATACTCGAGTCTGACCGACAGTGAACTAGTACCGTGAGGGAAAGGTGAAAAGCACCCCGGGAGGGGAGTTAATAGTACCTGAAACCATAAACTTACAAGCGGTCGAAGCCCTATATGCACCTTCGGGTGTAGATGGGTGACGGCGTACCTTTAGCATAATGGACCAACAAGTTAATGTGTGTTGCAAGCTTAAGCTCTTCTGGAGCGGAGGCGCAGCGAAAGCGAGTCTGAATAGGGCGACCCTAGTAACACATATTAGACGCGAAACCAAGTGATCTATCCATGGCCAGGTTGAAGCTTTGAGAAATCAAAGTGGAGGACCGAACCCACTTCAGTTGAAAATGGAGGGGATGAGCTGTGGATCGGAGTGAAAGGCTAATCAAACTTGGAAATAGCTCGTTCTCCTCGAAATAGTTCTAGGACTAGCCTCGGATAAATTGCATATTAGGGGTAGAGTTACTGAATAGGCTAGGGGGCTTACCCGCTTACCAAACCTAACCAAACTCCGAATACTAATATGTTTACTCCGGGAGTCAGACTGTGAGGGCTAAGCTTCACGGTCGAAAGGGAAACAGCCCAGACCATCGGTTAAGGTCCCAAATACAGGCTAAGTGGTAAAGGAAGTGGGATCACATAGACAGCCAGGATGTTGGCTCAGAGGCAGCCATCATTTAAAGAGTGCGTAACAGCTCACTGGTCGAGTGATTCTGCGCCGAAAATGATCGGGGCTCAAGCCTGTAACCGAAACCATGGGTTCATAAAATCTTCGGATTTTTTGAGCGATAGAGGAGCGTAGTGTCAGGCGATGAAGGCGTACCGTAAGGAGCGCTGGAGTAGACACTAGTGATAATGTTGGTATAAGTAGCGAAAACTACGGCGAGAAACCGTAGCGCCGAAAATCCAAGGTTTCCTGGGGAAGGTTAATCCACCCAGGGTTAGTCGATCCTAAGGCGAGGCCGAAAGGCGTAGTCGATGGATATCCGGTTAATATTCCGGAACCGGTTATGAGCGTTATTACCTTACAAGGACGCAGGAGGATAGATGAACGGAGTGTTGGACGTCTCCGTGCTAAGCCTGTAGTTGCGGTGGAGACATCGCAATGAGGGGTGGGCAAGCCTAAGCTACGGCAAAGGTGATGTCATCGATTCCACGCTGCCAAGAAAAGCCTGTAAGGGAGTTTCATAACCGTTCGTACCGTAAACCGACACAGGTAGATACCCAGAATATGGGAAGGCGCTCGAGATAACTCTCCTTAAGGAACTCGGCAAAATGGCCCCGTAACTTCGGGAGATGGGGTGCCCAAGGGGTGAAGCTCTTTACGAGTGAAGCTCTTTTGGGTTACAATAAAGAGGCCCGGCCGACTGTTTAGTAAAAACACAGCACTCTGCGAAGTCGTAAGACAATGTATAGGGTGTGACACCTGCCCGGTGCCGGAAGGTTAAGTGGAAAGGTTATCCTCTTTTGGAGAAGCTTTGAAATGAAGCCCCGGTAAACGGCGGCCGTAACTATAACGGTCCTAAGGTAGCGAAATTCCTTGTGGGGTAAGTTCCCACGCGCACGAATGGTGTAACGAGTTGGGCACTGTCTCAAGGAGAGACTCGGCGAAATTGTAGTAGCGGTGAAGATGCCGCTTACCCGCACCAAGACGAAAAGACCCCGGAACCTTTACTGCAATTTGGTATTGAGTTTGGGTGCTGTTTGTGTAGCATAGGTGGGAGGCTGTGAAAGTGCCGCGCTAGCGGTGCTGGAGCCATTAGTGAAATACCACCCTGATAGTATTTAGATTCTAACTTCGACCCTTGAATCAGGGCGTAAGACAGTGCCAGATGGGCAGTTTGACTGGGGCGGTTCCCTTCTAAAATGTAACGAAGGGGTCCAAAGGTTTCCTCAAGACGGTCGGCAATCGTCTTAAGAGTGCAATGGCATAAGGGAGCTTAACTGCGAGTCCGACAGGACGAGCAGATACGAAAGTAGGGCATAGTGATCCGGCGGTAGAATATGGGATTGCCGTCGCTCAACGGATAATAGGTACTCCGGGGATAACAGGCTGATAGCGCTCGAGAGTTCATATCGACAGCGCTGTTTGGCACCTCGATGTCGGCTCATCGTATCCTGGGGCTGAACAAGGTCCCAAGGGTCCGGCTGTTCGCCGGTTAAAACGGTACGCGAGCTGGGTTTAGAACGTCGTGAGACAGTTCGGTCTCTATCTGGTGTGGGCGTGCGATACTTGAAGGGGAGCTCTCCTCAGTACGAGAGGACCGGGAGAGACAAACCTCTGGTGTTCCAGTTATCCTGCCAAGGGTAATAGCTGGGTAGCTACGTTTGGAAGGGATAAGCGCTGAAAGCATCTAAGTGCGAAGCCCCCCTCAAGATTAGGTATCGTATTCTGCTTCGGCAGAATGTAGGCTCCTCGTAGACGACGAGGTTGATAGGCTGCATGTGTAAGACCAGTAATGGTTTCAGCTAAGCAGTACTAATAAGCCGAAAGCTTGACCTTAAATATGTGTTAGGTGTAACCCGTAAGGGTTACACCTGACATAAACAAGTTATTAATATCCTGTTTTCTATCTTACATAATTGTAATTAATTATTGGGCAATTAATTTTGCCTGATGGCAAAATTATCCCAATAATATTAAGAGATATTTGATTTTGTTCAGCGATCATACTAGAGAGGCAACACCCGTTCCCATTTCGAATACGGCAGTTAAGCTCTCTGAGGTCGATGGTACTCTAGTCGCAAGGCTACGGGAGAGTAGAAAGTTGCTGAGCATTATTTCAATCCCCGTACATTAATTAATGTGCGGGGATTTTTTTAGAATTCTAAAAAAATCCTTAAGCAAAATTTAAAAAAGATTTCTTTACAGCGACAAGATGATATGGTAAAAATTGAGACTTGGTTTAAAGATTTTAAATAAATAACGGACACGTTTTAAATTATTCAATCATTGAAATCCTTTATTAACATGCACAAGTTATTTTTTTAAAACTCCTTACTGCCTGAATTACTGCGTAACCATTTTTTTTAACATTAGCATTATTTATTTTGATCTTTATCATCGTAAGTAAATTTCGAGAAAAATAAATTTATGCTGGCGTAGCTCAGCTGGTAGAGCAGCTGATTTGTAATCCTATCCTAATCAAATCTTAAATCCTTCCAATTCTTGCATTTGCGTTTACTTCCGACGAGAGAAGCGAATTTCCCCTTGATACATGTTGTTATATCTTGCTAAATCGTACCATTTTCGATAGCACCGTTTTAGCACAAAATTTCCAAAATGCACGGTTGATGTTAGGGCATAAGTTCGCCCTGTTCGTCGTGCAGAAAATCTGTTTGTGCTAGAATCGTGCTATAATAATTCGTAATTACTTATAAATAAATAAGTTATGAAAGTTAAATAAATAGGTGTATCAGAAGTGTATTTCGGTGTACATCTGTTTATAATATGTTATTCTAGTTATGTATTATTGTTAGCTTTATGTAACTGTGAGGGTACATATGATAAATAAAAATACATTTAGTTCGCTTAGTCCAATAGAGGCAGAATTGATAGGGCGGCTTTCTTATGAAAATAAGGAAATCGTCACGGCAAAAGAATTAGACCGTTTTTTACCGGACAATTTTCCTTATCGAAGACAGCTTGTTTATCGGCTAAAAAGGAAAAATATTTTAATTCCTATCAAAAGCGGGGTCTATATTTTTGTTCCATTAGAGTCTCTCCCCACAGGCATGGGCGTGAGTGAATTTGTTGTTCCTTCGGTTTATTTTCCTGAGGGAGGGTATTATATTGGCTATTCGACTATGTTTAATTATTACAATTTTACAGATCAGCAATTTCAGAAGGTATATGTCATTAACAGGCGTTTGAGTAAAGATAAACAAATCGCAGGAATTTTGTATAAATTTGTGAAAGTTTCTGAGGCGCAGATGTACGGGATTGAGAAGAAGTCTATACGGGGTGTTGAGGTGTATGTAAGCTCAAGAGAAAAGACATTAGTGGACCTCATTTATTTTAATAAACCGGTAGGTGGTTTATTGCCCGCAGGGGAAATTCTAGAACGCTTTGTAGAAGAAAAAAAATGTGATGTAAAAAAGCTTATTGATTATGCAGTACGTTTTCCTAATATAAAAACACGTAAATTTATCGGGTATGTGTTGGAAAAATGCAAGATTAAAGATTCGATGCTAAAACCACTTGTCAAAACTGTTCAAGGGACCTCGATTATTTCATTTTCAAAATCAAGAAAAGGCACTTTAAATAAAAAATGGAGAGCTATTATCAATGATACACGAAGATAAAGAACAATTTTTAACACTCATAGACCGTGTTGCATCGTTAACAGGTTTTTACGCACCTCTTGTGGAGAAGGATTATTATTTAACATTATTGCTTTCGCGTATACATGAGCTATCAACAGGTCTTATTTTCAAAGGAGGGACCTGCCTTAACAAAATATACTACTCCTATTATCGTCTCAGTGAAGACCTTGATTTTAGTATGCGGCTTCCCCGGTATGAAGCAACGCGAAGTGAAAGGCGTAAATGCATCCAAGCAGTTAAGAGCGGCATTGAAGAATTTATTAAACCGTTTGGAATGAAGGTTGGAGGTTGACCCCGTGCGACTTGATTAGCCCATATTTGAGTATTTGAGTAATTTTTATTTGACATAAATTCACAATAAATATATAATTTGTGTGAACAGATAAAGGATTATAAATGATACAAACTATTGTAAATAAAGTAATTAATAGAATTTATGGGAACGGTAGGGGTTGGGTGTTCACCAGATATAATTTCCTTGATTTGGGAACTCGTGCGAGTGTTGCTAAGGCGCTTGCGAATTTAACGGATCGTGGGATTATTCGCCGTCTTGCCAATGGTTTGTATGACTATCCGGAAAAGCATCCAAAATTGGGATTAATTCCGTCAAATGATTATGCCATAGGAAGGGCCCTTGCCAAAAAGGATAATTTAAAAATACAACCATCGGGCGCATATGCCGCTAATCTGCTTGGCTTAAGCGAGCAGGTGCCGGCAAAGATCATTTTTTTAACCGATGGGGCTAATCGAACAATTAAGATTGGTCAAAAAACCATTATATTTAAAACAACCACACCAAAAAATATGGCAACGGCAGGACGTATAAGTGGGTCGGTAATTCAGGCATTAAAATACATTGGAAAAGATCATGTGGATAAAAAGATCATAGACAAAATTAAAAAAAGAATTAACAATGATGACAGAAAAATTTTACTAAAAGATAAACGTTATGCTCCAATTTGGATAGCGGAAATATTTGAAATATTATAACAAGGAAAAATACTTATGGACTCATTTGCCCGGTTAGATATTGAAGAACGCAAAAAATATTTTGAAGTTGCTTCCGATAAGCTAGGAATAAATTCTCAATTAATTGACAAAGATTTTTGGGTTTGTTGGATATTGAAGCGATTGTTCTCAATGAAGGATATCGGTGAGCATCTTACGTTTAAAGGCGGGACTTCGCTTTCAAAGGTTTATAAAATTATTGGACGTTTTTCTGAGGACGTTGATGTATCTATTGAACGTAGTTATTTAGGTTATGGCGGAGATATGGAGCCGGAAAAAGGGAGCAGTAACAAGGAAAGGAAAAGGCGCATCGAAGGGTTGATAGGAAAATGTAAAGAAGCAATTACAGATATATTTTATCCCGAATTAAGAAGTCTCATCCAAGAGTCTCTAGAAACCGATAAAAATTGGAAATTAGAGTTAGATACGGAAGACCAAACCAATCCGGCACTTTTATTTCATTTTCCAAGTGTCTCACCATTGAGCAAGGAAAATTATCTGAAATCTGTTATTAAGATTGAAATGGGCGCACGCAGTGATCATTGGCCAGTTGAAATGGCTGAAATTACACCATATGTTGTTGATGCTGTTCCAGATGCTATGACTGATAGAACAGTGAACGTCCGTGTGTTATCCGCAGAACGAACATTTTGGGAAAAGGCAACAATTCTTCACAAGCTCTATCATTTCCCAGAGGATAAACCACTGCCCATACGAATGACACGGCATTATTATGATATTTATGAAATGGTGCAATCCGCTATATTGGAACGAGCATTAGATAATATTGATTTGCTTACAAGGGTCGCTGAACATACAAGCACTTTTTTTCGTAGCCCTGCAGCTAAATATGATGAAGCTAAACCTGGTACATTAAAACTTGTTCCAAAACCTAACCAAATTCCAGCCTTGGAGTCTGATTATCAGCAAATGCAGCCGATGTTTTTTAAGGAATCACCATCATTTGAGAGCATATTGGAAGCATTAAAGACCGTAGAAGATAGAATTAACAAAATTAAATCATGAATTATTGGTGGACATCAGATTATCACTTTTCACATTTTAATATTATCCGTTACTGCAACAGGCCGTTTAAAACGGTTGAAGAAATGAATGAGACAATTATTAAACGGCACAATGAAAGGGTTAAGCCTGGAGATACAGTTTTTTTCTTGGGAGATTTTATTTTTAAGGGTGGTAAAGAAGGAGGGGTCGAAAAATATAGACTTTTTGAGAAAAGATTAAATGGTAAATTTATTTTCATTCAAGGTAACCATGACAGAAATAATAGCCTAAGGACAATTATCCAAAAAATGTATATTTATTATGGTTCTAAGAATATTTGTTTGACACATAAACCGGAACATGCTGACCCTAAGGTTCCATTGAATCTTTGCGGGCATGTTCATAATCGGTATAAAGTGAGAAGGTTGAATAAGGGGTCTTTAATCGTTAATCTTTCGGTGGAAATGTGGAATTATTATCCGGTATCATTTAACCAGATTAATTCATGTATTGCTGAATTCTTAAGGAATGAGAAGAAGCCAATGAGCTGGTGGCAGAAGATAAAATATTTTAAAAATAATCTGACTCGAGGGAAATTGATTAAGTAGATATGCCCATCATTCGCCTAACTCAAAAACTTCAAAAAGAATGCGGTATTAAGCCTGTTGATTTGGTACAGGTTGAGGAATCGAGTGCGCCATTTACGGAATGGTATGCGCATGTGTTTGTTTTGAATCGCAAAAAACAAGTGATTCTTGTAGAGAGGCAGACTTTGTTTGCATTTACGCTTGAGGATGTGTCTCGTAAAGATATTCGTGCTAGGCTGCCTGAATTGTTTATAAAGAGATTGGGTAAGGCTCTTTATATTGAAGGGGCAAGCGGTGACGTGGTGGCCAAGGTAATGGATTTGTGCCGGGGTGAATTTTGTTACGCTAAAACTGAAAGCCGTAGAACTATCGGGGCGATGAATGAGTTTATAAAAAATCATAAATTTTCTTATTCCTATCATGGACGATCAAGTGAACAGCGGGATCGTTTTATTCGGTATATGCCAATGCGAGGATTTCCGGATGGGGCAAAAAAGTATGGATTTCCTATTGATGTTTTTACGAATGTTATTAATGATCAATTTGGATTAGAATTTGCCACCAAAAAAGATGAGCATTTTAAAAATATTTTTTCGGATTCAGCTTTATTACTTGAAGCGAATGATGGTTCATCAGGAGAGGTTTTTGTTTTTGAAGTGAACATGACCTTTTATGATATGGATGAGGTTCAACACCAGATTATTCGAGACCTTGCCGTATCAGGAAAAGAAAGTTTAGCCCATTTGGCTGAGTCGATTCTTCAGGCTTATGATTTTGAATGCGATCATTGTTATGGGTTTTATAGTCATGCCATGCGCAAACAAGGAGGACCTCCTAAGGAAGTTTACGAACTATTTGTTGATATTGATGATGAAGCTGGTGATGGTCATGCAAAAAGTGTTGAGAAAACAAAAATATCAACGGTATTTAATGAAGAAGGAAAACAAATGTTGTTTTTGTTTGATTATGGGGATTGCTGGGAATTTATTGTGGGGTTGAAAGAAGTGCGTTGTACCAGAGCTGCAGAAAAATTGCCATGTGTTGTCAGGGCAATCGGAGAACCGCCGCAACAGTATCCACCGTATGATGAAGAATAGTTCTAAATATAGTATTTGTAATATAAATTCGTAATAATTAGATAAAGCACTTGAATGGGGTGCTAAAAACGCCCCTTTTTCTAATCTTTTGAAATTCAACAAAATACACCATTTCTCGACGACAAACACGGGTTTTTTGCTTTAATCAGTTTTAACCAATTTGGACAAAACTTGGACACTCTGGGACGTGCAGATTTTCTCAAAAAAAGTATTTTTAAAATGTACGTATTTGAAAAGCTCAATTAATAATCATTGTATTTATCTAAACAGTACGTTATGCTGTATACAGATCACTTAGATAGATAGTTCCTACCCCGATAGATTTTTTTACACTCTTCTCTCGGCAGTCTGCCACTAGTACACGCTGTTTATTGGTCTTAGACCTTCACAAAAATAGCAAGGAATCCTTTCGATTATAAAGCTAAGGAGTGTTGATATTGACCTTTCACCTTCCAAGATAAAAATAAACAGAATTGGCAAAAAATTGTTGCGTAGTATCAAAATCAACAAAGGTTCAAAACGTATAGGCCAATTGTTTAATACGCTTATACTCTATTTTTTGTTGTGGTATGCGATGGTTAATGTTGTAAGTGTTTCGTTTTGATTGATGTTGCCTTTAAACTTATTCGCAGCATGTCTATTAGCACGTATTTTTATAATCTTCCATGACTGCAGGCATGATTCATTATTGGTGCATGAACATGTCGCCCATTGGATGCGTTTCAAGTATCGTATTGTGTGTAATTTTATTTCTTATTTATTATTGGATTGGCGATACTGAGGTTTTAAAAGAGGAAGTGTCGCCGAGAAAATTATTTATTTTTGGAGGGGATAATGCAAACAGGAACAATTTTAAAATTATTTCATGACAGAGAATATGGGAAAATTAGAACAAATAGTGGTGAAGAGGCTCACTTTAACAAACGTTGCCTATGGGATATTCAATTTGTAGAGTTAATGGAAGGGCAAGTCGTAGAATTTGAGATACAACCGTCCTACAAAGGATATCTTGCTTTTCATATCCGTCCCATAATTAAGAGTAATCATTTATAAAATTTAAATTCTGATGGAGTTGACGATGTCAAAAGGGAAGGTGAAAGAATATGATTCAAGTTGTGGATATGGGATTATTATTGATTTTGATACAGGCCAGCAGCTCACAGTTTATGCGAATTATATTAACTTTAAAAAAGGAGAATTTCTGAAAGAAGAAAAAGAAGTAGAATACGAAATAGAAAATAATCGACATAGAAATTTGCTGGTTAATGTAAAAATTTTGGAAGAGGATTGTTATGTGTATACAACTATCCAACTCCTTTAATTATTGAGCAAGGAGAACAATGATAATAGAAATTGTTACAACACTAAATACAGAGTTGAAAGAGACTGGATTTGGAACACTTAAGGCATGTAACAGTGTTTTAGATGCGGAGTTTTTCAGCGAGTTTGACCTCAAGCCGGTTGCATAGTTACTTCTGATGGCTCTCTGTGAGAACCATGCTGACTTGTCTGCCATGCAGTATAACGCAGCAGACGAGCCATTTCAAGATTGCGTTTTCTCTGATTA
>JAJDCA010000003.1 GCA_029261055.1 Candidatus Omnitrophota bacterium | reverse complement strand
AATGCGGTGTTCTAAAAAATAAATGTTCTAACGGTACCTTTATTGACTCTAGGGACTCTTCCTCTGAATATAAATGGACCTGCTCTGGACAAAATGGGGGGAAGACCGATTCCTGCTCAATCCCTATATCTGTTAATGGTACCTGTGGTTCTAATATTGATTCTTGCTCTGAAGGAGACTTTCGTCCTGCTCTCGACTCTCTCAAGGAAGACAGATGGAAATGCATCGGCAAACACAGTGGATCAGATGCCGATTGCAAACTTTCAAAACCGGTTGACGGTAAATGTGGTGTTCTAAAAAATAGATGTTCTAACGGTACCTTTATTGACTCTAGGGACTCTTCCTCCGAATATAAATGGACCTGCTCTGGACAAAATGGAGGGAAGGATGATTTATGTACGTCCCCTATATTAATTGATAAAGGCGATGATAACGATAAAGCCCCTGAAGTTTCATTTACCACTATCCCGGGAGACGAAACAGACGAAAATGATTACACAAAAAGAATAGTACGTGGACAAGCTCCTTTTACAGTTGCTTTCATTGATTTAACCGAGACCTCAACTTTAAAAAATCCTATCTATGCATGGGATTTTGGGGATGGGACATCCAGCCATAAAACCTCTCCAGAACATACCTTTGAAAAGGGAAATTATGATGTCACTCTTACAGTAACCAATGATAACAGTGCTGTGGGAAAAGCTAAAAAAACCATACGTGCATTTCGCGCAATTGGTAAGGATCCGGATACACCGGATGATAAAGAAAATGTAACAGCTGATTTTGATTACACATCCACTGAAGTTCGTGAAGGGGAGGTCAAAGTTAAATTTAATAACCTTTCTTTAAATGCTAAATCTTACATATGGAATTTTGGTGATGATCGCAAAAGTCAAACTAATACAAGTCTAGGTGGATATGGTATTCCTATTTTAAGAGGTTTTTTAGGTGGCAACACCAATATAAGTTATGAAGAAAACCCCACGCATACATTTTCCAAAGCGGGAGAATATACGGTTACTTTAACCGCTTATCAAGAACTTGGACGTAAGGACAATTCCGACACCTATACACTAACCGTTAAAGTGAATGCACCAAAAAAAGATGATGCATCTTCCATTATTAAAGGCAATGTTATTCTTAACGGTGATGATTTGACTAAGGACCTTGTCGACCTAACAGGGCTTATCATAGAATTAAAAAATATCCGTGGCCAAGTGGTTAACTCATCAGAAGTAAAGCATAATTTGTCAACACACACATATGAATATCAAATAGATGGAAGCTCTTCCGGAGTAAATTGTTTAGGATGCACTATTGAAGTGGCTCTGGACAAAATTCCAAATCATTTAGATCTCGGTCTCACATTCTCACCAGAAAGACAAACACTTATTAGAGGCAGCAACCCTATCACCATCATAGTGACTCTAGAACTTAATCCTGATACAGACCTTTCTTCCTTTAGTCAAGCTACGGGTGTTTTAAGAAAGTTTTTTGAAAAATATAAAACGACAAATGGAAGAGAAAAAACTGTTTTAGAGAATTTTATGAACAAAATTGCCGAACGACGGATGAAACTTCTTATCGGTGATGATAAAACTATTGGAGAGTTAAACAAAAATAACCCTGATATTTCTAAAATTCTAGCCTCAATACTTACAAAAGAAGAACGTATCAATTTTAGACAATTTTTAAATGAGAAATGGATTGAAAAGGATAGTGGCCCTCTGGAAGGGATTCTATCTGTAACAATATTTGATACTTTTGATAATAGAAATAGTTGGATGGAATACAAACTAAATATATCAACCCAACAGACTATTCAATTGCATCCAGCAGCACCCATTCATCGACCGCTACATTCAGGAAACATTGTTCAAGCTTCAGGGGTTCTTTTTGATACGCATTTATTATTGAATTTCAATCGTCCTTCACAGGAAACTCCGGAGAAGAACATGGGGTTATCTGTTTTAAATACACCCGATTTCAAAATATTTGGTGAGCAAAAAACTATTGTTATTCCTGCCAATTTTCAAGACAAAAGAGAGGAACCTTTTACAAAAGACCAAATGCACAACCGTATTTTTGGCGAAAATGATTCAATCGACTCTTTTTATCAGGACGTTTCGTTTGGCAAAGTATTTTTTAGCGGAAGAGTAGTGGATTGGCAAAAATTGCCGATCAATGCGACCTGCGATACTGATACCATCTTAGAAGCAGTCTTGCAAAAATCAAAAGAAACAATTAATTTTAAGCAATATGAACGTATTATTATTATATCACCGTTAAATGATCTGGGTTGCGACTGGGCAGGGTTTGGAACAATTGGAAAGAGATCTCTTCTACTTAATCCAGGTGAAAGCATTAATGTCACAATATCATGGCTACAGACACAATTTTTATATAATGAAATAGGCGAACCCGGTGGTGCTCCTGAACATGAAATGGGGCATAATTTTGGATTTCATCATGCACAGGGATTAGACTGCGGCGATCAAGTTTTTATTCCGGAAAATACCTTGTTAGCTTGTTCCATAAAAGAACCCAACCTTTATGATGTTATGAGTCGCAGAGTTCATCCACATGCTGCCAATAAAGATATTGTCGGATGGTTGGATGATACAAACAGAATTAATGTGAAAAAATCAAATGAATATACGTTAAATCCTTATGAAGATTTAGCAAAGAAATCACTTGCACTCAAGATACACACGACAAAATTCTGGGAACATTTTTATGTTGAATTTCGGCAACCAAAAGGTCTTGATAAAAATGTATACCAGTTTGACCAATGGAGCCATGACCCACCTTTTGGAGCTTTAATTATGTACAATAAAGCTCCGTTTGAAACGTATCTTTTAGATGGGACTCCCAACAGTTTTGATGATGCGAGAAAAGATTTTTATGACGCTGACTTTCTGGAAAATATGCCTTTTTCTACACAAGATTCTGGTATGGATATCGTAATAGGCCCGTCAACAGATACAAGCCTGAAGGTTGAGGTAACTATTAAGGATAGCGCGCAACTCATAATTTCGCCAGTCACTGAAGACAGGAACATCAGCGGTAAAGTAACCCTCAAAGTTTCTGTACAAGACAATGCAGATATTACATCAGTTAAGTTTTTTAGAAAACCTTTTAACGGAACCCAAATACTTGATCCTGCTTTATTAGGATCCGATGCTGTAGGGAAAAATGCCCCGGATACTCCTGGAAACCGTAATTATTCTTTATCCTGGGACACAAGAACAGTGAGCATTGGAGAAAATATTTTTTATGCAGAAATTAATAAAGCAGATGGAAAGGTCATAAAAACATTTGAACGTTTAGTTCTTCTTACCCATTCAATACCTGTGGTAACCACGATAAATCCAACAACCACTTCACTCACACAACTCCAAGCTACCTGGACACCCTATAAACCTGAATCAGATATTATTGAATATCAGTATCGAATTTTTTCAAATAAAATTGATTTTAAAGCAGTAGGCCTTACAGAGATCCAAGGCTGGACATCTGTCGGTCTAGTTAATTTGGCAACAGCCAACAACCTAAATTTAGAAATAGGTGAAACGTATACCTTTGAAGTTCGAGGAAAGTCTACTACGGGGGATTTCTTTAGGCCTAGTGTCAGTAATTCAATAACCGTTATACCGGCTGATGATGAGAACCCCTTACCAAATCTATTTATTACAAATTTTGACTCTTCCATAAAAAAAGGAGTCGCGCCTCTAACGGTTCAATTTACCGACACAACCATCGGCGATCCTGATCAATGGATATGGGATTTTGATTTGAATCAAAATAATGGGGTGGAGAGTATCGAACAAAACCCCATGCACACATATACGGAACCAGGTAGATATACAGTTTTTTTACGAAGCACGTTATCCTTAGATACAGATCAGGAAATCAAAACAGATTATATCGAAGTCCTCGATCCGGCTGCCGTCATAGCTGATTTTGATTATAAGGTAACCGAAATTCGGGAAGGGGTGTTTGAAGTTAAGTTTAAAAATTCATCTCTAAATGCTAAATCTTTTACATGGAATTTTGGTGATGATCGCAAGAGTCAAACTAATACAAGTCTAGGTGGATATGGCATTCCTATTTTAAGAGGTTTTTTAGGTGGAAACACCAATATAAGTTATGAAGAAAACCCCACGCATACATTTTCCGAAGCGGGAGAATATACGGTTACTTTAACCGCTTATCAAGAGCTCAGACGAAGGGGAACTAAAGATATCCATACGCTATCCGTCAAGGTAGGTATCGACGAAAAGGATGATAAACCTATTGTGGATGACACCCCAAAAACGGATGAAGGCTCACTAGATAGTTTTGGCTGCGCGACAGAGGCGAATGGCACATTAGAAGAAAACACGCAAAAAATCTTTGATGCCAGACGCCGGGGAGACAATCGTGGACTTCTTGATTTTGTTCGAAAACGCAAAGCCCTTTTGATTAAAACTATGCGGGAAAACCCGGAAAAGGCGCTTGAGCTGATCCTTCCCAAGACTGTCCGTAATTTAATGCCAGAAGAGGTGAGGGGTTGTGTGGAACAGGAAGTGGAGGTTGAAGGAGTATTGGGGATTTCGATTGCAGATTATTTTAATGAAGGCAGGGCTGATGTATTCTATTCATTAACAAAAGACAAAACACACTTCTTTCTTTATCCGGCTCAGGGATTTCCCTCAAATGTGATTTCAGGGAGTACGATTAAACTAAGAGGTTTTGGGATTGATCATCATATTGCTTTTAAGGGGCGTGTAAGCACGCAAGGCAGCGGTATCGAAGTCATAAATTCAGCTTCCACTTCCATTCCCTCAAACATCAAAATTGCCGCTATTAAAGTAAATTTTCAGGACGATCAGTCAAAGCCCATTATAGATACAGAAATAAATCAAATGGTTTCCGATGTGAATCAATTATATACGTCCATTTCAAATGGCAAAATAAGTTCTGTGATGGCAGATATTTTTGGGTGGTACACAGTCGAAATGAATAAAGATAATTCTTACAGCGAAGATGGTTTTGGTATAACCGCAGGGTTTACAAATCAACTATGTGGTGGTGATAGGGCTGAAGAAATTAAGATTTTTGAAAGCTTTGTTAAAGAAGTAACTAAAAAGGCTGACAATAACATAATTTTTCAAGATTATACAGCTATTGTATTTTTTATTCATTTGGATGGATCATGTTTGAGAAAACTTGATACGCTTGGCGGGTCGGTAAAATATATCGATAAAAGCATTGTTAAAAGTCACAGCAAGGTGATTATTGTAAATACGGCGTATAATAAAGAGGAATCATCTACTTTATCTCATGAATTGGGGCATCATACATTTGAATGGGATCATGCTAATTCTTGGAATTGTGTTGATTTTAGTGATGATTCCGACAGGTGCAGCGAAAGTTATGCTGACCCTTGGGACACAATGGGAAATAGGTTTGTTCTTAATTTTAATGGGTATCGTCGAGAGAAAGCAGGATTTTTTGATTTAAGTATAGAAGCTGTTATGGAAGAGGATAGTTCTGCAGTACGAGCAGGAGTAACCACATTTTATCCTTTAAGAGCCATGCAAGAGGATAAACCAAGTATTTTAAAGTTGGGCCGTGGTACAAACATGCCTATCTATGTAGAATATAATAAAGCTACAGCCTTCAATAATATGGCAGGGGTAGATCAAGGAGTTGTCATATATATGGCTGGAGAGAGGATATCAACAGGGGACACACATCTTATTACTAAAAGAAATTCTGGTGATTTTATATGGAAAAAGGGAGATGTTTTTCATGATCCTGTGACAAATGTCGCTATTAGAATGCTTGGTGTGGTTGAACCGAATACGTTTGATATAGAAGTTTTTCTTGATGGGGGTGAAGATAGCGATGGTTGCCCTGCGTCTACAACCATCAGTGCTTTGGGCGGACAAGAGAAATTTAGAACGTCTCTGAACGAAGGGGACGGTTGTGCATGTGAAATTCCTTTTGATGTTGGAGGGGGGGCTATATCAGAAACCCCTGGGATTTATTCTTTGGGGAGTTTTGATGCCGGTAAACCGACGGTTTTATTTATTCCCGGAGCTGATTCTCGTTCTCCGAAAGACATTTTTTCATTTTACTTGAACGATGATAAGTTGAAGGAGGAATACAATATTGTTTATTTTGTGTATGATTATCTTGAAAAAATTGAGCTTCTTGGATCGCAATTAGCTAATCATTGGTGGCTGTTTAAACGAGAGAATCCGGTGGGGGATTCCGTTACGGTTATTGATCATTCCTATGGAGCTATTGTCCTTCGCGAGGCCATGCGTTTTGAAAAGGAAGGAGAATTCAGCGGACTTAAAGCTATTGAATTAACTCCAATATTAGGTGGATCAAATACCGCAAGATCTTGTTTTGCTCCCATAGGAACCAAATTCACTAAATATGGAGATATAACACGTGCAATGTATCCGTATGGAGATATTCAGAAAAATCTTTTTAGTCCTCAGTCTGTTAGCCAATTTAATGGAAAGGCGGATCAATTTGTAATTGCCATAGAAGGAGACAAACATATTCCTCCGGCAAGCCTTCCGTCGGATGACATATTTGTTCAGAACTATACAAGAGGGTTGGGGGATAATTTTACGTCCTTACCACAAATAACAGACAATCCGCATGGAGATATTTTATTTGATCAACGGGCTATTGATATTGTTAAACGAGAACTGGGTGTACAAAATAATACCTTTGATGTCTGCCCGGCTTCTACGGCAAGCAATACTTTGAGTGTACCAACAAAATTTAGAACGTCTTTGAACGGAGGGGAGGGATGCCGTCATCCTGAAGATTATTTAATTGATTTTACTTATGAAGTTTTAGATTCGCAAACTGTACAATTTTTTAATGATATTGATGGCCTAGATGTTGATCTTCTTGAATGGAGAATAACATCGACAGATTTAAATGATGTAAAAGTTACAACTACGCTTACCGAAATAGATCCAATTTATACTCTTCCTGTTGGGAGCTTTGATGATTATAATCGTTTTTTTATAAATCTAATTGTAACGGATGTTAACGGTTTTAAATATTCATCTGGAGGCGACGTTGTTACTTTTGACACGGTAGATCCTTCAAAAAGAACACCTCCGGTAAAATTAGATGAAGGTTTCGAGGTAAAGCTTTTTGTGGAAAAGACGGAGGGTAATGAAATAGAAATTTATTCTCAAATGCCATATTTTCAAATGAGTGATGATTTTCCACAAGGAATGGAACTTACGTTGGCATTAATTAAAGGCGATAATGTTTTTGCCTCAAAAGCAGAACTTTTATTAAAAACAACTCCAGATAAATTATATTTCCCCCCCATAGATAATAAAACACACGACTTACTTGCAACGACAAATATTGAAGATCCTACCGAGCCTGTATATATTACCTTACGTGTGTCGCATGATGTTGTAAATCCAGTAACGTCAAAAATAGAATCAGAAGATTCAGAGGCTCATATTGTCCTGATACTGGATGATGAAGATACTGCAGTATCCGGTCCTACTCGTACAAGCAAGGACGTTTTATTTACCCATGAATTTTTTGATAGTGAAACAATACAGTTTAGCGGGGATTTAGAAGTGGATAACATCGAGGCCATAGATTGGCTTTGGTCTATTAATGCAGAAAATGCGGAGGGTGATTTGATAGCGATGTTTGTATCGAATGACGACTTGGGTCAAAATTTTGAATATTCAATAATACCTGAAACAGTAGAAATAAAGGTTAACTTAAGCATAAAAATTGATGATGAACAGGGAACGCATGTTGTGTCAAAAGAAGAAATAATACCAATTGATATTCCGGATGAAGTCGTTGATGCCTGCCCCGCCCCCAAAGGTTTAATTCCTTCTGATGGAGGAAAAACTGGACAGGGACTTTTGGAGTATCGATTCCCGGATGAAAAAAATAATCCCGGACAGGTATCATTTAAAGTGTCTCATGTAGATACCACTAAAATTATGCGTTGGGAGTTTGGTGATGGGGTTACACAACCCGGCGGGATTACGGCTACGCGTTTTTACGATGAAGCAGACCGTTACACAGTCAATGTTATTTCCAAAAATCTTACGGTGATGGCTTCTCAAGAGGTGTTTGTGAATCGTGGGCAGAATGGTAAATTGGTTAAAAACAGTTCGTTCACCCGACAGAGCTTGAGCCCAAGTCAATTTCGTACGGCGGTGACGGCCGATGGGCAAACCTGTCCGAACAGTCTTCCTTTCGATAATACAAGTGATGGCAGCAGCGTAACCACGTTTATCATTGACCCGAATGTGCCTACAGCATTTTTCAGAGAACAAAGCACGAGTGGACGTACAGTAACTTATGAAGACGTCTCAACAGGACAGGTGACAGGCCGGGAATGGAAGGTAATTGATACAAAAGGGGATACGCTTGATGATAATGATACCGTAATTAAACGCGGTAATAATGCGGTATTTGAACATGCCTTTAATGATGGGAGTTATCGTGTCGAACTGACGGTATCTAATAAATTCGGCGGACATACTTTTTTTATAAATGTTAATTTTTCCCGAGGCCTTAAAGTTACCCCACAAAACAGGTTAGTTTCTGAATCGGACTTTTTTACTGTGGAAGATTCCCCGTTTCTTTCAACGAGGAGAGCGGAAGGGTTTATGTCTGTACAGGCCTCCAGTTCTGCAGAGTCAGCCCCCATCGCAGATTTTAAGTATTATCAGAGAAGTTTTGACCCTCAAGAGAAATATTATTTTCAAAGCACTTCGGTCGGTGGCGGAATGAGCAGTCATGTATGGAAATTTCGTAATTTGAAAACAGGCACGGAAACAGTCTTGGATGAAGGATCAACAAACCATCGTGAATTTACGTTTATGGAAAAAGGACGTATCGTATCTCCAGCCACATACGAAGTCACCTTAACAGTCAAAAATAATTTAGGACAAGATGCCATAACAAAAACTGTTGAATGGCCGATGATGCCTTATGCATCATCTGTGTGGTCTGTAGACAAAAATATTGTTGCAGGTCAAAATTCCTGTACAAACTGTCTAAAGGTCAATGTTATGCCTTTATATAATCGTGACTGGTTTGATGCCAAAATTTATTTTGAAAGAGGCGATTCATTAGGAGGTTGGGGGCCTGCTGATCCTAACGATTCTTTTGTTAAGTCAGGATTTTTGATAGATCAGCCTGGAAATTTTCGTTCTTATACGTATGCCGATTCCAATCCAGCCAATAAACGGGTTAGGGTGGTCATGAATAATAAAATGCAAAATGAACATAAGCGTACGTTTACTATTGTCCAAGAGTTGGCATTACCGAAAGGACTGGATAATAGGGATAATGATGGTCCGGTGATTGATCCTCCGGAATGTGTCGATGTTAATGATTGTTCTTCAGGACAAAAGTGTAATAATTTAGGGCAATGTGTAGAAATATCTCCTCCTGGATGTGCAGAAACAAATTGTTTCGATGTGTTTAATATTGATTCAGTCACGCTGAATAAAGAATTCGTGGCTGAAAATGAAACAGTAATGCTTTCAATTATTGTGACGGGGACCCCCGGGGCAAATCTTAACGGAAGGGTTTATTGGGGGGATGGTGAAGAAGATTCCTTTAATAATGGGCCCAGAAATTTTTTGATTGGTTCTGACGGAACATACACAGCAACGGCAACAACACATGAATATAAACAATCTAATTTTACAAAGGGGCTAGCTCCGTATACAGAAAATTATAATATTAGTGTAGAGGTGTCGGGGGATGACAAAACTGTAAAAAAAGATGTGCCAGTATCTGTGAATCATGCAGGCAACGCGGCCTTTTCAATAGCATCTTTATCAGCCCCCTCGCGCGTGAATATTGGAAAAGAATTTGAGATAAAGGCAGAAATTAGCACAGTAAAAACCGTTAATTTAGCGGGGAGATTATCTTGGGGAGATGGTGCAAAAGATATAGCACCATTTACCATCAGCCCGGGAAATAACTTTCAAATAAATAAATTAAAAACGTACACTCTGCCCCTAACAGATCCCAAAGAATATGCTATTAGAGTAAAAGTCCATGATAATAATTACACCCAGGAACAATCAAAAACGATAACGGTGTATCCTGATTTTTGGATAGAAGATGGTAATGTGGAAATTAATAATGATATCCTTGATGGTTCATGGGGATTAGCGAATCTAAAGGCGACTATCAGAGCATTTGACACAACACAAACACTGCACGGTTCTATTGATTATGGGGACGGAACTGTAGAGACTATTGAATCTTTTACTGTGTCATCCAGAAAATCTTTATCTTATTCACACCCATATGATCCTGTTAGTGTGGAAGAAAATTATACTGTAACATTAAAATTAATAAATGATCAAGGATTGAGTATTACTAAAACGTATCCGGATGTTAAGGTTATTCCTCAATCATTACTCACAATCAAGAATTTTGAAATTCTTTGTGACAATCCGGATGGTTTAGGGACGGTGGCTTGTGGCAGTGATATTACGTCAGGAGATGATGTCGTTATTAAAGCCGTGATATCTTCCCAGGATTCGGCAATAGTTAAAGTAGAAGCTGTGGTTGATTGGGGGCAGGATCGCGTATTTGATATCCTGGCAGAAGATGTAAAAACAGTGCGCATTAGACCTGGCCAATCAGAAACTATTAGAATTTCGCATAAATATTTTAATTTTTCTTCTGAATCAACGCGTTATCCTATCAAAATTAAATTCTTTCAAGTAGAGGATATTCTTGATGAAGGGGAAATATTTTTAGAAAAAGAGCGAAGTATCACCATAAACCCAAAGCATTAAAATTATCCTATCGTTGCTTATTTAAAACGATTAAGATCTGATACCATTTTTCGAACCTCTTCAATTTTCCCTCGTTTTTTAGCTCCAGCTATATACACACGCGATTTTTTAAGTATTTCTTGATAGGTTGCAGCATAATCTTTTTTGGAAAGCTGCCCACTTTTAAGCATCTTGGACAAGGCCTTGATGCGAAACCGATCCAATCCCCAAATGCTGGAAGACAGTTGATCCGGCCGACCGCCGTCTTTAAGAGTCAAAGCCTCAGGGATTAATTTGACTTCATAACGATGCGTGGCCCGTAACCAAAAATCATAGTCTTCACACGCAACGAAATCTTTATCAAATATGCCAATTGCCTCAAAAACGGTACGATTAATCACGGCTGTCGATATGCTCATACAACATAAGGGAAGAGCCTGAATATAAACATGCCCATCCGGATTTTTATGTTTTTTCTTTTGATTTAAAATTGCACCATTGCGATACCAAACTTCTTCCGTGTAAAATATTGAAATAGAAGGAAACTTTTCGATATATTGCCGTGTTATTTCTAACTTCTGTGGTGTCCATTGATCATCCGAATCCAGAAAGGCAATCCATTGACCTCGAGCCTGCTTCAGCCCCGCATTACGTGCCTTGGAAACCCCTTGATTATTTTGATAACAATACACAAAGCGTGGATCATGAATGGTTTGAATATAATCCTTGGTCTCATCGGTTGATCCATCATCGACAACAATCAACTCAAAATCCGCATCACTTTGCTTCAAAACAGAAGAGACCGCGATTTCAAGAAAAGCCCGCCTATTATGCGTGGGAATAATAATAGAAAATTGGAGTGATGATTTAAAAGCCATTCCTTAAACCTACTTCACATCAGCCAATTGCAGGCCGTGTTTGGATAAATCTTTGTCAAAAGAATATACAGCCAAAATTCCTTTTTGTTTCGCAAGAGAAAGCAAATAAGCATCAACTAAATCGATTTTTTCTTTTTGTAATTTTTGAAGACAAGAGGTCATAAGAGGTTTATTCTGCATCAAAAACCCTCGAAACGCAATAAGATCACTAAGTTTTTGTGCTGCATCAACTTGTGGAATTTTATAAATGTTGGTCAAAACAAAAAAAACTTCAAAAACAACTAAATCCGGAAGTTCCACACTCACAGCACCTGATTCTACCTTTGGAAAAAACGAAAAAACCCCTTTAAACTTTGAATGCACCTTAACTGGATCTTCTACAAAATAACGCACAATAACATTTGTATCCATTAACTTACTTTTCATTCATCAATCCTTTTGTAAAGGTTTCATGCATTTTCTTACGAGAAGGAAATGGTATGTTTTTTTTATATTTTCGAAAACAACCGGCAAGAGCCTTTGCTTTTTTTTGATCGGTTACCTTAAGCTCTAAACTACGTTTTTGTGGATTAATTTCTACATCCACCACATCTCCTATTTCAATCCCTAAAGTCTTACGAATACGTGCTGGAATAACAACCTGACCTTTATTAAAAACTTTCATAATCATATTGAACCTCCTTTAGTTATACTTAAGTGTATAACATTTATATTATCTTCGCAAGTATTTTTTATTAACAGACTATTAGTTTTTCCATCTAAAATATTGTATACTTTTCAATATGTCGATTACGTATATTTTTGCTTTTTCTTTGGTTGTTTATCTTGATGCCTATTTTCTACATAAAAAAGGTGCCGACCTGTACTTTGAACACATCAAGTTTAAACCAGTGTGGTTAGCTGTTTTAACTTTTTTATTTTCAATTATTACCGTACCAATATATCTTATCAAACGTTACAAAATTCTCAATATTATCGAAAAGGATAATGCGGCTTCGGAAGAAGGGCTATATCTTACTAGAGAAGATACAGGGTTGGATGCCACGGGCATCATTATTTTATCCACCCTGGGTATAACTATTTTTGCAATCGTACTCGAAGTAGCTTCATTAATATTTACGCCACTCAAAACTGAATTATGGAACCTGATAATCATTACTATTTTTTCCTCCTTTTTAACTATTTTTCTTATCTATAAAACCGTGCGAAGGCCAGTTAACATTGGATTTTGGAAAAGTCTTGGACTCGACCACAAAGGAAAATCTTTTTTTACCTTAGTCCTCAGACCGGCTTTCTTGAGTTTGACCTTTGCAACAATCGCATCATTCCTGATTACAACACGTAAAGTAAGCCCAAACACCCCCTTAAGCGAAATCTTAACCACCACACCTTCTGCAGGGGCCCTTATAATGTTTATTCTTCTTGCAATTTTGGCCGCCCCATTTCTTGAAGAAGTCATTTTTCGAGGGTATTTCTTTCAAGTCTTGCAGCGCCTGAAAGGCACAACATTTGCCGTCGTCAGTATTTCACTCTTTTTTGGACTCTCACATGTGGCCCAATACTGGGGAGACTGGCTGGCCATTAGTGCCGTGATGTTATTAGGATTTATTTTAACAATGCTGCGTGCTTCCAGCGGATCTATCATTCCATCAATTGTTTTTCACTATGTCTATAATGCCTCTTCAATTATTATTCCTATAATCATACTCACATTATCCAATCCAGCCTACGCCCAATACATATCCCAATACCCTATGCTTGATGCAAGCACTAAAGAAACACTTCTATTAGAAAGTCTGACTAAAGAACCTGAACGCGCTGAAATTTACAATGATCTCGCCTGGCTTTATGCCGAAGAAAATGTCCAATTAGATAAAGCTCTTGAGTTCATTAACCAAGCACTCACCATTTCCTCTGAAGAATCAGCCTTCTTAGATACCAAAGCCGAAATTCTGTACAAACTCAACCGTATTGACGAAGCTATCGCTATTGAAAAAAATCTCATCGAAAAGCACCCTTCTGTAGACTTCTATCGCGAGCAGTTAAAAAAATTTAAAAAAGCGGTGAAAATGGAAAATCATGAATAACTATTATTTTAGATTTTTTGTATAAAAATTGTATAAAATTTTAGAATTTGACAAAAATAAATACTCCAATACAATATGGTTCACATCCCCACAAGATTCACTTAAATCACTCCTCTGAATTCATTTTTTAATTTCCCCACAAAAAATTATGTACACATTGACATGTACCCAATTATTAGGTATACTTTAAATGAATCATTTTATTATAAAAATAACGAAAACTGTTGATAAAAATCTTAAGAAACTACCAAAAAATATTCAAGAAAAATTTGTTCTTTTATTAAATGATTTAAAAGATACCGGCCCAATACAGCCAAATTGGGCTAACTTTAGTAAACTTGGACAGAATAAGTATCATTGCCATTTGACTTACAAATATGTCGCTTGCTGGCGATGGGAAACGGGAAGCATTATTGTGGAGGTGTATTATGCAGGTAGTCGTGAAAAAGCCCCATACTAGACAAAATTTATTTGAAGTGAAGGGACGTATCCCAAGAAAACTTGTCCGATATTTACAAAGTGAGTTTGGCAAGGATTATTCCATTATTCAAAACGATGATGAACTCATCGACCCCTTTACCTCTGATTGGTATAAAAAAACAAAAGCGAATATCACACCAGAAAAAGCTCTACGGCACTATCGCGAAAATCGAGGACTAACACAACCAGCTTTGGCCAAACACTTAAGTGAAATATCAAACCGCACTCTTTCCAGACAGAATATATCTGACATGGAAAACGGTCGCAGGCCGATTAGCAAAGAGCTGGCAAAAAAATTAGCCTTATTTTTTGAAACATCACCTGACCGATTTATCTAATACCGCTTGATTTAAATAATTATAATATATTTTTTTACTTTTCCACAAATTATTCAATATTTTTTAATTTTTTTGCTCCCCACCTTGCACTTCATGCCAAAAATATGTTACACTTCAAATATAGTCAATAAAAAACGCTTTCTTTGCGTTTTTTACCCATTTTTAATAAAGATTAAAACCGGAGGATATTTCAGATGAACTTGTCCATGCAAAAACGATGCATACGATTACCCTACAGAGTCATATCTCTTTTAATGGCTATAACTTTCAGCGCTACAACCATTATGCCACCTTCCGTGGTCCGAGCGCAGACCGCGCCACAAAATGTACTAAATTTGCCGATTCCCGGAACGATGATCCCCTTAAGCGACGTTTTTACGCCACCCTTGATGAATGGGCTTACCTTTCATGCGAATGATCCACTGCGTATCAATTTTATGATCAATACAGGGGATACAGACATTGAAGGCGATGAATTAAAGGCCGAATCCACCCGTTTAATCAAATATTTTCTAGCTTCATTAACTATTCCCCATGAAGATATGTGGGTAAACCTTTCCCCGTATGAATCTGACCGTATTATTCCGGAAAATTTTGGCGATACCCAAATGGGCCGCGACCTTTTGGCTCAAGACTACATGCTCAAACAGGTAACCGCCTCCTTAATGTACCCTGAAGAGGAATTAGGCGCTGATTTTTGGAATAAAGTGCATGAACAAGCCTATGCCCGGTTTGGCACCACGGATATTCCGATGAATACCTTTAATAAAATATGGATTGTGCCTGAAAAAGCCTCAGTTTATGAGCGGGAATCCAGCGTGTTTGTGACAGACAGTTACCTTAAAGTAATGCTGGAAGAAGATTATGTGGCCCTACAAGAAAATATGGATAAAGAATCATTCGGTCTAGACAGCCTTGTGACGGATGAAGCTAAAATTGTCAGTGGAGTTTCCTCTGATGTCGTTCGAGAGGTCCTGATCCCGGCCATTGAAAAGGAAGTCAACCAAGGCACCACGTTTTCTCAATTGCGTCAAGTCTACAATTCAGTGATTCTGGCTACCTGGTACAAAAAAAACCTCAAAGAAAGTTTATTGGGTCATATGATTGTGGATCAAAATAAAACTTTGGGTGTAGACACACAAGATAAACAGATTAATCAAAAAATTTACGACCAATACGTGGAATCCTTTAAAAAAGGCGTTTACGACCTGATTAAAGAAGACTATGACCCGGCCACCCAAGAAATCATCCCCCGCAAATATTTCTCCGGTGGAACAAAAATTACAGATGTCGCAATGATCCTTGACAGTTCTATGACCGTTACAAAACTAGAGGTTGAAGAACTTCAAACCGGAATAAACTGGCAAGTGGCGACCAATACGCTAGGGATTGTTAATAATGCGGCGATAACGGAAATATCAAAAGCAACCTTTCTACAACAGGTTGATAATTCTCAATTGCCCGAAGATTTGGAAACAATGCGTGCGAGGTTGATAATACAAGGCACTACCCTTTCCATTAAAGAATTAGAAACTATTTTAAATACATTAGACAAGAAGTATACCGGCTACAATATTTTTACTGCTTACAAAGGAATAAAAGAGCTACGCAATAAATATATTAACTCTTCCGGAGATGATAGTTATCATCAAAAAATGAAGGAACAAATCTTTGTTGAACCTAAAGAATTAAATGCTGTTAAAATTTTTATTGAAAAAGTGATGGATGTAAAGCATATCAGATACACAAGATCCCCTTCTCTACAGGCATTAAAAAATATTGTGCAGGATATTGAATCTCAATATAATAATAATTTTCTACAAAAAATACCCTCGTATGCTGCGATCGTAAAAAAAAGAAAAAACACTTTTTTTAACAATCCCGAAGAGCATGGCTTCATTTCTGCGAAAAATGAAGAAGTAACTCTCGTTCAAAATTTCATTACGGCGGTAGCTAACGCAAAGCAAGAACGACCGGAAGATATAAAGTCATTAACAGATATAGTTGCAGAAAAACAAAACAAATTCACAGAAGGAATAGTACGAAATATGGTAACTAACCTTCAAAATGATTTTAAAGAATTGTATGAAACAAACCCATTAACCAAAAAAATAGAGCAAATGCTTGAATCAGAAGACGTTACTCAAGAAATATCAAATAACATAGATCTTGTTAATCAGTTTGTTGAAAAATTTGAGGGAAAGATACCTTCAGATAAATTTCAATGGATAGTGGATCATTCTATGATGATTGAAGAAGTCCAGAAGCCGCTTGAAGAATTAGCGCAGCAGATTGATGGATTGGAAAGTCATCAAAAAAACCAAATTGATGCAATTTATACAAATACGAATTCTGTACAAAATACTTCTGAAATTGAAAAAAATATCAAAACAACAACTTTAATAAAAATAAATAATAAAATTACGTCAAGTATAAATAATATTGACATCAACGCAGATGAACTGCACGATCTTTTGACAACAATCGAATCAAATAAATCAAATCCATCCATTGTCAAAACCTCCAAATTAGTGTTAAACCATATTTTTGAACCATTTGTTAACCTTGACTTAGCTAAAAATGATAAAGAATTATTTAACAATATTCCTGAAAATGCCAAACAAGTAACCACCCATGAGGGACTCATAACATATTCCTTGGGTACCTCCAAAAATAAAGGCGTTGAATACTATTTGTTGCAACATATCAGAGGAGGAGATGCGGCATCAGACAACAGAGCCGTTGCCGATGATGTGCGACGATTATTAGCTGGTGACACAGTAAACCTAAGGGATAATGCTATGGCTTCGACAAAAAACCTCAAAGATTTATCTGACGAAGAGTTAAAGGACAAACGGGTGGCCATGCGGTTGGAGTTGAATGTTCCAATTGATGAAAAAACGGGGGAAATAACGGATGATACGCGTATTGCAGAATCCATTCCAACAATTAAATATCTCATGGATAAGTCCCCGGAGATGATAATTATTACGGCTCATATGGGTCGGCCGGAAGGACAGGAAGACCCGACCCTTTCTCTTAAAAAAGTCGTTAAAAATATAGCTGAAAAATTATGGGACGATGGCTTGGGCCGTATTTATTATAACCCTATCTTTAAAACAATGGCGGATGTTGAAGCTTATATGCAAAGACCGGGCGTTGATGAAAAAGCGTTCAAAAACTCTATCATTGTCCTTGAAAATGTTCGTTTTAATAAAGCGGAGACAATTTTATCCGAGGCTGAAGATGTCCTTAAAGCTGCAAAAAAAAGTAGTGACCCCCATGTGATCCAGATAGCGAAAGAAAATGTTGAAAAAGCCCGTGAAACACACAGTCAATTTTCACAAAAATTATACAAAGGTGTCGATGTGTTTATTAACGATGCGTTTGGGGCCGCGCATCGTAATCATGCCTCGGTAACAGGTGCTGAAGGTATTGTGCCCATCAGAGTATCCGGACTTCTTTTAGATAAAGAATTAAAAATGGCTGAAAAAGTCCGAACGAACACTGGTCTGGCTGTGGTGGGGGGTAGTAAAGTTTCAGATAAAATCATCATGCTAGAAACATTATTAAAAAACCCTAATTTAAAAAAACTTTTAATAGGCGGCGCTATGGCTAATGCGTTTTTAAAGGCCCAAAAAATTGACATGGGCGCTTCGCTGGCACAAGATAAAGATGTTGAATTAGCTAAAGAATTATTTAGAAAATACTCCGATAAAATTATTTTACCGATAGATGGGGTTGTGGCAGATAAATTTGAGGAAGGAGCAAATAATAGAATTATAACAGATATAAGAGAAGGGGTTGAGGATGGTTGGATGATGGTGGATATCGGCCCGAAAACGGTTCAATTATTTACATCTGAAATTCAAAAAATATCGGAAGAAAATCCAGAACAATCTATTTTTTGGAATGGCCCTATGGGTGCATTTGATGTCCTTTCATTCGCTCAAAACGGGACAAAGGATGTAGGAAAGAGCCTTGCCTTAGCGGACAACCTAACCGTAACCGGGGGAGGTGACTCTGTTACAGCGATTAACCAGTTTGAAATTAAAGGAATAAAATTTATTTCAACAGGTGGAGGTTCTTTTCTGAAATTATTAGAAGGCGGCAGCAACGCCCTTCCTGGTGTAGCAACGTTGACTAAGGTCATAATAACGCAGGAGTCGGATACAAATTTTCAGTCTAATGATGTAGAGAAAGAACTTATGATAATATATTCAAGAAAGAATCCAGAAAATCAAAAAACAAAAGATTTGTACTTTAGAGTATCCGCCCAGTTTTTTCCAGAGGAAGGACATACCCATTTTAAGATTGTGGAGGAAACTGTAATTGGCCCTGAAAACAAAATTAAGCAAGATGAACTACGGAAGGGTACTTATAAAGGGGACTTTCGAAAAAATGAAGATGCGTTTAAAAGAGAAATACTTTTCCAAATTCCTATCATTAATAACGATATTAATAGAATTGCGAAGCATACGGATGTAAGGGAAGCGGCAGATGTATTTAATAATCAAATTATAATGAAGGGCGTAGACAATTCCATGTCTAGCGACATTACAAACCACGTTTCATCGATCGTTGATGCAATGAACAAAAAGATACCGGAAGATGGATTTCTTCTAACATTTAAAAACATTGAACAAGTGGAGGTATCTGAAACCAATAATCTTATAGAACTAAAGAAAGAACTTCCCAATCTCAAATCATATCTTAATATTTTTATTGAATTACATAAAAATAAATTTAGTGAAGAACGTTTGGAGATTTTTGCATCCAAACAGATGTTTATGGACCTCGTTATAAAAAATGCGGAAGCTAATAAAGGCGATATTGTAGACATGATAAAATCTGTTCAAAGGAGTGTACGCCTGGCAAAAAAGGCCTACGGACAAAAAATTCTTGATCAAGCTCAGAAAGACCTTAATTTAAATTTTGATTTTAATAATCAAAATCAAAAATTAAAAAATATCTTGAATGAACAACAAATAACGTATTCTAAGGATTCACCATTGCTAAAAGAATCAAACATTATTAGTCTCCTCCAAAACCTCGCTGATAATGCTATGCTGGAAAATAGGGTTAAGGTATCCCAGCCCAATAAAACAGGGGGTATTAACCTGGATCCGGCGATGTTGAAGTTTGAGGTGAAGCGTGATGGTAATGGAATTGTTCTGCCGTTTGCGCAGCAGCCGGATGCGGCTATGCGCGTTGATGGGGTGGTACCGGTGATTCTTAACGTGATCCGCATCCCCAGTATGCTCCCGCTTTTGGGCCTGTCGGAGTCTGATATGGATAGTGATTTTAGCCGTACGGCGCCCGGACTTTTTGGGTCACCGACGCAAGGTGATGTAAGCTGGTTGGATCGCTATCGACAGAAATTTTGTCGCAAAGAGATTGATGCGTCACCCCATATTGGATAGACAAATTGTTTATATTTCCAAAAAATTCTTTACCCAGAAAACCCTTTGACTAATCCTCATGTGGATAGTAGAATAGCCCACTAAAATAGAGAAGAAAATAAATAAACTCGAAACGGAGGAAAAAACATTGGTTTTAATTAAAGAAAAAAAAACAGCGATTATTGACGATTTTAAGGTTCATGCCAAAGATACAGGATCCCCCACAGTACAAATTGCACTTCTGTCGGAAAAGATCAATTATCTCAACGATCATTTCAAGTCCCACAAAAAAGATTTTCATTCAAGACGAGGTCTTTTGATGATGATTGGAAAAAGACGCCGTCTTTTAGCTTATCTCAAAAAGCAAGACCCTCAAAAATATCAAGAAACAATTTCGAAATTAGGATTACGTAAGTAATCTTTTCGATTGATGGTTAAGGAAACAAAGAGGGCCATTGCGTATCTGTATGTGCTAGTATCTCAAACTGATACAAGGTTTCCTTACCCTAATATGTGTTAGTCATTAATTAATAATTGGAGAAAAATTATGAGTTTAGGTCGTGTTGAAATACCATTTGGTAACAAAAATATTATTATTGAAAGTGGCAAAATAGCTAAACAGGCGAATGCCTCGGTTATGATCACTTATGGTGGAACCGTCATTTTGGTTGCTGCTTGTATGTCAAAGAAAGCCAGAGAAGGCATTGATTTCTTTCCATTGATGGTGGAATATCAAGAAAAAACATATGCGGCCGGTCGCATTCCCGGAGGATTTTTTAAACGTGAAGGACGTCCTACCCAAAAAGAAATCTTGACGTGCCGCCTGATTGACCGTCCTATCAGACCGCTTTTTCCTAAAGGTATGTATAACGATGTCGTAGTGACATGTACTGTTTTAAGTAGTGATGGCGAAAATGACCCGGATATTCTGGCGCTCATCGGCGCTTCAGCGGCTTTAACAATTTCTGACATTCCTTTTGAAGGACCCTGCGGGGCTGTGCGTGTGGGCATGATTGATGATGAATTTGTCATTAACCCAACCTATGAACAACGAGAACAAAGCGCTATGGACTTGATGGTCGTCGGACTTGAAGATGGTATTGTTATGATTGAAGGCGAGTCGAATGAAGTTCCAGAAGAGAAAATGGTTGCCGCTTTAAAATTTGCAACCGAACAACTTCAGCCAAGTCGTGAAGTTCAATTAGAACTTCAAAAACAAATTGGTAAAGAAAAAATTGAAGTTGCTCTTATTAATGCTCACCCTGATTTAAAATCTAAAGTAACAGAACTCGTTGGTACTGGCATGGCAGATGCCTATAAAATCGCAGACAAAGCGGAACGTGAAAATGCCCTCAGTGCACTTCACACAAAAATCTTTTCAGATATGTCTGTTTTCGATGCATTAAAAGTCGACAATCGTGAAGTTTCCAAAGGTGATATTAACGCGATACTAGAAGAGCTCCAATATGAAATCGTTCGCAACTCCATTTTTAATGATGACAAGCGAGCAGATGGACGTGGGGCTAAAGAACTTCGCGCGCTTGCTTCTGAAATCAATATCCTCCCGCGCACCCACGGTTCAAGCATTTTTACACGTGGACAAACCCAAAGTTTGGCAACAATAACCTTGGGAACAAAACGTGATGAACAGATGATCGAATCCTTAGAAGGTCTTGCCTATAACAACTTTATGTTACATTATAATTTCCCCGCTTTTAGTGTTGGTGAAGCCCGCGGAAGTCGTGGACCAGGTCGACGTGAAATTGGTCACGGTGCATTAGCTGCCAAGGCCCTTAAAGCAGTTTTACCGGAAAAAGATGACTTTCCTTATACAGTTCGTATTGTTTCCGAAATTCTAGAATCTAATGGATCCTCCAGTATGGCTAGTGTTTGTGCCGGAAGTCTCAGTTTAATGGATGCTGGTGTACCGATTAAAAATCCTGTGGCCGGAATTTCTATTGGGCTCGTTACCAAAGAAGATGGTGACTACAGACTCTTAACTGACATCATGGGATTAGAAGATCATTTTGGTGATATGGACTATAAAATTGCCGGAACCAAAAATGGTTTAACCGCGATTCAATTAGATCTTAAAATCAAAGGTGCTTCGCTTGATATCCTAGAAAAAGGTATTACCCAAGCAAAAGAAGCTAGAGATGTCATTTTAGAAAATATGGAATCTTGTATTGATAAACCAAAAGCTGATACCTCTGAATTCGCACCACGCATCGCTTCTACCAGTATACCACCAGAAAAAATTGGTGAACTTATTGGGCCTGGCGGTAAAATGATTAAAAAAATCATTGAAGAGACAGGTGTTGAATCTATTGATGTTAATGATGAAGGCACAGTTCTTATTGCTTCAATGAGTAGAGAAGCCAGCCAAAAAGCATTAGATTATATCAATGGATTTTCACAAGCTCCGGAAATTGGCAAAATATATGATGCCACGGTTGTCAAAGTCATGAATTTTGGTGCTTTTTGTGAATTCTTACCTGGCAAACAGGGATTGGTTCACGTGTCAGAATTATCCGATGAATATGTCAAAGACCCAACAACAATTTGTAACCCTGGGGACAAATTCAAAGTTAAGTTGGTTGAAATTGATAAAATGAACCGAATGAATCTCAGCAAGAAAAAAGCTGAAGCAGAATTAGCTGAAAAATAAATTAGTCGTCAGACATCAGCCTTCAGTCGTCAGCACCAAGAATTCTGATGACTGATGTCTGACGACTGAAGGCTGAAAATAATGACAGAAGAACACCTCAATGAAATTAAAGCTGTAATTATCATGGCCTTCGGCATGATTCTGTTGGCCAGCCTCATTTCATTTACACCCAACGACTTACCCTGGTACACCTCACAACCCAACATTCCTGCTCAAAATTTGATTCGTATAACCGGCGCTTACCTATCTGGTTCTTTATTTTTTATGATCGGTTATAGTGCATACGCTATTGTGTTTTTTCTTTTCTTTTGGAGCTGGAAAAAATTCACCTCACATGAATTACATTTTTCTATACCAAAATGTATCAGTGCCCTGGTTTTATTTTGTGTCATCAGTTCTTTATTAAGCATGACTGGCCCTCAAGAAACTGTCGTACGTTTCCAAAGAGCAGGTATCATTGGCATTATCACAAGTGACTATCTCGTCAAAAACATCGGACCGCTAGGTTCTTACATTATTCTGTCAACATTGGGTATCCTTGCTTTGATTCTCACAGGCGAAGTTCTCCTAAGCCCTTTCTTTTTAAAATTCATAGAATCAATTCAATCCCTTCCTGAAATATTTAAAGAAAAGTTCCAAACGCCAAACAAAAAACCTCAAAAAACGCCACCTAAAAAACCCATTACCCAAAAAGCTAAAAATAAGGCTAAACTTTTTGATTGGCTAAAAAAGAAAAAAACATCCGAAGAAGACGAAGAAGAATATGAAGAAGAGGAAGAATACGAATATGAAGAAGAGGAGGAAGAGGAAGAAGAGCCACGATCAAAAACCAGAAAACCTACAAAACCTAAAATACATATAGCCCAAACACCAAAAGGAAAAAAATCATCAACCTCTGATTCTACACCTGAAATTGTTGGCGAGTATACGATTCCGTCTTTGGACTTATTAGAATCACCCCCAGAAATTCCAAAAAGTAAAATTGAGAGCTCCCTTGTAAGTGGCGCAAAAATATTAGAAGAAACTTTGGCAAATTTTACAGTCAACGCACGTGTCGTTGATATTGAACGTGGGCCGGCTATTACACGCTACGAATTAGAGCCCGCTCCTGGAGTTAAGGTTCAAAAATTTACTACATTGTCTGACGACATTGCCCTGGCTATGAAAGCGACATCCATCAGGATTGTTGCCCCCATCCCTGGAAAAAATAGAATTGGTATCGAAGTACCTAATGCTAGCACCGCTTCCGTTTATCTTAAGGACGTTCTGATAAGTGATGAATTTCGTACTGCCAAATCAAAGCTGACGTTATCTCTTGGAAAAGATATTTCCGGAAAAGCTATGGTCGCCGATTTGGCTGGTATGCCACATCTCTTAATTGCAGGAACAACAGGTTCAGGCAAAACTGTTTGTGTTAATGGGATTATCATGTCCATACTTTTAAATGCCTCCCCAGATGAGGTTAAGTTTGTTATGGTCGATCCAAAAATGGTTGAACTGGCCCAATATAATGATATTCCCCATTTATTGTCTCCCACCATCACTGATCCCAAAAAAGCAGCCGCCGCTCTTAACTGGGTTGTCGGAGAAATGGAGGCGCGGTACAAAAAATTAGCTAAAGCCGGCGTAAGAAATATTCAAGGCTACAATGAAAAAGATGACAACAAGATGCCATACATTGTCGTCATCATTGATGAGTTAGCAGATTTGATGCAAGTTTCAGCTAAAGCCGTTGAGGGTTCAATCTGCCGCCTTGCCCAATTGTCGCGGGCTGTAGGTATTCACCTTATTTTGGCAACCCAAAGACCTTCCGTAGATGTTATTACGGGTGTCATCAAAGCGAATTTTCCTGCGCGTATTTCATTTAAAGTCGCCTCAAAAACAGATTCGCGTACTGTCTTGGATTGCAATGGCGCTGAAAACCTCTTGGGAAGAGGGGATATGTTATTTATCCAACCGGGCGACGCAAAACCTTCTCGAGGCCAAGGTAATTTTGTAAAAGATGACGAAATCAATAAAGTCATTCAATTTATCAAAGACCAACAAGCCCCTTCTTATGACGACACGATCGTCAAACATCAAACCGGAGGAAGAGGTAAAGGTTCCGACCAACAAGATGAATATTATGATGAAGCTGTACGTCTCGTCATTGAAACAAACCAGGCGTCTGTATCTATTTTACAACGCCGTATGCGGCTAGGGTACACGCGTGCCGCACGCCTCATTGATATGATGGAACAGACTGGAATTGTCGGACCTTACGCAGGAAGCAAGCCACGAGAAATTCTCGTTGACCGCGAGCAATGGTTATTAGATAATATGCAGGAAGAAGATGAACGAACCTAATTTATTTGAACCTCAAAACATTACCGAAGCACCGCAAGCTGATGCTTCTCATGCCATGCCTAATACACCAACATCCAAACCTAATGAGCCACCAGGCACATCCAAAGGTTCCATTTTAAAAAAAGCAAGAGAAAGCCAAGGTCTATCCTTGGAACTCGTCCACGAAATTACAAAAATTCCGATGGATGCCCTGCGTGCCATTGAAGAAGGATACACCATCCGAACCATGTCACCATTCTATTACAAAGGCTTTCTTAAAATTTACGCCACTTATTTAAATATTGATATCTCTGAAGTCGTTGATACTGAAAAACAAGAAACTCTGCCTAAAACTGACACTGAAACAAGTAAAACCTTTGAAGAACTGGAATTAACAAATCGTATTTCTGACTTCCTTTCACCACTATTAACCCGGCGCAACAAACAACGCGCCGTTATTGCGATTAGCGCAATCATCATCTTATTCTTAAGCATTAAAATTATTGCCTTTTTAATACCTAATCGCTCAGAGGATAACCAAAGAATCAAACAAACTAAAATTAATACCTCCAGTCGTACACCAGTAACACGATCCCCCATTTCAAAAACCAAGAAATCTATTTCTAATAAAATTAAACCTATATCAAAAACACAAAAAAAAGTACCCGCTGTAAAAGTTAAAAAAACTACGCCCGTACAAAAAACACAAAAAAAACTCCCCCCCAAACCAAAAGTCATTCCACAAAAAATATCTCCAGTAAAGCCTGTTACACGAACGTCAACGCCAGCAGTAACTAAACCAGCCCAACAGGCGACCAGTATTACACCCGAGACACCTAAGGTGGCGAAAAATGTAACCTTAACAGTCCGCGCCAAGAAAAACAGCTGGTTACGCGTCAAAACCGATGGTCAAACCGTATTCCAATCGACTCTACGTCTCGGCACTGTCGAAACCTGGATGGCTAATGAAAAAATTGAAATCTCCGGTAAAAACATCAACCAGCTAGAATTCGAACTCAACGGCAAACTCATCGGTTCCCTAGGCCGCCGCGACCGCCGCGCCAAACGTGTCGTCATTACCAAAGACGGATTAACGGTTTCGAAATAAATGTCTATGCCTTCCCCGAAATCCCTCAAACAATTTTATAAAGAACGCATATCTCAAGAAAAAACTGTTGGCATTATTAATCTTGGGTGTGCCCGAAATTTGGTGGATTCACAAGTTATTTTGGGACGGCTGAAGGGAAAGGGTGTCAAAATAGTTAATGCGGATGAGGCGGACATTGCGGTGGTCAATACATGCGGATTTATTGAGGAGGCTAAGCAAGAATCGATTGATACTATTTTAGACCTGATCAAACTTAAAAAAGAGGGGAAGATAAAAAAAATTGTCGTTGCCGGGTGCCTTGCCCAACGTTACAGCAAAACTTTGGCTGAAGAATTCCCCGAAATTGATGCCCTTGGAGGGATTGAACATCTTGAGCAAGAAAAGATACCGGCACAAGTTGCTTTAACACCAACACATATGGCGTATGTCAAAATTTGTGAAAGCTGCTACAATCGATGCAACTTCTGTATTATTCCACAAATTAAAGGTAAATTTATTTCCCGTACGGTTGCGTCTGTTTTAGAAGAAATTCGCCAATGTGATGCCCGTGGTGTAAAAGAAGTCAATATTGTCGGGCAGGATATCACCGCCTACGGTATGGACCTTTTCCACGAAAAGCATCTTGCCAAATTACTCCAAGAAATGGTGAAGATTACAAAAAACATCCAATGGATTCGTTTGTTATACGCCTATCCGGCACATATCACCGATAAACTTATTGATGTCATCGCCAAAGAAGAAAAGCTTTGTAAATACATTGATGTGCCTTTACAACACATCAGCGATCCCATATTAAAAAATATGAACCGTGGTATCACCACACAACAAACGATTGAACTCATTCAAAAAATACGTCAAAAAGTCCGAAACGCAAGCATCCGCACGACCTTTATTGTAGGATTACCCGGTGAAACAGATAAACATTTTGATGAACTTTGCCAATTTGTCCAAAACATGCGATTTGAAAAGTTAGGCGTATTCACCTATTCACCGGAAGAAGGAACTTCGGCTTTTGATATGCCTGACCAAGTTCCTGAAGAAATTAAACAAGAGCGGTACCATCAATTAATGCAAATTCAACAATCCATTTCACAATCCATCCAGGAACGCTATATCGGCCAAACTCTAAAAGTTTTAATTGACGAAAAAGATAAAAATGAAGAGAATAGGTACTTGGGTCGAACAGAATTTGATGCTCCTGACGTTGATGGTACGGTATTTATTACCACACCCAAACCTTTAACCATTGGTGATTTTGCAACAGTGACGATTAAAGACACCTTAGAATATGATTTAATTGGAACAATATGAACCTGCCAAATACCCTAACAGTGATACGTATTTTTTTGACATTCCTCTTCATCTATTTGATGGGACAAGAAGGCATAGGGGCTAAAGCTTATGCAAGCTTAATTTTTGTTCTCGCTTCATTAACAGATTTTTATGATGGCTACTACGCCAGAAAACATAACTTAATTACATGTTTTGGAAAAATCATGGATCCAATTGCTGATAAATTTTTAATGTTGTCTGCTTTTTTTCTTTTTATGCAAATGCATATTATTGCAGCATGGATGTTTTGGATTATTTTTATCAGAGAGGTAGGCATTACCATCTGGCGATTCATCGCGATGAAAAAAGGGAGTGTATTAGCGGCGGAAAAGCTTGGCAAATATAAAACTGTACTCCAAATTGCAGCCATCGGCATAATTCTTACTTACATTATTTTAAGCGAATCTCAACTGCCCGGTCATTGGCTTGCCAAACTTATGGGCGGGTTATCCTACGGCATTTATACAATCATGCTCTTCGCCGTTGGATTAACACTCATTTCAGGAGGAACTTATGTCTGGAACACTTTCCGACAAACACGTTAAATTGCTTTCTACATTTTTCTACAATGGCTATTTCCCTATAGCCCCTGGAACCACAACGAGTATCGTAGCAGCGCTTATTTGTCTGGGCTTGCGTGATCATCCTATTTTGTATATCTTATTTTTTATTGTTACAACCGCTATCGGATTTATGGTGTGTGGGAGAATGGAAGAAATTGAAAAGAAAAAAGATCCTGGATGTGTCACCATTGACGAAGTGGCCGGTGTTTGTATTGCCTTCTGGGCCTTACCGATTACGCCGGCTGTTGTTGTCACAACATTCTTTTTATGGCGAGCCTTTGATATGTTTAAAATTTATCCAGCCAATAAACTGGAAGCCCAGGGTGGTGCTATGGGTATTATGGCCGATGACCTCGTCGCCGGTTTATACACCAATATCGTTATGCACATTGCTATTCGTTGGGCAGGAATAATTTAAAATAGGAGAAAAAATTATGATGAGAACAGCTAACCCGGCCTTAAATGCCAAAGCATTTGAACAAGCCCGTAGTTGCGGAGTAGGGGGGAGCATGTCGCTCCAGGGAACCGTGAACAAATCTTTTATTTTGCTCTTTCTTTTATTGATTACAGCCTCCTGGGTGTGGAGCAAAGTTATGCAACCCATGACAACATTAGAAGGATTCCCCGGCACAGTTTCAAGATCTGCTGGAGCTGTTATGCCATTTTTATGGTTTGGCGTCATTGCAGGGGCTATCATGGCTCTGATCACTATCTTTAAAAAAGAATGGGCTCCGATAACCGCTCCGATTTACGCTCTTTGTGAAGGATGCTTTATCGGTGGCATATCTGCAATCTTTGAAATTAAATTTCCAGGCATCGTTATCCAAGCTGTATCTCTAACATTCGGCACATTATTTTGCCTTCTCGCTGCCTACAAGTCCGGACTGATTAAAGCGACGGAAAATTTTAAGCTGGGCGTTGTGGCTGCAACAGGCGCTATTTGTGTAATTTATTTTGTCAGTATGATCATGGGATTCTTTGGCGCATCCATCCCCATGATTCACTCAAGCGGACCGATCGGTATCGGCTTTAGTCTGGTGGTCGTAACTATTGCAGCCTTAAATCTTGTTTTAGACTTTGACTTTATTGAGCACGGATCTGAAATGGGACTCCCCAAATATATGGAATGGTATGCGGCCTTCGGCCTTATGGTCACACTTGTCTGGCTTTACATTGAAATCCTTCGATTATTAGCCAAACTGAATAGTCGACGCTAAAGAAATTTCTAATGCAACCAAAAGAGAATAGAAAAAATTTTGCAGATTCTATTGCCAGCCTCAGATTAAAATGGCGAAAAAAAGCCTCCTATTATCATCGGACAACCGAAAAATATATCAAATTTCATATCCCTGATAATTCTTCTGTCCTGGAAATTGGGTGCCTTACAGGAGAACTGATAACCTCTTTAAAACCCCGTTATGGGCTTGGGATCGATTCTAGCCCAAACATGATTGAGGTAGCACAAAAAACCTCTCCGGATATCAAATTTCAAATTGGAGATTTAGAAAACTTAAACATTTTTGAAACCTTTGACTATGTCATTATTCACGATGTGATTGGATACTGTGATAATCTTCAAAAGGCGTTTACAGAATTAAAAAAAGTATGCCGACCAGACACAAAAATCATCCTCATTTACCATACATATCTCTGGAGACCCATTCTCAAACTCGCAGAACTCCTGAAACTACGCATGAAATGGCCTAAACAGCATTGGCTTTCCACAAACGATCTTAAAAATCTTTTATATGTATCCGGATTCAATATTATTGCACAAAAACAACAAATCCTTTTACCCTTGAATATCCCGGTGCTTTCTACTTTTTTTAATAAATATATCGTTTATTTGCCATTTTTTCGAAAATTTGCTCTTCACCATATTCTTCTATTCCAGCCTTCAACACAAAGAAAAAACCCTGAACACGTGAGCTGTTCTGTCATTGTTCCTTGCCGTAATGAAAAAGGTAACATTGAACAAGCCGTTCTCCGTACGCCTAAAATGGGCACAAATACAGAGATTATCTTCGTGGAAGGGCATTCAAAAGACGGCACTCGTGAAGAATGTGAACGTGTCAAAAATGCGTATCCTGATAAAAATATCCATGTCTTTGTTCAAAAAGGAAAGGGTAAAGGAGATGCCGTACGAGAAGGATTTTCTGCCGCACGAGGTGATGTCCTTATGATATTGGATGCGGATCTCACCGTTCCACCAGAAAGCTTACCTGATTTCTTTAATGCCATTGTTTCCGGAAAAGGAGAGTTTATCAACGGTAGCCGTCTGGTTTACAACATGGAAAAACAGGCTATGCGATTTCTTAATACCGTGGCAAACAAAACCTTTAGCATCATTCTGACGTATCTTCTTGGACAATATTTAAAAGATACTCTTTGTGGAACAAAAGTTTTATGGCGTGAAGATTATACAAAAATTACCGAAGGGCGTAAATATTTTGGAGATTTTGATCCTTTTGGAGATTTTGACTTGTTATTTGGCGCTGCTAAACTCAACCTCAAGATTGTCGAAATTCCAGTCCATTATCTCGCAAGAACATACGGGTCTACTCAAATCAGCCGCTTTCGCCACGGCTGGCTTTTATTAAAAATGACCGTATTTGCTATGCGAAAAATAAAGTTTATTTAAAATTATCCTTCCTAAAAATATGCTTCAAAAAATCTTAGAATGGTTAAAACTGCCTGAAACAAAAAATATTGAAAACCTCGATCATCCTTCCACAACAGAGTTACACAAAAAAATAATTGAACAAAAACCTTTTCTAAAAAAACTATACCTTGATTTTTATAATCAATTTAAAAAATCCTTCTATTTAAACCCTCAAGGTACTTTTGTTGAGTTGGGAAGTGGGGGAGGGTTTGTAAAGAAAGTTATCCCTCAAATAATGACATCCGACATACTTCCTCTTCACAATACAGATTTATGTTTTTCAGCAGAACATATCCCTTTTAAGGATAGCTCTATTGATGCCTTTTTCATGCTGGATGTTTTTCATCACTTTAAACACCCCGTTCCCATCTTAAAAGAAATATCTAGATGTCTAAAACCTGGTGGAAAAATTGTAATGCTCGAACCAGCCAATACGCTCTGGGGAAGGTTCATTTACCAAAACTTTCATCATGAAAACTTTGATCCATCCGGTGGATGGGAAATAAAAGGGGATGGACCACTTTCATCAGCCAATGGAGCATTACCCTGGATTATTTTTTGTCGAGACAAAGAAAAACTTGAGGCCCAATTTGAATCTCTCAAAATCTCAAAAATCAAATACCACACCCCATTTCGTTATCTATTAAGTGGTGGGGTCTCAATGAAACAATTAGTGCCGTCATTTTCCTACCCCTTAATCAAAGCCATCGAGCTTATATTATCCCCGTTTCATCGATGGCTTGGTATGTTCTTCACCATTGAAATACAAAAAATTTAATCAACTGATTTAGGGCGTTCTGGATAATTTAATAAAACAATCAAAAGAACAGAGAGAGGATAAAAATGTAGAATAAGACGAGACAAACCTGTTATCCGATTTTCACCGGCAATCCATGTATAGTTTGCCGTCATCAAGGCGACAGCGGCATAAAGTGCAAAAAATAATATAATACTCAAAGAAATTAATTTTACTTCAATATTTTTTCTTTTCCGTCCCCAATGAATTAAACTGATCAGCATTACCCACCACACAATATTCCAATTACCTGAAAGAAATAAATTATTTGCAAAGCCTAATATAATTTGCGGAATCAATAAAATTTTTTCTACAGAAAACTCTAATTGTGTTTTATCACTATTCACAACTCCCGTGACTAGTTTAAATATATGGAAGGGAATCCAAATCGTAATGACAGGAACAATAAATCTTATCATATTTATCCATCTATTTTTGACATAAGAACCCTTAAAATAAAAATTAATAAGTAAAAATAGAAAAAAATAAATCATCATAAAGGCTGTTCCTTCTAATTTCGTTATTGATGCAAAACCAGCAAAGAAGGAAGCCATCAGCAAATAAAAACTCTTTTCTTTATGGGCGCTCCAAAGAAGTAAAAACATAATTGTGCTGCAATTATAATACATTAAAAAAAAGTCTCGGTATGAAATCGTCGCATGATAAATAAAAAAATTAGAAGAGAGAAGAATCGTGCAGCCTAAAATAGCCCACACTTTATTGGTGAAAAATCGCAAAAAATAATATTGAATACATAGGTACGATAAAAATGCACACGGAAATATAATTTTAATCAACTGATCACTCCATTGTTCTAAATTTAGAGTAACCCATGTTTGGAGTAACGGAACAAGAAGAGGGTAGGTTTTATGGGGTAGAAAATTAAGTGGAGGCAAAGATTTTTCATAATAAAAAATTTTAGCTTTGAAGGCAACCGTTGCTATGGCATCCCAGGTCGATATGGGAACATTCATTGCATGCCAAAAAACATAAAAAATATTGTGAAAAATATACATAATCATGACAAATAAAAATAACCATTTCAAACCTTTAGACATTAAAGATTCATTCCTTGATGAAGATATTTCATTTAAATACGTTATATCGTCATCATATTTCATTTCATTTTTTTGAGAAATAAATAAAAATAAAACTAAAATCAGTGCTATTCCTAAAAGAGGGCCTCCTACGGTCCATAGATTAAAAGTTTGCCCAAACATCCCTAATAGCATCATCCAAAAAGCTAATATCCCCATCCCCATGCCATAAGAAAGGGCTAGTCGTAAGAATATCGGCATTATTTGATTTCGCGATATGAATAAAATAACCGCATATCCAATGGCCAACGGAATAAGTAAACTTGTGATTAATTTAAATTCTAACATGTTAGGACAATTGCTTATCTCTGGATTGAGTTCTTAGCCGCTAAAATATAATTATTATTTTCACTCTTAAATAAAATCTGATAATTGTCGGGAATACTTTCTAATGCATTTTTCTTAAAAAATAGAATAAGGACATCTTCCGGATAGTTATTCTTAATGCGTACAGAAACTTTAGGATATAAATAATACGACAATACCCTATGGTAAAACATGCTCGGACTCTTTCCAACATCAAGATCGGTTAGTAATTTCCCCTGATGTGATCGTAAAAAGAATTTTTGTGAAATCCTCGCAAATTCATATTTTGAACCAAAAATCATCTTATTTTTTTCAGCATCTGTTTTATCATCAAACATTTTCTTTTTATACGTAAGATGTTCTGTTCGTCTTATTTGCTGAACACCGGCAAGGAAGACAAGACTTATAATCCCGATGCTTGCCATAATAGGCGCAAAGGAAATGTTAAATTTTCTTGGTTTGAAATGGCTAAAAACTTTTAAAATAATGCCTGAAATAAGAATTGTTGAAAATACAAAACACATAAATACATATTGAATATTTACATCGTTAACCGTCCCAAACGGAATTTGATTGTAATGAGGATAATATAAACTTTGTTTGAATTTAAGTATAAAGGTTGCAATTGAAAAATGAAAAATATATCCCTGTAAAAATAAAAATATCGTTAAACATAAAACAAAACAAACCATTGCAAAGGCAATAATTTTAAAATTGATTTCATGATTTTGAAAAGATACGGGATGTTTGGACATAATTTTTTAAATTATAATAAAAATTCTAAAAGTAAATATAATGCCTGCGTGCTGGATTGCGATTTAATACTAGATCGCGTGCCTTCAAATTGACATTTTAGACAAAGAGTCTCATCCTTAGTATTTACGGCAATGTAGACTAATCCCACTGACTTTTTTTTAGTCCCGCCTGTAGGGCCGGCGATACCAGTAATTCCAATACCAAACCCAGTTTTGGCTAATTGCCGTACACCACTGGCCATAGCCATGGCAACTTCCTCACTAACGGATCCATGTTTTTTAAGATCCTCTTGCGAAACTTTAAGGCATTTAATTTTGGCTTCGTTGCTATACGCCACCACCCCTAATTTAAGAAAGTCTGAACACCCAGGAATATTGGTAAGCCGATGGGAGAGAAGTCCTCCTGTGCATGACTCTGCAACCCCAAGTGTTTTTTTCTGAACAACCAAAGCTTGTGCAATTTTTTCTTCAATTTTCATCAATATAATCCCTCCTTGACAATCCATTACTTTTTGCATATATTAACCGGAAATTATTTAAAAAACAATAACTTATCATCAAAAAAAGGTATTTTATGTTTAACAAAATTGAAGAAATTTTAGAAGATTTAAAGCAGGGAAAAATGGTCATTGTTATGGATGATGAAGGTCGCGAAAATGAAGGTGATTTATTATGTGCAGCCGAATTTATTACCCCGGAAATAATAAATTTTATGGCCAAAGAAGCTCGTGGTTTGATCTGCGTCCCAATGGAAGAAGGCAGACTTGATGCCCTGGATCTTCACCCAATGAAAGTTAATTTTCCCAGCAAACATCAAAAATGTGATACCGGATGGGCCATTTCTGTTGATGCGGCAAAAGGCGTTACCACTGGAATTTCTGCGTCCGACCGCTCCCAAACCGTTAAAACTCTTATTGATCCTAAAGCCAAACTAGCTGACCTTATAACCCCTGGACATTTATTTCCTCTTCGCGCTATGAAGGGTGGTGTTCTTGTTCGCGCTGGTCACACAGAAGCTTCTGTAGATCTCACTAGACTCGCAGGACTTTTTCCTGCCGGTGTTATTTGTGAAATTATGAACGAAGACGGGACCATGGCTAGAACAGATGATTTAAAAATCTTCGCAAAAAAACAAAATCTAAAAATTTGTACAATTGATAGTCTTATTGAATATAAACGCACTTACGAAAAATTGATTGAACGAGTTGTCGAGACACGTTTGCCAACTGAGTATGGTGAATTTAACATGATTGCCTATCGTTCACTTATTGATAATCTCGAGCATATTGTCCTCGTCAAAGGAAAAATTGATCCTGAACAACCAACTCTAGTTCGCGTTCAATCGGAATGTCTCACTGGGGATGTTTTTCATTCGCAAAGATGTGACTGCAATGCTCAATTGGAAAACTCATTAAAAGCTATTGGTAAAAGCGAAAGTGGTGTTCTCGTCTACATGCGTCAAGAAGGCCGGGGAATTGGGCTTATCAATAAGCTCAAAGCTTATAACCTCCAAGATGAAGGACTGGATACTGTCGAAGCTAACAAAGCTTTAGGGTTTTCACCGGATCTACGCCATTATGGCTTAGGGGCCCAAATTCTTGTAGAAACAGGCGTTAAAAATATCAAACTTTTAACCAATAATCCCAGAAAAATTGTTGGCCTCGAAGGATATGGATTAACGGTTAGTGAACGTGTCCCTCTAAAAATTCCACATAACTCCGTCAATAAGGATTATCTAAAAACAAAAAAGGATAAGTTAGGGCATATTCTTTAAATGGCAACCCCTACCAAAAAGAAGTCCAAAATTAAGAAAATCGCTATTGTTGCATCCAAATTTAATGAATTTATTACAGAGCGGCTTTTAGAAGGATGTTTGGATGAATTAAATTCTTTAGGAATCAAAGGTAAAAATATTACCACCGTTTGGGTACCAGGAGCTTTTGAAATCCCAGTCGCAGCTCTTCACTTAGCCAAGAAACGTAATATCGATGCTGTCATATGCTTAGGCTGTGTGATTCGTGGAGAAACTTTTCACTTTGAGTTAGTTGCCCAAGAATCAGCCCGCGGTATTGCGCAAGTATCCCTTATGACTAAGAAACCCATTATCCTGGGCGTGTTATCAACAGAAACCGTTAATCAAGCCTATGCCCGCTCAGAGGAAAAAGGGGACAATAAGGGAAGAGATGCCGCAACAGCAGCCATTGATATGATCAATTTGATCAACAATATTTCATCATGAGAAAACGAACGCTTGGCCGTGAATGTGCTTTGAAAATTCTTTACCAATCAGAAATAACCCGCCGGGAAATTCATACCGCGGCTAAAACCTATTGGGAAGAGCAAGATTCTATTGACAAAAATGTCCATGAATTTACCCTACGTTTAACTTCCGGCATTGAAAAAAACCTCACAAATATTGATGAAAAACTCGTCCAATACGCCACCAACTGGCAAATCAAACGCATGGCCGTCATTGACCGCAATGTTCTAAGAATTGGTGTCTTTGAATTGCTACATGCCTCTGATATTCCACCAAAAGTCACCATTAATGAAGCTGTCGATTTAGCTAAAAAATATGGAGATGTTGATTCCGGAAAATTTATTAATGGCGTTTTAGATAAAATCCATAAATCTGAATTAACATCAACAAATAAGACAGAAAATAAAGATGAATAAAACAGCTGATCTTCACATTCACACCCATTTTTCTGATAGCACATCGTCTCCACAAGAAGTTATTGAAGATGCCTACAAAAACGACCTTAATTGCATCGCTATTGCCGATCATGATACGGTAGACGGCATCCAACCAACGATTGAAGCGGCAAAGAAATATGACATTGAAGTGATTCCTGCCATTGAACTTTCGTCAGAAATTAACGGAAAAGATGTCCATATCCTTGGTTATTTATTTGATTATAAAAGCCCATTTTTGCTTAAACAACTGACCCAGATGCAAAGTACGCGTTTTGAGCGCATGAAAGAAATGATCGCAAAACTAAAAACACTTGGGGTTGATAATATCAATATTGAGGAAGTTTGTGCCTTAGCTAAATCTGACGCTGTTGGTCGTCCACATCTTGCCGCCATTCTCCTTAAAAAAGGATGGATATCTAATTTCAAAGAAGCCTTTAACAAATACCTAGCAGATGATGCCCCTGCCTTTGCACCTAAATTTAAACAAACACCGCAAGAAGCCATCCAATTAATCAAAGAGGCGGGTGGTGTAGCTGTCCTTGCACATCCCATGCTAACGTGTGTAGATGAATTGATTCCCAGTTTTGTTGCCGCCGGTCTTGGAGGAATTGAAGTACTTTATCCTAATACTTCACCTAATGTTATTGATTTTTATGCCGGTCTGGCTAAAAAACACAACATCACTATCACAGGTGGATCTGACGCCCATGGCTCGGCAAAAAAACACACCTACGTTGGAAAAATTAAAATCCCTTATGACTTAGTCGAAAAATTAAAATGTTACAACACATCGACTACATGACAAGCGTTCTCAACCTTGCGCGTAAAGGGAAAGGACTAACTTCCCCAAACCCCATGGTTGGCGCTGTTATTGTAAAAAACAACAAAATCATTTCCCAAGGTTGGCACCGGCGTTGTGGAGGCAATCATGCTGAAGTCATTGCTCTTAAAGAGGCAGGTCTCAAGGCTCAGGGAGCAACCCTCTACGTAAACTTAGAACCATGTTGTCATACGGGTAAAACCCCACCGTGTGTCGATGCTGTTATCAAAAGTAAAATTAAAAAAGTAGTCATTGGAATGAAGGACCCCAATCCTTTGACCAATGGAAAATCTATTGCCAAATTACGTCGCGCAGGCATCCTTACACAAATCGGCGTGCTTCAAAAAGAATCTGAACAACTCAATGAAGCATTCATCAAATACATAAAATATCAGCGTCCCTTTGTAACAGCAAAATGTGCCCAAACCTTAGATGGCAAAATTGCCACAGCCACGGGTCATTCCCAATGGATTACCTCACATAAAACACGTCAATTTGCTCGTGCACTACGTAATGAGTTTGATGCTATTTGTGTTGGCATCAACACCGTACTCAAAGATAACCCCAGATTAAATGCCGCTAAAAAAACAAAACACTTAAAAAAAATCATCCTGGATTCATCACTACAAATTTCCCCCAACGCCAAACTTTTTCAGGATGTCAATTTTTCTGACTGTATTGTAGCCACGACAACTAAAGCTTCTCCCAAAAAAATTCAACTCCTTAAGAATAAAGGGATCCATGTTATTGTTTATCCCAAAAAAAGAGAAGGCATTCCCTTAAAAGAGCTCTTCAAAGAACTTGCCAAACAAAAAATTACCAGTATCCTATTGGAAGGTGGCGCTCGCACGATCGGCAACGCTTTAAAAGAACGCTTAATTGACAAAATGCATATTTATATCGCCCCAAAAATTATTGGCGATCAAAAGGCCTTAAGTTCCGTAGTAGGGCTGAATACCCTTAATATTAATAAAGCGATTGAATTAAAAAACTTCGAAATTCAAAAACTCAACCAGGAAATATTTATCACATGTTCACCGGTATCATAGAAAAAACAGGGACAGTTAAAAAACTCACGACGACAAAAAATCTTGCTATTTTGGATACATTAGCCTGGTCGGGCCCCGCTGGGATAAAAAAGGGTGACAGCATTGCGATTAACGGCGTGTGCCTCACGGTGACACAGATCAAAAAGAATATCCTAAGTTTTGATATCATGAAAGAAACCCTTACCAAAACAACCTTAGGCGCACTCAAACTAGGAAACAAAGTTAATTTAGAACGTGCCCTTAAAGCCAACGGCCGTATTGATGGGCATTTTGTCACCGGCCATGTAGATCACATGGCCACCCTAAAAAAGAAAATTACTCTTGAGAATTATACTGAACTAAGATTTAGTCTTAATAAAAAAACAGCTCCTTACTTTGTCCCCAAAGGTTCTGTATGTGTTGACGGCATAAGCCTAACAGTGGGGGAAGTCAAAAAAAGTTATTTCTCCGTCTATTTAATCCCATTTACCCTCAAGGTCACTACTCTCGGAACAATAAAAGAAGGGGATCAGGTCAATATTGAAACTGACATCCTTGGAAAATATATATTAAATAGTGTTACCGATAAAAAAGGATAAATCATGCAATTAGATATTCAAGAAATCCAGAAAATTATTCCTCATCGTTATCCATTTTTACTCATTGATAGGGTTATTGATTTACAACCTAATGAAAAACTTACGGCCATCAAAAATGTTTCTGTAAATGAACCTTTTTTTACAGGACATTTTCCAAATGAGAAAATTATGCCTGGTGTTTTAATAGTGGAAGCGATGGCCCAGGCCGGTTGTATTTATTTTTATTACAGCAAAAACATGCAAGGGAAAGACTTAGTTTATTATTTAGCCAAAGTATCCAGCAAATTCTTTGCCCCCGTGGTTCCCGGTGACCAGCTAAAAATAGACGTAACAACCCTAAAACTCATGAGCAAGGCAGGATTCCTCAAAATCCAGGCTTATGTAAAAGACAAAAAAGTTGCTGAAGCGGAAATCGGCTTTAGTGTTAAGGAAGTCTAACCATGACCCAACCACAAAAAAACCACGGAAAACATTATCTGGTCGATTTCATTGACTGTGACAAAGAACGACTTAAATTTGCTGCTGATGTCAAAGAAGCCTTTTTAGAAGCAGCTGTCAAAAGTGAAGCCACCATTCTAGAACATTATTTCTATCAGTTTGACCCCATTGGTGTTACAGGCATCATCCTCATTGCCGAATCCCATTTTGCCATCCACACCTGGCCGGAAGACGGATTCGCCGCCTTTGACATTCTCACCTGCGGTCAAATGTACCCCGAACGCGCGATTGAGGCCTTAAAAGAAACTTTTTCTGCTAAAGAAGTCAATACCAAACTTATTACACGGGGTACTGGTAATCGAAAGGAACAATCATGATAAAAATTTTAGCTGTAGATGATGAAGCCGGGGTATGTGAAAGTATTAGTCAAACATTTTCGTATATAGGTTTTACTGTATTTACGGCAACGACAGGGAAAAAGGCGTTGAGTGTATTCAAAAAAGAAAAACCAAAAATAATTTTTCTGGATATTCTTATGCCTGATGTTGATGGTTTGGACCTTCTGAAAGAGTTTAAAGAACTTGATCCTAAAGTTATGGTGATTATGGTAACAGCCAAAGGGGATGAAGCGATGCGCCAGAAAGCGACGGCATTAGGGGCTGATGACTACATGACAAAACCGTTTAGTTTTGATGATCTACGCATCGTGGCTACACAAAAAATCAAAGAAATTTCTGAACAATGATTTTTTAAACCTCAATAACGCCCCGGATTCTCAACAACAATAAAGATACATTTTTTATTAGACGCATTTTTGAAATAATGAACCTTAGTGCTATCAAATGACAAAGTATCCCGGCCTTTTAATAAAAACTTCTCTGCTTCAATAACACACACTAGCTCACCTCTAACAACATAAACCCATTTTTCAGATTTCTCTCCAGCTAAAGTCGCATTATCAGAAGATGTCCTACCGGAAGGCGCTAAAGTAAATTCTTGAGCCAAAAAACTCTGATTCGGATTATTCACAATATTAGAAAAAGCTTTTTCATTATAAGAGTATCCTAATGTTCTTTCTTTTCTGGGTATGACTAAATATTCTGAAACTTCAGTATCTTTAAATAATTCCTTAAGCTCAACACCTAAAATAAAACAAAGCTTGTGTAAAGAAGAAAATTTATGCCGTTTACCCGCTTCAATTCGATTAATCGTACTAATCGAGAGTGCATTTTGTTGCCCCCAAATAGACTTACCACGCTGATAAACCTCTTTTATCGTCATTTTTTGCTCTTTACGAATTTTTTTTATTTTTTCATAATGATTCACGGAATTCTCCTCATTTAATTAATATATTACATATAGAGAATTAATTTATATACTAGCTAAGAATACATGTCAAGCCATAAAAACAAAAAAAAACTAATATTTTGACATATAGAAAATATAATTTTTTAGAGGAGTCCTTACATTTTTAAGTATTATCTCTGTAGTTGATAACACCGTCATAATATGTCATAACAATGATATAATCATATAATTATGACATTATTTTAAAATATAATAACTATTTACTTTCATAATTATCATAAACTATTTAATTACATAATGTTATAAGTAATACAAAATATGTCAAAATAACTTAGATACACTTGATTTATGACACACCATATGTTATGCTTTAATTAACTAAAAATTACATGCGCGCAGCAAGAAGCAAAATACCTGAAGATACTATTCTTCACGCCATATTACAAAGGAGAAACTAAAAATGAACGCATTACTCGTATTAAATAATGAAAATTATCAAAGTTTAAGAGTTATCGCGACATTAAACAAAAAAAGTCTCAAAGAAAAAGTCATTGCTTTATTAAAAGAAAATCGAAGAAAAGAAGCTTTGGAAATTTTTAAATCAAAAGCTGAGGTAAAAGCTTATATTCCCCATGGACAAAAACCCACCATTAAAACCGAAATAACATTAATTGAAGATATGTTATAAAAATTACCCGCCACGGGAGGGGCCTAAAATTTTTCAACAATCAAGGCCCCTTTTTTATACACAACCTATGTATTATCCTTGATCTATCAAAAAAAGTACGATATAGTACCGATCGTAATGTTCCCCAAACATCCCCAAAACTATTACATAAAATTTAATTTTTCTCATTTATTGCCTACCATCTGTATATCTACTTTCTTAATTTTTACTTCGACTTACGCACACTCTGCAGAGACATCGCCCATTATCGTGAGCGCCACACGTATACAAAGTGAGGCAGACCGTGCTGCAGAAAATGTCATTATTTATACTGAAAAAGATATTGAAAAATTACCTGGACGCGATTTAGGGGAAGTCTTAAGCCTTATTCCAGGAGTCAATATTGCTGTACGTAATAAATTTGGTCAAAGCACATCTCTCACAATCCAAGGATCTCGATCACGGCAAGTCTTGGTGATGGTCGATGGAATCCCATTTAACACCCAACTCTCAGGCCAGGCTAACCCCACAAAAATCCCAATAGAGAACATCAAACAAATTGAAGTTATAAAAGGAGCTTCTTCAAGTGCCTGGGGATCCAGTCTAGGGGGGGTCATCAACGTAATCACAAAAGAGGTAGGGGAAAATACTATCCCCACCGGCAACTTCACCTCATCGTTTGCTGAATTTGGCACAACCAAAAATAGCCTTGATCTCGCAGGACGAATAGGTAAGGCTGGTTATTTTGTTTCAGGAAGTTTTATGAATACTTCTGGCACTCGATCTATTTCCGATGTAGAAGAGCAAAAATATTTTTCCAAACTCAATTATCCTGTTGGAGACCAAGCCAAACTAACGGCTTCTTTCGGATATAGTGGAGCTGAAGTCCGTGATGGGGTCAAACCCTCAGGATCAACCACACTACAACCTTATTATTCCCGATACGGAAAAATGTCTTTTGAAATTGATAAACCTAAGTTTCAACTTAATATCTCCGGAAAATATAACAATCAAAATATAAAAACAGAGACTGTTGGGGGGCTCCTTACAAACAACTCAAACATCTACAATGGGTTAAGTGGCGTAGCCCGCTTTACTTTTCGAGAAAAAGACAAACTTGTTGTCGGTAGTGATTTTGAATGGCAAAAAATCAAATCTAGCCGTAATATTCCTCAACCAAAACATATTCACATGGAAGCCCCATTTGCTAATTATACACTAAATTTAGGTAATTTAGATATTATTCCAGGCATTCGTTATGATAATAACAACCGTTTTGGAGATCAAACAAGCCCAAGCCTTGGCGCCATTTATCAGTTTAAAGATGAGAGAGAGACCTCGATTCGCTTCAAGGCTACCCGAGCCTTCCAAGCCCCACCTTTATTATGGTTATTTAATGACGATCCATCTTTTTTGGTCGCTCCGAATCCAGAGTTAAAGGCTGAAAAAGCTATGGTGTATGAAATTGGCCTGGAGACAAACCCGTTATCAGCATTAAACCTTAACCTAAATTATTCATTGGCCCAAATAAGAGATGCTATTAAAATTGTATTCAATGAAGATTCTTTATTTCAAAGTCAAAACTTTGATAAATTTCGTCGTCAAAGCGTAGATTTAACCTTAGATTATACCCTCTCTGAAGAGTGGCATTTTTTTACCAGCAGTGCATTTAATCATGTGGTGGACAAAGCCACAGATGAAGTCGTAAGAGGCAACGGCACAGCTCGGCAAAGCTTTCGATGGGGAGCAAACTACAAAAATAAAAAAGGCTTTGGACTTAATCTCTATGGTTACTACGATCGTTGGGATTCTGATGCCAGCGATGAACCCAATGACCGTAAACCAATTTTTGATGCCAAATTAACCCAGAATTACCAACCTCGTTACAAAAATATCAAAGGTGAAATCTTTGTTAACATCCACAATATTACCAACAGTAAATATTGGTCTGACAAAACATTTCCTCTACCAGAGCGTTATTTTGAAGGGGGATTTTCGCTTAAATTTTAAAAAGTAGAAAAAAGTCAGCTAAAACACACATAAACCTATTTTCTTATTCCCTTCGTAATGTATGGTATTGATCACTCAGGTCAATGCCAAGACCTCACAATGTTTTTAAAAATTTTTATCACCTTTATCTTTATGACAAATATGTTAGCCCCATATCCTTCCACGGCATTAGCAGACTTAGCCCAAATCAGACAAAAAAAATATGGAGGTACCTTAGTGTGGGGAACAAGTAATCCTCCGACCATTATTAATCCCATACTGACCTCACATAGCGTTTCAGCACCGTTAATGGCCCTCATCTTTGATTCTCTTGTCCGTATTAATAGCCAGGGAAAAGTCGTACCTGGGTTAGCCAAATCCTGGGACATCTCCGAAGACGGATTGGTTTATATTTTTTATTTGCATGAAGGTGTCAAATTTCACGATGGTGTAGAATTAACGACAAAAGATATAAAATTTACTTATGACATGATTGCCGATTCAAAAAACCAATCACCTCGACGTACCAATACAGAATTGATCGAACAATGGAAAATCATTGATAATTACACAGTAAAAATAAAACTCAAAAAGGCGTTTCCGGCTATTTTGCATAAGCTCACCAGAGAAATTGCTCCTAAACATCTCCTGAGTGATAAAGCACTGCCCACAGCATCCTTCAACTACTTTCCCATTGGGACAGGCCCATTCAAATTTAAAAAATGGGATAAAAAAACAAATCAAATAACCCTTGAAGCCAATCAAAAATATTTTGAAAATCGCCCTTATTTAGACCAGATTATTATAAAAACATATCCTAATGCCAAAAAACTCTGGATCGCTTTAATGCAGCAAGAAGTTGATCTTGTCTTATATCTCAATCATGAAGATTATAAAATTGTTGCCAAAGATCCAACATTCAAGACTTATACCATTCCTTGGGAAATGTATTTTGCCATGGTCTACAATACCCAAGATTCTACCTTCTTTAACCCTGATATTCGTAACGCGATTGCTATGAGCATAGACCGAAAACAACTCATGCAAGCAACTTCCGTTGAAGGACTAGAAAGCACCGGGCCATTTCATCCCAAGTCGATGGGGTTTAATTCTGATGTCCGATCACTGCCTTACAATCCCTTACGAGCACGCATGAACCTTATGCATTTAGGATGGAAAGATATAGACGGAGATGGCGTCTTTGAAAAAGGAAGAAAAAAGCTGGAACTCCGCCTCCTCGTAGATATCCGTAATGATTTTTACAAAAAAGCGGCCATTATTATTCGTCAACAATTAGCTGAAATTGGAATGAAAGTACAAATCATTCCCTATAAAAATAACTCGGATTTAACCAAAAATTTTTTAACCACACATAAACCACAAGCATGGTTACGTTTTTTTGAAGGTTTAGGTCATGATGCTTATGATGCATTAGGTAGTTGGTATTCCTCATCTAGCCAATTTGGACAATTATGGCCTTATAAAAATAACAAAATTGATATGCTTTTTGAATCTGGCAGGATAATCCAAAATAAAAATGAACGCTCAAAGATTTACCAAGAAATCCATAAATTACTCTATTTGGATCAACCAGCTTGCTTCTTTTTCTTTCCACAAACTTTTCATGCGGTATCCGCGAAATTAAAAAATACAGATGATTTCTTTTGTTGGTCCATGCCCGTACATTCATTAAAAAACTGGCAAATTCTCCATAAATAAAACTCATAACACATTAAGGAGGTGATATTAATGGAAATTATCAAAAAAGGGGCAGTTGACCTCAAAGAAATGTCCGCGCTAAGTTGTTGTTGGCCACCAGGGACAGAAACAATGCAAACCCCTGAAGAGGTTGAATAAAACGTTATAAATACATTATACGATGGTAAGTGGTAATTGCTATCATAGCATTCACCACTTACCATCATAAAATTAGCAACCATATTGAGTCATAATTTATGCAATTTTCTAACAACACACTTATTATCGATAATTATCCAACCGATCAAGATCATCTTATTTATAATATTCGTACACAAGGGATGGTCAAAATTAATCACGAATTACGTAAAATTATCGAAAATTCTGAAAAAATTTTACCTACATTACGCGAACGCCATTCCAAAGATCTCACAGCCTTACACAAAATGGGGATGATTGTAAAAAATGAAAAAGAAGACCATCAGAACCTAAAGTTTTTTTTAAATCAACTAAAACATGAATCAAAAACAGACTCTTTTGCCGTAACGATCCTCACAACCTATGCCTGCAATCTAAAATGTACTTACTGCTTTGAAGAAACATCTCGCGCAAATGTTAAAATGGATGCCAAAACGGCAGACCATGTCATGACATGGCTAAAAAAACAAATTAAGAAATTTAATTATAAACAACTCTATCTAATTTTTTACGGGGGGGAACCTCTGTTAAATAAATTTATTCTTGAACAAATTGCCAGTGAAATGCAAATCTGGTGCAAAAAACAAGGCATACGATTCAAATTTATGTTGCAAACTAATGGTTATTTGATGACTCCAGAGTGTATTGCCCATTATCTTACATTAGGACTGGACCAGGTACGTATTTCCGTAGATGGTGTTGGCCAAGATCATGATCGTAACCGCCCTTTACGTAATGGCCGAGGCAGCTTTGATAAAATCATTCAAAATATCACCAATTGTAGTGATATGGTTAAAATCGGTATTTCTACCAGTTATACTAAAGGGAATATCGCTCCGATCGAACGACTACTTAATTATTTTGAAGAAATAGAAATTCTACACAAATTAGGCCGTTTTATATTTTCACCACTTCATGCCACCCTTGGACCTGTTGGCCAGGCAGAACAAATTCAAAATACAGCCTGTAACTGTAATTTTGAAAATAAACAACTCCTAAAAGATAATAAAAAAATCCAAAACCTTATGGAAAGCCGCGGTCTTCCGACAAAAAATGGTATGTCCATCACCGCCTGCCCATTAACAAGTGAACAGGGGGGGGTAACGATTGATCAAAAAGGACACATTTACAAATGTAATTCCATGCTAGGGCATCCGGAATTTGCGGTTGGCAACATCCAAGATGAACACTTCAATAAAAAACATCATGAATTTATAAACCTTGACGTCTGGAAACAATGCCCGCAAGATTGCACTTATCTCCCAATGTGTAGCGGTGGATGCCGCATGATGTCTTTTTTGGAAGAAAAAAATTTCCAAACCGCTGGGTGTAAAAAGCCATATCTTGATAAAATGGTACCTGAATTTATTAAGAAAGAATATCAAACTTTAATAGCTTCAAAAATTTGATATAATGTTACATGTCATTTTCATATTTTATTCAATCTTTTCATCAAAAAATTACCCCCAAACGTATTTGGCAACAAATTTTTGTTCTGTTGCTACTTCTTGTAATTATCCCCTTAATTACCTTAGGTTTTATCCTTATTCAAACAAGTCAAAAAGCATTAAAAACATCTATATTAAATGATCATAAAGAAATAGCCATTCACGCCACAGGAGAATTAAAAGAATTTATTGAATCGCCTCGTAAAGCATTGGAAACAATAGCCGCTATTCTTGGAACATTACACGCAGATCCTTGGCGACAAGAAACAACCATTGTAGAACTTGCGTTAAAATATCCTATCTTTGGCCGCATTGCCTCCGTTGATCAAAATGGACACGAAATCTGCTCCTCCGAGCTAGGTACACCTCTGACAGATCGCAGTGAGGACCCTGAATTTTTAGACACAATCCAAGGAAAAATTTACGTTTCCGATGTTCGGATTTCAAAAAATCGTACGCCACTAATGACTTTGGGCGTACCAATAAAAAATCTTGGAAAAATTAAGGGAGTTCTTATCGCCGATGTTAACTTACGTAGAGTGTGGGATGTTGTTGACAATATTAACTGCGGTAAATCTTGCGGCGTATATTTAATTGGCCACAAGGGACAACTCATTGCCCATCCTGATAAAAAACTAATCCTTACAAATACAAAACCTCCTTATCCAGCCATCACAGATGAACTTTCTCGTGGATTATCCGGAAGTCGTGAAATGAAAGATAACCATAAAAAACGTTGGTTGGTTGCTTACGCCCCAATTCCAAAAATAAATTGGGGTTTAGTTATATTTCAACCACTTAAAGAAGCTTATGCCTTTTCCAAAATCATGCAGGCTCAATCATGGATCATTATTCTTTTAAGTATCCTCGCTGCTATTATATTGAGTCTTATGTTAGCACGCCTTATAAGCCGCCCCATGAATCAAGTGATTGAACGCACCCAACGATTAGCCCGTGGACAATTTAACCAAACATTCCCGATTCAACGTAAAGATGAAATTGGAAAATTTCTCAACACGTTTAATAAAATGGCTGACGAATTACGTAAAGCTCGACAAATGGAAAGGTTATCCATTGTTGGAAAAGCAACCACAGCTATTGCTCACGAACTGAAGAATTCACTCGTACTTGTTAAAACTTACATTCATTTGCTTCCGCAACGACATAAAGAAAAAGCATTTATTGCTGATTTTTCCCAAGTAATCCCCAAAGAACTAAACTCCTGGAAAACCATGTTACAAAATATAAGTGATTATACAAAAGCTCAACAATTTCCTATGGAAAAACTCAACGTCAATACTTTAATTAATGACATTATTTCATTAACAAAAATACGGTTTAAACAAAAAAAATTACATTTTGACATAAATATAAAAGATAATCTTCCAGAGATTCACGGTAATATGAGCAAATTAAAACAAGTCCTCATTAACCTGATAACTAATGCCATCGAAGCAGCAGATGAAGGTAAGTCTATTTATTTATCTGCAAAAACCACTCAAAAATCAAAATCACAAAAAACTGACTGTATCCAAATCAAAATTACCAATGCAGTTCAGAAAATTAATCCAGAATCCTTGCAAAAATGCTTTGAACCTTTTTTCACTACAAAACAAAATGGTTTAGGCCTCGGCCTTTCAATATGTAAAGAAATCATCAAACAACACGGTGGAACAATTAGAATGGATTGCCAAAACAAAAACACAATTTCTTTTATCACAAAACTTCCAACTACTGAAAAGGAGACTTCTTATGCTCTCAGAAAAAATTATGGTTGTTGATGATGACTCTCGTGTCATTCGAAGCATTAAAGTCGGCCTTGCAGAATATGAAATTATTGATTTTTCTAACGCTCAAGATGCCTTAAATTATCTCCGAAAGCCGCATGAAATAAATTTAATTCTAATGGATGTTATGATGCCGGGAATGAATGGTGTTAACGCATTACATGAAGTTAAAAAAATAAATAAAAATATTGCCGTGATCATGCTTACAGCTTATGGCTCGATGGACATTGCTGTTCAAGCTCTTAGATATCAAGCTAGTGATTTTCTAGAGAAACCTTTCGAGCTTGAAGAGCTTAAACATAAAATTCACACAATTTTAAAAAATAATCAATATCTTCGTAACGAACCCGTGAATTCAGATAATAAAATAACACGTATTAAACGATTTATTGAAAGAAATCAATCCCAAGTCTCTTTGAAAGACATTGCTAATGAATTATGCCTTAGCCCCAAGTATATAAGTCGTATGTTTAACGATAAACATGGGTCAACCTTCCGTGAATATAAACTGAAGATTAAAATGGATATTGCTAAATCATTATTGAAAAATTCTTCATACAATATTAATGAAATATCCCTACAACTCGGCTATCAAAATGCCGAATCTTTTATGCGTATTTTTAAACGTATAGAAAAAAAGACCCCGATGGAATACAGAAACCATATCGCCAAGGAAAAAACCCTCAAAAATAAAAAAAAGAGGAGGACTAATGCAAGATAAAATTTTAATCATTGATGCTCATCCGGTTTATGCCGACAAATTGATTGCATTTCTTAAAGGCTTAACATTTAAAAAAATTACTTTAATTCGATCAGGTATAGAATCCATAAAAAAGATTCAACAAGAAAAACCTGACTTGGTTATTCTCAGCGCTATGCTTCCTGATACTGATAGTCAAATAATCTGTCAAAAAATTACCTCCTTAAGACCTTCCACCAAAGTCATAGTTCAAATTGGACTCTTTACAGATGAAAACACAATTGCACAATTCAAAACAAACGGCGCTAATGCGGTTATAGCCCGCAAAGAAAAAAATCTATTACCCTTACAAAAAAACATTGAAAAACTTCTAAAAATAATCTCTTCAAAGAAGAAAAAAGATAGCTAAAAACAACCCCACCCTATTTCTTATTTTCTAACATCGCGTATAAATATCTTTATGAAAAAAATACTCATTGTCGATGATGATAAAAATAATCGCCACCTCATAAAATACACTCTTGATGAATATGAAGTTTCTGAAGCTGAAAGCGGAATGGAAGCGCTTCAAATCCTCAAAGACTTATCTCCAGATCTTATTTTGCTTGACCAACGAATGCCAGAGATGGATGGATTAATGACCCTTGAGGCCATAAATAAAATAAACCTTGATTTTAAATGTATTATGATCACAGCAGAAGGCACCGTACAATTAGCCATAGAAGCATTAAAAAAAGGCGCTTTGGATTTTGTGATTAAACCCTTTGATCCCATTATCCTTGAATACACTATTAAAAAAGCAATTCGATATGTTGAATTAAATAAAAAAACTCAACAAATCGAAAACGAACGAAAAAAAGAACTTCTAGAGTACAAAAGTCAATTCGAAAAAGAAGTTTTAAAGCGCACACATCAAGTTATGCAAGAAAAAATCCGCGCTGAAAAAGCCAACCAAGCCAAATCAGAATTCCTGGCTAATATAAGCCATGAACTACGAACTCCATTGCACGGCATTTTAAGTTTCGCTAAGTTTGGTTTGGATCGTATCGAATGGATAGATAAAAAGAAATTAAAAAAATATTTTTCTGAAATTAAGCTCTGCGGTGAAAACTTACTGGACTTGCTTAACGAATTATTAGATTTATCAAAACTAGAGACAGGAAAAATAGTGTATAAATTCCAAGAAACTCAACTTTCACTTGCTATAAAGAAAATTATTACTGAATCAAAATCATTATGCAAAGAAAAAGAAATAATTATTCAATTCACAGAACCAAATTTCAATGACACAGCCGCAATTGACATAGATAAAATTATACAAGTTATGCAAAACTTATTATCAAATGCTATTAAATTCTCACAAAATAAAAAGAAAATCTTTGTTGAAATCGCGCAAGATAATCAATATTTTATCGTTTCTATAATTGATGAGGGGATAGGAATACCTGAAACTGAATATGAAATTATTTTTGATGCCTTTGTCCAAAGTAGCAAATCTAAAACAGGTGCTGGTGGCACAGGATTAGGCCTCTCCATAGCAAAAAATATCATCTTTGATCATCATGGAACAATATGGGCCGAACCTAATCCTAAAGGAGGATCTATATTTCGATTTCAAATTCCAAAAAATCAACCACCTGTTGAAAATAAACAGATAATTTCCAAATAAAAATAAAACCGTATATCCACGAAAATTCCCTTGCAACAACCCTCGAGCGATAATATAATCTCCTTCCTATGAATCTAAAAAATTGTGATCTTATTATTTCTCAAGCACTGGAAGAAGATGCAACAGACCAGGATATTACAACGAACGGTTTGGTCCCTAAAAATCATACTTCCGAAGCCTATATCCTTGTTCAACAGGCCGCTATGATTTGCGGTACTGACATTGTCCGCAAAATTTTTCAAAAACTGGACAAAAACATCCAATTTCAAGCATTAGCCAAAGATGGCGATTATGTACAAAAAAACACTCAAATTGCTTCAATTAAAGGAAATACACGCGCGCTACTCACAACCGAACGGACGGCTTTGAACTTTCTGAGTTACCTTTCCGGTGTTGCAACACAGACACATACCTTTGTTAAAAAAATACACCCACTCAAAACAAAAATTATGGATACACGCAAAACAACTCCTGGCCTACGGGAACTGGAAAAATATGCCGTTCGATGCGGAGGAGGAAAGAGCCACAGAACGAACCTGAGTGAAATGGTTCTTATCAAAGATAACCATCTACAAGTGTGTTATCCTCAATTATCTATTCAAGAAGCTATTGATACCCTTCGACAAAAAACAAAAAAATATATTGAAATAGAAGTGGACGACCTCATACAATTTAAAGATGCTTTAAACGCAAATCCAGATATTATTCTGCTGGATAATATGTCTAGCCATCAAATGAAACAAGCCGTTGTTCTCACAAAAAAATTACCCAAAGGGCAACGTCCTTTATTGGAAGCCTCAGGTGGGATTACGCTTAAAAATGTTCGCGCTGCCGCCAAAACCGGGGTTGATCGCATTTCAATCGGAGCCTTAACACATTCCCATCAAGCGGTGGATGTGTCCATGGTTATACAATGAAAAAATATCCTGGCTTTATAAAACTAACCTTATTATTAACAATCTTTTTATGCCTTATATCTCCCCGTATAGCATTTTCACAAGACCCACAATCCTACACAATTTTCGATGACAAGATGCTTCTACAAGGTTACATAGCTAAGTACACTGACCTTCCCAAAGAAATCCTTTTAGCCATCATTAAAGATACCACACTCAGTTCTTACAAAGGAGCTGCCGCCGTGCGTGTCTTTAACGATAAGTTCGGTCAAGAAGTTTTCTCAAAAGAAAAAAAGAAAGTGATCAAAATTTTGCTCCGCCGACTTAACAGAGCAAATTCACCATTTGTACAAATCGAAATTATGCATACTTTATGTCATATGGATCGGTACCATTATTTCAAAGCTATGGTTCCAGCCCTCATCCAAAAACTCGACCATTACAATGAGACCATTAATGAAATTGCCTTTGCGCACCTTGAAGCTATCATAGATAATGGCCATAATCGTCCCCGAGAAGCCAGAATTATTTTTAATACCTTACGTAAAATCCTTTTTTTAATGCGAAAACGCCTGGCTAATATCACCGAGCCAGGACCAAAATTAAAACAAAAATTAAAACTTCTACGCTGGTCAATTAAAGTTTTAGGCAATCAAGAATTAAAACGATTACCAAAAGAAGTGATTAACTTATTATAAAATGCTTTTAAATCCATTTACACTCCATTCACCAAAAACCCTCACAGAGGCTGCCAAATTTTATGCAGAGCTTGACCATGTTAAGCTGCAGGCTGGAGGGACATTTTTATTTAATACGCTCAAACTTTTAAAACGCAAAGGTAACAAAACACCTCGCCATATCATCAACCTTAACAAAATTGATAATTTAAAAGGAATCCATATAGATAAGAATCAATGTGTCATCAAATCCATGACCACGATCGCAGAACTTTTAAATTCACCAGACCTAACAGATAATCTAGCCATTCTCAAAATAGCGGCCCAAGATATTTCGACAACACCTATTCGTAATATGGCCACCATCGGAGGAAATTTAACGTGTCGTTATACATGGACCGAAATGCCGGCTATTATGACGGCTCTAGAGGCTAAACTTCATTTTATGGGAGAAGATGGCAAAGAAGAAATTATACCCGCCGAAGATTTTTTTCAAAAAGGGGCAAAAACACGTAAAATTCTTTTTCAAATCTCTATCCCCCATGACAAAAACATTTCTTTATCTTATCAACGCGTTAAAAAAACTATTCATGTAGATATTCCTTTATTGACCGTATGTTTAAAAACACAATTTAATAGTGGGCAATTTAATAATACTATTGTTGCGGTAAATAATGGCATAGGCTTTGCTCAACGCGATCATATTTTAGAAAACTTCTTAAATAACACTACGGCTTCAAAGGAAACACCCCAATCGGCTCTTGACCATATCACCGATGACATTTATGATACGCGCAGCGATGAATATAAACAGCATATGTTTCGGGTAAGTATCCGAAAAGCCATTGAAAAAATTATAGAAAAAAAATGATTACATTAACCATCAATACACAAAAATATCAATTGGACCTCAAAGGCCATGAAACTCTCTTGGAAGTCTTGAGAGATCACTTAGGCCTGACCGGGACAAAAACCGCGTGCGAAGAAGCAGAGTGCGGGGCCTGTACCGTTACGGTTAAAGGTAAAGCCATCCTTGCATGTATTACACTGGCGGCTTCATTAGATGGGGGAGAAGTGACGACAATTGAAGGTTTGGCTGACGGAAATCAGCTTCATCCGATTCAACAAGCTTATTTAGATCAAGGAGCTGTTCAATGTGGGTTCTGTATGCCAGGCATGATCATGTCTTCTAAAGCTTTATTGGATCAAAACCCTGAACCGACTCAAAAAGAAATTGAATATGCCTTAGACGGCAATCTCTGTCGATGTGCTGGTTATCCAAAAATTTTTGAAGCTATTCAAGAAGCAGGAAAAATAATGAAGGAAAAAAACAAAAAAATTAACTAATGCCGAAGTCTATTGATAAAAAATATACTGATCCTGTTGGAAAAAGCGTTCCTAGAATTGATGGAAAGGGAATGGTTACCGGCCAAGCAAAATACGTTTACGATATTGGATTTGCCAATATGCTGGTTGGCAAAATGATCCGCTCACCGCATCCTCATGCCAAAATCCTAAGCATTGATACATCCAAAGCCGAGGCCTTACCGGGTGTTCGTGCGGTTATTACGGCCAAAGACACCGACAAAATTAAATTTGGATCTAACGAACACTTTTTTCCTCATACCATAGATCAAATGGCCTTGGAGTCAGAAAAGGTTCGTTACATTGGAGATGAAATTGGAGCCGTAGCGGCCGTTGATGAAGAAACAGCCCTTGAGGCTCTTAAATTAATTGATATTAAATATAAAATTTTACCGGCTGTTTTTGATGTTCAAGAGGCCATGAAACCAAATGCCCCACAGATTCATGAATCCCTTAACAACATTGCCGTTATTCTTCCGGTTAATTTTGGAAACCCTGACCGAACTTTAAAAGAAGCTGATTACGTCCGCGAAGATACATTTTACACCCCAGCCGCTCATCATGCTTGCATGGAGCCGCATGTGTGTGTTGGACAGTGGGAATTATTTTCCAATAAGGTCACTTTATGGGCCTCCAGCCAAGCGCCTTTTAAATGCAGAGAAGCACTGGCAAAAACATTTAAAATGGACCTCAATAACATTCGTGTTATTAAAATGTCTGTCGGCGGTGGATTTGGCAGCAAATTAGAAATGTTACCAATGGATTTTTCTGCCTGTCTATTGTCCAAAAAATCCGGAGGATTACCGGTCAAAATCACGTACAGCCGCGAAGAAGAATTTATTGCCTCCCGACGAAAGCATGGCATTATATACAAAATTAAGTCCGGCGTTAAAAAAGACGGTACGCTTGTAGCCATAACTGGTGAAGTTATTGCTGACGGGGGCGCCTACTGCAGTTATGGCCCAACCGTTTTAGCCGCTGCGATTATGCGAATTTTTATGGTTTATCAAATCAAACATTTCCGTATCACAGGGTATAGGGTATACACAAATACGCCTATAAGCGGTGCTATGCGCGGCTTCGGTGGGGTGCAGGCAGGTTTTGCGATTGAATCACACATGGATCTTCTGGCCAAAGGTATTAATATGGACCCCGTAGAATTTCGCCTCAAAAATATCACCACCCCGAACATGACAACTATTAATCAAATGAAAATTTCTTCAAACGGTTTACGTGAATGTATTGAAAAAGCTACGGCTGCAGCTGAATGGAATAAAAAGAGAGGCCAACAAAAAAGTCTCTGTCGTGGAATCGGTATCGGCATTGCGGCGGATGTCATGGGGTCTAAGATGTATAAATCGCATGAATCTGCAGGCTCTATTGTTAAAGTCGAAGAAGATTGCTCCGTATATTTCTTTACCGGAGCCGCAGACACAGGGCAGGGTTCCAACACAGCCCTTTCCCAAATTGCCGCTCAAGAATTAGGTGTAAGTTACGATCGTATAAAATGCACATCGGGAGATACGGAAACAACCCCTTTTGATACCGGAAGCTTTGCGAGCCGCGTAACCTTTATTTCAGGCAATGCCACAATCCTTGCCGCTCGAGATGCCAAAAATCAAATTCTTGAAATTGTCGCCAAAGAACACAACCTCAACCGAGACGACCTGGATATCAAAGCTGAAGAAGTAATTAATACAAAAAATAATACAACATTAATGAATTTTGAAAAAGCTGTTGAATTATGCTTTTCCTTCAATTATGGAAAACAAATCATGGGGCGGGGAAGTTATAATCCCAACACAACACCGATTGATTTCAGAACAGGGGAGGGGAATGTTTCAGGCAGTTATGGATTTGAAGCACAAATTGCTGAAGTAGAAGTTAATAAAGAAACCGGTGAAGTCAAAATTCTTAAATTATATGATGCTCATGATATTGGTAAAGCCATTAATCCCCAATCCGTGGAAGGACAAATCGAAGGTTCTCTGGCTATGGGTATCGGCTACACCTTTATGGAAAATTTGCAATTTAAACAAGGCCATGTGGCGAATGCCAATTTTGCCCATTACCGATTACCTCGATCTATCGGAATACCTCCCATGGAAAGTATTTTGATTGAGACCAATGATCCTCATGGACCATTTGGAGCCAAGGGCATGGGGGAGGCTTCACTTTTACCAACTTCAGCGGCCATTGCGAATGCTATTGAAGACGCTGTTGGGATTCGATTAAAAGAACTCCCCTTTACACCGGATAAAGTATTAAAAGCACTCCACTCAATAAATAAAAAATAAATAGAAATTTTCAGAAATTTCTGATATGGTTTAACCATTATGAATGCTATTAAAAAACTTTCTTTCCTAATTATTTTCTTAACGCTGACGTCGGCCTGCAGCGTTTATCGTGTGACTTCAAAAGATATCACAACAGATTATTATCCGTCTAAAAAATCTGCTAATGAAATAATTTATGTTGAAAATATTGAAAAACCTCACACAGTAATTGCCTACATTACAATTAATGCTGAACGACGACAATATATGAGTGAGGTTCTCGACAAAATGAAACGTGAATCAGCCATCCTAGGTGGCGACGCCATAACAGCTATCAAAACAGATGCCTCTGGAACTTGGAAAAGCCTTCCTGTTCAAAACGTAATCGGCAATGCCTACGTCCGTGCAAACTTTTCAGCCGCTGTCATCGTCTTTCAATAATTTTCTTTCCTTTATTTTTTCGAATTCCTCTTCCGAATTAAAACTCATAATTACACCCATATCATCGACAGGAAGAATACTTATATATTCTGGATAAGACCGTGCCACCATGTTGAGCCCAACGGCATTATCTAAACGTAAAAATTCATTCTTTAATGATGCAGAAAAAATAGGAGGGTGGCCTTTTTGACCATCAAAAGAAGGGATAAGAATACTCGATTTATTTTCTAAAAAAGCATTAATTAATTGATCAATTGTTTCATTTTTTATGATCGGATAATCTACAGGCCACAACATAAAACCTTGAGTATCTGGTGCTGCATATTTTAAACCAGCTTTAAAGGAAGATGTCTGCCCAAAATTATAATCTTTATTGTAGACAACTTTGACTTTGTTATGGTTTAATATAAAAGATTTGATTTGGTCAGCTTTGGCTCCAACAACAATAATAATTTCAGTCACCTGTGCACAATGAATCAATTGCTTCTGTAAATGTTCGAGAACAGTACATTGACTGAGTTTAGCTAAAGCCTTTGGTGATCCAAAACGGCTACTTTTACCAGCTGATAAAATAATACATGTAATCATATAATTGATTATATCAAAGGAGTATTCTCTTGGCTATTTTTCTTACAATTGTAATTCTATCCATCATTGGTTTAGGCGTTGTTGCTTGGATCCTCATTAAGGACAAAACCTCTTCTTCCGAAGACGCCCCCGCGGAAGAACTAACCCCCGGCCAAATCCTTCGAGGCAATATTTTAAATGCTGACAAACAAGATGCCTTCAAGAACGCAGAGCCCGAGTCCCAAGATACATCCGACATGGAACCACTCATAGAAAAACCTAAAAAGAATTTTTTTGCAAAATTTCAATTTGGTAAAAAGAAACCTATTGAAGATGAAATTAATTTTCTTCAAGAAGAGTCACCCCCTAAAATAAAAAATAAGTTTAAACTCCCTGAAAAACTCACAAATATTTTTGATAAATTTAAAAAAAATAAACTTGATTCAGCAGATCCATTGAGCGACCTGCCAGAATCCAAGCCTCTACCCAACCTAAAAGATTTTTTAGCGAAGGAAACAATCCCAGAAACTGAACATGTTGAACAACCTTCTGCTGAAGAAACATCCATACTATCCCCTTTAACAGAAACGATCATTCCGTCTCAAACTGATACTCCAGCCCCTATTGGAGAAGAAATTCCTATCGGGAAACCTCTATCTGAAGAGGAAGAAAAAGAGATTGAGAATGAAATCAACTTAACATCCCAGCTAGACGAACTTAAAGAAAAACATACTCGACTTGATAGCTTATTTCAAGAAAAAAGCCTTGAATTAGAAAAAACAAAAACGAACCTCGAAAATGAATTAAAAAATAGAAAAGAGTTCAATAAAATCAAAGATTTGTTAGAAAAAGAAATTAAAGAAGCTAAAGACAAAACTAAAGACGTTCATGCTGAGTTAAATACAGAAAAATCTGATAAGGAAAATTCTCAAAAACGGATTAATCAATTAGAAGAAAAAATAACCATTTTTGAAAAAACTATTGAAGAAAAAAACAAAGAAATTAAGCTATTACAAAAACCTGTTCAAGCTCAACCGCCTATACCGGAAACTGCACCACCGCCTGAACCACAAAAAACAGAAGAACAACCTCCTGCCAAAGAAGTAGAAAAAGAAAAGAAAGAAGAGATGGAACAACAAGATCTCTCTGAAAAACCAAAAGAAGCATCACTACCTCCTGAAGAGCCACCTGTAGATCCAAACCCTCCACTTTCAGAAGAACAACCAAATCAGGACAATACCCAAGAACCAGACAAAAATAAGGAATAAACAATGACAACAAAAATACTTGGATTAAGCATACTCATGTTACTTTTTACATTAAACTCAAACGCTTCTTCAACTTCTTCAATCCCTGAAGAATCTCAAAAAGATGATACCCAAACTTCAAACCAAAAAACAGTTATTATTTTTGAAACAAATCAAGGCAAGATAGAAATCAACTTATTCCCGGATAGTGCCCCAAAAACCTGCGAAAATATACTCGGTCTAATTAAAAAAGGATATTACGACGGTATTATTTTCCACCGTGTAATTAAGAATTTTATGGTCCAAGGAGGAGATCCAACTGGTACCGGCCGCGGAGGGGAAAGCCTTTGGGGTGGAAAATTTGAAGATGAATTTGATCAAAATATAAAATTTGACCGAAAAGGCCTTTTAGCGATGGCGAATGCCGGTCCCAATACCAACGGCAGCCAATTTTTTATTACAACCGCGCCGACGACATGGCTCCATATGAAGCATACTATTTTCGGTGAAGTTGTTTCCGGTTACGATGTTGTAGAAAAAATTGAAAATACCCAAACAGCCCCAGGTGACCGCCCTATAGAGGAACAAAAAATTATTAAAGCGTATGTCAAATGAAGCATTCCAAACTCATCCAGGTAAGGCTTCATTCCTGCGAAAATTAGCCCCCGTATCGGAGCAGAAATGAATTACGATTTCCTTACCAAAGCACTGGAAGCTGGTAAAAAAGGACAAAACTATGCCTTAGCAACCATTATAGAGGCCACCATTAAAGGCACACCACGTAAATCCGGGGCAAAAATGCTTGTTTTGGAAGATGGCTCACTCTTTGGATCAATCGGAGGGGGGAGGAACGAATTTGCCGCACAAAAAGAATGCCGTAAAGCCATTAAATCCGGAAAACCCAAAACGGTCGTTTATGACTATTTTGGCCACAAAGGTCAATCCATTTGTGGCGGACAAATAAAAGTTTTTATTGAACCTTTTACCGGACAAAAAAACTTTATTATATGTGGAGCCGGCCATATAGCGTTACCTTTATCAATCATTGGTAAAATGCTTAATTATCACGTGACAGTTCTTGATAATCGTCGTAATTTTGCAAATAAAAATAGATTTCCGCATGTTGACAAAATTCTTTGTGGAAATTACGCCCAAAAATTAGCAAAGTTACCTCTAACACAAAACACGTATATTATGATTGTCACGCAGGGGAATGAATATGATTTTGCTTGCCTAAAAACTGTTGTTACATCTAAAGCAAGTTACATTGGTGTTATTTCCAGCAAAACAAAACGCATTAAATTTCTTGATCAACTAAGAAAATCAGGTATCTCGTCAAAATATCTTAATAAAATCAACATTCCAGCCGGCCTAGATATTGGAGCCCAAACCCCGGAAGAAATCGCTTTATCAATTAGTGCTGAATTAATCAAACAAACAAATAAAAAATTTACAAGGACAGAAAAATTTACAAAAGGTAAAAAATGAAAAAAATACTTATTGTCGATGATGAACCAACCATTATTGCTTTTGTCAAAAAACGATTAGAAGCAAATAGCTTCGAAGTTGTTACCGCGTCAGATGGCAAAGAAGGCGTTGCTGCCGCACAGCAAGAAGCTCCTGACCTCATTTTAATGGATATCATGATGCCAAACATGTCGGGAGGAGATGCTGTTAAATCTCTTAAAATAGATGAAAAAACAAAGAATATTCCCGTTATTTTTCTCACAGGAGTATATGGTAAAAAAGGAGAGGGGAATGAAGAGCGCGGTATCAACGTTGGTGGTACATATTACAAATCTATTGCCAAACCCTTTGAAGCTGATGAATTGATTGACGAAATAAATAAAACTTTAAATTAAGCTAAAAATTGGCAATCTCAAGAAAAATGTTTTATACTTAAGGTGTCAAAAAAAATAAGTAAAACGAAAAGGCAAACCTGGGGTAACCTGGGGGCCTCTGGCCGTTAAAAAAACGGACGGAGCCCTGCGAAACGCATCAACACAAAAGTAATTGAGCGAAGCAGGGGCAAAGCTAAGGGTCCTGAAAAAGGATAGCCTGGTTACCGAAAAAAGAACATCAAACCAAGGCCTATTCCTAAATTATCAGGAATAGGTTTTTTTGGTTTAATGCGCTCACTACGCATTCGATTGCTCAACATTTTTAAAGCATTGAAAGATTTACTTAAAATAGGGAGGCGAAATGAAAAAAATACTTGTGGTTGATGATGATCCAACATTACGAGAACTCCTCCAAATTCGACTAGAATCCAACGGTTATGAAGTAATTACTGCATCTGATGGGGTTCACGGTTTTGCAGAAGCAAAGAGAATCCACCCTGATTTAATTGTTCTAGATGTTTCCATGCCTGCAATGGATGGATACTCGCTCGTCAAAGAGTTAAAATGGCATGATGACCTCAAAACTATCCCAATTTTGATTTTAACGGCTAAAACGCACACAGAAGAATTATTTGAATTGGAAGGTATTAGTTCTTTTATGACAAAACCCTTTAATTCAAAAGATCTTTTATCTCAAATTGAACGGACCATCTAAGAATAAAAAGGAAATATTTATGAAAGAAAAAAATATAGATAAAAAAATTATGGTAATTGATGATGATTCTGGAACGCTCCACATGCTTGAATCGATTCTAACAAAAAATGGATTTTCTGTAACAACATTAAATTTCCCGAAAAATGCTTTAAAAATTATTAAAACAGATACGCCTGATTTAATTTTATTAGACATATTAATGCCTTACAAGGATGGATACACCTTGTGTGAAGAGATTAAAACTACTTTTTCTAACAAAATCCCAGTCATAACCTTTACTTCAAATTCCTATGAAAAATCCTATATTGAAGATGCGTACAAAGACTTTGGGGCTGATGACTTCATTATCAAACCATTTAAAACAGTAAATTTATTAAAGAAAATAAAGAACTTGCTGTAGTTTATAAAAATGGCGTTTCATGAAAAATTATATTCACGTACTTAACATAATATATATTATAGGAAGTTAATAATGCGCAATAAAACCCCACAAAACACATAAATATTTACCCATATTCTATCCTACTGACATCTCTTTTGTTGAAAAATTCACACTTGATTTGCAATGATTTTGCGGCGAACAAAACTTTCCGCCCGCTGAGCATTAACAAGGTCTTTTTTATGCGGAAACGTCTTCTTTAAAACTCCTATTTGAATACTGCCATTGCGAATATAGATAGTCTTACCATTAACCAATGCATCGGCCAATATTTTACGCCCTTCACGTAAAATTCTACCAAAAGTTGGTCGGGACAACCCCATTAAGGTAGCACCTTCGGACTGACTATACCCTTGAAAATCTGCCAACTTTATAGCCTCATAACGATCAACCCTTAATTCAACTTCATCCGGCCGGCCAGGCCGTCCACGAGGACTAAATTGATCAACTTTAGGCATATGCTGAACATATCGAACCTTTTTTCGTCGACCTTTTTTCATTTTTCCCTCCCTCAATCACCACAGTTAATATGAGCATATGCTCATATTAACTGTAATGTTCTTTTGAGCGTGTGCTCATATTAACTGCAAATTACCACATTATCCATAGAAATATTAACTATTTTTGAAATTTTAATACAGGAACACACTCAAACAAAACAAACCTGAGATCTTTACACAGATTTCTGCATAATTTGTACTTGAGCATAAGAACTACTTTTTTGCGGATTTAATTTTTCCTTGCAAAGCCTTTTGCTGCTTGTCGATTTTCTTGTACTCTTCTAAAAGCTTCTGAAGTTTCGGGGTCAACTTTTCGGGCATTTTTATTTTCACACATTCTTTTCCGATAAGATAAAACAACTTTTCCTTCTTTAAACTAACCGCTGTAGCGTCTATATGAACTTTACTTTTTTGCGAAAACTTAATAAGCTCCTTTTCGCCTTTCTTAACCGTTTCTACAGCTTCTTTACTAAATTTAATTAGCTGCTTTTTAGTTTTTTCCCATTCGCTTTTAAAGTCATATTGATTATCCATGCTTCTCCCCTTTTTTCTAATTATTAGAATAAATACTTATAACACCTCGCGTTCGAATTCTTTAATATAAAATTGATAAAAACATGATTTCACCTTATACTTATAACATCATGAAAGATTTTGACGGCGTTATATTACTAATTTTTGGAGTTGCCGTGTCCTTCGCCCTTTTTTTAGGCTTTGTCAATGCCATTAAAAAAGTATATAAAGGAACATCTCCGAGATTCAATGCAGTTGACTCCTCAAAACGCCATAATGACTTGAAAGATAATATTCGACAAATAAAAGCGCGTCAAAAAGAAATGATGCGGACTCAAAAACAGCGTATCCGTGACATGCGGGATAGCCAAAAACAAAAATTACGAGACCTCAAAAGGCGATAATTTCCTTACATTACGGAGAAGGACAACTCCCAGCAGGTTCACATTGACACTGCCCATCACACCCATCCCCTACAATAGTGTTATCATCATCGCACTGCTCACCTGGCTCAATATCTCCATTTCCACACTTCCAAGGACACGGGCCACAATCTAGCGTACAATAATTAAAACAAAACCCCCGCCCCTCTCTTCGACTACACACCCCATTACCACAATATTCACGACGAATTTCATCCTTACAATCCTTTGGACAAAATAAACTCGTATTTTTCATCTTTTCGCCTGCTTCACAGCAGCCATTACCGCACACAGGCTGACATTGAATATCAAGCTTTTCATAACAAACAGAACGGGCCATGCACTCAATGCTAGAAATAGATTGATCTAATACTTTGTTGACAGACGTAGAAAATTGACCTTTAGGTGCAAGAAAGAATATTAAAACAAATACAATACATGCAAAAAGCAACATGTATTCAATAATACTTTGCCCTAAATTGTTAAAATTATTTTTCATTGAAAGCATACCTACCGGAGAAATGCTATTTTAAGCCCCTCCACCTCTCTGTATTAAGGATACCACATTCATGACCATTTGCACAAGCCCACTTCTGCAAAGCCACAATGCTTATAAAATTATATTATCTGCGATATTAGAAACTATTGGAAGACGAATATAAACGCCTTTGAGGGCAGCCATAAGACCAATAAAAGAAAGTACCCCAAGAACAAATATTCCTAACCGTAAAAACCACACACCAAGCATGATGTGGAGAATAAAAACAGCCACCTCACCAACAAAAATTACCAAGCCCTGCTTTCCATGCTGGAGAACAAAAGCATTATTTTTTTTAAAAATAAGCGGAAGGATACATAAGATTGAAAGGTAAGCTAAAACAGCAAATATTTTCCCCTCCAAAACCTGCGTGGACTCACAGGGTAATTTCTTACCCACTAAACCGTTACCTCAACAAGAGAGTTAATGTCCCCAAAAGAATTGCGCTCTTTGCGCTCATTACCGGGGTCCTCCATCCATATACCATCCACAATAAATTGATATTTGTAAAGACCAGGCTTCAAGGAAATATCAACCTCCCACGTTCCGTTATCCCCCCTCAAACGGCAAGCATTATCCAAAGACCAGTCATTAAAACTACCTGTAACATATACCGTCTTAGCATTGGTCGCTTGGATAATGAACTTGGTAGAAATAAACTCTTTTATTTCTTCCTTTATAACCCCCCGCATTTTTGGCGATAACGATTTAAAATTTGGTTCCTTCGAATCAACCCCTGTAACTGCAATCGTTTCAGCCTCTTGATTTGAATTTGCAACAACCTCTTCTTGCTTAACCCTTTCTTCTTCTACAACCCGCAAAGCTTCTTCGAGCTCTGCCATTTTGGTTACCTCAGAAGACTTTGAAACCTTCTCAGTACGCACAACCTCAGGCGTCACAATTTTTTCCTCTTTTTGCCTGTCCAAACAAATCATCTCCTTAGACAAAGTATAATAATCCTTTGATCCACGACAATACTTATCATAAGTAGAAACTGTTTGCCCCATAACAACAGATTCTTTCAATTTAACATTAATATGAATAATCGTATCAAACAGCATATTACTAAAACGCTCTTTGAACGTCTCTAGCATAGCAAAAGAATGTCTTAAACGAGAATCAAACATAGTCACTAAAATACGGCATTTAATGGTATGATTAAGACGATCCTTGACTAACTGCACGATGTCCATAACATGATCCACTCCCTGCATAGAGAATCGACTTGTTTCAACAGGAATAATAAGCTCACTTGAGACACGAAAAGCATTGACCGTTAAAATCCCTAAACTGGGAGGGCAATCAATCAATACATAATCATATTCCCCCTTAACCTCCTCGATCATCTCAATCAACTTTGCCTCACGACCAATTTCATCCGACAATTCCTGCTCCAACGTTCCGACAAGAATATTAGATGGCGCAATGTCAAAAGTATTTTCCACCGTCTTAATAATATCTTTTAATTTTAATTTCCTCGGTGTCAGATTAGAAATAACATTATAAATACTGTCCTGACTTTCGATATCCAATCCCAAGGAAGCATGGGCCTGCGGGTCTAAATCCAACAAAAGAACCTTTTTGCCGTTCTGGCCTAAAGCCGAAGCTAAATTAATTGCAGTTGTTGTCTTCCCACATCCCCCTTTTTGATTCGCAATGGAAATAATTTTCATTATGGTAAAGCCTCCTATTTTAGTAAAGACAAAGCATGTGCTCTGCCTCTACGAAGAAAAAAATATATTATCAATAAGAACGGTTCCTTTCTTTTTATCCATATTCCAAGATTCCAAGATAAAAGAAAGATCGGTTAAACTTGTCCAGTCGGTAATTTGTGGGAACTCTGATAATGGAATATGAAAATCTTTCCATTTTGCCCCGACACCTTGGACATAATAAGACGCTGTTTCATTTCTTTGATTGTGCAGGACCACCTTAATAATACCCGGCGCTCCCCCTTCCTTTCCCCTCATCGCAAACTGCAGCGTTCCATACTTACGCACATCAATCGCAGGAACTGTCAGGGAAAAACTTTTCGTTGGTGGAAAATCTTCATGAAAATTATATTCAAGCCGGACGGAACCACTATGTAAAGAATAAAGAATATGATTTTTTAAATCAGCTCTATTTTGTGTAAGAAAAGCTGTCAGACCATAAAACGTACTTGCAAAAATAACAACGGTAATAAAAATATTAATCACAAGCCATACATTAAATTCTTTTTTCTTTTCTTCTTTAGCCTTATTACGTTTGCCCAAATAAACCTGAGCAAGATGATCATAAATTTCAGTTCGTGTCATTTTTTTATAATCCTCGAGGAGGAGTTAATTGAAAGAAATAAATATAAAACATATCTATTAATTAATTTTATAATATCAAATAAACAACAAATTGGAACCATAATCTCACTTTTTTTTGTGGTAAATCTTCCGAACTAAGGCAAAAAAAATTCCCTGCCGCTCGTTAGAGCAGCAGGGAATTTTTCCTGCACTATGAATTTCTAAAAATTAGAAGTTCACATTAACATTTGCAAGTGCTTGTGTAGCAGTTTTTTCGTTAGCTTCTCCGAAAAGATCGCCCGCGAAAAACCAACCAGCCTTTGCACCGATTTGAACATCTTCGGTATAATCATAAACCAATTCTACATCAACTTCATGACCAACTTCATCTTTACCATCTTTAGCAGCAACAGATGTTGACGTCCCTGGAGAACTACCTGTCCCTCCACCTGGTTGCTTTAATGTAAATGAAGTACCTACATTATCTTGAGCTAAATACAATCCTGTCCAACTAACCTTGGCTGTTACATCTTCCATTGGATTAGCTTGAAGGGAAACATTGTAAACGAAAAGATTCGTTAAATCAAGAATCGCACTATAAATGGTTCCGCCACCTTGATTCTCGAAGAACGGATCCCATGCATTGTATTCTGATCTCGTTGAATCTGAATCTGATGATATAACTGATCCTGTTGCATCATTATCTCCAGATACGTACGTGAACACACCCTGAAGAACAGGCTTGTAATCTTCCATCACAGGCACTTGGTAGTTAGCAATGACCTGTGCAGCATTCGCGTTGCGTTGTTGATTATCAGGAATAGCTGATGCTGTTGATCCAGGATCTGTTTTTGTACCGCTTTGATGAGCATATTCTAACTGAAGATTTAGCCCTTCTAACGGATTAGTACTTACCCTAACACCTGGGAGATAAATCGTGTCGGTATTATCTACAGCAACAGCTCCAGATCCAACTTCCCCTTTAAATTTATCAACCTTTGCAAAGAAATAAGCCTCTACCTGGGTATCCATATCATCACCCAAATCATAAGTAGAATTAAATCCCCAAAGGTTAATATCATCATCATCTTCACCTGCAGCCGTGACAGTTTTCTGATCAATTTGTGAAAAGAAAACTTCAAAAGTCAACGGATTGTAATCAAAGATTACCCTAATGGCATCTTGGGCTGTCTGCTTAGTGAGATCATTAGCCACACCTAAAAGGCCGGAATCTCCTGGAGCTCCATTATTTGTTCCAGCGGTATCCATAACCAAGCTGTTACCATAATGAAACTCTTGACGACCAATGACAACCGTCATCGGCGAGTAAAGCATTTCTCTTAATGTAACAAAGGCTAAATTAAGATCAATGTCTGTACCTGCCGTATCGGTTGTACTATCTCCCCAAGCACGTTCATTGATTAAAGCGATAGTGGCTGAAACCTGATCTGTCAGGTCAGCATCCACACGCAATCTTGTTTGTGTAATAAAAACGTCGTTTTTATTATCACCATCACCAGAACTTGAACCAGATGCTCCGGCACCAAGATCAAAGTTGTTACGTATAAAATAAGTAGAATCAACATCTCCACTTATCTTTACATTTTGAACACTAGCCATCGCCGGTACTGCTGCAACAGCAAGTACGAGAAGCGCTAGTAAAATTGTCTTTTTCATGTATTCTCCTTTTATTTATTAAGAAGCCCTTATGGGCTAACACAAATTTATAAGGTTAATTGCACAGAAATGATTAAATCATCCGTGGCGATCTGCGCGAATCAAATACTCCCTTAATGAATCTGTGTTATAAAAATTTCCAACATAAAACCAATGTATATAAAACCAAAACGATTTGAATTACTTCATCGCCTTAGAGACTTTCGATTTAGTTCCAGCTTACTTGATGATTCCTGACTAATAACCGCTTTATCATCCCCCCTTTCTTATTCGAATTGAAATCATCACTGGGTTTAATAGCTTCGCTTAATAAAAAACGAAGCGTTTTCTTGTTACAATGTGACATTTTTACATACCTACAATGCCGTGTCAATAAATTTTCGAGATTTTTTTCCGCCCATTCAAATAAGACTATAAAGCATTTGTTTACAACAGTTTATATAAAATATATGCCCGCAAAAAAACAAAAAATTAAAACGAAATAAGATAAAATGAACTACCTTGGAGCAAGCTGTTAATGGCCATGTAAAAATGTACCAAAAAGGGACGCGAAAAGTGTACCAGTAAAAAAGTAAAAAAACTGGTAAGCTTTCCTCAAGGAGGAAGGCGCCATGATAAACGCGGAGACCTATATGAATATAAAGTCATTAGCA
>JAJDCA010000020.1 GCA_029261055.1 Candidatus Omnitrophota bacterium | reverse complement strand
GCCTGTATGGCACTACACATTTAATTTGTACAAATATTTCAATACATTGGAACAAATAAACAGGGTAACAAATTTTTTTGTTTCTAACAAAGCAAAAGTAATCTGTAGTGCCAACAGAACAGGTCATATTTTCTTAACATATTGTTATATAACAATATCATCAAAAGAAGTGACGAACTTGGGTTAACCAGTCTGCGTTCATCTCACACCTCCACCAGTTGCTAGATTCACCTTCCCTATATTCTTAGTATAAACGATATCATGTGGTCTAATTAGCTGAGGACTCTATAATGTAACTCTTGGAAGGGTAACACCCTGAAAAGGCAAAGGGGCTCTCGGCACTGTGATTGCCTTGAGGACGACACCAAAGATTGGATCTCAGAATCCATTGTTGTTGGAAAACGGAGCATCGGGCTAGTTGTAGCGCAAACCACGTTGATGAGGGGTGTATGTGTGCGTGCACTTAAATCTCCATTGATGCTGGGAAGGCACTATGATGATAAAACAAAGAAATGACAGGTCGCCAACCGGACTCGGGAAATCCGACCGTCCGGGATGAGAGGAGGGCTTCACGGAAACGTGATGTAAGGTTGATGCTCAAATAGCCACGAAACTGGAAACGGTGGACACGAAGGTGAATGTCTTCAGCCTGTTCATGCGCGCGCTGTGATTCTACTCGACGTCTAGATAAGCAGTCTACTAATCTAGACCTGACCCTAAGGTTGTTTTGTGTCCCAAGGATAATTAAGTACCCACGTAAAATTAATTTAACTAAAAAAATGGCGTAATAAATAATTATTTTCTGCTATAAGCCCCAAGATCTAGTGATTTACATAAAACAATTAACCGCTGAAGAAATTACAACATTAAGTTAAATTAATTTTACGTGGATACTTAAGTATTATGTCCCTAGAACTTTACAGAACTTAAAATAATGAATTGTTTGCATGTGAGAGTGGGAATTGCCACATTAATAACTTAGTAAGTTTGGTATATTTGCTGACGGTTATTACATAGCGATGCTAGATCATTGTTATGATGCCTTATTTGGCAGGTAATGTTGACTATTATCATTAACTACTTTGACAATTTAATATCACAGCATAACTGGTTGTTGTTATTGATACTTAAGGGATGTCTGGCTTATTTGTTTAATACTGAATAGTTAGAGTAATGGAGTTGGAAATAACAATAATACAAATGGTTAAGTTATCAATCGCGGTTTTAGGTGCGGTCTTAGGCATTATTAATACTTGGTACAACCTCGACAAAGCTAGAGTCAAATTAAAAGTAACGCTAGCGCATGCGATACCAGTAGGTGGGGTAGATGAAAGGTTAAAATTTTGCGTGCAAATAACAAACTTAAGTGCATTCCCTCTCACTATTTCTGAGGCAGGTGTCTTCTTTAAAGGAACAGACAGTAAAGGGTCAATAGTAAATCCAGTATTCGCTAATGGTGGTGATTGGCCAAAAAAACTAGAACCAAGAACATCTGTATCAGTTTATAGCCAAATACCTGAAGCACCAGTGGGTCATAAAATTAAGTGTGCTTATGCTATTACTCAATGTGGCGAAGTTTGTACTGGGACAAGCGGCGCACTAAAGCAAATTGCAAATAAACAGAAGTCCTAAAACAAAGCCATCAATTTGACCGCCATACGCTATGCTCCTGTTGGCAAATTATGGAAAGGGAGTACTACACTTTTTCAATGGCATTATGGATTAAGTCTTGTATGCACAAAACAAAAGGTAGTGTTCCCTTTATCTCTAACCTGTTTCTTTTGTTGCGCATTATTTTCACCTAAAAATACCACAGAGCCAATATTTACTGAAACACAGGATGTTGTGACTGCGAAACCTTTGTAGAAAATATTTTGTTAGAATAAGCATGTTTTCTTACTTAAGGGACGAGGAAGTAATAGTTTGTCCAATTTAGGCGAAGTCATTTTACTCTGATTTTAGGCGGTCCGTAGGGCGCATAGTTATTCTATGTAACCGTAGGACTAACGAAAGATCAGAGTAAAAGGGCAAGCATAAATGGATGAAGTATTATTTCCTCGTCCCTAACTTTATCGGAATATGTGAGATGCTTAAAATATTTATTATTACTGACGAATTAGCAAAGAATCTGTGGGTGACGGTTGCAGCAATAAGCGTTGTTATAGTTATTATTCTATCCATATTTTATTACACTAAAAAAAGTAAGGCTAAATATTGTAAATATGCCGATTGCGGATTTTATCGGCGTATTGATATCAATGAAGCTAACTATGAAAAAAATGCTAAGTGCGTATTAGGGAAGTCCCATTTCAGAAACTTTAGAGGAAAAAAATCATGCTTTTCATCGGTAGCATTCTCGGATACTTCTGTTCAAGATGAACTTGAGAAATATAATAGAAATATGAAGTGGCTAATAAATACGATACTAGTGGCAGTGTTTTTGCCAGTGATCTTATCTTTAATGAAGTATTATGTAGAATAGTGAGGGGTATATGTACGGTCCTAATCAAGGTAACTATGCAGATCAAAGTAATGTGACTTTTGTATCTGATGGTTTTTCGTCTTTTCTAAAGACCTTATTTACATCAAGGCATATTGCGTCAGAATTATTTAGTTATGTTTATATGCCAGCTGAGAATGATTTGATTGGGCACATAGAAGGAATAATAGCAGAAACTTGTGTTGTCTCTGGAGCTAAGGGCGTAGGAAAAAGTACATTGCTAAGTCATGTTAAACATATTTATCTAAATAAGGAAAGATATGTAGTTATAAAAATTGATTTTAACCCTACAAGAAAAATTATCGCGGAGGGAATTCCTGGGCGCCTAGCTACTCACATATTAGATTCGGTGGATAGCTACATGAAAAAAACCAAATATGGAATAATAGATACGGATGAAAAAATAGCTGAATTATATGATTATATTAAAAAAAATCATGGTAAATTTTTGAAAGAACTTGATGTAGAGCCACTATACCCTACCAATATTCAGGAAAGAAAAGAAGCTTTAGCTTCACTTAGTAAGAAAGATCAATTTAGATACGCAATCGCATCTTTAGGTTTCTTAGCTACAAAAACAAACATAAATAAAGTATTGCTAATAGTAGATAACGTAGATCATTATAGTGCTGATTTTATAAAAAAACTATACGATATTATATCAAGAATGACAGTTTGCATTGATAGAGATACAAATAGTAACCTCAGTATAGTTCCGATTCTTGCGTGTCGAGACTATATACATAAAGAAGTATTTTTAAATGATAGAGGAAGAGGTGCCGCCACTCAATTTTATGGATTTCAAGATGTAATAATTGACGGGCCGTGCCTGCTTCCAGATCTACTTGAGGAGAGGATCAAAAGAATCGAAGAACGGGCTCAAGACCTATATTACAAAGACAATGGCCCCATTATTTCTAATAACGGATTTAAGTGGGACATTGAGGATAGAGATCGCTTTTTAAGAAATCTTATTACATTAATTCGAGCTAACCAACACCATGAAGGACTACGAAAATTATGTAATAACGATATGTCTGAAATGTTGAATCAGTTTTATATAAGAATTATTAGGAACGATATTTTCATAAATCCAGATGAAATAATTGGACCAGAATCTAGTGTTGAAGGTCTTAAACAAAAGGTTCCTTGGCATATGTTCTTGAACTGTTTGGCGTATGGTAACCCGGTAAATGGTAAGAGATGTTATCCATGCGAAGGTAGCCTAGTGCCAAATCTTTTAAGGTGGAATAGCAATAAAAAATACTCAATATTTTCCCGCTTTAGGGTGCTGCAATTCATTAATATGTGCGAAAGTATTGAAGAGAAATCGTGCATCAATATAATAACTAAATTAATGATACCTTACTTAGGGTTTGGCGATGGTATGACAAGTGATTATTCGGAAGGAGACGGTGATCAAGCGTTAACCTACTTAAAAAAAATGTGCTCAGAAGGGCTCATATTTTCCTACGAGGGAGAATCAATATCGAACCAAAATGATTTCGTGGTAGATACGATTAAGTCAAAATCGTTGATGAATATTTTGACTAATCAAAGCTTGTTGCTTGAATACTATTTTGATGACACATGTAGAGATAGCAGGAGCAACAAAGAGAGAAATACATTACACAGCTATCCTCGAGAAATTCGCCCCACAAAAATAATAAATTTTCTAGAATTCATCGCAAATAAGGAATATTCTCAACTTAGAAATATTGATCAAAATATAAATGAATTGAACCAATTCTTATCATTAGTTGGTAGGGAATCAATAGCAGGAATGTTTCTAAAAGGCGTTCAAAACAGTTTTGATAAACTGTATGATAGGGAGCAATCTGGAAAATATGGCATCTATTTGGCTCCGGTGGAGAATGTTGTTTCGGAAATAGAATCTTTATTGAGACTTGAGACTTGAGACTTGAGACTTGAGACTTGAGACTTGAGACTTGAGACTTGCAGTTCTGGGGACACGATACTTAACTCGAATCAAAGAGGGCAGAGTCTGAGGTATCCCCACGAATAAACTTTAAAAAACATGGTGATACACTATATTTTTTGACATGAAATGGAATTAAACTAGCTTTGCGGGGCCTAAGCATTTGATTATCGTCTTGTCATCTCATTGCTTGGAGGTATTTATGTCAGTCGTCAATACTTTGTATTCCTTTCTGAAGCAATCACTTCCTTCTATTCATGCGATACGCCTTCAAGCATTAATGGCCGCAGTCGAAGCTGGTCTAAGTGGTGCGTCTCTATCAATTACTACGCTAGGGCGTGCAGTATCCGGTGATGCTTTCATCAAGCATAAAATCAAGCGTATGGATCGTATTATTGGGAACCCTAACCTCTGGTAGAGCGGTTGTCCATCTACGCAACTATGGCGTCGTGGTTATTGAAGTCTCTTCCTATGCCTATTGTTCTAGTAGACTGGTCGCCATTATCTGATGACCAAAGCCAACAACTGTTACGTGCATCACTTCCCGTGGGTGGCAGGAGCATTACCTTGTACGAAGAAGTTC
>JAJDCA010000019.1 GCA_029261055.1 Candidatus Omnitrophota bacterium | reverse complement strand
ATCAAAGCCCATTCCCAAAGCAACCGTAGCAACTAGAACCTTTATTTCATTATTAAGTAGTTGTTGTTCTAATTCCTCTTTAACTGAAGTGCCGTCCTCATGGTTTGGAATGCCAGCGTGGTAGGCTTTTGCAATAATTTTGTTAACTTGGAACCATTCGGTAAGTCGCTCCGCATCGCGCTGAGTCAGGGTATAAATTATTCCACTACCTGGAAGATTCGGAATAGTCTGTGCCAGCCAAGCCATTCTTGCTACTGGGCTAGGCATGTTTATATTTTGAAGTTTGAGGCTTTCTCTGACCAAAGATCCCCTGATCAATTCAATGTCATTACCCAGTTGCAACATAACATCATTTACAACCCTATTATTGGCTGTTGCCGTTGTTGCTAAAACTGGAACATTGGACGGAATGGCCTGCAGCACACGAACGATACGTCTATAATCTGGCCTAAAATCATGCCCCCAGTCTGAGATACAGTGAGCTTCATCAATTACAAAAAGTCCAATCTTTTCTGCAATAGCAGAAAGAATATTCTGTCGAAAGGAATCATTTGCAAGCCGTTCAGGGGAAATTAGTAATACATCAACACTGTCAGCAGCCAGCTCATTCTGAATTTGATACCATTCATCAGCATTAGTACTGTTTATCGTCCTGGCTTTAATACCAATTCGACCAGCAGCTTCAAGCTGATTTCGCATTAATGATAATAGTGGAGAAATCAATAAGGTTGGTCCTGAACCTGATTCTCGAATGAGCTTTGTCGCCAAAAAATAAACCATACTTTTCCCCCAGCCAGTACGCTGGACGACAAGCATTCTTCTATGATTTAGAAGCCGTTCAATACTTTCCCATTGACCATTCCTAAGGTTTGCTTGAGGATTGTCAAGTGCAGTTTGTAAGTAATTTAAAGCAACGGTTCTCATGTGTAAATTATTTCAACTTTCTTTCAGATGATTCCATTAATTTTTGATGCGCCTTGTTGGACGAAGCCGCTATCGCGGAGAAAACCACAGCCATCGCCCATCTATAAATTTGTTGTAACCTCATTACCCATTATTTCGCAATAACAGGTAAATTGTAATCTCAACCAATCACATGAGGTTACAAGCCAATGAAAACATCAAACAACTTACAATTCAAGCATTATTATCAGCTGCATTGCAAACATCTTCGATTAAAAGGACTACAACCAAAAACTATTGATGCTTATGCACGGGCAATGCGTCGTATTGGAGACTATTTTAATTCTCAAGTAGATAATTTGAGTCAAAATCAGTTGCTTGATTATTTTAATTCACTATTGGAAAGTCACTCATGGAGCTCAGTTAAACTTGATCTGTATGGTTTAAAATTTTTCTACACTTATGTCTTGAATAAGCCATGGACAAACATTCAGCTGATCAGACCACCACGTACCAAACGTATCCCAGATATTGTCTCAGTCGATGAAATACAACAGCTACTTATTGCAACTCATAAACTTAGTTATCGAGTTTTTTTCTTCACCTTGTATAGTTTAGGACTGCGTTTGGGTGAAGGGATTGGTCTACAGGTGGGTGATATTGATGCTTTGCATCATCGTGTTCATATCCGTAATGCCAAAGGTAATAAAGATAGATTTGTGCCGTTACCAGACATGACATTACAAGTATTGCGACGTTTTTGGTTGGTTCATCGTCACCCAAGGTTTATCTTCCCCAACCGCAAGTACGGGTTAAAGAAAGTGCAATTAGCCACTACACCGCTAGATCGTGGTGGCATTCAAACAACGATGGCTGCTGTTATTCGTGATATGGGGTTAAAAAAAAGATTTCTTGTCACTCTTTACGTCATAGTTATGCCACGCATCTATTAGAAGCCGGGGTTGATCTGATTGAGTTACAACATATCCTTGGGCATGTCAGTCTGTTGACAACGGCACGTTACACTCATCTAACTTCCATTACCAACCAGCGATCCAGCTCCCAAATTAACCAACTTATGAATGGCTTCAATGTTCAATGGGGGAATGTTCGATGATCCGTTTATCCTCAGTCATTGAGCAACTTGAAGATGATTTTATGGGGCGTTGATTCTGTGCAATGTATAAGGTTAAAATAGACTATTCTATTTTCAACATACAGTGTAAGGAAAAGTAATGGCTAAAATTGTAGCATGTCACGGTGATGAATTAACTCTGCAAGTTACTGTAAAACTTACTGGCAGTTTGATGGAAATGGAAAACAACATTCTGGATAGCTGCAATGAAGTAGGTTGCTTAGCAACAACAGAAGCTTTGCAGAAATTTGATACTGATGGTAGCCCAATAAAATTGGGCGATACCAAAATGACTGCTCGCGTAAAAGATAACAAAACTTATCAAACGCCGTACGGTAGTGTACAGATACAACGCTATGTTTACCAAACCTCAAAGGGTGGAAAAATCTATTGCCCATTAGAAGAAAAAGCACGAATTATCAGAAGTGCAACGCCTAAATTTGCCCAACAAATATCCCATAAATATTCCAATATGAATGCGCCTGCGGTATGTCGCGATTTAGAGGAAAATCATCACCGAAAAATAGCACATTCTTATTTACAAGCAGTGAGCGATTGGGTGGGAAGTATTGCACAAACAAAAGATGAAGTTTGGGAATACGAGACACCACTGCTACCAGATAATGCCATAACAACGGTTGTTGTGAGTTTAGATGGCGCCTATGTATTAATGCGTGATGATGGCTATAGAGAAGCGATGGTAGGTAATATTTCACTTTATGACGTAACAGGCAAACGACAACACACCATATATATCGGTGAAGCACCTGAATATGGAAAAGAGACTTTTTTACAACGTTTGGAAAAAGAAATCAACACGATTAAAAAACACTATCCAGATGCACTTTATTTAGGGATTGCCGATGGTGCAAAAAACAATTGGACATTTTTGGAAAAACACACCAGTTGCCAATTGTTAGACTTCTATCATGTTACAGAATATTTGACGAATGTTTCTTACGCCGCTTATCCAGGAAAAACAGATAAGCCTAAACGAGAAATATGGTTACATGAACGCTGTACACAATTGAAACATGAGCACAATTCCATTGAGGAAATAATTAGGGGCTGTTGCCGTTTTACATTATCTCCTTGAGTTTCAATATAAAACTCCTGTAATATTTAATTTTATATCAGAAACTAGCATGTTATGCCACGAAAAATATTTACGGAAGAACTCTGGACAAAATTAAAAGTAACT
>JAJDCA010000018.1 GCA_029261055.1 Candidatus Omnitrophota bacterium | reverse complement strand
CGACGACGCTCGACGACTCGCCGTTGTCGTCTGCGCATAGACGGCTCGTCGGCGGCGTCACGATCGCCTCTGTCAACCGACCAAAGCGTGGCGCGGCACATCTCCAGCATCTCATCGACACAGCCTCGCTCGACAACCTCGATGTGAGCCCCCCCCCCCCGCGACACATAAGTCGCCGCCGAAGGCGGCCTAACTTATGAGAGGGTACAATGTCAAACACAACAGTACAACAAGATTACAAAGTTAAAGATATTTCACTCGCCGATTGGGGACGAAAGGAAATTACTATTGCTGAAAGCGAAATGCCGGGTTTGATGGCGCTTCGTGAAGAATATGCAGGACAGCAGCCTCTTAAAGGCGCCCGAATTGCAGGATGTATTCATATGACAATTCAGACTGCGGTGCTTATGGAAACCTTGATAGAGCTTGGGGCTGAGGTTCGTTGGTCTTCGTGCAATATTTTTTCTACGCAAGATCATGCTGCTGCCGCTATGGCTGCTGCAGGTATTCCGGTTTTTGCCTGGAAAGGGGAAACCGAAGAAGAAGCTTTTTGGTGTATTGAACAAACGATTAAATGGCCTGACGGTAAGGGAACGAATATTCTTTTGGATGATGGGGGAGATTTAACAACCATGGTTCATGAAAAATATCCGGAGCTTATTAAAGATATTAAAGGTGTATCCGAAGAAACCACGACAGGCGTGCATCGTCTTTATGAAATGGTTGAAAAGGGTACCTTAAAAATGCCAGCCATTAATGTTAATGATTCCGTTACAAAATCTAAATTTGATAATCTTTATGGTTGTCGTGAATCTTTAGTCGACGGTATCAAACGCGCTACCGATGTCATGATTGCCGGTAAAGTGTGTGTTGTGGCCGGTTACGGTGATGTGGGTAAGGGTTGTGTTCAGGCGTTTAAAGGCTTAGGCGGTCGAATGATTGTCACGGAAATCGATCCTATTTGTGCCCTTCAAGCTTCTATGGAAGGATATCAGGTTATGAAAATGGAAGAAGCCGCTAAGATCGGTGATATTTTCGTAACGACTACAGGTTGCCGAGACGTTATTCAGAGTAATCACATGGATGTGATGAAAGATAATGCTATTGTGTGTAATATTGGTCATTTCGATTTAGAAATAGATATGGCTTATCTCAATGGTCGCAGTGATATCAAAAAGACGGAAATTAAACCACAAGTTGATCAATATCTTTATCCTGATGGAAAAAAATTGATTATTTTAGCCGAAGGACGTTTGGTTAATTTGGGTTGTGCGACGGGGCATCCGTCATTTGTGATGAGTAATTCGTTTACAAATCAAGTTATGGCTCAAATTGAACTTTGGCAAAATAATAGTAACTATGAAAATAAAGTTTATGTTTTGCCTAAACATCTTGATGAAAAAGTAGCTCGATTGCATCTAAAAAAAGTCGGTGCCGCTTTAGATGTTCTTACACCGGAACAAGCCGCGTACATTAATGTGAAGGTTGACGGACCATACAAACCAGAGCATTATCGATATTAATTAAGGAATTTCTAGCTTTAAAGAAATTCCAAAAGGGTCTAAGTCCCCGAGGCTTGCCCCGAGGATATTCATTTTAATGTTAGCCACCCGTCGTCAGCTATCAGACGTCAGTGTTTTTACTGATGGCTGATGACGGATAGCTAAAGTTGCAACCAAAGGCGGGTTATTAACCATGGCTATATTCAATACTAATAAAAAACCTAAAAAGATCGGTATCATCACATCTGGTGGTGATGGTCCGGGTATGAATGCGGCTATTCGTAGTGTTGTCCGTTGTGGTTTGAAATACGGATATGAAATGGCAGGGATCATGCGTGGATACGCAGGGTTGTTGGAAGAAGAAATTGTTTCTCTTAATCATAGATCTGTTTCTAATATTATTAATCGTGGTGGTACAATCCTTAAAACAGCCAGGTCCAAAGAATTTTCTGACGATGAAGGTAAAGAAAAAGCTATTGAAATATTGAAAAAACATCGCATTGATGCGCTTATTGTGATTGGTGGAGATGGTAGTTATAAAGGGGCTGCACGCCTTTGGGAAAAATTTGGTTTTCCTACCATTGGTTTGCCCGGAACAATTGATAATGACATTAACGGGACCGATCAAACCATTGGATGTCACACCGCTGTTAATACCGCTTTAGATGCTATCGATAAAATTCGTGATACAGCGCATAGTATGGAACGTGTTTTTATTATTGAAGTCATGGGCAATAAATCTGGATACATCGCTGTAGAAGTTGCTTTAGGTGCTGGCGCCGAAGATGTTATTGTGCCGGAACGACCATTTGATTTTGAACGGATGTGTAAAGATATTAAAGATGGCAATACAAGAGGTAAGGTTAGCTGGATGATTGTCGTTGCTGAAGGAGCTGGTAAAGGGCATGAAATTGCTAATACTGTAACGACAATGACTGGTTTGGAATCCCGTTTTGTTGTTTTAGGGCACGTACAGCGTGGAGGTGTTCCAACAGGGCTAGATCGCATTTTAGCAACACGTTTAGGTGCAGCTGCGATTGATTGTATCAGAAGGCAAGAATACGGTAAGGCCATCGGTGTCTTGCAAGATGAAATCAATGTCATCGATTTTAAGGATGCAACCCATAAAGAATTTAAACATTTAGATGAATTCTGTAATTTAGTAAAGATATTAACTTAAGAAGTGAAAGGAATAGGATAATGCCAAAGATTTATTATGATAAAGATGCTGATTTAGATGTGTACAAAGATAGAACCATAGCGGTAGTTGGTTATGGTATTCAAGGCCGAGGACAAGCTTTGAGTTTACGCGATAGCGGGCTTAATGTGATTGTGGCGCAACGTGAAGGCGGGCCAAATTATGATAAAGCGATTGAAGATGGATTTAAACCCATGGAAGCAGGGAAGGCTGCCAAAAAAGCTGATGTGATTATGATTTTGACGCAGGATCATATTCAAGGCGGGCTTTATCGTAAATCCATAAGACGACATATGAAAAAAGGAAAATCTTTAGCTTTTTCGCATGGGTTTAATGTTCATTTTGATCAAATTGATCCACCTGACGATATTGATGTCTGGATGATTGCCCCTAAAGGACCTGGCGCTTTGGTTCGTCGTCAGTATGAAGAAGGAAAAGGCGTTCCATGTTTGGTCGCTATTCATCAAGATGCCTCAGGTAACGCCATGAAAGATGCTTTAGCTTATGCCAAAGGTATTGGAGGAGGGCGTGCCGGTATTCTTGAGACAACATTTAAAGAAGAAACAGAAACAGATTTATTCGGCGAGCAGGCTGTCTTGTGTGGTGGAACCAGTGAATTAGTTAAGGCCGGGTTTGAAACTCTTATTGAAGCTGGATACCAACCGGAAATTGCCTATTTTGAATGTCTGCATGAACTCAAGCTTATTGTAGATCTCATTTATGAAGAAGGTATTAAGGGGATGCGTCAGCGTGTTTCCGATACAGCCGAATACGGTGATTACACCCGTGGCCCTCGTATTGTGAATGATCGTACGCGTAAAGAAATGAAGAAAATCCTTTCTGAAATCCAATCTGGAAAATTTGCCCGTGAATGGATGCGTGAAAACAAAAAAGATCGCCCAAAATTCAACCAACTCCGCAAAGATTCTGAAATCCACCCCATTGAAGACGTAGGCCAGCGCCTCCGTGAAATGATGCCTTGGATGAAGAAATAAATATGCGGAAGCAATAAGGGGGGAAACATGAAAAAAATTATTACAGTATTATTTGTGTTTCTACTCGTGGCTTCCCAGGCATTTGCTTTTTTGTACACGATTAAAATTTTGACGAAGGAAGAGCTTAAAGAGCTGAAGAAAGAAGATTTGGCAGAGGTTTATTTAGAGGCAAAGATTGAAGAGAAGGCTAGCGGGGAGTTTCATATTGGGGCTGGTTTTAGTTCGTCAAAAGATTATGGAAAACGTAAGGATTTATTACGTTTTATTGTGAATTTACGTAGAGAAATGGCGGTCCGGGACATTGAGCCGGAACCGATTGAAGAATGGTTGAAATAACAGATATTCAGCAAGACAAAGATAAGCTTCTTGAAATCATCATAAGGGAGGCCTACTTTCGTGGGAAGATTACCCTTTCCTCTGGTAAAGAAAGTGATTATTACATTGATGCCCGTCGTGTAACGTTATCCCCCCAAGGCGTGTATTTGTGCGCACGGATTATGTTAGACATGGTTAAAGACGATGCTATTGATGCTATCGGTGGTCCGACATTGGGTGCCGACCCGATGATTGGTGCCGTCGGTGTTTTGAGTCTTCAGGCAGGAAAGCCTATCAATACGTTTATTATCCGTAAGGCCGCTAAGGCGCATGGTAAGCAACAGCAAATTGAAGGACCGACTTTAGAAAAGGGGAGCAAAGTTGTTCTTATTGACGATGTGGCCACTACCGGTAAAGCCTTTGTGCAATCTTTGGATGTCCTGCAGCCCATGGGTATTGAGGTTGTCAAATCGATATGTATTGTTGATCGTGACGAAGGGGCCAAAGAAGCGGTGGCAGAAAAAGGAAGTGAGCTTGTTTCGATTTTTAACATTTCCGAAATTCACAAGCCCTGAGGCTTACAGTCCTAAATGAAACCCCTTATTCTTGCCTCGAACTCTCCACAACGCAAAAAACTTCTCAAATTACTCGGTCTAAAATTCACCATTAAACCCAGCCATGTTCAAGAATTAACAAAAATTACCTCCACGTGCTCGGCCCTAGTCAAAGATAATGCCCTTTTGAAAGCTAAAGATATTGCGGCACGGCTTAAAAGCGGTATTGTGATTGGTTCAGATACGGTAGTTTATCTTGGGCATAAAGAAATTATGGGTAAGCCGCGTAGTTTTAAAGAAGCTAAAAAAAATCTAAAACTTTTATTTTCCAAACCGCAATGGGTGTATACCGGCGTTGCGGTTATTGATGTTGAAACAGGAAAGATTGTGACGGGGTATGAAAAGACTAAGATATTTATGACACCGCTGTCCGACAAGGAAATCGATTGGTATCATAAGCAGGTTATCCCTTTGGATAAGGCGGGGGGGTTTGATATTGAAGGCTGGGGGAGTATTTTTATTCGTCGGATTGAAGGGTGTTACACAAATGTTATTGGACTGCCGATGGCCAAGTTGTTTGGGATATTGAAGGAGATGGGGGTGTCGATCGTATGACAAAAATAGTGACAGACACCTTTTTTTTAAGAAATTTATTTAAAAAAGGTGTCTGTCACTATTTTTTTCTTGTCATCCTTACCGGGTGTGTGACGGAATATAATTTGGCTACACAAAAAGAAGAAACTCTTCTTTATGGGACAGAGAAAGAAATGAAGATTGGTGATTCCGTAGCACAAAAGATTGAGAAAGAATTTGAGATTATTACGGATGTTGACATTAATGAACGGGTTGAACGTATTTTAGATAAAATTGTTGCGGTTTCTGATCGTCGGGATTTGGTGTATTTTATCAAAATTTTAGATAAAGATATTATGAATGCCATCAGTTTGCCCGGAGGATATATTTATCTTTTTAAAGGCTTGATCGACAAAGTAGATAATGATGGTCAGTTAGCGGGTGTTATCGCGCATGAGGTAGGACATATTACCGCCAAACATGGTATCAAGAGATTACAAAATGCTTATGGGGCGCTTTTGTTGCAGGTAGCGGCTACTCAAGCAAAAGGTAATGTTGGGGGCGGTGTCAATCTTGCGATTACTTCTCTTTTTATGGAATATTCGCAAGAGGCTGAATTTGAGTCTGATCGTTTGAGTGTGAAGTATTTAAAAAAAGCGGGGTATGATCCGCAAGAGATGGTGCAATTTCTAGAGAAGCTAAGAGATGAAAAAGAAAAGGCCAAGCTGCGTCGTTTTAGTTATTGGAAGACACATCCGAATATCTCTAAGAGAATTGCAGTTGTTAATCAAGAAATTACAGGGAAGTTAGAATTTCGAGATTATTTGAATATCATTGGGAATTAAGTTTATGAAAAAAATTCTGCATTTTCTATTATTTTTTTTCTGTTTAACCGGCTGTTTTCTACAAGATGCTAAAAGTCAAAATCAGGTTTGTTTTGACAAGAACTGTATTAATGTAGAAGTCGTCCAAAAAGAAGAAGATTTACAGCGCGGTTTACAGTTTCGTACATCACTTGAAGAAAATAGTGGAATGTTATTTATTTTTGCGCATACCCGACAACATGGCTTTTGGATGAAAGACACTCTTATTCCTTTGGACATGATTTGGATGGACTACAATCGAAGAATTGTTCATATTGCCAGAAATGTGCCTCCCTGTAAAGCAGACCCTTGTGCTACATATACCCCCTCTGATCCGGCGCTTTATGTTTTAGAAGTGGATGCTGGATATGCGTCAACCTTGGGGTTGAAAGTAGGTAATCACGCGGAGTTTTTTGTCGAATGAATCCATACATAATTGCCATATTGTATATTTTTAGTTTATGTTTACCTGTAATTTTATTTATTAAACTATTAAAGAAGGTACGGGAGGTTGCAGAACTTAAACAAGAATTGCACGACGTACAGGAAAAATTAAGAAAGTATGACAAAAATGTTCATTGGTCAAGGTTGGGAGATAGTATTATTCATTACACCAGTCAGCCCATAACAACCATTTTTAATTTAAGTAAGTTTTTAAAAGAAAGAATGGCAAAAGAGGATCCTTTTTATAAACACACTGCTCTTGTACAAGAGCAGGCCGAAGTTTTATATGAAATATTTAAAAATATAGCAGAATTAGTTCGTCATAAAGAGCGTAGGGTAAAACAAGTATCTATTAATGAAATTATTCAAAAAATGATGCTTCTTTTAAGTGATGAATTTAAGACTCAGCATGTACAATTCAGTACGGCTTTGAAAGAAAATTGTCCAAGGATATCTGTAGATCCTATCAGCCTTCAGATGGTTTTTATGGATATGATACTTAGGATAATTCCACAAAATGTGACAAGTTCATCTTCTGAATATTTTTCTTTTAAGGTGGTTTCTGATTTTGATGTGGAAATGCGTAAGGTGACGGTTGTGTTTGAGATTGATAATATGCATGTGATTACTGAAGAAGGGATGCACATATGTCACGATATGATCATTCAACATGGTGGTCAGGTATCTATTGAAAATCATCCTTCCCAAGGTTCAAAAATTACTTATGAATTTGTTTCGATAGAATAATTTTGTTCAAGAAGTAATGCCAGGAAATCGCTTGTGCAAAATAAAGGGGAATATTGTATACTATTAGTAGAAAATATTCTGGGCGTCCTCGATGGCCCTTAAATATAATTTAATTAGGAATTTCTAGCTTTAAAGAAATTCCAAAAAGGTAAAATGTGAATTATGAATAAAATTAATATTCTTGTTGTTGACGACAAGAAAATCATTGGTGATTTGTTTGAATTGACCCTTGGTTATGGAGGGCATAATATTGTATGGGCCAATAATTTTGAACAAGCCGTAGAACTTGTCCAAAATCAAATTTTTGATATTGCTTTTATTGATATTGTGATTCCTGAAAAAGATGGAATTTCTATTTTAGCAGAAATTAAGTCTGTTGTTCCTGCATTACCTGTTATTATGATGAGTGGCTACTCCCTAGAAGAAAAACGCAACCATCTTGAAGAATTAGGGGCTACAGCTTGCTTGAGAAAACCTTTTGAAATAGATGAAGTCCGCAAAGTTATTAAGTCAACGATTGGGAAAGAAATTTAAAGTAAGGAATTTCAACGTGACTGAGCTTGAGGAATTAGAGCGATTAAAAGAAGCTGTTGCAGCTTTGCCGCAGCGTATTTTGCAGGCTAAGGAACAGGAAGATGAACGCATTGCCCGGGAAATTCATGATGATCTCGGACAGTCCTTGGCTACGTTAAAAATACTCATACAGGCTGCTGAGCAGGAATCCACGCAGGATAATAAAACCGCAAAAATTTCTTTTTCAAGAATTATTGATTATCTAAATACGATTATTGAGAAAACACGACACCTCGCTTCGCAGTTACGTCCGTCTAATTTGCAGATTTTGGGGTTGAATGCCGCTTTGAAGACATTGGTGGATGATTTTCGTTGTAAAAAGGATTTAAAAATTCAATTTACATGTAGCCGGCTGGGCCGTCTTATTTTTGAGGGGGATAGGATTAATCTTTACCGTATTCTTCAAGAGGCTTTGACAAATATTGTCCGCCATGCGAAAGCTAGTCAGGTTGTGATTAGTATTAAAAAAAATCGAAACAATTTACATATTTGTATTAATGATAATGGACGTGGATTTAAAATTTTTACAAAAGTTAATCAAGGGTCTTTAGGTCTTGGACTTTCGACGATGCAAGAAAGGGTAAGACTATTAGGGGGTAAATTTACAATAGACACGCAACAGGGAAAAGGGACCGACATAAAAATTTTGATCCCTGTAACAGTGGAGCAAAAAAACTAATGGAGAAATGCCGTATCATTCTTGCTGATGACCATGAAATGTTAAGGACGGGGTTAAAGAGTCTTTTAAATCAAGATTCTTTTTGTCATGTCGTTGGGCAGGCCAAGGATGGAGAGGAATTGATGTCTCGGTTGCGAAAAATTAAATGCGACCTTGTTGTACTCGACCTTTCTATGCCACATATGGATGGCATGACTGCATTAGAAGCGATACATGACAAATATCCTAAAATAAAGATTCTTGTTTTGACGATGCAAAAGGATTTGGAACATTTTAAGCATGCTTTGAGTTATGGAGCCAATGGATATCTTTTGAAGGATGATGCCTTCGAGCAGTTGATTATGGGAATTAAGCGGATTATGAAGGGGAAGCGTTTTGTTTCACCTTCTGTTGCTGATTTGATTGCAGAACGATACATCCGTAGTTTTGATGATGCGGAAACACCTTCTTTAGACATTCTTACTAAACGTGAAAAACAAATATTAAAATATGTTGCGTTGGGATTGGCTAATAAAAATATCGCTACAAAACTTAAAATTAGCATACGCACTGTGGAAGCCCATCGTGCTCATCTGACGGATAAATTAGGTATTAAAACCACGGCTGGCCTGGTCAAATTTGCAATGAGCAAAGGACTAATTTAGCGAGGTTTCAGTTGGTTTCGTAGTTCTACGTAAATTTTAACGTATTATTACGAATATTATCATTTTTATCTAATCGGTATAATGTAATCAATTTAAAGGAGGGGGAATATGCCGCGTATTTTATTAGTCGATGATAATGAGGAATTTAGAGAGGTTGTACGGAGTTATTTGGAAAGGCAAGAACAGGGGTTTGATATTGATGAGGTTAATTCTGCTGAATTAGCCATTGCCGAGACGATGTGTAAAAAATTCGATGTCGTTTTTATGGATGTTCAGCTTCCCCGCATGAACGGCATTGATGCCGCCAGCCTTATTAAAGAAAATAATCCGGAATGTGATATTGTTATTGTGACCATGTTTGAAACGGAAGAGTTTAAGAGTACGTACAACAAAGGGCCTATTACCGCTTTTATCGGTAAAAGTGATATCTATGATCGTATGATGCCTGTTTTAATGCAATGTTTGTTGGAAAAGAGTAGAAAATAAATATCTTTTTGTTAAAATGGGTAATGTGAAAATTAAATCAAGAAACATACCTTATATTTTAATTATTTTTGTAGCCGCCATGTGTTTGAGCGGCTTTTCTAATATTACCGAGAGGGATATTGAAGCCGCTATTATTCGTCAGGATTTTGAACTGGCAAAACGGTTATCCGAAGAATTACTTCGAAAGAAATCTTCCCAAAAGGGAACGTATTATTTGGGTCTGACGCAGTTAAGGTTAGGCCAATACAGTGGAGCTAGAGACATTTTTCAGAAATTAATACAGGTAAATTCTTCAGAGCGATTAAGGGACAGAGCGTACCTTGGTTTATTTGATACGTATTACATGGAAGAATCCTATGAAAATGCATTGAAAACAGGCCAAGACTTATTAGAGTTGAGTCCAAAATCTGAATATCTCAGCCTTATTTATTTTAAGTTGGGCAGGGCTAATCTGAAACAGGCCCATTGGAGCAAGGCCCATGATTATTTAAAGAAGATTGTTTATGATTTTCCGCGCAGTATGGAGGTTCCTTTAGCTAAAAAGCTTTTAGAAGAAAAACAATATTTTGCTGTTCAGGTAGGCGCTTTTATGGCGCGGGGCAGTGCTGAAAAACTTATTTCGGAATTAAAACAAAAACGCCAGTACGCGTACATTGTAGAAACTCTTGATCCACAGAATAGAAAGTTTTATCGTGTCCGAATAGGCAAGCTTTCTGTTCTCGATAAAGCAAAGCGGCTAAAATTCAAATTATCCAGACAAGGTTATCCTGCCACGATTTATCCGTAATGAAAAAAATAGGGACAGACACCTTTTTTCAACATAATGCACAAAAAAAGGTGTCTGTCCCTATTTTTTTCATCATTGGGCCGACGGCTGTTGGAAAATCTGATGTGGCTTTTCATTTGGCGCAGCAGCAACAGGGAGAAATTATTTCCTGTGATTCTATGCAAGTGTACAAGGAAATTCACATTGCCAGTAATAAGCCATCTCAAGAAATGCAAGATCAAGTGCCGCATCATTTGATTGATATTATTTCTGTTCAGGAAGAATTTGATGTGGCCCGGTACAATCAGTTGGCCCTTGAGGCTATCCAAGATATTCATAATAGAGGAAAAGTGCCCATTATTGTCGGGGGGAGCGGCATGTATGTTCAGGTGTTGCTTGACGGGATTTTTGAAGGCGGCGGCAAGGATGAGGATTTTAGGCAAGCTCTTGTTGAACAAGCACGCATGCAAGGGGCGTCGTTTCTTTATGAGGAATTACAGAAGAAGGATTCTATCAGTGCAGAGAAAATTCATCCCCATGATGTTAAAAGAATTATTCGGGCTTTAGAAGTGTATGCCCAAGAAAGCAAACCTATTTCTGAATTACAAAAAAAGCGTGAAGGCCTTTGGGGAAAATATGATATTACCATCATAGGATTGAATATGGACAGACAGAAGCTTTATCAAAAAATAGAAGCCCGTGCCGATCAGATGTTTGAGGAAGGTTTGGTAGAAGAAATTCGGCAATTACAGAATGTGTCTTTAACAGTAGAAGGCATGATCGGTGTAAAAGAAATACGTGGTTTTTTAAATGGTGATTACGACATGGATGAAGCCAAAACCCTTCTCAAGCGTAACACCCGTCGCCTAGCCAAACGCCAACTCACCTGGTTCCGACGTGATCAGAGGATTCGATGGTTGGAAATTTTTCCTCAGGGCACTGCCAAAATAATCGCAGAAAAAATAATTTTGTCATAGGGGAAAATGTGGAGAAAATTATTTTAATAGAGTATACTTTTTGTAGGAAAGGTAGGTTTTAAAAAATTATGGAAAAAATTTTACTTATTATTATTGATTTTAAAAGAGATCATATTGGTCATTCCAAGAAATCGATGGTTTGGACGGTGGATGAGATTGTGGATGAAATGCAGGAATTGGTGGCGGCTTGCGGGGGTGAAGTGGTGGAGCAGGTTATTTGTCGTGTGGATAAGCCTTCGGCTGGGTATTTGATTAATGAAGGGAAGGTAAAGGATTTGGTGGCTTTATGCAGTGTGAATCCGGTTGATTCGGTTATTTTTAGTCATGAATTAAAGGGGAGTCAGAAGCGAAATTTGGAAGATAGTCTGAACGTTAAGACGATTGATCGAACACAGCTTATTCTGGATATTTTTGCCAGACATGCCACGAGTAAAGAAGGGAAGCTGCAGGTAGAATTGGCGCAGTTACAATATTTGCTACCCCGGTTGTCTGGAAAAGGAACGGAGCTTTCCCGGCTTGGTGGTGGAATCGGTACGTTAGGGCCTGGGGAAACAAAGCTCGAAGTCGATAGGCGGCGGATTAGTAGCCGGATTACCAAGTTAAAGCGCGGTCTCAAGGATATTACATCTGACCGGGCGCTTAAAAGAAAAAAGCGGAAGGATAAAGGTGTTCCGGCGATTTCTTTAGTGGGGTACACCAATGCCGGAAAATCGACCCTGCTCAATACATTGACACAGGCGGATCAAAAGACCCGCGATGGATTATTTACGACCTTGGATTCTTTATCTCGTCAGCTTATTTTACCTAATCATCAAAAAGTTGTTCTATCGGATACCATCGGGTTTATGCATGAACTACCGCATAATCTGATTGAATCGTTTAAAGCGACTTTAGAGGAGGTTAAGGAAGCCGATATTCTTTTACATGTTTTGGACGTAAGTCAGCCAAATTTCCAGCACCTGCATCAATCTGTTTTAAATGTTTTAACAGAACTTGGCGTAGAGCAGAAGCCAATCCTTACTGTTTTCAATAAGATAGATAAGCTGGAGGATGTAAATGTGATTGTAAATCTTGGTCGGGATTTTGGAGAGACTGTCAGTATTTCTGCGAAATCAGAAGAAAATTTGTCTGAACTTTTTGACAAAATTATTGATCTGTTATCTGCTTTTGTTGTAGAGGTTAATGTGAATATTCCTATCCAACGTATGGACTTAGTACATTTGGCGCATCAGGAAGGCGAAGTGTATTCTGTTAAATACTACTCCAAAACAATCAATCTTCGTGCAGCTCTCCCTACCCGAGTAGCCGGTCAATTTTACAAGGAAGCTGTAGAAAAAGGGCATGATAAATCAGGCCCGTACGAGGATCGTCCGTAGGGGCATGATAAATCGCTCGTACGAAGATCGTTTGTAGGGGCATGATTTATCATGCCCATTATTTTCTCCACTTTCCCTTGCCTCGAATTCAATTTTAAGATATATTGACACATATGAGCACATCAACATTCCATCGTGATTCAAGGCTAGATGTACGTATGAAAGACAGCAGGCGTATTGCCTGGTCTATGCAAAATAATGGGCAGCGGGGCAAGGCAAAAATCCGTAATATCAGCGTTTCCGGTATGCAAATGGAGACCGATAAACTCCTTGATCCGTATGAACAGTGTGTCCTTTCATTTGATTCCGACCTTGGAATGAAAAATTATATTCCGAAGACCGGCCGCTTGGTTTGGTACAAAAAGAATCGTTGGAGGAAAGATCGATACCTCTGTGGTGTCAAGTTTGTTGAGCCTACCGGTTTTATTCTTCCTAAATTACAGAAAAAAATTAAATCTAAATTTCAGCATATCGGGAAGACGCATAAATTAGGATCAGCGCTCAAGGTGCTTTTTTACGCAGTAATTATTGCTTTAACTGGGTACACAGTATGGATGACGGGGGCTGTTTTTCAGGGGATGCGTGAGGCTAATCAACAAATGACGTATTTGTTGGAGCAGCAAACAGTTTTGACCCAAGAATATGCCTTGCTTTACCAGGAAAGTCATCAAAAATTGCTCAGTGCCCAGAGCGAACTTAAGCTGACTAAAATGATGTATCAGGAAAGTGAAAATACCCTTGTAGGCGTATCCCAAGAATTGGAACAGACAAGAAATATTCTTTCTAGAACAGTCAATCTTCTTGCGCAGGCAGAAAAAAACAATGTGCAGTTGGAGGGCGGGCTGGAGACGGTGAAACATAGGGCTGTAGAAATAAAACAAAAACTGAATCAAGCCGTTCTTGATTTGCAGGGTAAAAATATCCAGCTTGGCCGGGAAATGGTGGTTTTGCGGGATCAGTTAGAATTTTATGATGATAATATTGAGAATTTGGATGAGGCGAATAGTTTGGTTTCTGTGTACCATCAAAAATTGAAATTGGTTAAATCAAAAATTAAGGAACTTAAGCGTGATTCTGATAAGGTGCGAAGGCAAGCGTTGCGAGAGCAGGACAGGGTCAAGATGGCTTTGGGTAATAATGGGTATTTTATGAAAGACGGAGAGTCAGTTAACGTGGACGTCAAAAAATATCAAGCAGCGGCTTCAGATTCTTCGCAGGCAACAGTCGCGGTCCAAGCCAGGCCAAAAGTAAATATTGATGTTGAGTTTTTTCAGTGAGAGTTTTTAGACGTCCTAAAAAAATTTCAGAAAAATTATGTTCAGTCAACGGGCCCGAGGGGCTCGTTTCTTTTTTGCTCAAACGATCCTCACAAAGACGAACCGTAGCGATTATGGTGAATGAACAAGCCAAGGTGACGGTTTCTGCCCCGCTTTACAGTACGGAAAAATTTATTCGGACTTTCATTCAAGAAAAAACACCCTGGATTGTGCGTAAGGTCCGAGAAGCTGAAAAGAATAAGGCTTTTGTCGAACAAAAGAAATTTGATCACGGATATGAGTTTTTATTTCTGGGGAATAAGTGTCGTTTAGATGTTGAAGAGTCTGATGTCGGAGTTTCTACGCGAGGAAAGATTCAATTTGATGGAAAGAAGTGGGAGGTTCTCATTCCTGCTCAGCTGACAGGTGAACAGAGGCAGGCGCACATTAAAAAGAAGTTAACCCAGTGGTATCAAGTCCAGGCCAAAGAAATTTTAGGGGGGCGGATATTTTATTATTCCCGTATTATTGGCGTGGAGCCTAAGAAAATTGCTGTCCGGACCCAAAAACGTGTCTGGGGTAACTGCGATTACAATACCAAAACCATCCACCTTAATTGGCAAATCATATTATCCCCGATGGACGTGATTGATTATGTCGTTGTCCACGAACTCTGCCACCTCATCGAACCCAACCATTCCAAACGCTTCTGGCATGAAGTCCAGAAGATCCTTCCGGATTATCCCAAGCGAAAAGCATGGCTCAAAAAGAATCATTATGAAATGATTTTGCCTTGAACAGGTGTTGATTTTATTTAAACAATAAGTTTAAATCAGTATGATTTAAACACTGGATATCTTTACTGAAGCCTGCCGATTCTTTTCCTCGATAAATCAAATATCCTTTGGTTTTAAAAGAGCTATTAGTTTTTTCTTTATCCATCAGTGTGCGCATATTTTTAATCATTTCATATTTAGCTGTCTGTCCACTTTTTATTTCTACAAAAGAAATGGTTGATTTATCATGGTTTTCTAGAATAAGATCGACCTCTACACCCAGGTTGCTGCGAAAATAATACATATGACTGTTAGAAGCCGTATGGATGACATGTTTTTTAATTTCAGAAATAATATAATTCTCAAACACAGGGCCATCGAGAGGGCCTTTTTTTAATATGTCCAGACTATTAATACCAGTTAAAAAACATACAAGGCCCGTGTCATAAAAATACACTTTAGGACGTTTAACAATACGTTTCCCAAAATTTTTATGAAAAGGAGGGATGAGGAAAATAATGTAACTAGCTTCAAGGATAGATATCCAATTTTGGACAGTTTTGACATTGACGCCGATTTCTGCAGCCAAAGCGCTCATGTTTAATTCTTGAGATGTTCTGGCTGCTAAAAGCATGATCAATCGTTGAAAATCTCTAAGGTTTCCTACATTATGTAAGCTGCGTACATCACGTTCAATGTAATAATTAACATAAGCACCAAACCATTCTTTGGAATGGTTGTAATTTCTGCTAATAAGTTCAGGGTAGCTCCCTTTGAGGATTTGAAGCGGTTTTAGTTTTTCGGGAACCTCATCCCTTTGGAATGGAAGGAGAGATAACGCCCCGATACGCCCTGCCAGAGATTCGGTTATTTGTTTAACAAGGGTAAATTGACTTGACCCGGTCAAAATAAATTTGCCATATTTTTTTCGGTCTTGATCAATCTCTATCTTTAAATAATCGAATAAAGACGGAACTTTTTGAATTTCATCAAAGATAATTTTGTCAGAATATTGGTTCAGAAATCCTTTAGGATCATTAAGAAAAAAATCGATAAGGATGGGATCATCAAAGGAAATATATTGATACTTGTTACCAAAGATTTTTTGCAATGTCGTTGATTTGCCAGACTGCCTTGGTCCGGTGATGGCTACGGCTGGAAAAATTTTCAAGTACCGTTTGATTTCTCTCTCAATGAGGCGTGGAATATATTTCATAATTTAAGTGTAACATACATTATTGGATTCTCAATACAAATCTGTATAAATTAATAATTCTTTAACTTAACATCTTTTACGTCCGCAAGCAAAAAGCATGGCTCAAAAAGAATCATTATGAAATGATCTTGCCTTGAACGAAGGAGGTTCTTAGTAAAAATTTTGCATAGGTGAAGGGGCGTCCTTTCGTGGGCCCCTCCGCCCAGTGTGGATCCTCCCACTCAAGGACTCCCCTTCACCGGTAAAATGCAAAGTTTTTACTAAGAACCACAGGTTATCGCCGAAGTCGATTTTTTTGCAAGAAATGACGTGAAATATTCGTGTTTTCAAAAGAATTGTAACATATTGGTATCCAATTGGTTGTATGTTAATTGTATTTTGCCTAGATTTTTAAATTTATGTAATTTATTTATTATCAGTAGGTTGCCACGTTTATGCCAAATTTTGTGCTCATCTTGACGTTCGCTTAAAATATGTTATCTTTACTGTATATTAGAGAAGAGAGTCATTTCTTGAGTTTCTTTTCATAAAAATCTGCCAATAAACCTGCCACGGATTGGCCAATTCTTAACACAACGAGGGAGAAATTATGTTTATTTTACCGCAAAAGCAATGTGTACGTGCAGTCTACAAATTATTATCAGCCTTTATCGCCGTAGCATTCTGTGTAACAACCATAGTTCCAAGAGGTTACGCGCAGACTATGTCTTTGCCTACGGCCGGGACGGTTTTAAACCTTCCTGTGCCTGGAACCATGGTGGGCGCAACCGAAGGATTTATGCCGGCTTTGATCAAAGGTATTACGATTCATCCGGAGAATCCTTTGTTGTTTGATTTTATTATTAATAAAGGGGATACCCATTTAGAAGGCGATGCTTTAAAGGCGGAGGCGAATACGCTGATTAAATATTTCATGGCCGGATTAACTGTGCCGGAAAAAGAGATGTGGGTCAACCTTAGTCCGTATGAAGCCGACCGCATTATTCCCGAAGGTTTTGGAGATACCGAAATGGGCCGAGACCTTCTTGCGCAAGATTATTTGCTTAAACAATTGACTGCCAGTTTGATGTATCCCGAAGAAGAATTAGGCGAAACATTTTGGACGCGTGTGCATGAAAAAGCATACGCAAAATTTGGCACCACCGACATCCCGATGAACACGTTTAATAAAATTTGGATTGTACCTGAAAAAGCAGCGGTGTATGAACACGAAGAAAGTGCAACGGCGTATTTGGTGGATAGTCATCTTAAGGTCATGTTGGAAGAAGACTACGTGGCCATGGAGAAAAATTTAGGCAGCGAACAATATGGTTTGGATTATTTAAATCAGAATAATACAGAAATTATCAGTGGCGTTTCTTCGGACGTAATTCGTGAAATTCTCATTCCTGAAATCGAACGTGAAGTCAATGAAGGTGAGACATTTGCCATCCTCCGTCAAATTTATCATTCCGTCATTTTAGCTACCTGGTACAAGAAAAAATTAACCGTAGGAGTTGAAAATTCTCGGACTTTATTGGGACAAGTGTACGTTGATCAAAATAAAACCAAAGGCGTAGATACACAAGACAAACAAATTAATCAAAAAATTTACAATCAGTACGTCGAATCCTTCAAAAAAGGCGTGTACGACTACATTAAGGAAGACTACGATCCAACCAGCCAGCAAATCGTCCCACGCAAATATTTCTCGGGAGGAATGAGTGTAGCTCTTGGCAGCAATATTTTTAATCCTAGCATGTTAAGTTTTGCAAATAAGGCTGCGATTACATCAGCAAAAGACGACGCGCTTGTAGTGGAAGTTAGACTTTCGGGAATTTCTAGTGACAATGCTTATTTGGTAGAAGAAGTAAAAAGAGCTCCATTTTTAACGGAGGATCAAGACGACTCTATGGTTTCCAGGGAAGAGCTTGAAACGTATGCACGGCGAAAAGGTCTTGTAAAGTATGGCGAAAATTTACAGGATGTTTTAGACAAACATACGGAATATGTGAAGGAGCAAGGATTAAGTCATGAACAATTAGCGGAGCCTTTGTTGAAGGCGGTGGCTAATAAGAAGAAGGAGGAATTTTCGTTCAATGGGAGTGAGTATGAAGTGTTTTCACGCGCAAGGTCCGTTTTGAGTACAAATATGGGGCGGGATTCAATAGCAGAAGATATTATTATGGTTATAAATCAGAAAACACTGGAAACCATACAGTTTACAGACAAGGGGGCAAAATATGCAGAAGAGGGTCTTTACACGAAAGCGCCCTCGACGATTATTGACTACTTTAATTTAAAGGGTACCAGGCCAAAGCTTAAGGGGCTTACTGTCGTGCAACGGATGCATAAGGCCTTAAGATTTGAAGATGTTGAAACAACGGCAGCCTCCATATCTTCGATTGTTTTGGACGGTTTGGAGAACGGGACTTTTACGCTAAATGATCTGCAGGAATTGATCAATATTTATGGTCAATTTAAAGAACAATCAAATGACTTTGTTCAAGCTCGGTTTGAGTTTACGTTTACGTCCATTAAGAATAAGAGTAAAAAATCGGATGTAAAAACGCTCGCTGAGCAGGCATTAGACGAGATGCCTGAAAGTTTAGATGAGAACTATGATTTAGCCATGCTGAGTTTGATGAATATAGTTGCAATTGTTGGGATTGCTGCAGGAGTGATATTGGTGGGTGTGAATTCGGCAAGTTATTATCATCATGTGCCAGAGGTTAAAATAGTCGAAAATGCAAGTGCTCCTGAGTTAGGAAGAAATTTTTCATTGAATAATCCAGTATTTAGAGGTGAAAAGTACGGCTTTAATCTTACTGATAATGGCACGAAAAAGGGTGTGGTTATGGAGGAAAATGGTGAAATTATTTATCTCAATAAAAATAATGAGAGGATCGCTGTAGCAAAGAAAGTGCCAATGAATGAAAGTGAAGGGTATAAATTTGAAATTTTTAAAGGTAAAAACTTAATATGGTCAATAGAAAAGCAGGTTAATAAAGAGACGGGTAGAGTACAACATTTTTTTAAAGATGCAAAAGGTGATATTATTACACAATCTGAAAGTCACGATATGGGTAAGTTAGACATGGATGTAAGGTCTAGGGATGAGTTCATGGTAAAGTTCATTAAGGATATTACGAGATCCATGCAGGTTAAAATTACATACGTTCCAGATCGCTTCGATAAAACTTTATTTGTTGTCTTTGCAGGGATTGAAATGCTTGCAGCTGATGATGCCATGATTTCCCAGGAAGAGACTGTGACTTTTTTAACAGAGACTCCGTTTTTCATTACCGTTAACGTTGAGCGTCATTTAGGATCGATAAGAGATAGAGATACTTCTTCTCAAAGGAGAGGTTCTAGAGATGTCAATTATCAAGGGCCTAAGAAGGTTTTCTCTGAAAAGGTGAAAATGGTTGTTAAAAAAGGAGATGGCTTTCTTAGCATTGGTAAGAAAGAAATTAATTTGGGGGAGGATAATAAGGAGGAAAATAAGAAATTAGTTCAGGACGTTGAAAACGAACTTCAGTCTCAAGGAACGCTTACTGAGGATAGTTTGAAAGAAATAAAGGATTTTAAATCTCGTTTTGATTCATCCATGGCGGTGGAGGAAGCAGAGAAAATTGAGCGACATATTAATGAGTTGTCGGGGGATAAGAAAAAAAAGGCGGAGGATGTATGGGGTGTGATGAAAGATTTAACAAGTGAACTGGAAAATGACGTGAGAAGGGGGCGCTCAATAGTGAATAGTCTCTCGTATTCTGAAATGCTGAAAATATTTGAGAATGAAATAATATCAGCGGGGCTCAAGAAACCTAATTTTAAATTTTATGATCAGAAAACAATTAGCAATATTATTGCAACATTTAAGAATGTTTTAACGCCGTCAGGACTGAGCGTCCAGGATTTAAATGATATTCTTAAGCTTTTTGACGGTAAGAAGGATGATTTGGCCGTTCTTGCCGACGCCGAACCCATTGACAAAGCTGAGGTCGTCGGGGGGATTAATCTTGATTCGGCGATGTTGGATTTGGAGATTAAGCGCGATGGGAATGGGGTGCCGTTGCCGATGATGGATCAGGATGTGGATTTGAGTATGAGGGTGTTGGGATTCTTGCCGATTATTCTTCGCGTGTTACCTGTTAATTTACCCCAGCTTCTTGGTTTTGCGGATACCTTACCTCTTGACAATAGCAACACCTTCTCGCACGATATCAGTTTTTGGATGGATGAGCGGGAGTATTTTCTAAGAACCAGGCTAGATACTGTCGGATAGATCCTACCAAATAAAAAGGAAGATTTAGGAGAAAGAAAGGTTTTCCTTTAAGGGTTTTTACAGCATCAATTTTTAACTCTCCTGCATACACCCTTACCGCATAATTATGCGGGGCCCGGTCGATAAATTCGTGCAAAGAACGCAAACGTCCGGAGCTTCCCAGTTTTACTTCAATAGGTATCACATATTTTTCAAATGAAATAATGTAATCTACTTGGGCATTGGACTGCTTTTTTTCTCTGACCCAGAATTGTACTTTTTCATTAAGATTTTGACAATGAGCCAAAAGCTCTTGCCCTACGATGTGTTCAGCAATTTTTCCGGCATAAATACTGTGTAAATCCTGTGTGCCGAAAATCTCTTTTTGTAAACCAACAAAATAATTAACCAGACCTGTATCGAGGATATGCAGTCTTGGGGATTTTTTATGATCAGCAATAATGGGAAGCTTTACAGCGGTTGATGGATACATTAAATGAATCAACATGGCTTTTTCGAGTGTTTTAAGGGCTTCGGACATCTCGCGTGATTTGTAAGATGATTTTCCAAATCCTTCAAATCGTATTCTGCTGCCGGCTTCATAAAAAGAACTTTCGATGGCGTGTCGGATGAGCGGTGCGATGGATTTGCTACGCGCGTACTTTTCGACATCGTCAAGATATGATCGCAATAAGGATTCATAGATAGATTTTAACTCTTGCAACCCTCCGGTTTCAACATAAGTGCGCACTACCTCAGGCATTCCACCTATGAGGGTGTATTGATAAAACTTTTTTATTAGTTTTTCCTGAGCAATGCGTGGGCAGGGGATTTCTTTTACGGCTTTGAGGCAGGCGTTATCTTCAATAGCCTCGAGATATTCATAAAATGTTAATGGTTTCATGTAAAGATATTCTACACGTCCGACCGGAAAGCTTATGTGAGTGTCTATTAATGACTCTAACAATGACCCGGCTGCGATAATAAACAGATCGTTTGTGTGCTCATAAAAATATCGCAATGAGGAAACGGCCTGGGGAGAATTTTGTATTTCATCAATAAATATTAATGTATTCTTTATGCCGTATTTTTTATCTTTTTGAAAGAATATGGCCTGAATCAGTTCTTCAATAGGGTAGCCTTTTTCAAATAAATCACGGTCGGCGGCCAGATCAAGATTTAAATAAATGTACTGCTTAAACTGTTTGGCAAATATTTCTACGGCGGTTGTTTTGCCGACTTGGCGAGCTCCACGTAAAATAAGAGGTTTTCGGGATACTTTCTTTGCCCAAGACTCTAATTCCTTAATTATCGCTCTATTAAACATGTTGTTTCTTTCTTTATTTAAAGTCGTCAATAGTCAACCATAAAATATACTAAACGTGCCATAAAGTCAATCATAAATTTAATAAAACGTGTACCAAAGTAAGTGAAAAGGCGTAATAATGAAATAATAAAATATTTAATTGACAATTAACCCGGTGATTGTTAGGATAATCACCGGATTAGTTGCTGATTGGAGGCATTTATGGATATTCAAAGATGTGTTGATCTTCGCAAATCGCTTAATAAGAAATCATTATTTTTGTTTGGACCTAGGCAGACCGGAAAGTCCTGGCTGATTAGAAAGCATTTTCATGATTGCAGAATTTATGACCTTTTAGACAGCGAAACCTACCTTTTATTGAACCAAAACCCGAAAAGATTAGAGCAGGAAATTCAGTCACAAGACAAGATCATTGTTATTGATGAAATTCAGAAACTGCCCTCGCTTTTGGATGAAGTGCATCGATTGATTGAGCTACATGGCATCCATTTTTTATTGACCGGATCGAGTGCGCGAAAATTACGCAGAGGAGGAGTGAATTTACTGGGGGGAAGGGCGCGTTCGTGCCATTTGCATCCGTTTATTTTTAATGAACTTAAGGAGCATTTTGATTTATTAAAGGCGCTCAATTATGGGTTACTTCCATCTATTTATTTTTCTGATGCTCCTGAAGAAGATTTGCAGGCGTACGCCGGAGATTATTTAAAAGAAGAGATAGCCACAGAAGGGCTAACACGTAATGTTCCTGCTTTCAGTCGTTTTTTACAAGTGGCTGCTTTGTGCAACGGTTTATTAATCAATTACACCAGCATTGCCAATGATGCACAAGTCCCCAGCAGCACCGTTCAGGAATATTTTCAAATTCTACGCGACACCTTGATTGGTTTTGACGTTCCTGCGTGGAAAAAAAGTATCAAGCGAAAGCCGATCAGTACTTCAAAATTTTATTTTTTTGACGGCGGGGTTGTCCGATTTTTACAAAATAAATCTCCTTTTAAAGAAAAATCTCCTGAATTCGGGGATGCTTTTGAAACATACATGGCGCATGAATTAAAATCTTTTATTGATTATCACTCTTTCGGAGAGCTTTGCTATTGGAGGTCGAAATCAGGGTTTGAAGTAGACTTTATTGTCAATGACGCTCTGGCTGTGGAAGTCAAGGCCAAGCAAAATATTACACCTAAAGATATGCGCGGTATCAAAGCGTTGCAGGAAGAGCATAAACTGTCACATTATGTCATCGTTTCTTTGGAACAGCGTCCGCGTGTTGTTAATAATATCCATATCCTTCCTTGGAAAGATTTTTTTCTCCAGCTGTGGGATGGAAAGTTTATAAAATAATTACAACTGATCCTGCCTTAAATTTAAAAAGGAGCCACCATTATGGAATTTAATTGGGAAATGATGATTAAATGGATTAATTATCCTATTCTGCAAGTAGGCGAATCGCCTGTTACGCTCAGTGGGCTTTTTGTATCATTGGGCATTGTGTGGGTTGCCCTGGTTATTTCGCGTATTCTTCAGCGGGCGGTCGAGGTGAATCTGACGAAAAAATTTCAGATGGAAACCGGTCTGATTTACACGGTGAAACGTTTTGTCCATTACACTGTTATTGCCCTGGGAGTTATTGTGGCGGCGCAGACGATAGGGCTTAATCTGGGCAGTCTGGCGGTTGTTTTTGGGTTTTTAAGCGTGGGCATCGGTTTTGGACTAAAAAATATTACATCTAATTTTATTTCCGGTTTAATTTTGTTGGTGGAAAGGCCGGTTTCTGTCGGAGACTTGATCGAGGTCGAGGGCCGCTTCGGGCGGGTTTTGAAAATTAGCATGCGGGCCACCATTGTGATGACCATGGATAATGTCACGATTATTGTCCCCAATTCTCAACTGATTGAAAGTCAGGTCGTGAACTGGTCGCGTGAAGACACTCGCCTGCGCATCCATTGTCCGGTCGGTGTGGCGTACGGATCAGATGTTCCGAAAGTAAAAGAAGTGCTCCTTTCCGTGGCGGCAGAACATCCGGAAGTATTAAAGGATCCTGCCCCGCAAGTTAAATTTTGTGCGTTTGGGGATTCCTCATTAGATTTTGACCTCTTAGCCTGGATCAATGATCCTGCGCGCAAACCCACGGTTCACAGTGAAATGAACTACGCCATTGATGCCGCATTCCGCAAAGCCGACATCACCATCCCATTCCCGCAGCGGGATATTCATCTACAGATGCCCCCTGCTGTTTCAGAGTTGGCGGGAAATCCACGTCAATAAGTAATATTAAATGTTATACTTACCGTGTGAACAGTCCTAGGATAAAATGTGCGCGTTTTTCTCGGGCCATCGTGTGGGGTGTAATTTTTGTATTTGCATTCGGTACGATGGGGCCTTTACCAAAGGTGCAGGCTCAAGAGAGTATGATGCCGGTGCCGGGGACCATGGTGCGGCCAAGTGAAATGTTTGCGCCTGCGATGATGAAGGGGGTAAAGGTATTTCCGGAGAATCCGTTTCGGTTTAACTTTTTTATGGAGCAAGGCGAGGCGGGATTAGCCGGGGAGGCCGTGAAGGATGAATACAATAAGCTGATTAAATATTTTTTGGCAGCATTGACCGTGCCTGAAGAAGATTTGTGGGTGAACCTTTCACCGTATGAAGCTGATCGCGTTATTCCTGAGAAATTCGGACATACGGAAATGGGGCGGGACCTTCTGGCTCAGGATTATTTGCTTAAGCAGTTGACCGCCACGTTGATGTATCCGGAGGATGCGTTAGGGGGAGAATTTTGGGATCGTGTGCACGAAGAGGCGTATGCAAAGTACGGGATAACTGATGTGCCGGTCGACACTTTTAACAAGGTTTGGATCGTGCCGGAGACCGCAGAAGTTTACGTGTATGACAATGTGGCGTTTGTGGTGGCGTCGCGGTTGAAGGTCATGTTGGAGGAGGATTATGTCGCCATGTCAAATAACGTAGGGGCGGGCCCCCGTGCCCGCCCGGTGAAAGGGCAGCCACAGGGGGCTGCCCCTACGTATTCCAATATTACAACATCAATCATTCGCGATATCATCCTCCCCGAAATCGAACAAGAAGTCAACGAAGGCGCCAACTTCACCCAGCTCCGCCAAATTTACCATTCCCTCATCCTCGCCACATGGTACAAGCGCAACCTCAAAGAGAGTTTCCTGGGAAAAAACTACGTCGGCCAAAACAAAGTCAACGGTGTAGACATTGCTGACAAAAACGCCAACGAAAAAATTTACCAACAATACCTCGACGCCTTCAAAAAAGGCGTCTACGACACCATCCGCGAAGACTACGACCCCGTTACCCAAACAATCGTCCCACGGAAATATTTTTCGGGGGGAATGGCTCTGACAGGTTTTTCGATGATGCAATATAATGAAACATTCGTGGATTTAGCTAAATTGACCGAGTCTATTAATCATGATATGGACAAAGTAGAAGCGGCTGTGATTTCGTCAAAAGGTGTAGAAGTTGCTATGGTTGAGAATGATTTGTCAATGGCAAGCAACATTGTTGAATTGGAAGGAGATAGATTAGAGACCTTTCTCACAGCTAAAGATGACTGGCTAGAGAAAGTTGCACCTGTGGTTAGCGATATTCAAAAAAATACAAATCAGCTTGAGGAAGTTTTGAGAAATGGAGAAGTGAAAAGTAAGAAAGGAAAAATAAAAAGCATGGCAGGTGCGCAAACTATTTTGTTGCAAAAGCTTATGTATATCGCTACAAGTATTCAAAAAGATAACGTTTTGGTTCCGTTATTTAACGCAATAAATAATAACGAAATGCAAGCTGTTACAGGGCTGGCTTTTGCAATGGGGGTTTCTCAACAAACAGGAAGTTTACAGCAATCTACATGGGACGTTCTTTCCGAGACATCTCAAAAGATATCGCTCTTGACGGACTCTCTTCAGAAAATAAAAAAGGTGATACTTAAGAAAAAGTCAAAGGAGGAAATTGAGCAGCAGTTAAAGAAGTATGAAACAGGGAAACTAAAAGAGCATGTTGATGAGATGAAGGCGGTGCTTGAGAATTATCGAGAGCTTGACATTGAAGGATCTGTTAAAGCATCTGTTAATCCTTCAATGATGGTAAATAAACAAAAGGAAGAGGCTGCGCAAACGACAAAGTTATCGGCACAAAAAATAGATTACAAGAAAAAGTGGGTTAAGGGCATGAAGGATGATTTAAAAAAAGTGAATGTGTTGATGCTTGGCTTAGAGGAGATGCTGGAGACTTCGGATGTTGATGGTCCGGAGATATCATACCAAATAGATCAGATAGTTAAGGTGATGGGAATAGTACCAAAACGCTGGTACGGTCTTAGTGCTCAGGGTGAAGATTTTAATGCCTTGCAAAATACTTTTGTGCGCATATTGCCAAGGAGAAAAGAGTCGATAATTTCATGGTTTGTGATGGTAAAGTTAGACATAGAGGAGCAAAAGGATAAAGAAAAGAAGAATAAAAAAATATTAATAGATAATATCAATAATTTTAAACGAGGATTACCCAAGTTGAGGCAGCCGCTTAACGATATTAATAAAATAAAAAAAATTGTTTTAGGTGTAATTAAAAGCAGCGATGCGGGTAATGTAGCATATTGGAATATTCCGGCTTCTCTTAAATTGTCATCGGAAGCAGAAACATCCGCTAATTTTTTAATGATGGTAAAAAAGAAAGATGAAAAAGGTGAATATTGGGAGTTCACTGGGCAGAAACGTCGTGATTTTTTTAAGGTTATGAACGAATGGTTAAATGGTGGTATGCGTGATTTGGTGAAAAATATCGAGCTGTCGGTTCATCAATTAAGGGCAGCGTATGAAAAAAAAGAAAACAATAAAACAGTAAAAGAAAGGGCTACGACGCTAGGGGATCAGTTCGAACAATTTAGGGTTATTTTAAAGAATAAGCAGTTAGAAAAAGGTTTCGAAGATTTTGACCCAGTTTACAATGCATTGGCTGTCTTTAACACGGCAGATAATCCAGAAAATATTGCGTCGGATTTCGTGAATCCTATTGTATCTTTGAGTTGGTTATTAAATGTAATTGAAGCTCATGCAGATTTAACTGAAGAACTCTTAACAAAAGTTTCTGAGGCGTCAGAGAAGTTAACAGGTTTAATAAATGATTTCGATAAAATAAAAAGAGTAATTATCAGAGAGTGGCATGAGCATCTGTTAGATGAAGATGATATCCCCCAAGTTTTTAAATATTTGGATATCCCCAAATCCGTCGAGTTATCGGAGGATGATTCCATGATTACCAATAAGACTGGTGGGATTGATTTTAACCCGGCTGGGCTGGATTTGCAGACGAGTGGGGATGCGGTGGGGTTTGATTGGCCTGAGGGATTTGTTCCTTGCCTTGACGAAGATGATGCCGGCTGTACGCCGAACATTGATCTGCAGCAGCCTCTCAACGGCCTGACACCGTTCATTTTTCAAATAACTCCTGTCCCGGCGGCTGAGCTTCCGATTATATTAGGTAGAGATAATTAAGTTTAAAAATTGCCATTGAATATTGCCAATTGGCATGTTATACTTCTAGTTAGAGGGGAGGGGAAATCATGGTCACAGTGATTGATAAATTTGGCAGGATTGTTATTCCGCAGAACATCCGCAAAGATCTTGGGTTGGCGCCTGGTGTACGAGTCGGTATTGAGGAGCATGAGGATCAAGTGATTATTAAGCGTGTTGAGTCAGGAAATTCTTTGAGTAGCAGAGAGGGTGTTCTTATATTTAAAGGAGAAGCAACGGGAGATTTGGAAGATGCCGTAGGGTCTTTACGTAAAACACGTTTGAAAGATACAAGATTATGAAAACGATTTGTTTCGACACTTCTGTTATGGTGGCGGCCATGGTTAAGGCTCATCCAAAACACAATCTTGCTTTTCCGTGGTTCAAGCGTGCAAAGGCGAAAGAGTTTACTCTTATGCTTTCCAATCATAGTTTGGCAGAGTTATTTGCTGTATTAACAGCCATGCCATTGAGTCCTAAAATATCACCCGGTATGGCACAGCGTCTTATTGGGGATAATATTGAAAGTGTCGCGAAAATCGTTAATTTATCATTATCTGATTACAAATCAGCAATGAAAAGAATGGTTGATCTTAACCTGTCAGGCGCTGTTATGTATGATGCCCTTATTGTGACAGCTGCACAGAAGGCAAAGGTAGATCAAATTTTGACTTTTAATGTGAAAGATTTTGTGCGTATTTTGCCTGAGAACGAAGAATTTATTATTTCGCCATAATACGATTCCTTTTGAAACCCTTCCAACATGCAATATTCTATTAAAGTTATCCCCCAAGCTAAGAGGGATTTAGTTAAGGTTGAAGATAAGGTGTTGAAGGTTTATTTGACTGCGCCGGCGGTGGATGGTAAGGCGAATAAGGCTTTGATCAAGGTTTTGGCCGAACATTTCGATGTGCGTAAGCGTCAGGTGACGATTACAAAGGGGTTGAAATCTAGGGAAAAAGTGATTAAGATACGTCCTTTAACGTAGGGGCGGCTCGCGAGCCGCCCGTACAGTAAACATAGGAGATGAAATGTTAGAAGAACAGATTAATAAGGATTACATTCAGGCGATGAAGGCTAAGGATGCGGTGAAGTCGGGGACGTTGAGTTTTTTACGGGCACAGCTCAAGAATATTCTTATTGAGAAAAGAACAGCAGGGGCTGAGCAGCCGCCGAAATTGGAAGATGCCGATGTGATTGTTGTGATTAAAAAACAGATCAAGCAGCGTCAGGATTCTATTGAACAATTTGAAAAGGGTGGACGCAAGGATTTGGTTGAAAAAGAAGCTGCAGAGCTCGTTGTTTTAAAGTCGTATTTGCCTGAAGAAATGTCGGAGGATGCTCTAAAAGCCTTGGTCGATGAAGCGATTAAAGAAACCAGTGCCGGTTCGATGAAAGACATGGGGACGGTGATGAAGGTAGTTTTGGCGAAAGCCGCCGGTAGTGCAGATAATAAGGTTGTTAGTGGGTTGGTTAAGGCAGCTTTGAATCAATAAGGGGCATGATGAATCATGCCCGTACGTAGGGCAGGTTTACAATAAGGGGCATGATGAATCATGCCTGTACGTAGGGCAAATTTACATGGGGCGTAGGGGTTTGATTTATCAAACCCAATTCAAAATGGTAAATTTTAAGAAAGTTTTATTAGGATTTCTTGTCATTATTCTTCTCGCCAGCGGTGGTTTTTACGTTTGGCTTTCGGATAAATATGTTGTTCCTATTTTGATGTACCACCATATTGACCACGTTGAACAGGCAGAAGCAAATACGGTGACGCCGGAAGTTTTTGAAAAGCAGATGGCGTATTTGAAGCGGCATGATTACAATGTGATTAGTTTGGATGCGTTGGTCACGGCCACGACGGCAGGGCAGACGTTACCCAAAAAGACCGTTGTGATTACATTTGATGATGCAAATGAAGATAATTACATGCAGGCTTTTCGGGTGTTGCGCAAATTTCAATTTCCTGCGATTATTTTTGTTCCTTCCGGTCTGGTGAATACCGAAGGGTTTATGTCATGGGCTCAAATCAAACATATGATGGTGCATGATGTGTCCATCGGGAGTCATACGCATGAACATATGTATTTGCCGGACAAACCTGTTGCTTTACAAATGGAAGAAATTTTTGAAAGTAAGCGTGTTTTAGAAAGGGAGCTGGGGACGGATATTGATTATTTTGCCTACCCCATAGGTGGATTCAGCGAGGAGGTTAAGGGGCTGCTGAAAGAAGCCGGGTACAAAGGGGCTTGTGCAACGAATCGAGGGTATGATCGTTTTAATAAAGATGTATTTGAGTTAAATCGTGTAAGTATGCGTGATCGGGATCAGCATCCGATCAAACTTTGGGCTAAATTTTCTGGGTATTACAATTTGTTTAGGAAAGCGAAAAAGCCTTATTAGAGAAAAAGTAATAGTGGCTACAATAGTTAATTAGAAAGGGAATTAAATGAATAAGAAAAAATCACCATCCCAAGAAGCACAGTATCAATTAGACGACAAGGGATGTTTTGTTATTGAAAATTACAATGAGAGCAAACCGTTTAGTAACTTTTTTCCAGGCATTGCCGGATTGTGGGGAATTCCGATGTGGGCGTTTTATGTCAATCGTGGGCAATGTATTGCCAGTTGCGGGATTGAAGCGAAGAATAATGCAATTATGGAATTTCAGCCGGCCAATAAGTCTTACCGGATCACAGCGTTGCAGGGATTTCGTACTTTTATTAAGGTGTCTTCCGGCAAGGGTGACCCTGTTTACTGGGAACCATTTCAACGGCATTTAACCGGGACAAATTTTGACACAAAACAAACCATGTCCATGACCGCGCATGATTTGACGCTGACAGAAGTGAATCATGATTTAGGCTTAACCGTGAAGGTTAATTATTTTACCCTGCCGGATGAACCGTATGCCGGGCTGGTTCGCCACTTGACGGTAGAAAATACAGGGACTGTACAGCGTGATATTGAATTGGTCGATGGTTTGCCTTTAATTGTACCGTTTGGACTTACGGATGAGCTTAATAAATTTATTGCCCGTACGGTTGAAGCCTGGGTGAAGGTGCGTAATATTGAGAATAAGGCGCCGTATTTTCAGCTGAACGTTGAAGTGTCTGACAAGCCTCGGGTAACACCGATCGCCGAAGGGAATTTCTTTTTTAGTTTTGATCCGGACGCGTCGGGGGATAAATTATTGCAGCCTATTGTCGAGGCTTCCCGTGTATTTGGCGAAGCCCATGATTTTATTGCTCCGCTTAATTTTCTGAAAGATGATTTTTCTTTACCAGACAAACAATTGACCGACAATCGTACGCCGGCAGCCATGAGTTACGGACGTTTTACCGTAGCCCCTAAGGCGAAGAAAGATATTTTTTCTGTGTTGGGGTTTGCCCGGAGTGTTGAGCAGTTAAACGCGGTTGTGGACAATATTGTGGCGGGTGATTTTTTGGCGAATAAGGCGCAAAGAAATAAAGAGATCATTGACGATATCAAAAGTTTTGCGTTAACGCACAGTTCTTCGCCTGAGTTTGACAAATATTGCGGGCACACGTTCCTCGATAATATTTTGCGAGGAGGACTTCCTGTTTCGTTGAAGACCAATGACGGGCATGTGGCGTTTAACGTGTACAGTCGAAAACATGGAGATCTGGAACGGGATTACAATTATTTCTTTGTTGCCGCGACGTATTATTCACAGGGTAATGGGAATTACCGTGACGTGAATCAGAATCGGCGCAACGATGTCTGGTTTAACGGTGATGTAGGTGACAATCATATGATTAGTTTTTTGAATTTGGTGCAGGCGGATGGGTACAATCCTCTTGTGGTTAAGGGGACGGCTTTTTCCGTGGAGGATCAGGAAAAGTGCAAAAGTATTTTGCAGACATATTTTGGTGAAGAGGATCAGCCAAAATTGAAAGAATTTTTAACAAAAACTTTTCTTCCGGGAGATTTGCTTCTTTTTATTTCAGAAAATGATTTTTCTGTGCAGGGAAGCGTAAAGGAATTTCTGAGCCGCATCCTTGAAGTGTGCCGTAAGCAGGAATTGGCAGATCATGGTGAAGGTTTTTGGTCGGACCATTGGAAATACAACATGGACATGGTCATCAGTTATTTCACGCTTTATCCGGAAAATTTAAAGTCATTGCTTCTTGAGAAAAAGCCGTTTTATTTTTACCACAATGACCATTATGTTTTGCCGCGTGATCAGCGTTACATGCTAACAGATCACGGGGTGCGTCAATACAAGTCGGTAGCATGTGCGTCTAAGGAAAAATCAGATGAAAATAATGGGCACATGTTGAAAACAAGAAATGGGGAAGGGGCTGTGTATTACACGCATCTTGCATGTAAGCTTCTTTGTCTCATTGCAAATAAAATTTCTTCTTTAGATCCAAGTGGCGTCGGGGTTGAGATGGAAGCTGACAAGCCAAACTGGTGCGATTCGCTTAACGGATTGCCGGGGCTCATGGGATCCGCCATTTCTGAAACATTAGAAGTGAAGCGTTTTAGTGTGTTTTTGCTCGAATCATTGAAGCAGCTTTCTTGTGAAGACAATGAGGAAATTTTGGTTTTTGAAGAGCTGGCCACCTTTGTTTCCGGGTTGAATCATATTTTATCTTTGGAAGCTGATCCGCAGGCGTATTGGAATAAAGCTAATGATGTCAAAGAGCGTTACCGCCAATGTGTCCGTCAGGGTATTGATGGGGCAGAAAAAGCTATGAAGGTTACCGAGATTAAAAACTTTCTCAGTTTAGTCATCGACAGAGTTAATAAGGCTGTTGATCAGGCCAAGGCCGACAACGGTTTGATGGCCACGTATTTTTATCATGACATTACAGAGTATCAAAGTCTGGACAAAACTAATCAGGACGCAGGTGTTTATGTTCGTCCGACGCAGTTTAAAAAACATGCGCTGCCGTTGTTTTTGGAGGGGTATGTCCATGCCTTAAGAGTAGAAACGAATCATGACAAGGCTAAAGAGTTGTACCGGCAAGTGAGGGATAGTCACCTTTTTGACAAGAAGTTAAAGATGTACAAATTGAATGCTGATTTGAACAGCGAAACCGATGAAATCGGACGCATGCGTATTTTCCCTCGGGGTTGGTTAGAAAACGAATCAATTTGGATGCACATGGAATACAAATTTATGTTAGAGATTTTGCGTTCTGAATTGTATGAAGAATTTTATGAAAATTTTCGTCATGTGTTTGTTCCCTTTTTGAATCCGGAGACGTACGGGCGTAGTGTGTTAGAAAATTCTTCCTTTATTGTCAGTAGTGCCAATGATGATGCGGCTTTGCATGGGCGTGGGTTTGTGGCGCGTCTTTCCGGAAGTACCGCCGAATTTGTGCACATGTGGTTGATGATGAATGTTGGAAAAAATCCGTTTACGTTGAGTCCCGAGAAAAAACTTGTTCTGAATTTTCAACCGGCTTTAGCGGCATGGTTATTTACAAACAAGGCTGTCGGCGATTTGCCGGAAAATACGTACGCCTTCAAATTTTTAGGTCACATTCTTGTTGTTTACCACAATCCTAATCGCAAAGACACATTTGGTCCTAATAAAGCGGAAGTGAGAGAAATTCAGCTGCACTATGCAGACCGCAAAAAGCCAGTTGTATTTTCATCACCATCAATCCCGGCTCCTTATGCCGAAGATGTCCGCAGCAAAAAAATCGCGCGGGTGGATGTGTTTTTTGAGTGAGAAAAAGTGAGGTAGGTATTTTATGACAGAACTTCGATGGCAACAACGATTTGTAAATTTTGACAAGGCTTTTCGGCAATTGTGTGAGGCTGTTGAACGGGAAGCCGGTAATGATAAACTTATTCGGGCAGGCCTTATTCAAACATTTGAATTTACCTTTGAACTTGCCTGGAAAACGTTGAAAGATTATTTGGAGTTTAACGGTATCACGGCTACAAGTCCGCGTGATACTATTAAGCAAGCGTACCAGGCGCAATACATTCCAGATGGTACGGCATGGCTTGAGATGCTTGAAAAGCGTAATTTGATGACGCATACCTACGATGAGGCCAGAGTGCAGGAGGCCGTGGATCTTATTAAGGAAAAATATTTTAAAGTGATTCAGGAAACGCATGGTTTTTTTAAATCCTTAAAGTCGGAATGAATCAATAAAATGAATTTTGGTTTAACAGAGCAGGAAATTATTCAGGTCAAAAATATTTTTCGTCAATTTGACGAAATAGAAAGTGTGCTCATTTTTGGTTCTCGGGCTGTGAATACACACAAAAAAGGGTCGGACGTTGACCTAGCTCTCAAAGGGGACATTAATCTTGATGTTACAGCTAAAGTTAAAGCCATTTTAGAGGAAGAAACAAATTTGCCGTATTTTTTTGACGTAGTTGATTATGCGACCACCACGAATCCTGCCTTTAAAACTCATATTGATCAATGTGGGAAAATATTTTACGTGAAAGAAAAGAATAAAAATGTGTTTTAAAAGTACGTACGCGCGTACGTACTTTTTTCTGGGGTGCTTTTTAAAATGTCAAAAGCATTGTCGACTTACAATAAGCTTCTGAAGTCTGTAAAAGATGAGATCGCCGTTGGACGCAAGGCTGTAGAGCAGGCGACGGCGGCAATGTATTGGAAGGTTGGGCAGCATATTGCCAGGGATCTTTTGCAGAATAAAGTGCGGGCTGGGTACGGGGAGGCTGTGGTCAATCGCTTGAGTCAAGATACGCAGGTTGACCGTGCAACACTGTTTAATGCGCTCAAATTTTACCGGCAGTATCCAAAAGTCGGCGCGCGTCGACTCTTTAATTGGGATCACTACCGTACTTTGCTTAGGGTCGAAGATTTAAAAATGCGCCGGAAGTTGGAAGAACGCATTGTCAAAGAAAATCTTAACACCCGTCAGCTTAGACAAATTGTTCGTGCGGAAAAATATGCGTCTTCCAGATCTTTTCATTCCCAAATAAATATTTCTTCAGAACCCTTGAAGCTTGTTCGCGGGCAGTTGTACCATTATTTCCTTAAAATCGTTAATGGCGTTTTGCAGGTAGACTGTGGGTTTAAGTTTTATGCATACAAGTCACTCACAGGCATCACGCAGCCCAAAGCCAAGGATATTCTCGTGTGTACGAAGACAGGAGAAGATGGCTACCGCTTTAAACGAACCACCACGGCAAAGAATAAAACATTCACCTACAAAGCCTTTATTGACAAGATTACCGACGGAGACACCATTCGTGTGAATATTGATTTAGGATTTCACAACATGTCCACCCAGCGGCTCAGGCTTCGTGATGTTTACGCTCCAGAATTAAAGACAGTAGAGGGGCAAAAAGCAAAAAAATTTGTAGAAAATCAGCTAAAAAATGTTAAATTTTTGGTAATCAAAACCTACGGCTACGACAAATATGATCGCCCGCTAGCTGACATTTTCTATTTGCCCGGCGAGACAGACGCACACAAAGTTGCCGCCGAGGGACGGTTTTTGAATCAGGAGTTGGTGGATCAGGGGTTTAAGATATGAAAAAAATTGGAGTAGGGGCGGTTCGCGAACCGCCCGTACAGTTATTTTAAAGGAGGAGTAATTATGACACACAGTGACATTACGGTGATTAATGAAAAGGTGAAGAAGGCGAGTGGATTTATTGAGGGACTTTTGCTGGAGACGCAGAAGGTGATTGTGGGGCAGAGGTATTTGTTGGAACGATTGATTGTTGGTATTCTGGCAGACGGGCACATTTTGCTTGAAGGGGTTCCGGGATTGGCTAAAACGATGTCAATCAAGACGCTTTCGTCGACGATTCAAACGAAGTTTCAACGCCTGCAGTTTACGCCGGACATGCTGCCGGCGGACATTGTAGGGACGCTGATTTATGATCAGAGGAAGAGTGAGTTTACTGTAAAAAAAGGGCCTATTTTTGCGAATATTATTTTGGCGGATGAGATTAACCGCGCGCCGGCTAAAGTGCAAAGTGCTTTGTTGGAATCCATGCAGGAGCGGCAAGTGACGATTGGGGAGGAGACGATGAAATTGGATGAACCGTTTATGGTTTTAGCGACGCAAAATCCGATTGAACAGGAAGGGACATACCCTTTACCTGAAGCGCAGGTCGATCGATTTATGTTTAAACTCAAAATTGAATATCCGACCAAAGAGGAAGAACTCGAGATTCTCAAGCGCATGTCTTTTACGAAGGCCAAAACAGATGTGCAGAAAATTATTAAGCCGGAAGATATTTTGCGGGCACGTGAAGTGGTCGATGAAATTTATGTGGATGAAAAAGTGCAAAAATACATCGTCGACATTGTTGAGGCCACGCGACATCCGGAGAAATACAATCTTGAAGACATTAAAGACCTCATCCAATACGGCGCTTCCCCGCGAGGGACGATTAATTTAGCGATTGCCGCCAAGGCCTACGCATTCGTGCAGGGGCGAGGTTACGTCACCCCGCAGGACGTTAAATCCATCGGCATGGATGTTCTTCGGCATCGTGTCATCATCACCTACGAAGCCGAAGCTGAGGAAAAGACGCCGGAAGATATTATTAAGAAAATATTAGATGAAGTGGAAGTGCCGTAATAACAAGAGGTTGTTGTAAATGAAAATTTCAAAAAAAGAATATCAAAGTTTTTTAGTGCAAATTAAAAGTAGGATTCAAACAGCGCAGACCAAAGCGGCCTTGTCTGTTAATGCGGAATTAATCTATCTTTATTGGGATATTGGGCAGATGATTGAAAAGCGGCAAAAAATGGAAGGGTGGGGCACGGGTATTATTCCAAATTTATCAAAAGATCTTCGAAATGAATTACCCGAAATTAAGGGATTTTCAGAAAGGAACATCGGGTACATGATACGATTTGCCCGTGAATATCCAGATTTATCAATTTTGCAACAGCCTGTTGCAAAAATTAAGAAAACACAAAAAATATTAGATCCGAGTAGCATTTCTGCAAAAGTGCAACAGGCTGTTGCAAAATTGCCTTGGGGGCATAATGTATTATTAATTTCTAAGATTAAGAATTTTTCAGCTAGATTATGGTACATGAATATGACCATAAAAGAAGGATGGAGCCGGAATGTCCTTCAATTGATGATTGATAATCAAACCTATGAGCGTGGAGGACAAGCCATTACAAATTTTGAGCAACGTTTACCAGCATTTCAATCTGATCTTGCTAAACAAACTCTTAAAGATCCTTACATATTTGATTTTTTGACCCTTGAAGAACCTTTTCATGAAAGGGAGCTTGAAACAGGTCTTGTACGACATTTGGAAAAATTTTTACTTGAACTTGGGCAAGGATTTTCATTTGTCGGCAGGCAGTACCACTTGGACATTGGAGATAGTGATTTTTACATTGATCTTTTATTTTATCATCTTACATTAAGATGTTTTATTGTCATTGATTTAAAAAAGGGGACATTTAAACCTGATTATGCCGGTAAGATGAATTTTTATTGTAATGTGGTTGATGATAAATTAAAGCAGAAGGCAGACAACCAGACTATTGGCCTTATTCTTTGTCAGGATAAAAACAAAATTGTTGCTGAGTATTCATTAAGGGGGTTTACTAAACCGATAGGAGTGTCTGAATATGAATTGACACGTGCTTTACCAGATAATTTAAAATCCTCTTTACCTGCGGTTGAAGAAATTGAAAAAGAATTCTTAGACAAATGATTCCAAAAGAAATATTACAAAAGGTTAAACAGATTGAGATTACGACGGGGCGCATGGTTTCGGATGTGTTTGCCGGGCAGTATCACAGTGTGTTTAAGGGGCAGGGAATTGAGTTTGATGAGGTGCGGGAATACCAGCCTGGGGATGATATTCGTACGATTGATTGGAACGTAACAGCCCGGCATGGGCGGCCGTTTGTGAAGAAGTTTGTTGAGGAGCGGGAACTGACTGTGATGATTTTGGTGGATGTTTCGCAGTCCAGCCGGTTTGCTTCAACGCATGCGTTGAAGAGTCAGTTGGCGGCGGAAGTGTCGGCCGTTTTAGCTACGTCAGCGATTCGTAATAATGACAAGGTTGGACTGATTATTTTTACGGACAAAATTGAGAAATTTATTGCTCCACGGAAAGGCTTAAAACATGTTTTGCGTGTCATCCGTGAGGTATTGTATTTTGAGCCAGAAGGTCAAGGTACCGATATTGTGCATGCCTTGGAATATCTCAATCGTGTGACCACACGTAAAACTATTTCATTTTTGATTTCAGATTTTTTTGTCGGCGTCAATACATGGCCTGTTTTGAAAAAGCGACTGACGACGGCCAACAAACGGCACGACATGATTGCAGTTACGCTGAATGATCCTCGGGAAAAAGAATTGCCGAATTGTGGCGTTCTGGCATTACATGATGCGGAAAGTGGAAGTTTATTTCATATTGATACATCCGATGCGGGGGTGCGTAATCAATACCGGGTGAGCAATCAAAGGCGGTTGGCACAACGGGAAAAATTATTTAATTCCATCGGCATGGATTTTATGGACATGTCAACCGACGTGCCGTACGTAGATGCGATGGTGAAATTCTTTTTAAAGAGACGGAAAAGGAAAGGATAAAGGGGCTCGTCGCTCGTGACGCGTGGCTCGTAAAAAACGAGTCACGCGACACGCGCGACGAGCGACTATTTATGACAACAGCTTACGCCCAAGAACTTAGAGATGTAAAAGCCCCGGTGGGTTTGCCATTAGAATTTGGCTGGGGTTATTTGTTTATTTTCCTTTTGTTGGTAGCCGTAGGGGGAGCGGTTTTTTATTGGTGGAAAAAATACAAAAATAAACCTGCTGCAGTTCCGCAAGTCGACGTCAAGCCTCCGTGGATTAAGGCTTTTGAATTATTAGCCCAGTTGCAAAAAGAAAATCTTTTGGCACAGGGAAAAATGGTGGAGTACTACCAGCGTTTGTCCGACATTGTACGCCATTACATTGAGGATCGTTTTTCCATTCGCGCGCCAGAGATGACGACGGAAGAGTTTTTGCTTTCATTGCAATATTCACCAAAACTTAATACAAATCAGAAAGAATCTCTGAAAGATTTTTTAACCTGCTGCGACATGGTCAAATTCGCCAAATACGCCCCGCCACCGGAAGAGGCGGAGAAGGGGTTTGGATTGGCGAAGAAGCTTGTAGAGGAAACGAAACAGAGACGAGAAGTTGAGAAGTAAGAGGCAGAGAAGTAAGAAGCAAAGAGGTAAGAGGTCAGAGAAGTAAAGAAATTAGTTAATTAGTTTTTTTCTCTACATCTTGTTCCTTTGTTTTTCTGCTTCTTGTTTCTTGCCTCTTGCTTCTAGAAAAACAATGGTATTTAAAAGCCCCTTAATGTTATTACTACTCCCAATTATTTTAGGAGGCGTCTTTATTTTTCGTAGACGGCAGAAGGTTTCGACGTTTCGGTTTCCATCTGGGGATTTGTTGGGGGCGGTTGATCCATCATGGAAAATTCGGTTAGGGTGGATTCCTTTTGGGGTGCGCTTGCTAGCTTTAGCATTGTTTGTCGTTGCGTTGGCTGGGCCGCGGTCTGTATTGGAGGAGACGGTTCATACAGCAGAGGGGGTTGATATTGTGCTGGCGATTGATTCTTCTAGTAGTATGGCATCCGAGGATTTTTTTATTAAAAAAGAACGAGTGAATCGCTTAGAAATTGTTAAGAGCGTAGTTAAAGAATTTATTAGAAATAGGGAACATGATCGTATTGGTCTTATTGTCTTTGCTAGTTTAGCTTACACGGTGTGCCCTTTGACAACAGATTTCAGCTGGTTGATTGAAAATTTGGATCGTGTGGAATTAGGGCAAATTCATGATGGTACGGCTGTGGGTTCGGCTATTGCTTCATCCGTAGCACGATTAAAAACGAGTGATGCTAAAAGTAAAATTATTATTTTATTAACGGATGGGGTTAATACGGTAGCAAAAGTTGACCCTATTTCCATGGCTGGTGTAGCAAAGGCGTTGGATATTAAAATTTACACCATCGGAGCCGGAACTAACGGGGCAGTTCCTTATCCTGTTGGGATAGATAGGAAGGGACGTAAGGTTTACAAGCCTGCGCGTTTTGGATTAGATGAGGAAATGCTTAAAGAAGTAGCTCAGATTACAGATGGTCAATATTTTCGTGCTACAGATGAAAAGTCTTTGCGTGAGATTTATGACGCTATTGATGCCATGGAAAAAATTGAGATTGAAGAGTACGGGTACTTTCAGTATGAAGAATTGTTTGGGATGTTTTTAATAGCAGCGTTAATATTGTTGGTTTTAGAAATTGTTTTAGTTAATACAGTATTTTTCAAAATACCGTAAATAAACGCACCTCGTAGGTGCGATTACACCTACGAGGTGCGTTAATGGTTTTTAAATTATGAATTTTGTTCAGGGACAATTATTACATTTATTGTGGTTTGTGCCGGTGGTGGGGTTTTTGCTGTTTAAGGCTGTGAGCCGTCGGAAAAAAATCATGGGACGCTTTGTGGAAACTAAGCTTATTAAAGATGTTGCTTTGGGTTTTGACGTTTCACGATGGCGGTGGAAGAATATTCTTTTGTTGGCTGTGATTGTGTTTTCGATTCTGGCTCTAAGCCGTCCGCGATGGGGTTTTGAATGGGAAGAGGTTAAACGTAAGGGGATTGATATTTTGGTGGTGGTGGATGTTTCGAAAAGTATGTTGACGCAGGATGTGAAACCAAATCGGCTGGAGCGAACGAAATTAGCCGTAAAAGATTTGTTGCGTAAATTGAAAGGGGATCGCATCGGTTTGATGGCCTTTGCCGGAGATGCTTTTTTGTTGTGCCCGTTAACGGTAGATTACAATGGTTTTATGCTAAGCCTTAATGATTTAGCCCCGGACATTATTCCGGTTGGGGGAACCAATATTGCTAAGGCGGTTACCGAGGCCATGAAGGGGTATGACAAAACATCGAATCAATACAAGGCCATTATTGTGGTGACGGACGGCGATAATTTGGAAGGTGAACCTTTGAAGGTCGCGCAGAAGGCCAAAGAAGAGGGGATTAAAATTTACACGGTGGGCATTGGGACGCAAGAAGGAGAGTTGATTCAAATCGGTAATGGCGAATTTCTTAAAGATGAACAAGGGAATTACGTTAAATCACGACTTAATGAAAAGTTGTTACAGCAAATCGCTTTGACGACCGGTGGTGCTTACGTTAAGGCTGGCGGTGCGCAATTTGGTTTAGATTTGATTTACGAGCGTGAGTTAGCGAAGTTGGAGAAACGGGATATTGAAAGTAAACGAGAGAAAAAATATTACGAACGGTTTCAAATTCCTTTGGCTTTAGCCCTTTTATTGTTGGTGGGGGAAACGTGTTTGGGGGCTAGGAGAGATGAACGGTCAAAAAAAACAAGAAGCAAGAAGTAAGAGATAAGAGAAAAAATGAGAGAAAAAAATAATAGTCAAATTTGGTTGTATCTTGCATCTTGCATCTTGCATCTTTGTTTTTTATTTCTTTTTCCAACCCTAGGATTTGCTTCGCCTGCGAAAAACGTTAAAGAAGGTAATGTATTGTATGAAAAAGGGGACTACGCAGGGGCATTTGAAAAATATCAGCAAGCTGTAGAAAAAGATTCGGAATCTGATATTATTAACTTCGACCTTGGAACGGCTTTGTACAAGCAGGGAGAATATCAAAGGGCCATTTATCGTCTGCAAAAATCTCTTCTTTCCGAAGATAAGATTCTAAAAGAAAAAGGGCATTACAATTTAGGGAATGCACTTTACAAATTAGGCGCTTCACAAGAAAATGACAAGATTGAAAATGCCATTTCGTTATTAGAAGATGCGACAACACAGTATGACAATGCCTTAAAAATTGATCCTCAAGATGAAGATGCCAAATCGAATTATGATTTTGTTTTAGAAGAAATTGAGCGTTTAAAGGTTAAACAGCAACAACAAAAGCAACAGCAAGGACAAAAACAAAACAAACAATCGCAAGAAGATCAGCAAGAAGACAAAGAAGGTCAAGAGAATAAGTCCCAGCAAGATCAGTCTTCTCAACAAGAGAAAAAAGAGCAAGAAGAAAACTCTCCACAATCTCAAGAAAGTCAAGACGGCGAAAAGCAGCAAGAGCAAGAATCGGGACAGCAAGAATCAGAGCAGGAAGAATCTCAAAAGAGTCAAGGAGAAGAAGGCTCTGAAAATGAAGGAGACAAAGAGCAGGGTTCTGAGTCTGCCGAAGAACAAAGTTCTGACTCTAAAGAAGGACAGAGTCCTGAGATTATCGAAGGATTGACAGAAAAAGAAGCTCAAATGTTATTAAATGGGTATCAACAGAGTGAAGAACCCAAAGGATTATTAAACTTTTATCGTCGAAAAGGAAAGGCGCAACGGGTTTTAAAGGATTGGTAAATAGAAAATTATTTTAGGGGCATGATAAATCATGCCCGTACGAGGAGTGTCGTTTGTAGGGGCATGATTTATCATGCCCATTAAGGGGTCGTTATGAATAATTATGATTACGGTATTATCGGCAACTGTTCCAGTGCCGCTTTGGTGAATTCTGAATGTAGCGTTGAATGGTTATGTCTGCCTTATTTTGATTCGGCTTCTGTTTTTGGGCGGATCCTTGATGAAAATAATGGGGGGTATTTTAAAATAACGGGTGTAGATACGGTAGCCGTGAAGCAAGATTACATTATTCACACGGCTATTTTAAAAACAATTTTTACAACTAAAGATGGTATTTTTGAGGTGAATGATTACATGCCCCGCTTTGAAACGAGCCGTGGAAATTATTATTGTCCATCGGAGCTTCACCGGAAATTGAAAGTGATTTCTGGGAAACCAAAAATCAAAGTGGAATTAATTCCGAAGCCCAATTATGCCCTTAGCGATGCGATATGTAAAATTCAAAATGATTACATTAAAATAATGTCTCAGGAAGGGAAGGGCCATTACAATAGTTTTTACGTGTACAGCAATTTGGATTATCAAAAAGTTTTGGATGGCGAGCCTATTGAGTTGGAAGAATATTCTTATTTTTTGCTTTCGTATCACGAAAAATTGGAACCTGTGGAAAATGATAAATTATTTTTGGAATATGAAAAAACAAAGTCTTATTGGTTAGATTGGGTACAAAAGACGCGGTATCCTAAAAAATACAAAGAAGAGGTTTTGCGTTCTGCGGTTACATTAAAACTATTGATGTATCAAAGAACAGGGGCTGTCCTGGCGGCGGTCACCACGTCGTTGCCGGAGATCATCGGTAAGGATCGTAATTGGGATTACCGGTATTGTTGGATTCGGGATGCAGCGATGATCATTGATTTGTACGTGCGCATCGGGCATATTCAGTCGGCGGATGGGTTTATTGAATTTATTTTGAATCGTATGCAATTAAAGCATGAAGATATTCGTGTCATGTATGGCATTAATGGCGAAGAAGATTTGACGGAACGTATTTTAGACCATCTTCCCGGATATAAAAATTCTGCTCCTGTGCGCATTGGAAATGAAGCGTACCTGCAAAAACAAAATGATCTTTACGGGGAACTTATTGAGACCATTTACACGTATTTTGTTATTAACAAACGCGCAAGTTTTCAGGTGAATGAAGAAATTTGGACGATGACACGTTCACTCGTTAATCGTGTGCGAGATATTTGGCAAGAAAAGGACAGTGGTATTTGGGAGCGGCGCGAGGCCATGCAGCATTACGTGCATTCAAAGATGATGAATTGGGTGGCCATTGACCGAGCGGTGAAAATTGCAAAATTTGTAAATAAAACGCAATATGTAAAGGAATGGACGCAGATGGCCGAAGATATCAAAGTGGATATTCTAAAAAATGGGTGGAATGAAAAATTACAAGCCTTTACTATGTATTACGGTTCGGATATTTATGATGCTTCGAATTTGCTGATGTTTCATTACGGTTTTTTGCCATCGACGGATCCACGCATGATTAGCACGGTAAAAGAGTATTACAAGCATTTGGTAAAGAATAATTTTACATTTCGTTACGTGGCCGAAGATGAATTTGGAGCGCCTGAGAATGCATTTATTGTGTGTACGTTTTGGATGATCAATGCTTTGTATTTGATTGGAGAAGAGCAAAAAGCGCGAGAGATGTTTGACAATATTCGCAGTTGTGCGAATCATTTGAAATTATTTTCTGAAGATGTGGAAATTTCTACCCGACGGTTAACGGGGAATTTTCCTCAAGGGTATTCTCATTTAGCTTTTATTCAATCGGCGTTACTTTTAGAAACAGATTACAACTGGAGCGATGCTTTTTCGCCGTACAAGAAAGGATAAACCTTTCCTGTCGGCACCAAAAATACGCCTCAGATTAATGAAAACAAAAAGGAGAAATGATATGAAGTGGAAATTATTATTCGGAGTTATGATTGTAGGGGTATTAGCGGCGGGGTGTTCAACAGCAATGCCGCCTGTAGGACCAAATAATGTACAGGTTAAGGTTGCTCAGTTAGAACGGAAGGTGGACGAACGTGATCGGGTGATTGAAGAATTGAGATATGAAGTCCGGGAATTGGCTGGTCAGGTGGAAGGTATGGATTCAGGTCCGATTATTGAGCCGATTGAAGAGGCTAGTTATGAAGGGAGAGGATTAAAAATGACTCCTTCGAAATTACAAGCCCAAAAAGATGGTTTGCGTATTATTCGCGTGGCTGTGAGTGCCAAAAAAGTTCAGGCGGCTTTGAAAAATGCTGGGTATTATGAGGGGTCAATTGATGGTAAACTTGGGAGTAAATCCCGTGGAGCTATTAAGAAATTTCAGAAAGAGCATGAACTTAAGGCCGATGGTATTATTGGCAAAAAAACTTGGACAGAGTTAAAAAATTATTTGAATTAAGAGATTGGCCCAAAAAATTGTTCAGCCAAAAAAATAGTGACAGACCCTTTTTTAAGAAAATAAGTGAAGGTTTTTTAAAAAACGGTTTCTGTCACTATTTTTTTGTCATAGGCCTTCTTGGTGTTGCCCTTTATGCAAATACCCTCCACAGTCCTTTTCAATTTGATGATGTAAAATTTGTTGCTGGTAATTCTTACATTAAAGATTTCAAAAATATTACTACGTTTGGCAGTATTCTCGGCCAGCCTTCACGTTATGTCGCTTTTCTCACCTTTGCGTTAAATTATCATTTTCATGGGTTAAATGTTTTTGGGTATCATGTGACGAATCTTGTGATTCATGTGGTTAATTCTTTGTTGGTGTGGTGGTTGGTGGGGATGTTGGTGAAGACTTTTAACCGTAAACGAACCGTGAGAGTTTGCGAACGCAAACTTTCTGGGTTCGTTTACGGTTTGTTTGCCGCATTGCTTTTTGTGGCCCATCCTGTTCAGACTCAGGCGGTGACGTACATTAGTCAGCGGTTTGCGTCTTTGGCGACATTGTTTTATTTACTTTCGTTGTGTTTTTACATAAAGGGACGTATTAGCTATCAGTCATCAGCCATCAGTCATCAGTCTTCAGAAAAAAACAAAATACTGACAGCTGATAGCAGACGACTGACGTCTAAGAATTGGCGGCCCATTTTTTATTTCTTCGGAGCTGCGGTGGCTGCTGTCCTTGGGATGTTCACCAAAGAAATTGTGATTACGTTGCCTTTGATGATTTTACTTGTTGAGTTTATGTTTTTGCGATCGACTGGAACCGTAAACACACCCCGGGGGTCTGTTTACGGTACAAGACCTCAAACAGACCCCCGGGGTGTGTTTACGGTTTACGGTTGGGTATTTTTATTATTGTTTTGTTTGATCATCCCCGCCGTTTTTTCGTTTAATGTTTTCGGGATATTGTTCGGGCCAAAGATGTCGGCGTCGCATGCGGGGGATGTGATTACGTTTGGGAAATATTTTTTAACGCAAGCACGTGTTTTTGTGGTTTTTATTCGTTTATTGGTTTTTCCCATCGGGCAAAATCTTGATTATGATTTTCCATTGTCGCAAGGAATCTTTGAATGGCCGGTTGTGTTGAGTTTTGTTTTTTTGACGGGGTTGGTAATGTTAGCAATGAGATTAAGGCATCGGCATGCGGTGATTTCTTTTGGGATATTTTGGTTTTTCCTGACGATGGCAGCCAATTTGGTGCCAAGGCGGCATATTATTTTTGAGCATAAATTGTATTTAGCATCCATCGGGTTTTGTATGATATTACCGTGTTTATTGTATTTAAGTTTTAATAATAAAAAGAAATGTGTGGTTAGCATGTTGATTATTTTGAGTGTCTATTCTTCTTTAACGATTCAAAGAAACAGGGTGTGGCAAAATGCAGTTTCTTTGTGGAGTGATGTTGTTCGGAAATCTCCCGGTAAGATGCGGCCGTATCTTAATTTAGGATATTCCTATTTTGCCAGAGGTGAATATGATTTGGCTCTTGAATATTTGACGAAGTCCATTGAAATGGATGCTGGCAATGTTAAAGGGTATGACAATCGTGGCGTTGTGTATCAAAAGAAGGGGCTGCATGATTTGGCTTTGGCAGATTTTAATCAAAGTATTCAATTGGATCCCAACAATGCTGAGTCGTACAATAATCGCGGGAATTTTTACAAGGATCAAAGGCGGTATGATCAGGCGTTGAGTGATTACAATAAAGCGATTAAAAATGATCCTTTGTTAGCGTCGGCGTACAGTAATCGCGGGATTATTCGCAAAGTTAAACGTCAATATGATTTGGCGACGGCGGATTTTAAGCAGGCGATTACGATTAATCCGGACATGCCCCAGTTTTACAGTAACCGGGGCAATATGTACAAAGCGCAAGGGCAATATGATTTAGCTTTGGTTGATTACACCCAGGCATTAAGGCAGTCTCCTAATAAAAAGGAAGAATTTTTGAGTAATCGTGGGCTTGTGTACACATTAAAAAAAGATTACGCCGCGGCTTTGGAAAATTACAGCCAGGCTATTAAAATTAATTCATCGTATTTGAGAGCGTACAATAATAGAGGATTGGTTCAGTTGGCCTTGAAGCAGCATGCTGCGGCCTTGAAAGATTTTCATAAAGCGATTAAAATTAATCCGGATTTTTGGGAGGCGTATTACAACCGTGCCGTTGTGTACACTCAGTTGAAAAAATACCGTCTTGCCTTGGCTGATTATGGTAAAGTTTTAACGATCAATCCGAAATATGCTGGGGCCTATTACCAGCGTGCCTTAATTTACAAAGCAATGGGGAATGCTTCCCAGGCCCAGCAAAATGCTTTTAAGGCGCAATCTTTGGGATATCAAATCAATAATGAAAGTCCATCTAACATTATGTCAGGGGATTAAAAAGTTTTTTCCTGCTATTTTTCTTGTTTGCCTCGGCATTATTATTTACGCCAACACCTTCCACAGCACTTTTCATTTTGACGACACGCGTGTCATTGTGGAGAATCCGCAGATTAGAAATATTCAAAATATTAAGGTTGTGTGGATGGATACCACCAAGCATTTGCTTGAGCATACGCAGGGGTTGTCTGCACGACGGCTTATTCCGTTTTTGACGTTTGCGGTGAATTACCATTTTCATAAGTTGGATGTGTTTGGGTATCATGTGGTGAATGTAGGGATTCATGTGGTGAATGCTTTGCTTGTGTGGTGGTTGGTGGGGATGGTGGTGAAGATTTTTAACCGTAAACGAACCTCGGGGGTTCGGAAATCTGAATTCCCGAAATCCGAACCCCCGAGGTTCGTTTACGGTTCGACAGTCGCTTTGTGTGCAGCCTTGATTTTTCTGTGTCATCCTCTGCAGACGCAGGCGGTGACGTACATTGCGCAGCGGTTTACGTTGTTGGGGGCGATGTTTTATTTGCTTTCGGTGTGTCTTTACATGAAAGGACGATGTGCAGAGACGCGATTAATCGCGTCTGTACGTTTTGTGGGGGCTGCTGTCGCGGCTGTGCTGGGTATGTTCAGTAAGGAAATTGTGTTTACGCTGCCGTTTATGATTCTTGTGTTGGAGTTTTATTTTTTTAGAAAGGAAGGATCGAAAAGAATTATTGATGTTCCGTGGTATTACATTGTTTTGATATTGTCATTTGCTGTAATTGTTCCTTGTTTGTATTCGTTTAATTTGTCGGGAGTGTTGGCTCAGGAAAGTGTGTCTGAATCCAGTGGCGTGGCGGCGATGACGCGGTCGGTTTATTTTTTGACGCAGTTTAAAGTGGTGTTGGCTTATTTAAAGTTATTCCTGTTTCCAGTCGGGCAAAATCTTGATTATGATTTTCCTTTGGCGCAAAGTATTTTTGAATGGTCGACTTTTTTGAGTATGATGATGTGCGTTGTATTGTTAGGTGCAGCCGTAAAATTGTTTTCACGTCATCGCCTTGTTTCGTTGGGCATTATTTGGTTTTTTCTGACGTTGTCGGTGGAGTCCAGTTTTATTCCGATCGCGGATGTCATATTTGAACATCGCATGTATTTGCCAAGCGTTGGGCTGTGTTTGGCGTTTACAGCTGGGCTGTTAGTTTTCATAAAAAATTCCAGAGCGCTTGTAACGGTTGCGTGTGTGATTGTGATTGTTTTTTCTTATTTAACGTTTCAGCGAAACAAAGTTTGGAACAATGAAATGACGTTGTGGGAAGATGTGGTGAAAAAATCGCCAAATAAAGCAAGAGGTCACGGTATTTTAGGGGCCGCGTATTTGAAAGAAAGTAAATATGATTTAGCACTAGCGCATTTCAATAAGGCCTTACATATTGATCCTTACCATGTTAAAGCATACACCAATAGAGGGCATTTTTTTGAGAAAAAGGGGAGGTATGGTTTGGCCATTAGAGATTATGATCGGGCATTGGTTTTAAACCCAACATCTGCCGTAACGTACAATAATCGAGGGACGGCATATCATCTTACGCAGCAGTATGACAAAGCCTTGGCTGATTACGAAATGGCGGTTAAGTTAAATCCCAATTTGACGACGACTTACGATAATATTGGGTTAATTTATGGCGCCAAACATCAACATGCATTGGCAATGAAATATTACAAAAAGGCTTTAAAAATAAATCCTGATTTCAAGAAATCTTATCTTCATCTTGTGAATACTTGTCAAGCGTTGGGTAACACTGTTAAAGTCAAAGAGATTGATCGTAAGGGTAAAATGCTTGAAAGTATGTACGCAGATTGTATGGGTGGATATGATTAAATATTTAAATATGAGAATTAACAAATTATTTTTTGTATTCATTATTTGTATTTTAGGCGGAGCTATTTACGCTAACACTTTTCATAGTTCTTTCCATTTTGATGATACGCGTGTCATTGTGGAAAATCCGCAGATCAGGGATGTTTTTAATATTGCAATTGCATGGACCAATACGACGAAGCATTTGATGGATCATACACTCGGGGTGTCGGCGCGACGCTTGATTCCGTATTTGAGTTTTGCGGTGAATTACCATTTTCATAAGTTGGATGTGTTTGGGTATCATGTGGTGAATGTGGGGATTCATGTGATTAATGCTTTGCTTGTGTGGTGGTTGGTGGGGATGGGTGTTCGGAGCATTAACCGTAAACACACCTCGGGGGTGTGTTTACGGCGAAAAATCAAAAACACACCCCCGAGGTGTGTTTACGGTTCGACCGTCGCTCTGTGTGCAACGTTTATTTTTTTGTGTCACCCCGTGCAGACGCAGGCGGTGACGTACATTGCGCAGCGGTTTACGCTGTTGGGAACGATGTTTTATTTGCTTTCGGTGTGTCTTTACATGAAAGGACGATGTGCAGAGACGCGATTAATCGCGTCTGTACGTTTTGTGGGAGCTGCGATCGCGGCTGTGCTGGGTATGTTCAGTAAGGAAATTGTGTTTACGCTGCCGTTTATGATTCTTGTGTTGGAGTTTTATTTTTTTAGGAGGGAAGGATCGAAAAGAATTATTGATGTCCCATGGTATTACATTGTTTTGATATTGTCATTTGCTGTAATTATTCCTTGTTTGTATTCGTTTAATTTGTCGGGAGTGTTGGCTCAGGAAAGTATGTCTGAAGCCAGTGGCGTGGCGACAATGACACGATCGGTGTACTTTTTGACGCAGTTTAAAGTGCTGGTAACGTATTTAAAATTATTCCTGTTTCCAGTTGGACAGAATCTTGATTATGACTTTCCTTTGGCGTACAGTATTTTTGAATGGCCGACTTTGTTAAGTATGCTGACATGTATTGTGTTATTTGGATTTGCGATTTGGATGCGTACACGTAATAAGCTTGTGACACTAGGCATTATTTGGTTTTTCCTTACGCTGTCGGTGGAGTCCAGTTTTATTCCGATTGCGGATGTCATATTTGAACATCGCATGTATTTGCCAAGCGTTGGGCTGTGTTTGGCGTTGACAGCAGGGATGTATTCTTTAATTAGAAATTCCAGAATGTTTGTTTCCGTTGTGTCTGGTGTGATTATTATTTTTTCGTGTTTGACGTTTCAGCGAAATAAAGTTTGGAACAATGAAATTACGTTGTGGGAAGATGTGGTACAAAAGTCGCCGCACAAATCGCGGCCGCATAATAATTTAGGGAAGGTGTATTATTTGCAGAGGAGGGATACGGGTTTGGCTTTGACGCATCTCAATCAAGCTTTGATGCTTAATCCCAATAATGTGTCGGCCTACAATAATCGGGGATCTGTTTATCAAATGGAACGACGTTATGATTTAGCTTTGGCTGATTTTACGCAGGCGCTTTTGATTGATTCGGAATCGGCTATTGCACATAATAACCGGGGGGTCATTTATCAGATACAAAAGAAATATGATTTGGCTTTGGTCGATTTTGATGCGGCGATTGTTTTGAATCCGGCGAATGCCAGTCGATACGTTAACCGGGCGAATGTGTATTTTTCTTTAGGGCAATATGAAAAGGCCCTTAAAGATTATGGTGCTGCGATTAAAATAGATCCGCGTAACGCGCAAGCTTACAGCAATCGTGGTGGTATTTTTGCGGCGCAACAGTTGCAGGATTTAGCTTTGTGGGATTACAATAAGGCGATTGCGATTAATCTGAATTTTAAAGAAGCGTATTTTAACCGGGGTAATATTTATGCACACCAAAAACAATACGCCTTGGCCTTGGAAGATTACAACCGTGCTTTAGCGATTGATCCCGGTTACGCTAAAGCTCAGCAACAACGTGCTTGGGTGCGTAAGGCCATGGAGGTTTTACCGAATGATTAAGAAATTTTTAGCCATCGCCCTTATTGTGATCATAGGGGGATGGATGTATGCCAATACATTGCAGGCGCCTTTCCAATTTGATGATCAAGTTTTTATTGTCACTAATGAAAGTATTCGGAGTTTAGGGAATGTCAAATCGATTGCGACATATTTGGAGCAGCCGTCGAGGTTTGTGGCCTTTTATTCGTTTGCGTTGAATTATTATTTTCATGGGCTGGATGTGTTTGGGTACCATATGACGAATGTCGTGATTCATGTGATTAATGCTCTGTTGGTCTGGTGGTTGGGGGGGATGCTTGTTGGGGCTAGTAACCGTAAACACACCCCGGGGGTCTGTTTGAGGTCTTGTACCGTAAACAGACCCCCGGGGTGTGTTTACGGTTCGACCGTCGCGTTGTTTGCCGCGTTGATTTTTTTGTGTCATCCTGTACAGACTCAAGCCGTAGCGTACATTACGCAGCGATTTGCATCTTTGGCGACGATGTTTTATTTGTTGGTGGTGTGTCTTTACATGAAGGGACGTGTTAGCCATCAGCTATCAGACGTCAGTCTTCAGCTTTCAGAAAAAGCCAAAATACTGGCGACTGATGACAAACGACGGATGACTAAAACTTGGAGACGTATTCCTTATTTTCTTGGAGCTGCCGTTGCCGCTATTCTGGGTATGTTTACTAAAGAAATTGTGATTACGTTGCCGTTGACTATTATTTGGGTGGAGTTAACCCTAAACGAACCTCGTAGGTTCGGATTTCCGAACCTACGAGGTTCGTTTACGGTTTGTCTACTGTTGTTTTGTCTAATCATTCCCGCCGTATTTTCTTTTAATATTTCCGGATTATTATTTGGAGCAAAAATGTCGGAGTCGCACGTTGGGGATGTGATTACGTTTTGGCCTTACGTCCTAACGCAGTTTCGTGTGTTGGCGACGTTTATTCGCCTAACGCTTTTTCCCATCGGGCAAAATTTGGATTATGATTTTGCTTTGTCGCAAAGTATTTTTGAATGGTCGGTTCTGTTGAGCATCGTCCTGATTTTCAGCCTCCTGGTGGCTGCCTGGAAAATACGCAAACGGCATCCTCTGGTGGCTTTTGGCCTATTTTGGTTTCTTCTGACACTGACACCCAATTTTATTCCGCGGCGTAATATTATTTTTGAGCACAAACTTTATTTGCCGTTAGTCGGGTTTTCTATTGCGCTAAGCGCAGGGCTTTTTGCGGTGATGAAGAATATTAAAAAGTACGTAGCAGTATGTTGCGTGATCATTGCCGTCTTTGCCTATTTGACGGTGCAACGTAATAAAATTTGGGCTGATCCAGTGGCCTTGTGGGCAGATGTCGTAGCGAAGTCGCCCCAAAAAGCGCGACCGCATTTTAATTTGGGTTGCGCGTATTTAAGTCGCGGGGCCTATGCCCAGGCGAAGCATTATTTGGATCAGGCGCTCATCATTAACCCCGAATATTCTGAGGCCTACAATAATAGAGGCAATGTGCATCATCAGCTGCATGATTACGATCAAGCCGTTACGGATTTTACAAAGGCGGTGACAATTAATCGTGATTATTATGAGGCATTTAATAACCGCGGTTTTGTGTATGGATTGCAGGCGCGCCACAATCTGGCCATTGCTGATTTTAGCCGTGCCATCAGGATTAAGCCCAACTACGCTGAAGCTTATTACAATAGAGCAAACACATTAAGATTAAAGGAAAAATACGATTTAGCCATTAAAGATTACACGCAAGCTTTAGCCATTAAGCCGAATTACCTGCAGGCGTACAACAACCGCGGCGCGACCCACGGCCTCAGCGGCCGCCTTGATTTAGCTATTGAAGATTTTGATAAAGCCCTGCAAATCGACCCTACCAATCAAGAAGCTAAAGATAATCGCGAAAAAGCGGTGGCAGCACAAAATTAATTCTATTTGCCTATCACGCAACTGCCGTTTATTTTAGGGCTTTCGGGGAGTTCTGGCCGTATTTCTTCTTGACATCATAAGCAGAATCTCTAAACTTTAAACAATGAGATTCTTTTCTATTAAGGTCAGTAAATTTTTTTCTATTTTATGTATTTTCCTCTTAGGCATTGTTGTCTATTCTCAAACCTTCCAGCATTCTTTCCATTTTGATGATTACGCATTTATTGTGAATAACCCAGCGATTAAGGATGTGTCGCGTGTGGGGTTGATGTGGGATATGTTGAGCCAGCCGTCACGGTTTGTGGGATTCCTTTCGTTTGCCGTGAATTATCATTTTCATCAGTTGGATGTGTTGGGGTATCATGTCACGAATTTGGTGATCCATTTGATGAATGCCTTGCTCGTGTGGTGGTTGGTGGGGATGATTGTGAGGAGTCTTAACCGTGTACAAACCCCCGAGGTTTGTATGCGGTACAAAACCGCATACAAACCTCGGGGGTTTGTACATGGTTCGACGGTCGCTTTGTGTGCTGCGTTGATTTTTGTGTGTCACCCGGTGCAGACGCAGGCGGTGACGTACATTGCGCAGCGGATGGCGTCGTTGGCGACGTTGTTTTATTTGCTTTCGGTGTGTCTTTACATTAAGGGGCGAGGAGTAGAGACGCGATTAATCGCGTCTGTACATTTCTTTGGAGCTGCGTTGGCTGCCGTCCTCGGCATGTTCACGAAAGAAATTGTGATCACGTTGCCTTTAGCTATTATTTTGGTGGAGTTAACCGTAAACGAACCTCGTAGGTTCGGAAATCCGAACCTACGAGGTTCGTTTACGGTTTTATTACTGTTCTGTTTGATCATCCCCGCCCTGTTTTCATTCAATTTTTCAGGTTTATTATTTGCGCCCAAAATATCGGCCTCGCACGAAGGGGAGGTGATTACATTTGGGAAATATTTTTTCACTCAAGCACGTGTATTTGTAACGTTTTTGAAATTAGCCGTATTTCCCATTGGACAGAATTTTGATTATGATTTTGCTTTGTCTCAGAGTTTGTTTGAACGGGCGACATTATTAAGTTTTGCGCTGCTTGCAGTCCTATTGGGTGTGGCGGTAAAGATACGGCGGCGGTATTCGCTTGTGGCGTTTGGCCTATTTTGGTTTTTTCTGACACTCGCGCCAAACTTAATTCCCCGGCGGCATATTATTTATGAACATAAACTTTATTTGGCGATGGTCGGGTTTGCTATTGTCGTAAGTGTAGGTTTGCATCATTTAATCAAGAATCGAAAGCAATTTATCGTAACGATGTTGATTATTCTTGGTTTATTTTCTTATTTAACAATTCAACGTAATAAAGTTTGGAAGGACGATATTACTTTGTGGACGGATGTAATCCAAAAGTCACCGCACAAATCAAGAGCGCATCATAATTTGGGATATGCGTACATGCTTAAAGGAGAAGACGATGTCGCTATTGAGTATTTTACGCAATCCTTAAAATTGAACCCAAAATATTTTAAAGCGCATACAAGTCTGGGGCAGGTGTATGCACGTAAAAAAGACTATGATAAGGCATTGATGTATTACTCCAATGGTCTTAAACTTAATCCCAGTTATGCTCAAGGGTATGCCAATCGGGGTATTGTTTACAAAGATCAAGGGCAGCTCGGCAAAGCATTGTTCGATTTAAATAAGGCTTTGGAATTAGATGTTTATTTAACCGAGGCATATGTCAGTCGAGGGGTTGTATTTTTTATGCAGAATCAGGCGGAAAAGGCTTTGCAGGATTTTGATAAAGCGATTCAAATTGATCCACAATTTTCAGCGGCCCATTACAATCGGAAGCTTGTGCTCAAGCAGTTAATACCAAAGCCATTAAATAATGGTATATTTAGTGAAACCAAATCCAACAAATAATTTTTCTGATTTACTCTCGGCATTCTAGGAGACAATCCTACCAGAGTTGTCTCTTTCGTAAAAGCGTTCGAGAAAACCGAGAGTAATTTTTGGTAATTATTTATTGGAATTGGTATAAAGCATGATTAAAAAATTATCACGATTCTTGCCCGTATTGCTCATTTGCCTCGTAGGCCTTACGGTGTATTCGCAGACCTTCCATCATTCCTTTCAGTTTGATGATTTTATTTTTATTATCAATAATCCTACCATTAAAGATGTGATGGATATTAAGCCGATGTGGGATATGTTGAGTCAGCCATCACGGTTTATTGGATTCTTTTCTTTTGCTGTCAATTACCATTTCCATCAGTTGGATACTTTTGGATATCATGTCACGAATATGGTGATTCATTTGATGAATGCCGTGTTGGTGTGGTGGTTGGTGGGGATGTTAGTGGAGAGTCTTAACCGTGTACAAACCCCCGAGGTTTGTATGCGGTACAAAACCGCATACAAACCTCGGGGGTTTGTACACGGTTCGATCGTTGCGCTGTGTGCGGCGTTAATTTTTGTGTGTCACCCGGCGCAGACGCAGGCGGTGACGTACATTACGCAGCGGATGGCGTCTTTGGCGACCTTGTTTTATTTGTTGTCCCTGTGTCTTTACATTAAGGGGCGTAATAAGTGGTCAGTGGTCAGTGATCCGTGGTCAGTATTGTATTTTGTCGGTGCAGCCATTGCCGCTGTTCTCGGCATGTTTACCAAGGAAATTGTGATTACGCTGCCATTGACGATTATCCTTGTGGAATGGGCTTTTCTTCAAAAGCCTAAGAAAAATAAAAAGACGGCACGTGGCATGATGAAGTTGTTGTATTTTAGTCCCATTGTCATTTTTATGGCGATTATTCCGTTCATATTTTCATTTAATTTTATGGGCCAACTGTTTGGCATAAAATATTCGGCTTCCCATGCCGGTGATGTGATTACGTTTGGAAATTATTTTATTACGCAGTTTAGGGTGATGATGACATTTTTGAAATTGTGTATTTTACCCATTGGCCAAAATGTCGACTACGATTACGCTTTGTCAAAGAGCTTTTTTGAGCCAGCGGTGTTTTTTAGTTTTAGCCTATTGTTGGCGATTTTCTTAGGTGCTGTCAAGCTGGCGGTAGTGGGTAACCTTTTTTCACGATCAGGTAAACCGAAAAGTGGATATCATTTAACGCGTGCGCAGATCGCAACACAAAGAGAAAAAAAGATACTGTATGGATTAAGTGCTTTCGGAATATTTTGGTTTTTTCTCACACTGTCGCCAAATTTTGTACCACGGCGGCATATTATTTTTGAACATAAAATGTATCTTCCAATGGTGGGTTTTTCTCTGGCGGTGTCCGTTGGTCTGCATCACCTCATGAAAAACTTTAAGAAATTCTTAACGGTTATGAGTATTATTTTCCTTACTTTGTCGTACTTAACGGTCCAACGCAATAAAATTTGGGAAACACCCGTAAAATTGTGGAGAGACATTATTAGTAAATCTCCCCGAAAGCCGCGGTCGCACAATAATATGGGTAATGCCTATTATCAGGCGGAGATGTATGATTTGGCGTTTCAAAGTTACAACAATGCCGTTAAGTACAATAAGAATTACATTGAAGGTTACATTAATCGCGGGCTAGTGTACAAGGTTAAAGGGCAATATGATTTGGCGATTAAAGATTTAAGCAAGGCCTTACGTATGAATTCGACTTATCTGGAAGCGTACAATTCCCGCGCGCTGTGTTATGACGCCAAGGGGATGCCGGATTTAGCGATTGCAGATTACAATAAGGCCCTGGAAATTAATCCTGGATTTGTGGCGGCTTTAGGTAATCGCGGTGTGATTTATGACAAACAGCGTAAATATGATTTAGCCCTGGCTGATTTTAATAAGGCCCTGGAAATTAATCCTCACAAAATACAGCTGTACAATAATCGGGGCAATATTTACAGGACACAGCGTAAATATGATTTAGCCTTGATTGATTACAATAAAGGATTGTCGATCGCTCCCAAGGAGGCCGGGCTTTACAATAACCGCGGCATCCTGTACGAAATGCAGGGGAGTCATGAATTGGCTTTAGCGGATTACAACAAAGCCCTGGCGCTTAATCCACGGTACGTAAAGGCCTACAGCAATCGCGGACTTGTGTACAAGAAATTAGGTCAGTTTCAGTTAGCCTTAAATGATTTTCAAATGGCATTGTCCATTAGTCCAAACTTTGCGGAGGCGTATTACAATATCGGCAATGTATTTAGGCAAGTCGAACAATATGATGTGGCCATCACCCATTACACTAAAGCCATTGCGGTGCATCCTAATTACGCCGAAGCGTACAATAATCGCGGCATTGTGTATGGCATTAAAGGGGAAGAAGATTTAGCGCTTGTCGATTTTAATCGGGCGCTCAAAATTAACCCCTATTACACCGGCACCTACAGTAACCGGGGCGTCGTGTACATGCGACGCAAACAGTATCGATTGGCCTTGGCGGATTACAATAAAGCTTTATCGATTAACCCAAATTTTTCAAAGATTTATTACCAACGTTCCCTAACTCATTCTATCTTAGGCCACAAAAAACAAGCCCTCGCCGATCTTCAAAAAGCTAAGTCTCTGGGGTACCCGGTGGAAGCAGATTATCATTGAGAGCGGAGAGATGCTATTGAAGGAAGAGGGCTGTAGCATGAAATTCCCCGATGCTAAACACGAGTTTGTTCTATCCTAACAGCTTCTGAAATTTTTCTATTTTATGTTTTAGCTGCATGGTATACTTCGACATTATGGTACCGATCTGTTCCTGGCGAAGCAGTGTTGGCAAGATTTTTTCTGTATTATTGATCTGCCTTTTAGGTTTTTTTGTCTATTCAGACACCTTCCAGCATTTTTTTCAATTTGATGATGAGTTTTTTATTACAAGTAATCCTGCGATAAGGGATATTACGAATTTGCGGGCGATGTGGGATATGTTGAGTCAGCCATCGCGGTTTGTGGTGTTTTATTCGTTCGCGTTGAATCATCATGTTCATGGGATGGATGTGTTTGGGTATCATCTGACGAATTTTGTGATTCATTTGGTCACGGCTGTATTGGTGTGGTGGTTGGTTAGGATGCTTAACCGTCTCCGAACCTCGGGGGTTCGGAAATCCGAACCCCCGAGGTTCGTTTACGGTTCGATCGTCGCGCTGTTCGCCGCGTTGATTTTTGTGGCGCATCCGGTGCAGACGCAGGCGGTGACGTACATTACGCAGAGGTTTGCGTCGCTCGCAACGTTGTTTTATTTGCTTTCGTTGTGCTTTTACATTAAGGGAAGGCTGGGAAGGCAAGGGACGGTGTTGTGTTTTATTGGGGCTGCCATTGCATCTGTCCTTGGTATGTTTTGCAAGGAGATTGTGATTACTCTGCCGTTGATGATTCTTTTGGTGGAGGTTTTCTTTTTTGAGGGGCAGAAGAGGTTTCGGAAATTTATTGTTGCACCGGTAGGTTTGTTTTTTTTGATTATTCCCGCTGTGTTTTCATTTCGGTTTTTGGGAATATTATCAGGGGTAAGGTCTTCGGCTTCGCATGATATTGAGATGATCACTTTTGGTCCGTATATTTTGACGCAGTTTCGGGTGTTGGCCACATTTTTTAGATTATTTTTTGTGCCGTTGGGGCAGAACTTTGATTATGATTTTCCCTTATCGCATCATCTTTTTGAATGGCCAGTATTGTTGAGTTTTATGGCTTTGTTGAGTGTATTTTTGTTGGCTTTAAAACTCAAGCGCCGGCATAGGTTAATCGCTTTTGGCTTATTATGGTTTTTGCTGACATTAACGCCTAATTTTGTTCCCCGAAGACATGTGATTTTTGAACATAAACTTTATTTGCCCCTTGTGGGGCTTTCGCTGGCTTTATGTATGGGGATGTTCAGTGTATTTAAAGATAAAAGAAAATGTATGGCCGCTTTGAGTATTATTGTTGTGTTGTTTTCTTTTCTGGCGTACAAGCGGAATCAGGTGTGGAAAAACGGGGTAACGCTTTGGGGGGATGTGGTCAAAAAGTCTCCGGATAAGTTACGTGGGCATTTGAATTTGGGTATTGGGTATTTAAGAGAAGGCAAATATGATGCCGCTGAGAAACATTTGAATAAAGTCTTAGACCGTTGTGCCTATTTTTTACGGCATAATATGAATGAAGATTTAAAACGGGAAAGGCTGCCTGAATATTATTTCAAGGCCTATTACGGGCGGGGGCTTGTGTATGAGAGAAGAGGGCAATATGATTTAGCCCTGGAGGAATTTAATAAAACATTAAAGATTAAATCGAATTACACCAAGGCTTACGTAAGCCGCGCTGGTATTTATGACCGGCAGGGGCGGTATGATCTGGCATTTGAAGATTATCGTAAAGTCAATGTGAACCTTAAAGAGGCTTACAATAACAGAGGTATTTTTTATGAAAAGAAAGGGCAATATGATGCAGCTCTGTCTGATTACAGGGAGGCCTTAAATATTGATCCTCAGTATGCTGAGGTGTATGGAAATAGAGGCATTGCTTACAGCCAGAAAAAACAATATGCCCAAGCGTTGGCTGATTATGACAAGGCCTTATCTATTGACCCGAGTTTAAAAGAGGTGTATTTTAACCGGTCTTTGTTTTATAAATCGCAGGGGAATTTTCGCAGGGCCTATCGTGACGCGCAAAAGGCAAAGTCTTTAGATTATCCGGTTAAAGATGGGTATTTAAATGGTATTAAAGAAAAATTTTAAAAAAATTGTGCTTCCGTTGTTAGCGATATGCCTTTTAGGCATCGTTGTCTATTCCAACACATTTCAGGTTCCTTTTCAGTTTGATGATAAGCTTTTTATTGTTCAGAATTCAGCCATAAAGAATATTGCAGGCATTGGTCCTATTTGGGATATGCTGAGTCAGCCGTCGCGGTTTGTGGGGTTTTATTCTTTTGCGTTAAATCATCATTTTCATGAGTTGAATGTGGTGGGGTATCATGTCGTGAATCTTTTGATTCATTTGATCACGGCGTGTTTAGTGTGGTGGTTGGTTAGGATGCTTAACCGTCTCCGAACCTCGGGGGTTCGGAAATCCGAACCCCCGAGGTTCGGAGACGGTTACGGTTCGACCGTCGCGTTGTTCGCCGCATTGATTTTTGTGGTGCATCCGGTGCAGACGCAAGCCGTGACGTACATTACGCAGAGGATGGCGTCTTTGGCGACGTTGTTTTATTTGCTTTCGTTGTGCTTTTACGTAAAGGGCCGCTATGGTGGGACGCGATTAATTACGTTTGTACATTTTTTTGGAGCCGCAGTTGCTGCTGTCCTAGGCATGTTCACGAAAGAAATTGTGATCACCTTGCCGTTGATGATTCTTTTGATTGAGCATTTTTTTTTAAAGACAAAAAAGCTGTATGTGATTCCGATTTTATTGTTTTTTCTTATTGTTCCTGCCATATTTTCGTTTGATATTTCAGGAATGTTATTGGGGGAAAAAACTTCGCTATCGCATCAAGGGGATGTGATTACATTTGGCAAATACATTATTACGCAGTTTCGCGTTATGGCGACATTTTTGAAATTGTCTTTTTTCCCGATTGGACAGAATCTGGATTATGACTTTCCACTGTCGCACAATTTCTTTGAGGTGCCGGTATTTGTAAGTTTTATTGTCCTCTTAGGTGTCATCGGGGCTGCTTTCAAATTTAAGCAGCGTAATATTTGGATTTCGTTTGGGATATTTTGGTTTTTGTTGACTTTGTCACCGAATTTTGTGCCGCGCCAGCATGTGATATTTGAACATAAACTGTATTTGTCTATGGCGGGCGGGGCGCTTTTTTTAGTGGCATGGTTTTTTAGTCTTTTTAAAAATTTTAGAAAATGTGTGGCGGCTTTAAGTCTGATCGTCTGTGTTTTATCTTTTTTGACATATCAACGTAATAAGGTTTGGCTGAATGAGGTGACATTGTGGGAGGATGTCGTTAAGAAATCACCGCATAAATTGCGTCCGCATTTAAATTTGGGGGCGGCCTATTTAAAGCATGAACAGTATGATACGGCTTTGCAGCATTTTGAAAAGGTATTGGATATTGATACGGATTATGCCGAAGGGTACAGTGCTCGAGGGGTGGCGTATGAGGCTAAGGGATTGTATGACTTGGCCTTGGTGGATTATGAAAAGGCGACGCAGCTCGATCCTTATTTAGAGGATGTGTACAGCAATCGTGGCGTGATTTATGAGAAGGCCGGGCAATGGGATTTGGCCCTGGCCGATTATGAAAAGGCTCTATCGATTAATCCGAATTACAAGGAGGCATACTACAATCGCGGTGTGATTTATGAAAAGACAGGTCGGTATGATTTGGCTTTAAAGGATATGAATAAGGCCGTGGATATTGATCCTAAATATGCCAAAGTGTACAGCAATCGCGGCATTATTTATAAAATGAATGGGCAGTATGATAAGGCTCTGGCTGATTATGATAAGGCGATTGAAATTAATCCAAATCTTGCTGAGGCTTATGGTAACCGTGGGGTGATTAATAAACTTAAAGGGCAGCTGGATGAAGCTTTGGCAGATTACAGCAGGGCCTTGGCATTGAATGCGGAGATGGCGGATGGGTATTACAATCGGGGGATTGTGTATGAGATGAAAGGGCAATGGGATTTGGCTCTGGCCGATTACAATCATGCTTTGCGTATTAATCCTGAATATGCGACGGCGTACAATAATCGGGGTATTGTGTACAAACGGCAAAAGCAATATGATCGTGCGCTTGTAGATTATGGCAAAGCTTTAGAAGTTAATCCTAATCTTGTGGAAGCTTACAGTAATCGTGGGGTGGTTTACAAGGAGCAGGGAAAATATGATTTGGCTATTGCTGATTTTACGAAGGCGTTGGAAATTAATCCGCAATTGCATGAAATTTACAATAACCGCGGGGCTGTTTACAAGGTAAAAAAGCAATGGAATTTGGCCCTGGCAGATTTTCAAAAGGCTATGTTATTTGATGCTCAGAATTACAGTTATCTTTTTAATAGAGCCACCGTGTATGAGAAGTTGAAGCAGTATCAACGTGCGATTGAGGATGTGGATGTGTTTTTACAGGCTAACCCTACTTTTGGGGCGGGGTATTATGTGCGGTCGCGTATTTATTTAGCCAAAGGGGATCGGCAAAAGGCTTTAGAAGATGCCCGTACGGCAAAGGCCTTAGGTTTTGTTATGGATGAGACTTACCTTGAAAATATTCAATCTAAATAATTTAATGAAGTATCCAATTTTTGCGTGGGCGATTATTATTCTGGTAGGGATCATCAGTTATTCTAATACCTTCCATAGTGATTTTCAGTTTGATGATAATATTTTTATTATCGATAATTTTGCGATTCGAGATTTGGGTAATATTAAGGGCATTGGGGAATTATTGAGTCAGCCATCGCGTTTTGTGGCGTTTTATTCATTCGCGCTGAATTATCATTTTCATCAGTTGGATGTGTTTGGGTATCATGTGACGAATTTCGTGATTCATTTGATCACGGCCATGCTTGTGTGGTGGTTTGTGGGGATGCTTGTGGGGCTTTGTAACCGTAAACACACCCCGGGGGTGTGTATGAGGTTAAATACCAAATACACACCCCCGGGGTGTGTTTACGGTTCGACTATTGCTCTTTTTACCGCACTGATTTTCGTGGCGCATCCGGTACAGACGCAGGCGGTGACGTACATCGCGCAGCGGTTCGCGTCGTTGGCGACGTTGTTTTATTTGCTCTCGGTGTGTCTTTACATTAAAGGTAGGATCGTAGAGACGCGATTAATCTCGTCTGTATACTTTCTTGGCGCTGCTGTTTCTGCTATCCTCGGCATGTTCACCAAAGAAATCGTGATTACATTGCCTTTAACGGTCCTTTTGATTGAATGTATGTTTTTAGGTGGGGTACGCAAAATTAAGGAGCCGCGATTAATCGCGGCTTTACTATTTGTATTGATTATCCCCGCGCTGTTTTCATTTAATATTTCCGATATGTTGTTTGCTCCAAAGATTTCAGAATCGCATGCAGGGGATGTGATTACGTTTGGAACATATGTGATGACGCAGTTTAGGGTGTTGATGACGTTTGTAAAACTTTCTTTTTTTCCCATTGGGCAGAATGTGGAATATGATTTTGCTTTGTCACAGCATTTCTTTGAAATTCCTACACTGTTAAGTTTTTTGGCATTAGGGGCTATGCTTGGCATTGCTTTTAAGATTCGGGCCCGTTACACATTGATTACTTTTGGCATATTTTGGTTTTTTCTTACATTGTTGCCTAATTTTATTCCAAGAAGAAATATTATTTTTGAACATAAATTGTATTTGCCGATGATTGGTTTTTCTTTAATGTTGAGCATGGGCATATTTCGTTTGATGAAAAATGTTAAGAAAGGTGCGGTTGTGTTGAGTATTATTGTGTGTGTGTTGGCATATTTAACATTTCAACGAAATAAAGTTTGGACGAATGAAGTGACGCTTTGGGAAGATGTTGTTCAGAAATCCCCCCACAAATTGCGTCCGCAAATTAATTTAGGACGAGCGTATTTTGAACAGGGACAGTATGATAAGGCTATGGTGTATTTAGATAAAGCGGTGTCCATGGAGCCGGATGATGCGAATGCCTACAATAATCGTGGGGCGGTGTATGGGGCAACGAATCAAAAAGAGCTGGCGCTGAAAGATTTTAATCGTGCCTTAGCAATTGATCCTGATTTGGATGGGGCGCGAAGCAATCGTGGGGCGGTGTATCGTACCGACGATAAAAGTGATTTGGCTTTGGAAGATTTTAATAAGGCGTTAGAGATTAATCCGTATTTTTATAAAGCGTATCACAACCGTGGCATTATTCATAAGAAGAAGGGGTCGTATGATTTGGCCTTGGATGATTACAATAAGGCGCTTGCGTTGAATCCATTGTATGCCAAAGTCTACGGTAATAGGGGCATGGTGTATGAGGCGACAGGGCGATATGATTTGGCCTTGGCAGATTTTAATAAGGCTTTAGAAATTAATCCGGGCATTGGAGAGGTTTACAATAATCGAGGGGTTGTGTACAAGGCGAAGGGGCAATATGATTTGGCGATGAAGGATTACAGCAAAGCTGTTGAGTTGAACCCGCAGTATGCCATGGCGTTTAATAACCGGGGTGCCGTGCATGCCGTGCAAAATCAAGATGATATGGCGCTGGCTGATTACAGTAGGGCGATTGAAATTGATGCGCGACTGGATGAGGCGTACAGTAATCGTGGCATTATTTATGGAAAGAAAGGACAGTATGATTTAGCGATGAAAGACTTGAATAAAGCTTTGGCCATTAATCCGGAGCTCGATAAGGCCTATTATAATCGTGGGCTTATTTACATTCGAAAGCAGCAATATGATTTAGCGCTTGAAAACTTAACGCAGGCCATCGTGATTAATCCGCAATATGATAAGGCATACACTAATCGGGGCGCTGTGTATGAAAGGCAAGGCAAGGATGATTTAGCCTTGGCTGATTTTACACGGGCTGTTGAAATTAATCCTCAGCTTTATGTCGCGTATAATAATCGGGGGACTATTTATAAGTCACAAGGTAAATATGCGCGCGCCCTTGAAGATTTTAATAAGGCCCTGGCCATTAATCCCAACTATGCCATGGCGTACAAAAACAGGGCGAGTATTTATCAGCAAAAGAACCGAGAGTCAGAAGCAAAGGCAGATTTGCAAAAATTTAAAATGTTGGGTAAGAAAATAGATAATGCATTATTAGATGGTAATATCCCAAAAAATTAAAAATTGGTTTCCGGTGGTTTTGATCTGCCTTTTAGGTGCGGTGGTGTATGCGAATACGTTGCACGAGGCTTTTCATTTTGATGATCATCAGTTTATTCTGGGGAATCCGGCGATTCGAGACATCAGTAATGTTTCTGGTCTTTGGAATATGCTGAGTCAGCCGTCACGGTTTGTAGCGTTTTATTCGTTTGCGCTGAATTATCATGTGCATCAGTACGATGCTTTTTGGTATCACGTGACGAATTTGGTGATTCATTTGACCACGGCGGTGTTGGTGTGGTGGTTGGTGGGGATGCTTGTGAAGCGCGGTAACCGTACACAAACCTCGGGGGTTTGTATGGGTTTAAACCCATACAAACCCCCGAGGTTTGTGTACGGTTCGAGTGTTGCTCTTTTTGTTGCGTTGATTTTTGTGGCGCACCCGTTGCAGACGCAGGCGGTGACGTACATTACACAGCGGTTTGCTTCTTTGGCAACGATGTTTTATTTGCTTTCGTTGTGTTTTTACATTAAAGGGCGAGGCGTAGAGACGCGCCTGCCTGCCGGCAAGGCAGGATTAATCGCGTCTGTACATTTTTTAGGTGCTGCGATTGCTGCGGTATTAGGGATGTTTACCAAAGAAATCGTTATCACTTTGCCATTGATGATTCTCTTGATTGAGTATTTTTTTCTAAAAGCAAAACGACGGTATGTGATTCCGATTTTATTATTCTGTCTTATTGTCCCGGCCGTATTTTCTTTTAACATTAAGGGCGTAGTGTTTGGACAAAAGATGTCGGAATCGCATTACGGCGATGTCATTACATTTGGTAAATATGTGATGACGCAGTTTAGGGTGATGACGACATTTATCAAACTTACCCTTTTTCCTATCGGGCAGAATGCAGATTATGATTTTCCGTTGTCTCAAACTTTTTTTGAAGGATCGACGTTTTTGAGTTTTGTATTTCTTTTGGGCATCATGGGGTGGTTGATATTCTGGTTGCGCAAACGTAATATGTTAGCGGCCTTTGGGCTGTTTTGGTTTTTTATTGCCTTGGCACCAAACTTTATTCCTCGGCGGCATGTTATTTTTGAACATAAACTTTATTTGGCGATGGTGGGGGCGGCCTTGTTCATGTGTGGGGGGATGTTTCAGATTTTTAAAAATCCTAAAAAGTGCATGGTTACGATTAGTCTTATTATTGTGACATTGTCTTATCTGACGTTTCAGAGAAATCAAGTTTGGCGTAATGAAATAAATTTGTGGGAAGACGTCGTCCATAAATCGCCGAATAAAGCCAGGGCGCATAATAATTTGGGGAGTGCGTATTTTCAAGGTAATGAATATTCTTTGGCGTTTAAACATTATGATCGGGCCTTAAGTCTTAATCCATATTATGCGCAGGCCTACACAAATCGGGGTGTTGTTCATGAAAAAAAGCGGCGGTATGATCTTGCGCTCGTCGACCATAATCAGGCTTTAAAGCTTAAGCCCAATTATGCTGAGGCCTACAGTAATCGAGGCGTTGTGTACGATCAAATGGGTCAGTATGATTTGGCGCTGGCAGATTTTAATCATGCGCTTGAGCTTACACCGGATTCCATCAAAATTTTTAATAATCGTGGGAATATTTTTAGGCAGCGAGGCCAATATGATTTGGCCCTTAAGGATTATCAAAAAGCCCTGGCATCGCGTTCCGGCCTGGAAGAAGTGTACAATAACATCGGGATTATTTATGAAAAAAAAGGCCGATTTGATTTAGCTTTACAGGAGTATGAAAAGACGTTGGCGATTAATCCGAACTATGCTAAAGCCTATGGGAACAGGGGAATTGTGTACGGAAAACAGGGAAAGTTTGATAAGGCGCTAACGGATTATCAAAAAGCTTTGGCGTTTGATCCGGATGATAAAAGTTCTTACAGTAATCGTGGGCTTGTGTATGAAAAAATGGGCCAACTTGATTTAGCCTTAGCAGATTACAATAAAGCCTTAGAGCTTGATTCTGGATTTGAAACCGTTTATTATAACCGCGGCATTGTTTACGGAAAGAAGAGGCAATATGATTTAGCCCTGGCGGATTACACACAAGCCATAGCGCTTAATCCTAACTATGCGCAGGCGTACAGTAATCGGGGCACGGCTTATGTGGAGAAAAAAGAATATGAGGCTGCGCTGGCGGATTATGCGAAGGCTTTAGAAATTAATCCTGATTTCCTGGAAGTGTATTACAATAAGGGCATTGTTTTTATAAATTTAGAGAAATATCCAGAGGCTTTAAAAAGTTTTGAAAAAGTTTTGGAGCTTAAACCAGGTTTTGTTCCTGCCGAACAACAACGTTTAAAGATTTGGGAGTTAATGCATGATTAAAAAATATTGGCCTATTCTTCTCATATGGCTTTTAGGAGCCGTTCTTTACTCTAATACGCTGCATAGCACATTTCAATTTGATGACATTCCTTTTATTGTTAACAATAAGCCTATTCAGAATTTAGGCAATGTTAAAGAAATTTGGAATCTTCTCAGTCAGCCGTCCCGTTTTGTTGCTTTTTATTCATTTGCGTTGAATTATCATTTTCATAAATTGGATGCATTTGCGTATCATTTGACAAATTTGCTGATTCATTTAATAACGGCCACGCTTGTGTGGTGGTTTGTGAAGATGCTTATGGAGACGCTTAACCGTAAACGAACCTCGGGGGTTCGGAAATCCGAACCCCCGAGGTTCGGAGGCGGTTCGAGTATTCCGTTGTTTGCGGCCTTGATATTCGTAGCCCATCCGGTGCAGACGCAGGCGGTGACGTATATTACGCAACGATTTGCTTCTTTAGCGACCTTGTTTTATTTATTAGCGGTCTGTTTGTATGTGAGTGGGCGTATGCGTCAGATATCAGGCATCAGGCATCAGCCTTCAGAAAAAGTTAAAATATTGACGCCTGATAGCGGACGATTGGTGGCTAAGCGTCGCAGGTCTGTATTTTATTTTTTCGGAGCGGCTGTGGCGGCTGTTTTAGGTATGTTTTCTAAGGAAATTGTCATTACTTTGCCTTTGATGATTCTTTTAATTGAGGGTTTGTTTTTTTATGATGCCCAAAGCAAGAAGAAGCATGTTAATAAAATTTTGATAAGTGTTGTTTTGGTTTTTTTGCTTATTATCCCCGCGGTATTTTCTTTTAATATTTCAGATGCTTTGTTTGCATCTCGAATGTCGGAATCGCACATAGGAGATACGATTACGTTTGGGAAATATGTGATGACACAGTTTCGTGTGATGGTAACCTTTCTGCGGCTTGCCGTTTTCCCGATGGGGCAGAATATCGATTATGATTTTCCATTGTCCCAAAGTTTTTTTGAATGGCCTACGTTGTTAAGTTTTCTTTTAGTAATGGGCAGTCTCCTCTTTGCCGTGAAGATAAAGGCCCGGCGTTTATTAATTGCTTTTGGGATTTTTTGGTTTTTTCTGGCTTTAGCGCCAAATTTTATTCCCCGGCGGCATGTTATTTTTGAACACAAGCTTTATTTGCCTATGGTTGGGTTTTCTTTAGTTTTAAGTGTTGGTTTTTTTCAGTATGTTCGCGACGTTAAAAAATTTGTCGTAGGTATGAGCATTTTTCTTATCATATTGTCTTATTTGACTTATCAAAGAAATAAGGTTTGGCAGACACCCATTACATTATGGGAGGATGCCTTGAAGAAATCGCCGAATCGGTTACGGCCGAAAATTAATTTAGGCAGTGCTTATTTGGAATATGATCGATATGACGATGCCATTGATCATTTTACCCAAGTGATTGAAATGGATGGTCAATACACCATGGCCTACAATCATCGAGGGAATGCGTATCGTCATAAAAAACAATATGACCTTGCACTTGCCGATTTGAATAAAGCTATGTCTTTGGATTCAAGCATTGCGGAAATTTACAATGACCGGGGTGTGGTTTATGAAGCTTTGGATAAGGATGATTTGGCATTAGATGATTACAATAAGGCGTTGGAGTTTAATGGAAGTTATGTGAAAACATACAATAATCGGGGAATTGTGTATCAAAAAAAAGGTAATCATGGGTTGGCTCTTAAAGATTTTAACAAAGCATTAGCGATCGACCCTGATTTTGAAGAAGCGTACAGCAACCGCAGTAATCTTTATGAAGAAACCGGCCAGTATGATTTGATCCTTGAAGATTACAAGAAGGCCTTGAGTATTAACCCTAGGTTTACAGAGGCGTATTATAACCGCGGCGTTATTTATGAGAAAAAGGGAGAATATGATTTGGCTCTTTTGGACTACAATAAAGCCATCCAGATTGATTCTCAGTATGTTATGGCCTACAATAATCGTGGTGTTATTTATAAAATGAGAGGTCAGTATGAAGACGCCTTGAATGATTTTGACAAGGCTTTGGAGATTGATCCTACATATATGGAGTCTTACAGTAATCGGTGTGTTTTGTTTGAGTCTACGAAACAGTATGATTTGGCCTTGGCCAATTGTGATAAGGCTTTGGAAATAGATCCAAACGCCAGCGAAATTTACAATAATCGTGGTGTCGTGTACAAATCAAAAGGTATGCTGGATAAGGCTTTGCAGGATTACACAAAAGCGGTTGAACTAAATCCACAATACGCGATGGCCTATAATAACCGCGGTGTTATTTATAAAATGCAAAAACAGTATGATTTGGCCTTAGAAGAATTTAATAAGGCGGTGGATATTGATCCTAATAATTATGTGACCTATCTTAATAAGGGGAACATTTATGGGGAAAGAGGGGAGTTTGACCTGGCGATTGAAGAATTTACGCAATTTTTAAAGATCAACCCTACGATAGGTATGGGGTATTTTGCACGGTCGCTTGCGTATAAGAGTAAAGGTGATAATGAAAAAGCTCTTGAGGATGCCCTTATGGCACAATCTTTAGGTTATCAAGTTAATCAACGATATTTTGATGAAGTCACCCCAAATAAGTAATATTTTTATCTCAAGAATTCTTCCTATTTTACTGATATGTTTTTTAGGTATCGGTCTTTATTCAAATACTTTTCGAAATGAGTTTGTTTTTGACGACTTGATATTTATCGTCAGTAATCCTGCCATTCGTGATGTTACACACCTTGATTCGATATGGGGTATGCTCAGTCAACCGTCCCGTTTTGTGGCATTTTATTCTTTTGCCCTTAATTATCATTTTCATCAATTGGATGTTTTCGGATATCATGTGACGAACGTGGTGATTCACTTAATGAGCGGGGTGTTGGTGTGGTGGCTGGTGGGGATGCTTGTGGGGAATTTAAGCCGTAAACAGACCTCGGGGGTCTGTTTGCAACAAAAAATTACAAACAGACCCCCGAGGTCTGTTTACGGTTCGACCGTCGCATTGTTTGTCGCTTTGATCTTCGTCGCTCATCCAGTGCAGACGCAAGCGGTGACGTATGTTACACAACGTTTTGCTTCATTAGCGACGATGTTCTATCTTCTTGCCGTGTGTTTGTACATGAAAGGTAGGGAGGATGCATCGGCACGTCTGTACAAATATTATTTTTTTATCGGGGCCGTTGTTGCAGGTGTGCTTGGCATGTTTACGAAAGAGATTGTGATTACATTGCCGTTGATGATTTTGTTAATTGAGTTTATGTTTTTGCGGCCATCTGAAACCGCACACAGACCTCGGAGGTCTGTGTATGGTTGGGGGACGATACTATTATTTTGTCTTATCATTCCTGCAGTATTTTCATTTAATGTTAAGAGTATGTTGTTCGCGCAGAAGATGTCCGAATCTCATGTAGGAGACGTTATTACTTTTGGAAAATATGTTCTTACGCAATTTCGCGTGATGATGGTTTTTTTGCGGATTTCTTTTTTCCCCATAGGTTTGAATCCCGATTATGATTTTTCTTTATCGCAAAATATTTTTGACTTATCAACGAGTTTGAGTTTGATCACTTGGATAGGTGTTTTAGTCGCTGCGATCAGGTTTAAAAAATATAATACACTTATGGCTTTTGGTATGTTTTGGTTTGTTTTCACGCTGGCACCTAATTTTATTCCCCGACGTCACGTTATATTTGAACACAAGCTTTATTTACCGATGGTTGGTTTTGCCATAGCGTTGGTGGTGGGATTACGGCATGTGATGAAAGATTACAAAAAATATGTCATTGTATTGAGTTTGATTGTAGGGACATGTTCATTTTTAACATTTCAGAGAAATAGCGTTTGGCAGGATGGCGTAACTCTTTGGCAGGACGTATTGAAAAAATCACCTCATAGGCTGAGGCCGCATATGAATTTGGGCGGGGCTTTTTTGAGGCATGGTAATTTTAATCAAGCGATTGAGTATTTCACAAAAGCGCTTACGATCGATTCGCAACATGCTAAGGCTTACAATAATCGGGGTGTGGCTTACGGTGCAAAAAAACAATACAACACCGCTTTAGAAAATTTTAATCAAGCGTTAATGCTTAATCCTGATTTTGATGAGGCCTACAATAATAGAGGCAATGCCTATCGGCATATGGGACAAAATAATTTGGCTTTGGCGGACTATGACAAAGCGATTGAAATCAATCCACGTTTAGAGGACGCTTACAGCAATAGAGGTGTCATTTACAAAATACAAGGACAGTATGATGCGGCTTTAGCCGATTACAATAAAGCCCTGGAAATCAACCCGACGTATATCAAGGCCTACAGCAATAGAGGTACGGCCTATGTTGAAATGAAAAAATATGCCCTCGCTTTAGAGGATTATAAAAATGCCTTAAAGTTAAACCCCCATTTTTGGGAGGCGTATTACAATAGGGGCATTGCGTATTTTAATACAAGGAAATATCAGCTCGCGTTAGCGGATTATGATAAAGTCATTCAAATGAATCCCAGGTTTGAAGGGGCCTATTGGCAAAGAGCCAATATTTATTTAGCAATGAATCGGATGGAAGATGTATTAAAAGATTATAATAATATAATAAAGTTGAATTCTCAAAACGGTTTGGTATATTATAAAAGATCTTTGATTTATAAAGCAAAAAATCAGAGAGAAAAAGCCTTGCAAGATGCCCTAAAAGCTAAATCTTTTGGGTATAATGTTGATCAAGGGTATATTAATAGATTGATAAAATAGTATGACAAATAATAAAAATTTCATATTGTCGCGTATTAATAAATTTTTTATTTTTTTGATTATTGGGCTGTCCATTTATTTCGGGTACAAAATTTTTTACACGCATAAGCCTATGGTAAATCCTTCGATAGAAACAGATGAAGAGATGCAGACGGATTCAACGGTTAGTCGATTAACTTCCGGGGTATCAAAATCTTATCGCGATTACGCTCAACAATTGCAGACAAAAGATATGTTTTTATTGCCTGCCAAGAAACAAATTCCACCTCCGAAGCCACCTCCACGGAAAAAAATTCAAAAAAACGTGATAAAAACCCCAAAAAATGTGCTAAAGTTAAATCAAACTTTAAAATTAGTGGGCATAGTCTTAGATAATAATCCTGAGGCTATTGTTGAAGATATAGCATCAAAACAAACGCTTTTTTTGCGTGTAGGTGATCGATATAAAGAAGCTGTTGTGGAAGATATTCGAGAAGGTCAAGTTATTTTTAATTATAACGGGCAGCAGGTTGTTTTAAAAAATTAGTATCGAGAAGAATAATGTCAATTAATAGAATATTTTTTTTATTGATAATAAGTATTTGTAGTCTTTTTCTTGGAGCGCCCCCTCTCTATGCCGCAGGTAGTTATGGATTGTCTGCAGACTCCCCTTTAGATTATTTTGAAAGTAACACAGCGTTAAGGAATATTGATAATGGGCATTCTTTGCAGGGGAGGCATTCTAGTTTTAGGCGTACTCCTTCGCAAGAAGATATCATGATAGATGTGTTGGATTTGAAAAATATGGATATCATTGATGTCTTAAAGTTGGTTGCCAAGAAAAGTGGTTTGAATATTGTGGCGGGTCGAGATGTGAAAGGTAAGGTGAGCATTTATCTTAACGAGGTTGAGGTACGAGAAGCGTTAGGTATGATTTTAGAATCGCATAACTTAACGTTTGTTGAGGAGAACGGTAGCATTCGTGTTATGACAGCAAAGGATTTTCAGTTAAAGTATGGATATAAATTCGGAGAAAATCTGGAAACACGTATTGTGCAATTGGTTTATGCGGACGCGGTAGAGATTAACGGGATTCTTAATCAAATGAAAAGTATTGTAGGGCGAATTATCGTCGACAAGAGTTCCAATTCGATTATCATTAAAGATACACTGGGACAGGTAGATTTATTAGAGGGAATTATCAGTCAAGTTGATGTCCCGCGAAGGACTAGAATTTTTGAACTTTATTACGCGAAAGCCGCAGATGTGTCAGAGAGGATTGCGGAATCTTTAACAAAGAATATAGGCAGGGTTGAGGTTGATGAGCGTACCAATAAATTGATCGTAACCGATATTCCTAGAAAAATGTCGAAGATTGAAAGATTGATTATGGCTTTGGATGTTAAAGAAAAAGAAGTCCTTATCGAAGCAAAAATTATTCAGGTTTTGCTTAAAGATGAATATAAAATGGGCATAGACTGGGAAGCTATTATTTCAAAAACAAACAGTCTGAGGCTTACAAGTGATTTTAATGATTTAGATGACGGTGATAAAAGAGGTAAAATCAGCGTCGGTACGTTAAGTGACGGAGATACTTCAGGGTATACTGCTTTTATAGAAGCGATTGAGACTGCAGGTAAAACAAATATTCTTTCTAATCCAAGGATTACTGTTCTCAATAATCAGGATGCCAAAATTTTGGTTGGTTCTACGGAACCGTATATTACAGAAACAACAATAACGCCAGCAGCAGGAGCACCCACAACTTCTGAAACTGTAAATTTTGTTGAAGTTGGAGTTAAATTATACGTCACACCAACTATTCATCCTGACAATTTTATTACTATGAAAATAAAACCGGAAGTTAGTGCGGTTACAGATCGCGTGGGCAACGTAAATAAAATTCCGGTTGTAGAAACTTCAGAGGCGGAAACTGTCGTTGTCGTTAAAGACGGAGCGACGATAGTTATTGGGGGATTGATTAAGGATAGAAACGAAAAAACACAAAAAAGATTGCCTTTCTTAAGTAAGGTTCCTGTTGTGGGCCGAGCCTTTGGTAATGTTCATAAATTGTATGATAAAAGTGAATTGGTTATTTTTATAAAACCGAAAATTGTCACAGGGGAAGGCATGTTGCATCAGGAGCAGCCTTTATTAGATATGGCCGACCTTATGGCTATCGATGAAGATGAAGATTTGGATTTTTATTAAGGCTCTCGAGAGATGTTTGCTTACCTAGTTATTCTTTTTACAGTTTTGCCTGCCTTAGAACTCGTTCTCCTAATTAAAGTCGGTGGACACATTGGCGCAGGGAATACTCTGCTTTTAATTATTTTTACCGGCGTTTTAGGTGCTTATCTTGCACGTTTGCAAGGTTTTCTTATTTTACGTAAAATTCAATCTGAGCTTAATCGTGGGGCGATGCCCAGTGCTCAGCTTTTGGATGGATTAATGATTTTGGTGGGTGGGATTGTATTATTAACACCGGGATTTGTGACTGATGCTTTAGGGTTTTTATTATTGATTCCTTTGACAAGAGCGGCGATTAAACTTTTTGTGCAGAAAAAATTTGAATCTATGGTTAGAAAGGGACAAGTCGTTAATGCCCCTGGTTTTCATCAAAATAATCAGAAATATGAGGATATTGATATATGAGATTTAAAGATCAAGTTGTTTTAGTCACGGGAGCATCACGTGGCATAGGGAAGGCGATTGCCGTAACTTTTGCTAAAGAAGGGGCTATTGTGATTGTTGTTGGTCGGAATAAAGAATCGACTGACAAAATACGCGATGAAATTATTTCTGCAGGGCATCGGGCTGAAAGCTTTGATTGCGACGTGACCGACCTTAAAAAAGTACAAGAAATCGTCAACAAAATTCTTGACAAATATAAGACCATTGATATATTAATTAACAATGCGGGCATCACAAAGGATAATTTACTCCTTCGGATGAGCGAAAGTGACTGGGATGACGTCATGAATGTGAATCTTCGAGGAGTTTTTAACTGTACAAAAGTTGTAACAAAGGTGATGCTGAGAGCCAAAAAAGGCAGGATAGTTAATATATCCTCGATCATTGGAATAACAGGAAATACTGGTCAATCTAATTATGCCGCAAGTAAGGCCGGCGTGATTGGTTTTACGAAATCTGTCGCCATTGAAATGGCTTCACGAGGTATTACGGTTAATGCTGTAGCCCCAGGCTATATTGAAACCGACATGACAGCCCAGTTAAAGGATGCCGCACGAGATGGCATTCTTAAAAATATTCCATTGAGACGTTTAGGGAAGACAGATGATATTTCTAATGTATGTTTGTTTCTTGCTTCAGAAGAAGCCAGCTACATTACTGGACAAACAATCGTCGTAGATGGCGGTATGGCGATATAATGAGTTAATTTTAAAGTGGCTCGTCGCGCGTGACGCGACACATAAATACCGAGCATTTTTTGCGAGGTCGTATTTAATTAAGGAGGATAATCCATGGCAGTTGAAGAAAAAATCAAGTCCATCATTGCAGAACAATTAGGCGTCAAAGCAGACGAAGTTACACCTGAAGCATCTTTTATCGATGATCTCGGTGCAGATTCATTAGACACTGTTGAGCTTATTATGGCATTGGAAGAAGAGTTTAATGTTGAAATTCCTGATGAAGATGCTGAAAAAATGACTACAGTTGGTGATGCAATGAAGTATGTTTCTGAAAAAGCGCCTAAAGAAGAGTAAAGTTTTTTTCTTTTATGAATTTTATTATTATGCCCCGATAATACATCGGGGCGTTGTATTATAAAGTGTTAAGTGATAAGAGGTAAGTTGTAAGAAAAACTTTTACTTACCACTAAAATTGCCGAGCAAAGCGAGGCTTAATTCAAGAGGTTATTTTATGGAAAAGCGAAGGGTTGTTGTTACAGGGATGGGAGTTATATCTCCTGTTGGCATAGGTGTAGAGAAGTTTTGGGCTTCTCTTTTAGAAGGAAAAAGTGGGATTGGTCCGATAACGCGTTTTGATGCGGCAGCCTTTGATTCCCGCATCGCAGGTCAAGTGAATGATTATGATCCGTTAGACTATTTTTCTTCCAAACATGCTCGTCATTTAGCAAGATTTGTTCAATTTGCCTCTGTTGCCAGTCGTGAAGCCGTAAGTAAAGCTCAGTTAGATATGAAAGCGGTTGATGCTAATCGTGTAGGGGTTCTTATTGGATCAGGGATTGGGAGTATTGGAACGCTTGAAAAGGAGTATTCTAAATATTTAGAAAAAGGGCCTAAGCGAATTGCTCCACATTTTATTCCTCGAATTATTATTAATGAAGCGGCAGGGCAAGTATCTATTGAAACAGGCGCTAAAGGACCGGCCACTTGTGTGGCGACCGCGTGTTCGACAGCGACGAATGCGATTGGCGATGCCTTTCGATGTATTCAATACGGTGATGCAGATGTTATGATTGCGGGTGGTACGGAAAGTGCGACAACAGCTTTAGCTGTTGGCGGATTTTGTGCCTTAAAAGCTTTATCAAAGCGTAATGATGAACCGCAAAAAGCTTCACGCCCCTTTGATGTAAATCGTGATGGCTTTGTTATGGCGGAAGGCGCTGGCGTTGTTATATTGGAAACACTTGAACATGCCAAACAACGTAAAGCTCCTATTTTGGCTGAATTGGTAGGATATGGACGAACCTCAGATGCGTATCACATTACAGCTCCGGAATCTACGGGAGAAGGAGCTTCGAGAGCTATGAGTCTTGCTTTGCAGGATTCCGGATTGCAACCGCAGGATATTTCTTACATTAATGCGCATGGGACATCAACAAAGCTTAATGATAAAGTAGAAACCATGGCGATTAAAAGTGTATTTAAAGATTACGCTTCTAAAGTTCCTATTAGTTCTATTAAATCTATGACGGGACATTTATTGGGTGCGGCAGGAGGTATTGAATTTGCTGCTTGTGTTTTGGCCATGCGGGACAGTATGATACCGCCAACGATTAATTGTGATAATCCTGATCCTGATTGTGATTTAGATTATGTTCCAAATGTAGCCAGAAAGGTAGAGGTTGCATCGGCGATGTCCAATTCGCTTGGTTTTGGTGGGCATAATGCGAGTGTTATCGTTAAGAAATTTCAAGAATAAAAATAAATATGAATAATTACAAAATAGCAATAATTCCTGGGGATGGCATAGGGCCAGAAGTGGTTCGTGAAGGTTTGAAGGTGTTGGATGCCGTTTCACAAAAGTATCAGTTTAAAGTTGAAACCACAACATTTGATTTTGGTGGAGCGCATTATCTTAAAACAGGCGAAGTGCTTCCTGATTCAGCTGTTGAAAATTTTAAGAAATTTGATGCGATTTATTTAGGTGCGGTCGGGCATCCGGATGTAAAGCCTGGTATTCTGGAAAAAGGAATTTTATTGAAGCTTAGGTTTGATTTAGAGCAATACATCAATTTGAGACCCGTGAAACTTTATGAGAATATAGCCACGCCGATCAAGAATAAAAAACCGGAAGATATTAATTATGTTGTTGTTCGTGAGAATACCGGTGGGCTTTATACGGGAGAAGGCAGCTTTGAGCATAAAGGAACTTTGGACGAGGTTGCTGTGCAGAAAATGATTTATTCCCGTAAGCAGGTAGAGCGATGTATTCGGTTTGCATTTCAGGCGATAACGACAGCGCATCAAGATAATCCTTGGTCGGGGTTAACACGTGAAGAAATAGATCAGGGTTTTATTGGTAAGCTTACGCTTTGTGGGAAAACGAATGTTTTGACGTATGTGTATGATTTATGGGAGAGAACGTTAAACGAAGTAGCTAAAGAATATTCAAATATTAAAACAGATTATGTGCATGTGGATGCCATGTGTATTTACATGATTGAGTCTCCGGAACGGTTTAATTATATTGTAACAGGCAATATGTTCGGGGATATCATTACAGATTTGGCTGCGGTGACACAAGGAGGTATGGGTGTGGCGCCGAGTGGAAACATTAATCCTGAAGGTGTGAGTATGTTTGAGCCGGTTCATGGGAGTGCGCCTCAGTTTACTGGAAAAAATGTGATTAATCCTATTGCCGCGATTGCAACGGTTCACATGATGTTGGCACGTTTAGGAGAAGTAAAAGCAGCTGAAAATGTTGAAGCGGCTATGCGGGAGACAATTAAGAAAATGAAATCTATGCTGGTCGAGCAAATGGGATATTCGACTTCAGAAATTGGCGATATGGTCGTGGCAGGTTTATAAAATGAAAAAATATAATGTAGCTATTGTTGGTATCAGAGGGGCTGTTGGACAGTGCATGTTAGAAATTCTTCAAGAAAGAAATTTTCCTGTCGGTGAATTACGTGTAATGTCTTCTAATCCTGATGAATGCCCGGTGTATCATTTTCAAGGCCGGGAAATTAAAGCGACAAAGCTGGCGCATGATGCTTTTAAAGGTATTGATATCGGTTTATTTTCTCCAGGAGCATCAATAAGTAAAGAATTTGTTCCGCATGCCGTTAAAGATGGGTGTGTGGTGATTGATAATACAAGCCAATTCCGTATGGATCCTGATGTGCCTTTGGTTGTTCCTGAAGTTAATCCGGAAGATATTAAGTCACATAAAGGGATTATTGCTAATCCAAATTGTTCTACGATTCAAATGGTGGTGGCTTTAAAACCGTTGCATGATTATGCGCCCATCAAACGTGTTGTTGTTTCGACTTATCAGTCTGTTTCCGGAGCTGGGGCTCCAGCTATAGCTGAATTAGAAAAGCAAACCGCAGATAGATCATTTCCACCGGATAAATTTCAATATCCCATTGCCTTTAACGTAATTCCTCATATTGATGTGCCTCAGGATAATTTTTATACCAAAGAAGAAGTCAAAATGGTTCAAGAAACCTGCAAGATTATGAAAGATGATAATGTTAAAGTCACAGCGACATGCGTGCGTGTCCCTGTGTTAAAGGCGCATTCGGAATCAGTTAATATTGAAACGACTAAAAAGATTACCCGAGAAAAAGCTCTTGAATTATTAAGTCAAGCGCCGGGTGTAACCGTGATTGATGATTTATCTCAAAATAAATATCCCGTACCTTTAGATGCTGAAGGCAAGGATGATACCTTCGTTGGCCGTATTCGAGAAGATGAGACTATTGATAATGGTCTTAACCTTTGGATTGTGGCTGACAACCTCCGCAAAGGCGCTGCCTTAAATGCGATTCAAATTGCTGAAGAATTGATCAAGCAAGATGCCGCGTAACATCAGACTCACTATTGAATATGACGGAACAGATTTTAATGGGTGGCAAATTCAACCTAAAGGTGTGCGTACGATTCAAGGCGAAATCACAAAAGCCCTTACCACGATTTTTAAAGAAAAAACTCGTTTGATCGGTTCCGGAAGGACAGACGCCGGAGTTCATGCCTTAGGCCAGGTGGCCAATTTTCATACAAAATCTCTTATGTCTCTACGGGAAATACGCAATGCCCTTAATGCCAACCTGCCACCAGATGTTGCCATATTAAAAGTCGAAGAAGTTCCTTTAGAGTTTCATTCCCAATATAGTGTAAAATCTAAGGCTTATCGGTACACAATCCTTTATCGTGAAGTCCGTCCGGCACAGCAGCGTCATTTTTGTTTGTTTTATCGGAATAAGTTGAATTTTCAGAAAATGAGGGGAGAGGCGAAGGTGTTTGTCGGGTGCAAAGATTTTAAATCTTTTCAAAGTGCTAATAAATCTAACCCTACGGAGACAGTCCGCACCATTAAGCGTGTCGATATCAAGAAACGAGGAGAATATATTTTTATTGAAGTTGAAGCGAACGGCTTTTTGTACAAAATGGTGCGTAATATTGTAGGGACGCTTTTGGAAATCGGCAGTGGAAAATTATCTAAAGGAAGTATCAAACAAATTTTATCCAAAAAAAATCGTATTTATGCTGGTCCTACGGCTAAACCACAAGGATTGGCATTGTTGAATGTAGTATATTCATAAATAATATTATTAATTATTAATAATTTCGTTATAATGCATCCATGTTTGAGATGAAGCGTAAAACATTTTCTTTTATTCAGGGTATGTTTGTTTTGACCTGTCTAGTTATTCTCACATCCTGCCAACATATTGAATCTTTCCGCAAAACCAGAGAGCAAAAAAATTATCAGCAATACCTTGATTTTTTTGAAGAGGTTTATGAAACCATGGATCAGCATTATTATAAGCCGGTTCCGCGGGCTAAATATGATCAATTTATTGAAAAATTTAATACGAAAATTTACGCTCAATTAAAGGAAAAAGGAAAGTCGAATGACTTTGTACGCTGGCGAAGTGCGTCCTTTTTGATTGAGCATCTTAAGTCTGAAGAAGATATTTTTTCCGAATTTTATCCGCCAAAACCCGCGCAGAAATACAAGCAGACTGCCCTTGGGGTGCGTAAGGATTTGGGGATTGATGGTGAGGTTGTAGAGAGGGGATATAAGGTAACTCATGTAGAACCGCGCGCAGATGCTTATGCGAAAGGATTACGGAATGACGATATTATATTAACCATTGATTATCAAGAGGTTACAGCTCTTGAGGAAAATAATGTTAAGGACATGCTTACGCCTCTTATGGGGACAACAGTTACGATTGAATATTTAAGAGAAGAAGAGGGCAGAACTGAAAAAATAGTGGTAGAGCCTAAGGAGTATTTTAAGCAAACCGTCTTTATGTGTCCTACACAACGGCCTGGTTTGTACTGTCTTGAAATTCCTAAATTTAACCGTAAAACGGCTGAGGATTTTTATCGTCATTTGAAGCTTTTTTATGATAGTGGGGACATTAAAGGACTTGTTTTGGATTTGCGAGGTAATCCTGGTGGGCCTCCTTTAGCGGCGCGTGAGATGTCTGCATTTTTTTTGACAGCTGGAGAAGATTTTGTCTATTTTAAAAGAAAAAATCAGCCCAAAGCAGAGCTTGATGTGCCGAAGATGTTTGATAAGGTTCATTATGAAGGGCCCATGGTGATTTTGGTTAATAAAGGCAGTGGGAGTGCATCGGAGTTATTTTCTGGGGCTATGCAACGTCGTGAAAGGGCCATTGTGATGGGCGTCAATACGGCTGGTCAGGTGATGCTTAAGAGTATGTTCAATTTTAGTGATGGCACTATGGCGTTACTTATTACAGGCCGTGGGTATCATCCGGATGGGACTGTTTTTAGTTTTAGCGGTGTAGAGCCGGATCGTATTATTAAAGAGGAAAATATTGATTTAATCGATTATGCCATGAAGTATCTTTATTATGTGAATATCAAAGGGTTGAATTGATATGAACAAAAAAATTCTTATTATCATTCCAGCTTACAATGAACAAGGTAACATTCAAAATGTTGTTGATGAAATACGTTCTTTGAATCTTTTAGGGGTAGATATTCTTGTTGTTAATGATGGGTCACAAGATGCTACTGCCGAAGAGGCAAGGCAGAGTGGGGTTAAGTTAATCACACATCCTTTTAATCTGGGAATCGGCGGGGCCGTGCAGACAGGATTTCAGTTTGCTTATGAAGAGGGTTTTGATTTAGCTGTTCAGGTAGATGGAGATGGGCAGCATGATGTTATTTTTCTTAAATCTCTTATTGAGCCAGTGATTAATAAAGAAGCCGATATGACTATTGGGAGTCGGTTTATTCCGCCGCATCTGGGGTATCAATCTTCTTTTATTCGACGTATCGGGATTAATTTCTTTGCGCATTTAATTAGTTTCTTGACGGATTGCAAGGTCACGGATCCAACGTCAGGTTTTCGATGTATAAATCGACGGTTGATTAGTGTTTTTGCCAGGTCTTACCCTTATGATTTTCCAGAACCTGAGGCTATTGTTATTGCAGGACGCCATAAAGGGAAAATAAAGGAAGTTCCTGTTACGATGCGCAAAAGAACGATGGGACATAGTTCTATTCGTTATTTAAAAACATTATATTATATGGTAAAAGTAACCGTTGCGATTGTGTTGGATAAATTAAAGTAGAGATGCGCCTGCCTGCCGGTAAGGCAGGATTAATCGTGTCGGGACAACCATAAGGGCCAATATTAATATGTTTATCAAAATTCTTTCTATTTCGTTATCTGCTTTTATTTTATTATTTGTCGTGGAGTTGATTCGAGAAGAGAAGTTAACATTTAAATATGCCTTTGGGTGGCTCACGGTATCAGCCTTAGGTATTGTTGCATCTGTGTTTGATGGTGTTCTTTTTAAGATAGCAAAGTTTCTTGGTTTTGAATTGGTAAGTAATTTTATATTTTTTACGTTATTGGCTGTTTTTGTATTTTTAAGTTTGTTGATGACAATTTTTCTTTGCCAGCAAAATAATCGTAATGATGTTATGGCTCAGAAAATTGGTAAGTTAGGGTTTGAAATTGAAGAATTGAAAAAAAGAATTAAAGAAGAGGGATAATAAAGTAATGCCTGTAGCTCAAGATTGGAATAATTATTGGAGTTTAGATCAAACGCAAAAATTCACAAAGATAAGTTGGTCTAAACGTCGGATTATTCGGATTCTTCAGCCTTATATGATCATCGGGAATAAGTCTTTAGATGCCGGCTGTGGAAGTGGTTTTTTTTCAAAGTATTTTTGTGATCAAGGAATGGATACGACTTCTTTAGATTATTCAGATACCGCATTGAACATAGCAAGTAATATGACGCAAGGCCGAACGCGTATAATAAGAGAAGATTTAATTAAGGAAAATTTATTTCAAAGAATTAATGAAAAATTTGATGTTATTTTTTCTGATGGACTGTTAGAGCATTTTACGAATGAAGAACAAGACAAGATTGTTAATAATTTATTGTCTGTTCTTTCTGATAATGGTGTGCTGATTACATTTGTCCCAAATCGTTGGTCGCCATGGGAACTAATACGTCCCATTTTTATGCCTGGCATTGATGAGGATCCATTTGTTTTAAAAGGTTTAGTGGGTGTAAATCAACGCAATGGTTTAAAGGTAATTGCTAAGGGTGGTATTAATACGATTCCGTTTGCACTGTCGCCTGATAAGCTTGTAGGGAGCATCTGGGGAATGTTATTATTTACAATTTCCAAGAAAATCGTCTAAGTCGATATCTGAGGCGTATTTTTGGTGCCGATAGGAAAATTTTATATTTTCCTATACGATAAACAATGATTTGTTTTTTTATATTATGACTTACCTATCCGTTTCTATTATTATTCCCGCCTATAATTGTGAAAAAACTATTCTTCAAACACTTCAATGTTCTTTTGATCAAGCTTATAAAGATATTAAGGATGTCATTGTTGTCGATGACGGGTCAACAGATCGTACGGCCCAGATTGTTCAATCAGTAAAGGGTGTGACATACGTTTATCAAAATAATGCTGGCCCAGCCGCTGCACGTAATCGAGGCGTAAAAGAAGCCACGGGCGATGTTGTATTTTTTACTGATTCAGACTGTCTTCCGCAGAGAGGTTGGATTGACAATTCAATAAAACATTTTGATAATCCAGGCATTGCTGCCGTAGCGGGAAGTTATGGAATCGCTAATCAAAATAATCGACTTGCACGATGTGTGCATAAAGAAATTTTATTTCGACATCGTGTTTTGATGCCGCAGTATCCTAAAGTTTTTGGAAGTTATAATGTCGGAATACGAAAAGATGTCTTTAAAGAGGTAGAGGGTTTCGACGTTTCTTATCGTTATGCAAGTGGAGAGGATAATGATTTAAGTTATAAAATATTGAAAGCGGGATATAAAATTTATTTTGAATCGCAATCTTTTGTTGATCATTTTCATCCAACAAAAATTAAGAAATATTTGAGAGAGCAGTATGTTCATGGTTTTTGGCGGATGAAAATGTATTTAAAATATCCCAATATGATCAGAGGAGACGACTACACTTTTTGGAAAGATATTGTAGAAATACCTTTGTCTTTTTTTATTGTGTTAGGGGCTGCATTGTCGATAATTTCATTTTTGTTTGTAAAAATCTTTACGGCCAGTGCTGTATTGTTCTTGTTTTTTATTCAGGCATATTACGTTTGCGTTATGTTTAATAGTTTTTTTGATTCTTTTTTCTTTAGTTTTGTTATGTTTTTCAGGGCTTTTGCAAGAATGTTTGGTTTCTCGTCGGGTGTTCTGTATTTTTTATTTAATAAAAAAACAAAAAAAAGTAAATAAATGTTGCGCGCACTTACACTTATGTTAAAATCAAAAAGTATGAAGACCCGAAATTGGAAAATTTATATATTAATGCCGTCTATAATTAAAGGAAAGTGATGTTAAGTCCGGAACACGCCATTGGTTACTATTCTGTTCTTGGTTTTGAAAGAGAGCCTTTCTCGACGAGTCCCGATCCAGAATTTTTTTATCATACCTGCCAGCACGATATGGTTTTAACAAATTTGTTAATTGAGTTACGTTTAAAACGAGGGCTTTCTGTTGTTTTTGGTGATGTTGGAACTGGGAAAACAACGTTATCTCGTCGGCTTTTACATGAATTGAATAAACGTGGAGATATGATTTTCCATATGATTTTAAATCCTGCTTTTAATAATGAAGCTCAGTTTTTAAATTCTTTGGTTCGAAATTTTAATATTGATTGCCCGGGTAATGATGATTTAAAAAATAATGACATTATGGAATTGAGAGATTCTATTGAGAAATTTTTTATTCAAAAAACTTTAGAAGAGAACAGAACAATTACACTTATCGTTGATGAAGCGCAAAAACTTGATTTGGCCACGCTTGAAGCATTGCGCGTGCTTTTGAATTTCGAAACCAATTCGCACAAACTTATCCAGCTTGTCTTGCTGGGGCAGTTAGAATTATATGCCAAAGTTATCCATATGAGCAATTTTATGGATCGGATTAGCTTTAAATTTACATTGAACCCTTTGGACGTTAAAGAAACGAAAGAATTAATCAATTTTCGTATTGCCAAGGCGGGGTATCGTTTAGACAAAAATTTATTTTTAGATGAAGCCGTAAGCGAAATTTATAATTATTCTAAAGGCTATCCTAGGAAAATAATAATGATTTGTCATAAAGTGCTGAAGGAATTGGTGATGCAGGACAGTATGATTGTAGATCGGCAGCTTGTTATGGATGTTATTCATAAAGAAAAACAATTTTCATTAGCATTAGAAAATGAAAACTTGGCGATGATGAACTAAAAATTATTCTTATGGCTAAAAAAGAAACAGCTGAACAAAAACTTTTGAAAATGATTGAGGCTTCTGCCGGCCCGGCAACTGTGGCCGTCAAGACGGAACAAAAAGTTGTCAAGAAACAGCATGCCATTGTTTGGATTAAAGCTTCTAATAATTTGTTAATTATTGCAATTGTTCTTTGCTCCTTTTTGTTGGCCCGAGAAATGAAGGCAGGTATGGATCGGATGAATAAAGGGTTTCAGTTTTCTGGCGGGCGTAAATCTGCTAAGTCTTTACCGGGAGCAGAAAGTCTTGTCCCTACTCTTCAGAGGCTTTCATATTATTTGACAGGTGTTAAAAAAAGAAATATTTTTCAACCAGTTGAAAAAGAAGAAGTTTCAGACCTGGTACAAGATCCGGGAGGGGCGCAACTTTTTGAACAAAAAGTGAGGCAATTGAAGTTGGTGGGTATTTCATGGCTAGATAATGTCGATTCAGCCTCAGTGATCGTTGAAGACACTGAGAAAAAAGAGACGCATTTCTTTAAGAAGGGCGATAAAATAAAAAATAGCGGTATCATTATAAAAACCATTTATGCCGATAGTGTGGCACTAGGCTATGAAAATGAGGAGATAATATTACGTTATGATAACTCCAAAATGTAAAAACAAAAAAAAGTATTTTTTTCTTTCGGTTGCAATATTTGTCTTTTTTTATTGTTTTACAACCGTGCAATCAGTTTTGGCTCAGAGGCCGACACCTATCATTATTTCGCAAATGGATGAATCTATTCTCGAGCGCATGGAGCGGACTATAAATTTAAAGATAAAAGATATGCAAATTATTGACATCATTAGGCATTTAGCTGAAAAAGGTGAATTTAATACAGTGATTAGCCCGACCGTTCAGGGTAGAGTCACGGTATTTTTGGAAAATGTTTCTATTAAGGATGCTTTGGATATTGCGATTATCTCTAATCATTTAGCTTATATTGTTCAGAATAATATTATTCAAGTTATGACAGAACAAGAGTATGAAGCTATGTTTGGGAGACGTTTTAGCGATAAAACAGAAGTTAGTATCGTTCATTTGAAATATTCAAAACCAACTTATGTTTTGGCCGCGTTAGATAATCTTAAAAGTAACATTGGAAAAATTATTATCGACGAAGATACTGGTTCTGTGGTTATGATTGATACGCCTGAAGCCATTGCAAAAATGAAGGCGGCTATGACTAAAATAGAGAAGCCTTTAGAAACTTTTGTGTATACTCTTCAATATGCTCGTGCTGATGTTATTAGTGATAAATTGCGAGGACGTATTGATATGAAAGCTGTCGGATCAATTATGCCGGATCTGCGTTCAAACAAATTAATAGTGAGGGTTTATCCAGATAGGCTTAAAGAAGTGGAGCAAATTATAAAGAAATTAGATATGCCAACAAAAGAAGTCCTCATAGATGCCAGGATTTTACAGATTGTTGTAAAGCCTGAATATGATGTAGGGGTAGACTGGCAGTTAGATTTTCGTGACAGTAAGGATTCGCAACTTCAAAAAGTAAAATTTAATAATTTGTTTATGGATACGGAAGATTTGACTTCAAGTGATAACTTGTCTGCTGTAGGGGCCTCAAGTTTTGGTCAAGTTGCTGTTGGAGATTTCAGCACAGATGCTTTTGAATTAAAAATTCGAGCCCTGGAAAAGGTGAGTGATACAAAAATATTATCCAATCCGCAGCTTTTAGTTACTAATAATGAAGAAGCAAAAATTCATATCGGGGATACGGTACCTTACATTATATCAACAACGTCCGGTACGGGTGATAATGCAATTACAAGTGAAGATGTGCGTTTTGTTGATGTTGGTTTAAAATTGAATGTGACGCCAACAATCAATGATGATGGTTTTGTTACTATGCGTTTAAGGCCAGAAATATCGACGGTAACGGCACAAGTTACATCGCAAGGTGGGGGAATTCCACAGGTCAACAAGACCGAATTAGAAACAACCGTGTTGGTAAAAGACGGTCATACTATCATTATGGGTGGATTGAAAAAAGACGATAATGTGCATACAAAAAAAGGTTTGCCTGTATTGATGGATTTACCATTATTAGGTCCAATGTTTGGGAGAACGTCAGATAAAATAACGTCTACAGAAATTGTTATTTTTATTACGCCACATATTTTTTCTGGACAGTCTGATGATTATACGAGTACGAAAGGCACGATAAAGCCATCTAAAGCTTACAGTTCTGATCGATAAAAATTTTTAACTATGGAAAAGTGAGGTGACCATATGAGGAATAATTTTTTAATTTTGTCTTTATTGACATGTGTTGTTTTTATGTCACAAGCCATAGCATCAAATGCTGATGAAAATAATGTTTTTTCATTGGCCAGTAATAATTCTCCAGATATTACCATAAAGGAGAGGCAAGTTATTGAAATGAGTAATAGCCTCAAGAATATTATTGAGCAGAATCAACAGTTACTTGAGCAAAAACAACAATTAGAGCATGAGGTTGATCAATTGAAAAATGAAAAATTGACATCTCAAGGAAAATATATTGATTTGGAAAAAAAGAAGAATCATTTAACAAGAAATGTTGAGAAAATTAAAAACGTAAATCGTAAGTACACGCGAAAAATAAAAAAGCTGGAGAGGCGAGTAGATGATTTGCAGGTTGCCAAAGCCCAACACACTAGGACCGCCAAACGATTGGAACGAGAATTAGTACAATATGATGATTCCGACGTGGATGAGCCTGATAATGTTATTGTAGCTTCAAACAGAGGATCTAGGATTGCACAATCCAGATCAAGTGTTGCGGTTATAAACAATGAAGAAAAAACGTTAGATGTGTTAACCAGCATTGACGCTTTTACTGAAGAAGATGAATTGTTAAGGATGGATTCAGCAAAGGCGCACTATAATATGGGTAATATTTATTTTCAAAAAGGGGAATTTGAAATTGCGGCACGGGAGTATTATCAAGCGGTCACCTTAATGCCGGATGATCCTGATGCGCATTATAATTTAGCTTTTGTTAGTGGGGAGTATTTAAATGATTTTGAAACGGCTTTAAAGCATTATCAAATGTATCTTTATTTAAACCCTAAAGCTCAGGATTTACATATTGTTAAAGGGAAAATTTTGACAGCAAATTTAGAGTTGCGAAGCCTTATTGATTCACCGTTGGAAAAGAAGCAGCAGCAGTAGTGTAGTTGGCGGCATTTTTTTATAAATAATTTAATTTAATTTTGTGAATTTTAAATTTCATCTTTTTCGGATGAATGCATGACTATTTTTATATTTACATATAATATATAATTAATGTCTATTAATACTATAAATAAAAAAATAAAAAATATTTTAGTTACAGTTTGTTTATTTATTTTTTGTTTTTTAATTAACTGTCTTGCCACATTTGCAAATAATTTTTCTGTTAGCAATGTTTCATTAGAAAATCGAAATCCATTAACAAACACAGTCATTGTCGAATTTGATGTTTCCTGGGAAAATTCTTGGAAAACTAAAATTAATCATGACGCGGCATGGGTTACAGTTCGATTTTATGATGCGAATGTTACGCCAACGAATAAAACACTTTGCCAAGTTTCTGCTAATGGGCTTAACCCCACAGGTACATCGATAGACGCCACTTCTAATTTAGAAATTTATGTTTCTTCGGACAAATATGGATTTTTTATCCGTCCTTCCGCATATGGCATTAATAGTACAGTTTCAGCAACGGATGTTCAGTTGACATTTGATTATGAGGCATGTGGTTTTAATGATGACGCTAATGTGTTTGCCAGTGTTTCTGGAATAGAAATGGTATATATTCCTGAAGCTGCTTTTTATGCAGGAGATCAGGATTCCAGTACGGCGACTTTGGATGAAGGCTCAGCTGATTCTGATCCGTGGTATCTGGCTAGTTCTGCAGCCATTAGTGTGACCAATCCTGCTTCTAATGGGTATCGATATGTATCATCTGGTCATGCTGGTGAAGATGCAACTGGCGCCTCATTTACGATTTCTGCATCTTTTCCAAAAGGATATCAAGCTTTTTATGCGATGAAATATGAAATAACTGAAGGTCAATGGGTCGAATTTTTAAATAGTCTTCCCTCCGCCGCTTCCCGTGCCAATCGTGACCTAACAGATAGTTTCCACAAAAATTCTGATTTAGTCAAATTTCGTAACACCATTAGTTGTTCAGGTTCGCCTTTGGTTTGTTCGACACAGCGTCCGGCTAGAGCTTTAAATTATGTTTCTTGGATGGATTTAGCTGCCTTTTTAGATTGGTCCGCATTACGACCTATGACAGAGCTGGAATATGAAAAAATGTCACGTGGGCCTATCCTTCCTGTAGCCAGTGAATTTACTTGGGGGTCGACAGACATTACAGCGGCAACAGCTCTTTCCGCAGGTGATGAAGATGGGACGGAAACAGTTGCCAACGCCGGAGCTAATGTTCATTACAATAACATAATTCTTACCGGCGGAGATGTCTCGGCAGGAGCTGATCATGCGCAAGGGCCTTTGCGTGGTGGCATTTTTGCAACAGGGGCATCTAGTCGTATTGCGGCTGGCGGCGGTTATTATGGTGTGATGGATCTTGCCGGGAATGTCCGCGAACGTGTTGTAACAATTGGAAATGCTTCAGGACGTAATTTTTCCGGTACGCATGGCGATGGTATTTTGTCGACGGAAACTTCTTACGAAGGTAATGCGAATGTATCAAATTGGCCAGGTATGGATGCCAATGTTAATCGAGGAATTACAGGGGCAGATGGATCTGGATTTCGAGGGGGTGCTTGGGATGATGAGCTTTCTGGGGCAAGACTCCGGATATCTGATCGTTTTGATGCAGCTAATACTGCCACAGCCGCATTTTCTAATGCGGGAGGGCGTGGCGTAAGGATATACGACGGGAATTGATGAAGGTGAATTTTATGAAAAAAAATATTAAATTCTTCTTGATTTTTACTTTTGGAATTATTGCATTTCTTGGTACGAAAGATGCCGTAGCGAACAATCTTTCCATTAGCAATTTTAGTGTCTATGAGATGAATACGGCTTCCAATAATATTACATTTACATGTGATGTTAACTGGGATAATAGTTGGCGAAATACGACGAATTATGATGCGATTTGGATTTTTTTAAAATATTCCACTGATGCCGGTGTCACTTGGTCACATGCCAGTATGAGTGCTAACGGAGTTACGCCACCGGGATTTAATGTCCCGACAAATTTTGAAATTATCGTTCCTTCCGACGAAAAAGGTTTTTTTCTTCAACGTACAGATTTGAGTTTAGGAAATGTGGCAACCCAAAGCGTGCGTTTTATATGGGACTATGCCCAAGACGGCCTTTCAGATGCGGCAGCCATGGCTGCAAACACAGTCAATAAAATTTTCGGTATTGAGATGGTTCATGTGCCACAAGGTGCATTTTATGCCGGCGATGATAATAGTTCTTCAGAATATAAATTTCAACAAGGGAGCGCTGATAATGATCCTTGGTATATCAGCAGCGAGACTAGTATTACGACAACAAACAGCGCTGGAGATGGTTTTTATTACCAAAATTCCGGAGCTACGGGTGAGGATGCAAGCGGGACGGTTTTTCTTATTCCTACGTCTTTTCCTAAAGGCTACCAATCTTTTTATCAAATGAAATATGAGTTAACTGAAGATCAGTGGGTTAGTTTTTTTAATACATTATCACCGGCCGCTAAGGCGAATAGAGATATTACCAGCAGTACTGAAGGTGGAAAGAATTCGGACGGAATTGTTAAACGAAATACTGTTTCATGGGATTCTTCTAACATGAGTTCAAAGGCTACAACATTGAGATCAGATCGTCCTGTTAGTTTTATTTCTTGGTTAGATCTTTTAGCCTATGCGGATTGGGCAGGATTAAGACCCATGACAGAATTAGAATTTGAAAAATCAGTTAGAGGGATAGATGTTTTTCCTGTTGCTGATGAATATGCTTGGGGTAAGGCTAGTTATAATGATGCCTTAGCCGGGGAAATTTATCCGGATAGTGACGAAGGTGGCTCAGAACAAGTTTTTGACGGAGCTTCAAATCTTAATCGGAATAGTTTGGGATGGTCCTCTGGCGATGGTCGAGTTGGAGGTAATGCTCAAGGTCAAGCAGGTCCTCTACGTGTCGGTATTTTTGCGGAAAGTTCAACAAATCGCTCTACAAGCGGCGCAAGTTATTATGGCAGTATGGAATTATCGGGAAACCTTCATGAAATGGTTGTAACAATCGGCAGGCAAGGCGGCCGTCAGTTTTTAGGTACACACGGTGACGGTGAGCTGACAACGCTTTCCGGTTATGAAGGCCATGCCACAAACATTGATTGGCCTGGAATAAACACGGTAGATTCAGCTCGTGGTGTAACAGGCACTATTGGTTCAGGGTATCGTGGTGGTGATTTTCAATCATCAAATATCCGGCATTTTCAAATATCAACACGGACATATGCAGCTAAAGATTCGGATAGTGAAGGTTATAGTCAAAGGTATGACGCAACTTTAGGTATTTATCAGGGTGGTCGTTTGGTTCGAACTTCACCCTGATTTTTAAACATATTCACACAATTATCCTCGCATGAGTCAAAATAAAAAATTTAGGATTTATAATTTCTTCCAAAGAAGTGTGGCTATTTTAGCCCTATTTTTGTTTTTAGGAGCCAAGCAGATATTGCGTTTTATTTCATCGAGAACTCTGTTGAATTTTGGAAAAATATTTCTGCTTGGTCTCTTATTGGGACAAATTTCAACAACCGTTTTTGCACAGTATACCGGTGGTAGTTTTGGTGGTGATGAAGAGGCCTCTCTTGGTGGAAATATTTTCGCCGGGGGTGCTCAGGAAAATACCACTATCGCTACTTCGGTAACATCTGCTTCTCTCGCCCACGGTGCCGCCACACAGCTCGCCTTTACCGTGATTCCTTCAGCCACGCCTCACGTGGAACAATTTAAGCGTCAACCGGTTGTTGAAATAAGGGATGCAAATAACAACTTAGTGACAAGTGATAATTCAACTCAGGTTACTGTGGAAATTTTTGAAAATCCCGGGGATGGGGTATTATCCGGAGCAACGACAATCACTGTATCAGGAGGTATTGCAACGTATACAGACTTGGCAATCAACCAAGCAGCAGACGATTATACGTTGATTGCCACAGCAGCAGGTTTGTCATCGGCTATTTCGGAAGCTTTTGATGTCTTGCCCGGTACAGGTCCGGAGATTTTGGCTGTATGGGATGATGTGGCTGATGGTTATACCCTTTTTACATGGTTAGTCTCAAGTGAGACACGGGTGGATTTACAGACAGGGGATCAGTCGAGTATTACGATTTATCACACAGATACATCAACTTCAGAAGCCTCATTTTCTACTTCAGAAATGATTCTTAGTGCAACGCAGGATTGGTTTAAATCAAATAGTTCTTGGACCCCAAGTGATTTTGACGATTCTTATTTTGCGGAAGTTTTCATTAGTACATCTTCTCCTGCGGGACAATATACAGCCTTTCATCCGCTGCCTGTCCTCAAGCCGAATTTAGAAGATATTAATTGGGCAAGGATTGAGGATATTCGCAATAAAACAGAGACGATCAACTGGTCTGATATTAGCGTCATACAGTCCAAAACCGATACGATCAACTGGTCGGATATTTCTGTTTTGCGTACAGATGTGACGGCATTAAAAGGAAATTTAAGTAGCACAGTCAATTGGACAGGATTGATGAACCTTAGTGGGGGCAACGTCAACTGGGCGGATATTAAGGCCTTAACGGATGCTGGTATTAATTGGACAGATATTGATATTATGTCCGATGCCGGTATTAATTGGGCAGATATTGACATTCTTAGTGATTCGGGCATCAATTGGGAAAATATTGATACATTAAGTAAGGCTGGTATTAATTGGACGGATATTGGTGTGTTGTCTAGTCAAGGGGTGAATTGGCTCGGGTTAGATGAATTAACCAAGGCGGGCGTAAACTGGTCTGATATTAAATTTATGAGTGTAGCTGGAGTAAATTGGGATGATATTGCCCAAATGAGTGGGTCTAAGATTACCTGGTCACGGCATGTTAATTGGAGTAGTTTGGCAGAATTGACTAATGCGGAAGTGAATTGGGATGATCTTACTGTGATGAGTAATGCTGGATTAAATTGGGATGATTTAGAGGTGATGACTAAGGCCGGTGTAAACTGGTCTGATTTACAGGTTCAAACAGATTCGGGCATTAATTGGGCGGATATTGATGTGTTGAGTGAGGCCGGTATCAATTGGACGGATATGAATATTTTAACGAAAGCCGGAATTAACTGGGACGATATTGATGTGTTGAGTGACGCAGGAATTAATTGGACAGACATCAATGTGTTATCGAAATCTGGGATTAACTGGGCTGACATTAATGCTATGGGGGATCAAGGGATCAATTGGGCGGATATTAATGTTTTATCTAGTGCGGGGATTAATTGGACGGACATCAACGCATTAAGTGACGCAGGTATTAACTGGACAGATATTAATGTACTTAGTAAGGCAGGGATTAATTGGACAGACATCAATGTGTTATCGAAAGCTGGGGTCAATTGGACAGATATCCAAGTTCTTTCCGATGTCGGTATTAACTGGTCGGATATTGATGTGATGAGTGATGCCGGTATCAATTGGACGGATATTGGGATTTTATCGGAAGCAGGTGTGAATTGGGCGGATATCGATGTAATGAGTGATGCCGGTATCAATTGGACGGATATTGGAGTTTTATCGGAAGCAGGTGTGAATTGGGAGGATATTGATGTAATGAGTGATGCAGGCGTCAATTGGGCGGATATTAATGTTCTTACGAAAGCAGGCGTCAATTGGGCGGATATTAATGTATTAAGTTCTGCCGGTGTCAACTGGAGTGATTTGAATGCCATGACTACTACCGGAATTAATTGGACAGATATAGATGTATTAAGTGATGCTGGAATTAACTGGGCGGATATTAATACGCTCAGTACCGCCGGAGTTAATTGGATCGATATTAATGTATTGTCGAAGGCTGGTGTAAATTGGAGTAATATTGGTGATTTATCTACAGCCGGAATTAATTGGACAGACATTAATGCCTTGAGTGATGCAGGTGTTAACTGGACAGACATTCAATCTCTTTCCACTATAGGAATTAATTGGACAGACATTAATGTGATGAGTGATGCCGGGATTAATTGGACAGACATTCAAGTCCTTTCTAAGGGCGGGATTAATTGGGCGGATATTGATGTGTTGAGTGATGCGGGGATTAACTGGGCAGATATTAATATTCTTACCAAGGCAGGGGTTAACTGGGCAGACATTAACGTTTTGACGAAGGCAGGCGTTAATTGGACGGATATTAATGTTTTATCTGATTCAGGTGTCAATTGGACGGATATTAATGTTTTAACAATCGCAGGCGTTAATTGGACGGATATTGATGTATTAAGTGATGCGGGTGTGAATTGGACTGATCTTAACGAATTATCCAAAGCAGGTATCAATTGGGATGATATTGATGTATTAAGCGATGCTGGAATTAATTGGACAGATTTTAATATTTTGACGAAGGCAGGAATTAATTGGACAGATATTGATGTATTAAGTGATACAGGTGTGAATTGGACAGATCTTAACGTTTTGACCAAAGCAGGTGTGAATTGGACTGATTTTAATGTTTTGACCAAGGCCGGTGTAAATTGGACAGATCTTAACGTTTTGACTAGGGCCGGTGTGAATTGGACTGATCTTAATGTCTTGACTAAAACTGGTGTTAACTGGACGGACATTGATGTGATGAGTGATGCCGGTGTGAATTGGACAGACCTCAATGTTTTGAGCAAAGCCGGAATTAATTGGACAGACATAGATGTCTTAAGCGACGCTGGTGTGAATTGGACCGATCTCAATGTTTTGAGTAAGGCAGGAATTAATTGGACCGACATTAATGTTTTAGGTGGTGCTGGAATCAACTGGACAGACATAAACGTTTTAACAAAGGCGGGTGTGAACTGGACTGATCTCAACGTTTTGACTAAAGCCGGAATTAACTGGACCGATATCGATGTATTAAGCGATGCCGGTGTGAATTGGACGGATATCAACATTTTGAGTAAAGCAGGAATTAATTGGACAGACATAGATGTCTTAAGCGACGCCGGTGTAAATTGGACAGATATCAATGTTTTGAGCAAAGCTGGGATCAATTGGACAGATATTAATGTTTTAAGCGATGCCGGAATCAACTGGACAGACATTAATATTTTGACAAAGGCAGGAATTAATTGGACAGATATAGATGTATTAAGTGATGCTGGAATTAACTGGACGGATATTGATGTTTTAAGCGACGCAGGCGTGAACTGGACAGATATTCAAGTTTTAACTAAGACAGGCATTAATTGGACGGACATTAATGTTTTAAGTGACGCAGGGGTCAACTGGACAGACATCGGCGTACTTTCAAAAGCAGGGGTAAATTGGGATGATATAGATGTCCTAGGTGATGCCGGAATCAATTGGACCGATATAAATGTATTAACTAAGGCGGGTATTAATTGGGCCGATATTGATGTGATGAGTGATGCCGGAATCAATTGGACCGATATTAATATCTTAACTAAGGCTGGAGTTAATTGGGATGATATCGATGTACTAAGTGATGCCGGAATCAATTGGACGGACATTAATGTATTAACGAAAGCTGGAATTAATTGGACAGACATTAATGCCTTGAGTGATGCAGGTGTAAATTGGACAGACATTAATGTTTTATCTAAAGCAGGTGTGAATTGGACAGATATTGGCGTTATATCCAAGGCAGGTATAAATTGGGATGATATTGATGTGATGGGTGATGCCGGCATTAATTGGACGGATATCAACGTACTGACTAAGGCAGGAATTAATTGGACAGATATTGATATTTTAAGTGATGCCGGGATTAATTGGACGGATATTGATGTACTTAGTAAAGCAGGGGTAAATTGGGATGACATTGATGCTCTCAGTGATGCTGGCGTGAATTGGACGGATATCAACGTACTGACAAAGGCAGGAATTAATTGGACAGATATTGACATTTTAAGTGATGCCGGCGTTAATTGGACGGACATTGGAGTGCTTAGCAAGGCTGGAGTTAATTGGGATGACATTAATGTGCTTAGTGATGCGGGCATTAACTGGACAGATATTAATGTGATGTCGAAAGCAGGTGTCAATTGGGATGATATAGATATTCTTGGTGATGCAGGGATTAACTGGACAGACATTGGTGTATTTTCAAAAGCTGGAATCAATTGGGATGATATTCATGTCCTCAGTGATGCTGGAATCAATTGGACAGATATTAATGTTTTAAGTACGGCTGGCATTAATTGGACAGATATTGATGTGTTAAGTGATGCGGGCGTTAATTGGACAGACATTGGTGTATTGTCGAAAGCCGGCGTAAATTGGGATGACATTGATGTTCTTGGTGATGCCGGCATTAACTGGACGGATATTGGTGTATTGTCAAAGGCCGGTGTAAATTGGGATGACATTGATGCTTTGAGTGACGCGGGTGTGAATTGGACGGATATTAACGTTTTAAGTAAAGCCGGAATTAATTGGACAGATATAGATGTTTTAAGCGATGCCGGTGTGAATTGGACCGATATTAATGTATTAACAAAATCTGGGATTAATTGGGAGGATATCAATGTTCTGAGTGATGCGGGAGTCAATTGGACGGATATTGGTGTATTATCAAAAGCCGGCGTGAATTGGGATGACATTGACATTCTTGGCGATGCAGGAATTAACTGGACAGACATCGGAGTTTTAACCAAGGCTGGGGTTAATTGGAGTGACATCACAGTATTAAGTGAAGCTGGCGTAAATTGGACAGACTTAAATGTGTTAACGAAAGCTGGTATCAATTGGGACGACATTGATATTCTTGGTGATGCAGGAATTAACTGGACGGATATTGGTGTATTGTCAAAAGCCGGCGTAAATTGGGATGATATTAATGCCTTGAGTGATGCGGGTGTAAATTGGACAGATATTAATGTTTTAAGTAAATCCGGAATTAATTGGACGGATATCGATGTTATGAGCGATACGGGAGTCAATTGGACGGATATTGGAGTGTTAACAAAGGCCGGCATTAATTGGACAGATATTGATGTTATGAGCGACTCGGGAGTCAATTGGACGGATATTGGTGTATTATCGAAAGCCGGCGTGAATTGGGATGATATCGATGTGTTAAGTGATGCAGGCATTAATTGGACAGATATTAATGTTTTAAGTAAGGCAGGCATTAATTGGACAGATGTTAATGTTTTAAGTAAGGCAGGCATTAACTGGACAGACATTAATGTTTTGAGCGATGCAGGTATAAATTGGACAGATATTAATGTCTTTTCTAAGGCGGGAATAAATTGGACAGATATTGATGTATTAAGTGATGCCGGAATTAACTGGACGGATATTAATGTTCTTACTAAGGCTGGGATCAATTGGGCAGACATCGACGTTTTAAGTGACTCTGGAATTAACTGGACAGATATTGGCGTGTTAACTAAGGCCGGCGTGAATTGGGATGATATTGATGTTCTTAGTGATGCGGGTATCAACTGGACCAATATCAATGTCATGTCTAAGGCGGGGGTTAATTGGAATGATATTAACGCTTTAAGTGATGCCGGAATTAACTGGACGGATATTGGTGTTTTTTCAAAGGCTGGCGTGAACTGGGATGATATCGATGTGTTAAGTGACGCCGGAATTAACTGGACGGATATTGGTGTTTTTTCTAAAGCCGGCGTGAATTGGGATGATATCGATGTGTTAAGTGATGCGGGGATTAATTGGACAGACATTAATGTGCTTACTAAGGCCGGAATTAATTGGACAGATATTGATGTTATGAGCGACGCCAGTGTGAATTGGACTGATATTGGAGCGTTAACAAAAGCGGGTGTGAATTGGACGGATATTAATGTTTTAAGTAAATCTGGAATTAATTGGACAGATATTGATACATTAAGTGATGCGGGCATTAACTGGACAGATATTGGAGTATTGTCTAAGGCAGGTGTTAATTGGGACGATATAGACGTTCTTAGTGACGCAGGAATCAACTGGACCGACATTAATGTATTGTCAAAAGCCGGCGTGAATTGGGATGACATAGATGTTCTGAGTGATGCAGGCATTAACTGGACGGACATCGGTGTGTTATCAAAGGCTGGCGTGAATTGGGATGATATCAATGCCTTAAGTGATACGGGGATTAATTGGACAGATATCAGTGTTCTCACTAAGGCAGGAATTAATTGGACAGATATAGATGTATTAAGTGATGCCGGGATTAATTGGACAGATATCAATGTTCTCACTAAAGCTGGAATCAATTGGACAGATATCGACGTTCTAAGTGATGCAGGCATTAATTGGACGGATATCAATGTTTTTAGTAAGGCAGGAATTAACTGGTCCGATATAGATGTACTTAGTGATGCCGGAATCAACTGGACCGATATTGGTGCATTATCAAAAGCCAGCGTAAATTGGGATGATATTAATGCTTTAAGTGACGCCGGAATCAATTGGACAGATATCAATGTTTTGTCTAAGGCGGGAATCAATTGGACAGATATCGATGTGTTAAGTGATGCGGGCATTAACTGGACGGATATTAATGCTTTGTCTAAGGCGGGAATCAATTGGACAGATATCGATGTGTTAAGTGATGCGGGCATTAACTGGACGGACATTGGCGTGCTTTCGAAGGCCGGTGTGAATTGGGATGACATAGATGTTCTTAGTGACGCAGGCATTAATTGGACAGATGTTAATGTTCTATCAAAGGCGGGCGTGAATTGGGATGACATCAATGCGCTTAGTGATGCTGGTATTAATTGGACAGATATTAATGCGTTTAGTGATGCGGGCATTAACTGGACAGATATTGGCGTGATGTCTAAGGCTGGAGTTAATTGGAACGATATAGATATTTTGAGTGATGCCGGAATCAATTGGACAGATATCAATGTACTTACTAAGGCTGGGGTTAATTGGGCCGATATAGATGTTCTTAGCGATGCGGGAATCAATTGGAGCGATATTAATGTATTGTCAAAAGCCGGCGTGAATTGGGATGACATAGACGTGCTAAGTGATGCAGGCATTAACTGGACGGACATCGGTGTGTTATCAAAGGCAGGCGTAAATTGGGATGATATCAATGCTTTAAGTGATGCCGGAATCAATTGGGCGGATATTGGTGTGTTATCACAGGCCAGCGTGAATTGGGATGACATAGATGTTCTTAGTGATGCAGGCATTAACTGGACAGATATTGGAGTATTATCGCAAGTAGGTGTAAATTGGGATGATATCGATGTGATGAGTGATGCAGGTGTTAACTGGACCGACATTGGAGTATTATCTAAGGCAGGTGTAAATTGGGATGACATTAATGTTCTCAGCGATGCTGGCGTTAATTGGGCAAATATTGGAGATCTTTCGAAATCCGGAGTAAATTGGAATGATATTAATGTCTTAAGCGATGCAGGCATAAATTGGACGGATATTGGCGTGTTATCAAATGCGGGCGTAAATTGGTCTGATGTCAATGAGTTAAGTGACGCCGGGATTAATTGGACGGACATCAATGTGATGTCAAAATCCGGCGTGAATTGGGATGATATCGACGTGTTAAGTGATTCAGGGATTAATTGGACAAATATTGGAGATCTTTCTAAAGCGGGCGTGAATTGGGATGATATCAATGTGTTGAGCGATGCGGGCGTTAATTGGACAAATATTGGAGATCTTTCCAAGGCAGGGATTAATTGGAATGTGTTAGATGAAATTAGT